>NZ_JACVVY010000003.1:0-519004 GCF_020658175.1 Clostridioides sp. ES-W-0018-02 | reverse complement strand
ACTTGCATGTGTTAGGCACGCCGCCAGCGTTCATCCTGAGCCAGGATCAAACTCTCAAATAAAAGTTTATCAGGCTCAGATACTATTGTTATCTAAATATCTGGCTTTATGGTTTGTTTCTTGTTTTATAAATTAACCTACTGTTTAATTTTCAAAGTTCATTTTATTAAATAAATCATTTTGTACTCATTATTTTTTGGTTCCTTGTTGAGCACATTTATTATAATAACATCTTATTATAATATGGTCAACTACTTTTTTACATTTTTTCTTAAATTTATTAATTATTCATATTTTATAATACTATTGCGACTTTATTTTCAAATATGTAACTATTAATAATAACACTTTCAAACTATAATAATACTATATATAATTACAATTAATTTAGAAGGGAGCTAAAAAATGCTTAGAAAGATACTATACGTTTTGACAATACTTTCTATATCTATTTTTTTCGTTGTGGGATGTTCAAACTCACAAAAAAAACAAAACACAGAACAGAATAAAGAAATATCAACACAAGGAGATTCTCAAAATGCTGATGATAGTAAAAATACTTCCAATGTAACTGTTTCAGATGGAACAGACAGTCCATCAAATAAAAATACTGTGAACAATGATAATGAAAAGTTAGATGTGTCATCTTTGGATAATACTGCTCTTGATTGGTTTTATATACCAAATACTAAACATCAAACTCCAGAAGTAAATACTGACATCAAATTTAATTTTTCTGACTATAATGCTATATATAATGGACCCATCAAAGATGGTCAAAAAACATTATATCTTACATTTGATGAAGGTTATGAAAATGGATATACATCAAAGATACTAGATGTTTTAAAAAAAAATAAAGTAAAGGCCATTTTTTTCGTTACCTCTCCATATATAAAGGAAAATGAAGATTTGATAAGAAGAATGGTTGCAGAAGGTCACATAGTTGGAAGTCATAGTAAAACTCATCCTTCTATGCCAACAAAAACAAGCAATCTAGAAAGCTTTAATGATGAATTTGAAGATGTTGAAAAACTTTATAAAGAATTAACTGGAAAAAACATAGTTAAGTTTTTCAGACCTCCTATGGGTAAATATTCAGAAAAAAGCTTAGCAATGACTAAAAACCTAGGTTATAAAACTATATTTTGGAGTTTCGCATATAGAGATTGGGATACTGAAAAACAACCATCACATGAGGAAGCTAAGAAGAAAATAATGGATAATTTACATGATGGTTCTATCTTATTACTACATGCTGTTTCTAAAACTAGTACAGAAATTCTAAGTGATTTTATATCAGATGCTAGAAAACTAGGATACAATTTTGAGCTTCTAAATTATTAACATTTAGAAATATATTTAAAAGCTATATTTTAAATGTAATATTCAGATATTAATTTACATAAACTACTTCAAATTAAATACTTCCAAAAAAAATAGATGTATAGTTTTTACATGATACAAAAGTCTTTTAGTAGATAATAACTGTACATCTATTTTTAATTTATATGATTTTTTATTTTTAATTTATATAAGTTTTAACTTACATAAGCTTTGTTAATCTACAAGTAAAATAATATTAGCTTTTATTTTCTAAATAATGAATACTGCTACTATTGTTGTTACAATGAGACCTGTTATCACAGGAATAAAGTTCCTTTTTGCCAATTCAATAGGGCTAACTCCACAAATTGCTGCTGCTGAAATAAGCCCCCAAGGAACTAGACATCCTCCACCAACCCAAATACCACTAATTTGACCTAATGCAGATAATGCACCAACACTTGCATTAATAGCAGTTCCAAATACAGATGCAAGTGAACCAACTAATGAGATTCCAGAGAACCCAGAACCATCAAGCCCAGTTATTGCTCCTACTACAGTTTCTATACCTGATACTGCAAATTTATTAAGTGGTATAGTTTGAGAAAGAGCTATCCCTATATCTGATAATAATCCTTGAGAACCAGGGGCTAATACCTTTCCAAATACACCAGTTAAAGGTGCAACTTCTCCCATGTAGAAAAACGCTGCTATTGGTATAATAGCTCCAAATATCTTTATACCAAACACAAAACCATCTATTATATTTTCACACACATTTTCAAGACTATTTTTACCGAAATTTATAGTGTTTATAATAATTATCAGAAACACTGCTGTTCCTCCTAAAAGAGCTGATGCATCTCCTCCTTTTAGGTCAAACATATACATAGCAATTATATCAGCAAGAAATCCTAAAGCTACTAAAATAGTTGCTATCTTAGATTTTCCATTAAATTCTTTTACTTCTTCACTTTCAAAATCTTTAAGCTCTTCTCTAAACATTCCTTTATTGATATCTCTTTTTAATGTATAAAACGCCATCGATATCGTTACAATTCCCATTACCCAAAATAAAATCATACCATCATTTATGACATATGATACTGCTACTCCTGCGGCACCAGCTGTTATACTTGGGGCTCCCTGAATAACAAAGTCTGTAGATAAGGCAAGACCATGACCAAATAAGTTTAATGCTACTGCAACACCAATCGCTGGTAATCCAGCTCTAATAGCAACAGGTAAAAATACAGCTCCGACTAAGGCAACAGCTGGAGTTGGCCAAAAAAACCAAGAAAGAATCAACATTACAAATCCAGTTACAAAAAATGCTGTGTTAGAATTTTTTATAACTTTGGAAAATGGTCTTACCATATACTGTATGGCATTATTTGCTTCTAGAGCTTTAGATAAAGCTACCATAATAGCTATGATTAAAATAATAGGTCCCAACTCATTTAAAGATATAATAAACGAGTTAAACACTGCTGTTATAGCTCCAAAGATATTTTTTTCAAAGAATAGCCCCATGAAAAAAACACCTAATATACATGGTACTATAGTATCTTTTTTCATAAGCATAGTAATTAAGATAATTACCATAAATACAATGTAAATATAATGCGCTCCTGTTAAAACCATATTATTATGTCCCCTTTTTTTAAGATAATAATATTATATGGTCTTACAAGTAAACTTGTTACTTGGTCATAGGCACATAACAATTGGCATGTGTAGTACTTAATTTAGACATTTATGATTCATTTACTGGAATAGATATTTCAATAGAAAACTCTTTGTCACCTGAGTTTACATTTATACTTCCATTGTGATATGCAATTATCTTTTCACAGTTTTTTATGCCAATTCCAAAACTTTCTACATCTTTATGAATGTTACTAACTTTGTTTTTTTGTATAATTAACAGCTTACCATCTTCAACTTTAATTAAAAATACTATTGGTCTATCCCTTCTTGCATACTTTATTATGTTGGAACATAGATTATCAAATATTCTTCTAAATTGTGTTACATCTACATAAATATGATATTGATTATAAAGTTCATTTTCTATTTTTATATGAAATCCCTTTTCTTCCAATGTATATGAACTATCTAAAAGCAGTTGAAATATAAATTCATTTGCATTAATCTTTTCATATTTTTTAGAAACTTCTTCTTCCGAATTAACAAAATGTGTAAAAAGGTCATCTGTCAAATCTTTTATCTGATATGCTTTTAATCTCACATTTTTTATATATTGCTCCAATTGCTCAGGGCTATTATACTTATGATCTTTAATTAAATCCAAATAACAAATTACTGATGTCAATGGAGTTCTGACATCATGTGATATTGAAGTTACTATATCCTTATTTTTATTCTTCATTTCTCTTTCTTTTATAATCTGATTATCAAGTGCCTGACTCATCTCATTAATACTAGATGCAAGTGATGATAATTCATCGTTACCCTTAACAGGAATTCTATACTTTAAACTACCACTTTCTACTATCTTTATGCCCATCTCTATTTTTCTTAGATATTTAATCTTTCTACTCAACAGCAATAAAAATGTTACAATAAATGTAATTGCCATAAATGTGATAGAAACAGCTTCTATAAAGTTTTGAAATCGAAATCGAAACAGTGCTACTATAACTACACTAGCTTTAATATCAGAAAATTGTATCTCATAATGTCTAGCCATAGAGCTACTATAAAATTCATTTTCTTCACTCTTATCAGGTACTTCATCTGGATAGTACAGTGTATCATAAAAAAGCTCATTTCCTTTATATACTTTCATAGATACAAACCAATTGTCATTATTCCAATTTGATATATCTTCTCCATCATTTGAACTTAAATTTTTATCATTCACATAGATTTGAAAATCAGCCATTAACTGGTCTGCTTCTCTTTTAAAGTAGGTTCTACCTTCTGATACATCCTTTACTATTGACTCAACGGCAGAATAAAATGGTATATTTAAAATAAAAGCCACCCCAGCTGAGATTACTACATATATCAATAGTATGACACCCAACTTTGATGGTTTAATTTTGCTAATCAATATAGTACCCCTTTCCCCATGCAGTTTTTACATATTGTGGATTTTTCTGATCTTTCTCTAATTTTTTTCTTAAATTTCTAATATGTACCATTATAGTATTATTTGCTGTATAAAAATATTGCTCATCCCAAATACTTTCATATATATTTTCAGACGAGAAAACTTTTTTTCTATTTTTTAGCATAAGAACTAGTATGCTATATTCTATAGTTGTCAAAAATATAGTTTCTCCATCCAATATGACATCTTGAGTATCCAAATTTACACTTAAACCTCTTGTTTTCAATATATTTTGCTCCTTATTCTTTTCCTTCCCCTGATATATATAATAACGTCTAAGTAGTGACTTAACTCTTGAAATTAACTCAGAATATGAAAAAGGCTTTGATAAATAGTCATCTCCTCCTGCTGAAAACCCAATAACCTTGTCGGAATCTTGAGTTTTCGCAGTTAGAAATAATATTGGAGCTGTTGTTTTTTCTCTAATCTCATTACATGCAACAAACCCTGTCTTTACTGGCATAACAACATCCAAAATAATCAAATCAATTGTACTGTCTACTAAATTTACAGCCTCTTCTCCGTTCGTCGCCATAACAACTTCATAACCTTCACCAGTTAAAAGTATTTCTACAATTTCCCTAATTTCTGGATTATCATCAGCTACTAAAATTTTTTTTTGAATCTCTTTATTCATCGCTAAGCTCCTTTTTTACTATATTTCTTAAATATTTCAAACTATATAAAATATTATACTTTATTAGTAAAAGCTTAGCAATGTCATACGTTTTAATACTTTCTACTATTGTAAGTATGCTCAAAGTTTAATCAAAACGTACACACATATCCTTGATGTAAAAAATAAACTATACAATACTATCTTACATAAACAACTTCTTTTACTGACTTAACTTTTTCAGAAGATTTAACATATGCTACAATACATACTAAACCACTTATAGCAACGAATGCATAAAAACTTATTCCTCTGCTAAGTAACATCGCTGGCACTAATAAATGCCCTGGGAAAAATATCTTAAATAATGTCATAAAACTATTTTCAGATGCCCCAACAGCTCCTGGTAATGGTAAAGATGAAACAGCAATATTGAGTAATGATTGTATTGCTAATATTTCAAACACAGTATATGTTGATAGATGGAAAGCTTTATATACAAAGAATGGTACTAAAAACATAGCTGTTATTTGCACAATAGTTATAAGTAAAATCTTAATTACTAACTTTGGATTTTGTTTTATATATTGAGCACCTTTAACATATTCTTCAATTTGAGAAGTTATCACTTTTCGTGAACCTTCAACATCTTTTATTATTCTTAATTTTCCTAATAAATTCGTTATGAATATTATGAAGTTATTTACTAATTTTTTTGAAAATATAACTGCAATTACTCCAACAACAAGAGCAACATTCGTTATTACACCATATATCAATAAAATACTCATTCCTCTTACATTGTTTAGTATAAATTCACGTTCCATAATGAACATTATTCCGCTATATGCCAATACAACAACTTGGTGAATGACAACAATAACTAATAGTATAAGTGAAGAATAAGATATGTTTATATCATCTTTCTTCATGTAATAAACTTGCGCTGGTTGACCTCCAGACGCTGAAGGTGTAATTGAACTAAAATAAAATCCAACAAACGCATATCCCATACATTTTAAAAATGTAGTTTTTTGATTTAAAGCCTTTATACCTAAATATATATTTATACCTTCACAAGCAACATATATAAACATCATTGCAAATCCAATTAATATAAACACAGGACTTGCACCTTTTAATGATTTTATTAACGATTCAATTGATTGACCTCTAAAAACAAAGTATCCAGTTATACCCATTAGTAAAACTAAGAAGGTTACACTACCTAGACACTTATTTTTCTTTTCAGTTTTACTTATCATAACTACATCCTTTCTGGTGTTACAAATTTAAAACCACTAGCTTTGAGTTTTGGAATAGCTATCTTTAATGCTTCGATAGTACGTTCAGGTGCGCCAACTGCTCCTCCTGAGTTTTCTCCTGCATCATGCAAACAAATTATAGAATTTTCTTTTGTTCTATCTATTAACTTATTTACTATAATCTCTACTGTACTATCTCTACTCCAATCTTCTGCCATTACATCCCATAAGGTCATCTTTAAGTTATATTTTTTAACAAATTGATATGAAAATATATTAGTATGACCCCATGGTGGACGATAGTAGTTTACATCTACACCTAAATTTTTCATTGTATTTGTACTTTCAATAAAATCTTTTTTAACATAATTATAACTATAAAGCCATGCATTCTTATGTTCTAGTGAATGTAAACCAACTATGTGATTTTCTCTTAACATTCTTTTTATAATTTCAGGCTCTTTTTCAGCATTCTTTGCCACTACGAAAAACATGGCCTTTATATTATTTTCTTTTAGTACATCCAACAATTTTTCTGTATATCTTTTGTCTGGTCCATCATCAAATGTAAGAGCAATTTCATTCTTCTCAGTCATATTTTTCAATACATCTTTATTTAATAATTTATTATAATATGTAGGTATAATTGAATGGATTAAAAAAATCAAAGCAACAACTATAATTAAACCTACTACATACATTCTCTACACACTCCTTGTCCATCAAATGAAAATAAAATATTTTCTAATGAATTATTATCAAATTGTTTTTTAAGTTTTTTCATATTCAAACTCATTTCTTTAAGTGTAACATCATCATAGATTAAGTCTTTTATCTCATCTACATAGTATTTTTTATTTTTATCAAGTATTCTTCCAATTCCATTATTTAGTATAAAATCAGCATTATTTATCTCTTGTTGCAAAAATGGATTGAATGCTAATATTGGAAGCTCTGAGTAAATTGTTTCAAATAATGTTATTCCACCTGGTTTAGAAATAATAAGGTCAGCACTCTCCATATAGTTGTATACTTCATTAGTATAGCCTACAACCTCAATATTTTCATATCTATTGTACAATTTATAGTACATTTTTTTATTATTACCAGTTATTACAGTAGTTTTTACTCCTTCTAAACTATTTAGTTCTCTATAAAATTGTTCTGACTTAGGCAATAAACCTAAGCCCCCACCCATTATGAGGATGTTTTTTTTATCTAAATGATTTATATGTTCTATTTTTTTAAATTCTTTTTTTACAGGTATCCCATTAACTTTTACTTTATCTTCATCTATTCCTTTTAAAATAAGTTCTTCTTTAGTAGATTCACTAGCCACTAAGTAACAATCTGTATTTTTACTAATCCATTCTGAATGACTACTTATATCTGTTATACATGTTATCAAAGGAAGATTTGAATTATACTTTTCTTTATATCTTGATACTACTTGAGAACAAAATGGAAAAGTTGAAATAACTACTGTTGGTTGTATTTCATTAAGTAACTTGTCTAATTTAGTTAAGAAATAATCTGAAAATGTAAATTTTATATCTTTTTTTCCATTTTCAGTGCATTTGTAAAATAAATTATAAAGACTACTTCCCCGATTTACAAGAATAGAAAAAGTTTTATACATTTTATCTGAGTAGTTAGGCATAATATATTCAAATATATCCTTAATTATTATTTCAGAATTATTAAATTTTGTTTTTATATCTTCACTTAAAGAGTTTGATGCTGAGTAATGACCCATACCAAATTTTCCTGTAAGAATTAATACTTTCATAAGATTCCCTCCTCATTAAAGCCTTTAAATACCTTTAATTACTATATTTATAAGTATAAACTTTAAATCTTTAGAAAAACCTAGTATAATTCTTAAGAAATCTTAAAGTTTTAATTAAAAAAGACAAAACCCAATTAATATTGGAAGCTATCTCCTAATTAATTGGGTTTTGTCTTTATAAACATACTTAAACATAAATACTATCATTTTAATTCTTTAAATATGTCTTATTTAATTATACTTTTAATTAATCCATAATATTATATTCTTCATATAGAGGATATTTTTCAGTTAAACCAACAACCAATGTTCTTGCCTTAGATTCTTCATCATAAGTTAAACATAGGTCTATAGCCTCAGCAATTACTGCCATATCTTCCTCTTTCATGCCTCTAGTAGTTACAGCTGGAGTACCAAGTCTTACTCCACTTGTAACAAGTGCGCCATTTGGATCAAATGGTATTGTATTTTTATTAGCAGTTATGTAAGCATCATCTAATCTTTTTTCTGCGGCTTTACCAGTTATATTTTTATTAGTTAAATCTAATAATATTAAGTGATTATCTGTTCCTCCAGAAATCAATTTAAAATCTCTCTTAATAAGTTCTTCAGCTAAAGCTTTTGCATTTTTAGCAACCTGTTGTTGGTATGTTTTAAATTCATCACTTAAAGCTTCTTTAAAACATACTGCTTTAGATGCAATTATATGCTCAAGAGGTCCCCCTTGAATTCCAGGGAATATTGCTTTGTCTATAGCTTTAGCATATTTTTCTTTACAAAGGATAACTCCTCCACGAGGTCCTCTTAAAGTTTTATGAGTTGTTGTTGTAACAAAATCAGCTACTTCACATGGATTTTGATGAAGACCAGCAGCTACAAGACCTGCTATATGAGCCATATCTACCATAAGTAATGCTCCAACCTCATCAGCTATTTCTCTAAATTTTTTAAAATCTATCTCTCTAGGATATGCACTTGCTCCTGCAACTATCATTTTAGGTTTTACTTCATGTGCTATTTTTCTAACATCATCAAAATCTATAAGTCCACTATCTCTATCTATTCCATATTCATAAAATTTATAATATTGACCAGAAATATTAACTGGAGCACCATGAGTTAAATGCCCACCTTGAGATAAATTCATTCCCATAACAACATCACCTGGTTTTAGCATAGCAAAATATACACCGATATTTGCATTTGCTCCAGAATGAGGTTGAACATTAGCATGTTCTGCCCCAAATATCTTTTTAATTCTATCTATTGCAAGAGTTTCAACTTCATCTATGTACTCACATCCACCATAATATCTTTTGCCTGAGTAACCTTCTGCATATTTATTAGTAAGATGACTTCCCATAGTTTCCATTACTGGAACTGATACTATATTTTCAGATGCTATCAACTCAATATTCCTTTGTTGTCTTTTTAACTCTCTTTTCATACTTTCATAAATCTCAGGGTCCGCTTTTTTCAAGTTCTCAAACATATTACTCCTCCTAGTTATTATTTAAATTTTACTTTTACAGACATTTCATAATTTTCGTTTTTATCAATATGATAATTTATTATTATAGTCTTTTATAAATTAATAGTCAAGTGTTTTACTACTTTTACATGTTTTCTTTCTGTATTTTAAGTTAAAATATAATAAATAATATTGTCTAATTCTTTTAATTGGATATAATTTAGATGTGACTATTTTTAAATAAAAAAAAGATAATATAATTTATATATATATAAGGAATATTACTTAAAAATTTGATATAATTTCAATATTATGTTTTTTAATTTGGAGGTGTATTTATGAATCAAAATGAGGAACTTGAATATAAAAAAAATATTCTAAAATTAGCTCTATTTGTAGGGGAACTTATGATAAAAAATGGAGCTGAAACATCTAGGGTTGAAGACAGTGTCCTTAGAATATGCAGGTCAAGAGGATTTTATCATGTAAATATTTTTACAACTCCTACAGTAATAATTATTTCAGATGAAAAATTTGACGGTTTTTCGTTTATGAAAACGATTCAATCAAGAGGTATAAACTTAAATAAGATTTCCTTATTAAACAGTTTTTCTCGAGAATTTGTAAATGATAAAGAATATGATATTGATACTGCTATTGCACGTCTTTATGAAATTCAAGAGGTAAAACCTTATCCTTTATGGTTGTTTTACTCTTGTACAGGAATTGCATCTGCTTGCTTTGCTTGCTTGCTTGGAGGGAATTATATATTAAATTTTATTCTTACATTTATAATAGCAATATTTGCTGCAATTACTTATGATAAAACCATGAAGATAAGTGCAATATCTGCATTTTCATGTTTAGTATCTTCTTTTTTAATAGCACTTTCAGGAGTTTTACTAGTTGAAATAGGTATTTTGAATGACCCTAAAATGCTTATAGTTGGAGCAATAATGCCACTACTCCCAGGAGTTGCTTTTATAAAAGCCATCAGAGATTTAATATCAGGTAATTTAATATCAGGAATTTCTCGTGCTTTCGATGCTGCTATGATTATTATTGCAATTGCTTCTGGAGTCGGTTTTGTCCTTGATACATGGTATAGAATTGGAGGTCCTTTCTAATGACTGATATGTCAATGATTTTACACTTTTTATTTTCAGGCATTGCAACTGCTGGATTTGCTGTTTTTTTTAATGCACCACTTTATCTACTTCTTCCAGCTGGAATAACTGGTGGAGTTGGTTGGATTGTGTATGTATATTTATTTAATTTCACTACAAACTCAATTTTTGCAGGTTTTATAGCTGCCGCTTTGGTTTCAGCATGTAGTGAGATATTGGCTAGAAAACTAAAGCAACCAGCTATTGTATTTGTAATTCCAGGTATTCTTCCTCTGATACCAGGAATTGGATTATACAATACAATGTTATCTTTAATTCAAAAAAATTATGATTTAGCTATGTCAAAAGGTACTGATGCACTATTTTTAAGTGCTGCAATATCGCTTGGTGTATTGGTTGTAACTTCTTTTGTAAGAACATTAAACCTTTTAAAAATACGAAAGAACTTTATTCCTCAAAGAAAATCAAAATAAAAATATAAAAATAGCAATGTACCCAAATCCTATAAATATACATTAAGTGTTTATAAGAGTACATTGCTATTTTTAAATTATAATCATTTTAAAGGTCAATTAAGATTCTTGTGATTACTGGTATAAATTCTCTACTATCTCTAAATTTTTTATCATTTTTCTTTAAATACAAATAACAAATTATTGTAAGACAAATCCCAACTAATCCACTTATCGCTTCAACGCCAGATGTCATTCCAATTGCTCCCAATATATAGTATGTTCCTATTGTTCCAACAAGAAGTGCTACAAGAGGTATTATATAAGCCATCACAGCTGCTTTTAATACATTCATGTTATCCATACTTACTTCTACATGGTCACCAACCTTCGCACCAATTGTATTGTCTACCTCTACTAATATCTCTTTTGACTCTGATGAGTCAGCAGTAGCACATTTTCCACAAGCAGCACAAGCTGAGTGTCTTTGCATTTTTAATTTTGCAGTTCTATCATCAACAATCTCCATAATAAATCCTTGTTGATTCATATCTAACCGCCCCCTTATTTTGTAAATTTATTTATGGTATCCATAAGTTCTTTTATCATCTCTTCAGTTTTTTCACTATCATCATGTTTGATACTTTCTGCTACACATCCTTTTATATGATTTTCCAAAATAATTGTACCCACTCTATTTATAGCAGACCTTATAGCAGATATTTGAACTAATATATCAACACAATAACGCTCCTCTTCTACCATCTTTTGTATCCCTTTAACTTGACCCTCTATTCTTTTTAATCTTTTTATAAGAGCTTCTCGCTCATTGTTTGGTGCTAATTTTCTTTCTTCCATAAACTCACCTCATACTCTTATGATGTTCTATACAATTATGATTTACTTACCAATTTGCTTAAAATATAATACAGTTATTACTATTATAAATGCTAAAATTGATATTGCTATAGACCTGCTCTGATGCTTAGTTTGCTCCATACTTAATTTACCATTCATCTTAAACCCTGCTAATGGAAATAAAAATATAACTAATGCGTCAATTCCAAGTACAATTTGGGCTGCAATAGTCCATTTGCTCAAAAAGCAAAATATTCCACCTACACCTAAAAGAACCTCCAATATATTTATAAACTTATAAGTAGGTTTTTTTATTATATATTCTTCAATTTTTTCCTTACATTCTGTACGGCATGGATATATATTGGTATTGTCATCGTATTTTATAGCCAATTTATTATTTGGTGACTTTATATCCCTATTACAGTAAAGACATTTTTTCATTTTATGTTCTCCTCATAGTATTCCTCTTAAGAAATTTTATCTAAATTATTATATGTTTCAATACTATTATACCAAATAGATACAAAAAACAAAAATAAAAGGACTCATTTTAGCTATTTCTTTTATATTACTACTTAATTTATAATAATAATTAGATAAAATTATTTATATTTAAATTATCTCATCATATTAATATGCAATTTTGGTATTAAGCATCGGATTTTAAGTATTTATATATTAATAATATCTACAATAATAACTTCTAAAGTTAGGTTATCAAAATATAAATCATTATTAAAATCTACATTTCATAACAATAAAGAGACTGTCATTAATATTAAGACAGTCTCTTTATTGTTTATTATCTATAAGTTTAGATAACTGGTGTATCAGATAGGTAATCATTACTTACATAACCATATCCACTATTGTATTTTATTTTTACCCATCCAGTAGCAAACATTTCTACAGTTTCTACCTTACTTCCATATGGAAGTTGTCCTATTTTTTCATCTTCCGTACTTGGTCCTTTTCTAACATTTAGACCATCTTTTTCTTTTACATATTTTATCTTAACATTCTCACTGCTGTTATTAGGTTTATTACTTGTTAGATAAGACCCACTGACATATCCAATATCGTCATTGTATTTTATCTTAACCCATCCCGTTTTTAGTACTTCTAAAACTTCTACTTCATCACCATTGTTTAGATAACCCACTACAGAAGCTTCTATTGTAGCATCACTTCTTACATTTACTTTATCTGTATTAGCTACATACATTACTTTCTTACCAGTACTACTCCCTTGTAAATCTTTTAGTTCTGCAAATGCATTTTCATTTCCACCACTACCAACTTGAGTTATAGCAGTCGCCTTTTTATTTGTAAATATACTCTTTTGAGTTGCACTCAATTTATCTCCTACTATAAGTACTGGAGAATTTTCTTTTGATGCCAATACACCTACTGCTAGAGCATCTATAAGTTGATTTTGTTTTTTTATTCCATCTTTAGCTACAAATACATTATCTAAGTCATTTGATGTATAAAATTTTTCTATTACCTTTCCATTTGTTTCATTTCTATCTGCTCCACCTATTCTTTCTGAATTTGGTAGACTTTGTTTTATTTTATCTGATACAGCATTAGTAGAGCCTATTATGTATGACTTACTTATATTTTTAGAAGCTATAAAATCCTTAAAACTAGACACTCCAGATGCATCAGAAACCGGAAGTATAACCATACCATTAGTAGCAGCTACAGAAGCTATACTAACTGCATCTGCAAGACCTGTATATCCATTTATCACAGCTATTTCTGATATGTCTTTTAAACCTTCTATCTTTTTAGCTATGTTTAAAGCTGTCTGATGTCTGTCACTACCACCAATTCTATCAACTGTTAAGTTATTAGATTCTAGTTGTTTTTCTACACTATCTGATACAGAACCAGATAGTCCAATTATATAAACTTTTTTAACACCTAATCTTTCTAATTCTTTCTTTGTTTGTAAATTTAAATTATTTTTTTCTGTAAGTAGTATTGGAGCGTTCTTTAATTTAGCAAATGGTGTAACAGATAATGCATCTACAATAGATTCACTATTCACTATTACAGCTTCATTTGCGCTACTCCAACCCTCTTTACTTACTTCAATAGCTGTTTGATATCTATCTTTACCTATTAAAGTATTTTCTGTTGCCGTTCTACCCACTTCATTTGCATATGATATTGATGATAAGCTTAAAACTAGAGATAAACACAATACTGATGATATTAATTTTGTTGATTTCATATTAACTCCCCCTAAAATTATTATATCTACAATTTTTATTTACTCTAAATATTATATCACAATAATTTAGCATATATCATCCATTCTAAAACATCAATAAAAGACAACTTTATTCTTCTCCAAAAGTTTGAAACTTATCTAAGCTTCCATATCTATTCATTAAAATATTCCATTCATGTTCATCATAAAACTCACAATTTCCACCACAATAGTGTTTTGCTACTTCAACAACAAATCTTCCTGCACTCTCTAAATCAGAATAATTACTTGCTCCAGTTGCACATCCAGCAACTGTTGTCTCAGTTGTTATAGCAACTCCTACTACAGGTGCTTTTGTAGCTACAGCAGGCTGAAGAATACTATTTATATGGTATAAACCATTTCCATATGGAGTTATATCTTGTATTGACACTGGAAATACGTAAGGAAGTCTTCCTGTAGTAGTCTGCATTATGTCTAATAAATCATTACTTGTTTTTAGAATATACCCTTCTTTTATTGTGGGAGATATAGCAAAACCTCTTGTATTTATAACTCTATTCCCTTTAGTTGTATCTATTGATAATATAGCATCACAGCTTAAATCAACTTCATTTTCATTCATAGTTCTCATATCAATTGGAGAATCCATAAATGGAACTGGTTTATGTTCTTTAGTAGGTGCATCTGGACATATGTGAGTTGAAACTATTACATCTCCATCAATAAAATCTCCCTTATTTTGCATGTCCAATAATTTTGCTCCTACTGCTATTGCTACTAAAGCTCCATCAGCGTCAGAAACCATACCTATCATTTCTGGTCTTGCTCCAATTCCTCCTAGTCTTCCTAAAACACCTAATGTCTTAGCTGTTCCTCCTGATGATTTTCCATTTTTTCCTGGTATTGTAAGCTTTACTAAGTCAGTAGACCCTTTTTCTGTACCTAAAGTTTTTACTAATATATTCTTCCCACCATAGCTTTCCAAATATTTTTTTACACATTCTCCATCTACTTCTGCGCTATCAATAATATCATAAACTTCCAAAACTTGTTTTAACATCATATTTGCTCACCATCCAATTTTATTTCTTTTATTTATAGTTTTTGTTTAAATATTTTTACTTTTATAAATATTACAGCATTTTTTTATTTTATCTATATTTTTATAAACTTTTTCTTATTATCTTTCATATCTTATTTATTTTTTTATTTTTATAAACTTTTTCCTAAGTATTTGTTTTATTTATAGTTTTATAGGTATTATATTGCTCATTAAATTTAATCAATTTTAATTCTTCAATCAATCAAATTACTACATATCCTAATTAACTCCAATTATTTTTTTATTTAATATATCTTCTATATCTTTTAATAATTCTTCTTGTGTCATTGTTATTGAAAGTTTTAAATTTTCTTTAGAAGTTTTTATTAAAACTATCTCTTGCCCTTCTCTGATTTCTGCTGATGTAACAGGCATGCCTGTGTTTTTATCAAAAGTCATAATTAAGTCTGGAAATGTTGCTATTCTATTATTCTCTTTTTCTATTGTCATATATTCATTCCAAAAAGTTACCTCATAACCATTTACAATCAATTTACCTACATCAAATCCACCTGTAGTTTCTAACTCTAAAATTTCTATTGTTCCTTCTGAAACTACATCTCCATTCAAAAATTCGACAACGTTGTTTATTGCTTTATCTTTTGATATTTCTAAACCTAAGTAAAACTCTCTACCCAAATCTATTGCATGGCTTATACCTCCTATAGCAGCATTTTCTTTTACAACAGATGCTTTTACAGGATTTCTAGCTACAGCAACTAAACCTTCTGCTGCTACAGCACACTGTCTAACAAGTCCTGCTGTCTTATTTAAAGACCCCTCTAAAAATCCCTCTATATGATTATCAAGTTCTGGATTTCCACCAGACACAGCTTGATAAGACTTATATGTTTTATCTCTATGTAATCCAAGGCTCCCCATCAGGCCTGTTGGATGGGCTCTACCATTGCAAGGTGCATCTATTAGTGGTATTTTAAGTACAGAAGACTGAAGCCATCCATTTATTGTTGCACATCCTCCATTTTCATTTGTAATAATACCTTGTATATCTAATCCTAGTTTATCAATAAATATCTTGACTGTATTTATATAATCATCATTATCAGCATACTTGAGTGGTGCTGCTGGAGCTCCTACTGCTGATACATTTAAGACAATTGCATCATCATGTAATTCATCTATACTTATTAGATTTGGAAATCCATGTTGTAAGGCATATTCCCCCATCTCTCTTCCACTTTCCTTTGCACCTCCTCCTCCTCCACCTAAAATTGTACCTCCTATTAAAGCATATTCTAATATTTCCTTAGTTAATTTCATATTAAATATCTCCTTTATTAGTTAGATTATGTAAATGTATTAGTAAATATTTACATAACTTTATGCCATATTATAGTTTATTATACAAGCTTTGTATTATAATGTATAATATATAATTAATTATCAAATTTATATAATTCAAGTTATATTAAAAGAGGTGTATTTTATATTATGGATTTATTGCATCTTAAGTATTTTCAAACTGTCGCTAGAATGGAACACATAACAAAAGCATCACAAAAACTAAATATAGCACAACCAGCTTTAAGTAAAACCATATCTTCTTTAGAAAAAGAACTTGGGGTTCAGTTGTTTGATAGAAAAGGAAGATATATTGTACTAAATGAATATGGTAGATTATTTCTAAAAAGGGTGGATAGTATTTTAGATTTAGTAGAAATGTCAAAAAAAGAATTACAAGATATTTCCTTAGAAAACTCTGGTGAAGTAAAAATATTAGCTACAGCAGCTGCTAATGTATTACCGCCACTTTTGAGCAACTTTAGAAAACTATATCCTAATATTACCTTTAATGTTTCACATACTCTACCATCGTCTTATAAGAAAAGTGATTTTGATTTGTATATATCTTCTTCATTTACAAAATTAAACTCAGAAAATAATATAACATTAACCTGCGAGGAAATATTATTAGGAGTTTCAATAAACCACTCTCTATCCTTAAAAGATGAGGTTTATCTAAATGAAGTTTCAGATGAAAATTTTATAGTTATAACTAAAGGTGAGAATTACAGAGAAATAATAGATATATTATGTGAATCAGCTAATTTCAAGCCCAAAATAGCCTTTGAATCCGATTCTCCATATACAATCTATGCTCTTATAAAATCACTTCAAGGAGTTGGATTTATATGTGGAAAATCATGGGGCTTATCTCGAGACCCTGAAATTAAACTATTACATATAAAAGATATTGAATTTAAAAGATATTTAAATCTTTCATGGTTTAGTGAGAATTATGCATCTAAAGCAGTCTTATTATTTAAAGACTTTCTTATAAACTATTTCAAAAACCTTTAAACCAAAGCTGGTATTATTAAAGAGGATATATCAAACAGAGTTAATAACTTTATCTTTAGCGTTTGACATATCCTCCTATTTTATTTTTTATCAAAATTGTACCTTAACATATAATGTAAAATTATATATTGTAACTATTTTTTCTGTCTTTTAAGTATGGAATATCGTTCCTATATTTTTCTATTTCATCTAGGTCAATCTCTGCTAATATATATTTTTCTCTATATGTATCTAATTGACTTATTATAGTTCCTCTAGGATTGCATATTTTACTCTTTCCAAACAGTATCAAATTAGGGTCATTACTTACTAAATTTACTCCTACTGTATACACAGTATTTTCTAAAGCTCTTTGAGATACGTTTAAATCCCACATATCTTCATCTTGTATTCTCCATGCAGAAGGTATAAATATTATTTCAGAGCCTTTTAATGTCAATTCTCTAGCCACTTCTGGGAATCCTGCATCATAGCATATCATTACACCAAATTTACCAAAATCAGCATCATATACATCTACTTTTTCCCCTGCTTTAAAGTATACTGCTTCTAATGACCATAGGTGATTTTTACAGTATTCTCCCATCATATTACCTTGTCTATCGAATATAACAGCTGAGTTGAAAACATGTGTAGAGTCCTTTTCTAAAGTTCCATATGGAGATATTAGGTATACATTATTTCTTTTAGCTGCTTCTGACATTGATTTTTCTATGTATTTGTTATGTTCTCTTATTAGGTCTAATGTTTTAATTCCACCTAAATATTCTAAGTTATATCCTGTAGCAAATAATTCTGGCAAACAAATAATATCTGCACCTTGATTTCCCAAATCATCTATCATCTCTACTGCTTTTTCTATATTTTTTTTAACATCTCCAAGTACACTATGCTGTTGAATTATACCTATTTTCACTTTACGACTCATACAATTTCCCCCTTTATTTATCCTTACTTCCAAAACATTTCATTAGTATATAATAAAGAATCATACTTACTACAATTCCATTTATTGGTGGTATTAAGAAACTTATTTTTGAAGTATAATATGATGCTGCAAAACCAATTAACCAACTTATTACTGCAATCCAATTTATTCCTTCTCTGTGTTTATAAGTTCTTCCTTGTATAAAATAATATTCACACCACATAATTCCTGCTATAGCTGGAACTGCTATTCCTAAGAAAGATAAGAACGATTGGAATTTGAATATTATACCAGTAGCTGCTATTGTTGTACCTATTAGACCTGCAACTAAAGTTAATACATTTCTCTTTACATTTGGAAAAATAGTTTTTAGTGCCAATCCACCAGAATAGGCATTTGATACATTGGTTGACCAAGATGCAAGTATTAAAATAACAAATGCTATCCATCCAAATCCTAAATTAGCCAATACTTCTGTTATATCCCAAGTAGGAGCACCCATAGACATTACACCTGCTGCAACTTGCTGGAACAATGAAATAATACCTAATCCTAAAAAACCAATTATCCAAATATCTTTTACTCCCCTTGTATATCTTAATTGGTCAGGTGATATAATCGCACCGACTATGATAAGACCAACAACCATATTTAATCCTTCAACCATGCTCATTGTTGTTTGAGGAGTGTAATTGTAGATAGCTTCAACTCCATAAGTAGAAAAAGCTTTAAAAACTCCCCAAGCCATTAATATTATAAGTGGTGGTATAACTAAGTAATTAAACTTAGCCATTGCCTTAAAACCATACAAAGCGAAAACTACCATTAATAATCCAAGTATAACTGTGACTAGAGTTAAGTTTACACTTGGAAATATTTTTTGTACTGATAATCCCGCAACTCCTGCTTGTACACCAAACCAACCAAAGCTAGTTATTCCAAGCAATAGAGATATTAGATATTTTCCACCTATCTCTCCAAATGCCCCCTTAGCTAATACATATGTATTTAACCCTTCTTTACAACCAATATAACCTTGTATCATAATAATTGCGACTAATATTAAGTTCCCTATAATTGATGTAATAATCATATTGGAAAGAGTCATTCCTAAAATTAAGGTTCCTCCAACCATTAATTCTGATATGGCTATATTAGAGCCAAGCATATTAAATAATGGAGCTAACCATCCAACTCTTTCCTCTTTTGGAACTGGATTTAAAACTAATTCTTCTCTCTCTTGCAAGATTATCCCTCCCTTTCTTTGTAAAAGAATCTTTTCTACTTTTTTCTACATTTTTTTCACCCTTGATAGTTTTTTTTCTTTCTATAATTATAATTCTACTCTACAAAAAAGTATAATATATAGTTTATTATCAATTTGATATAATTTAAGTTATAGATAGATAAATAGTCTAAAATTATTATTTAAATTTAGACTATTCACACATATTTTAAATTTATTTCAGTTTTATTAGAATTATACTTATTTTATTAAAATTTTATAGTGTATAATTTATTCCCAAATATTTTTTATGAGGCTTATAAATACTTCAATTTTCACCTATTCTAACTTATTTTTAGTGAATTTATTACAACTTTACTAATCAAATTTAGTCTAAATTTTCTGATTATTATTATAAAAATAGTTTTTAAAACAAAATTTACTTAAAAACGAATTCATGATAAAATTTTAAAATACAGTATTTTTATTATATTGAATATGAATACAAAGGAGGATGTGTAAGATTATGGCTAGAAGACCAAAGATAAAGATAACTTTAATGGATAAAAAAGAAAAAGGTGCTTGCCACTATGGGCATAAAATTGGTGATTTATTTGAACTTAGTATTTACTTTTTATTCAAAAGGGGAATCGCCTATTTTTTAGTACGCCCCCCCTTTATATATTTCAATTGTAGAAAAGATTATCAAAAATCATATTCATAATTTTACTTATACTACCCCAATTGCAGCTAATATTATACAAATAATCATAACTGAAATTAATATCGTAGTTGTCTTGACTTTTTTTCCTAATAACCAATACATAATTCCAAATATCATAGCTGGAAGCATACATGGCATTATTTGGTCTAAGTAAGTTTGAATAGGCTCTGCCCATTCTCCACTTCCTACATTAACACTAAGTTTTAGTATTACATTAGAGGCGGTCATCCCTCCAATTACCATAAGTCCTAGCATTGATGCTGCTTCCATAACTTTTGAGACTATATTTGAACCACTTACATCTTTAAAAAATTGAGTTCCATACTTAAATCCTTTATCTAAACATATATAACGAATAATAAAGTGAGGAATATTTATTATTAGAAGGAATAAAATTGGACCCATTATATTCCCCTGAGAAGCTAAAGCTATACCAACTCCAGCTGCTATAAGCTTTAATGTTCCCCAGAAAAATGAATCTCCTATTCCAGAAACTGGACCCATTAAACTTGATTTAACAGCATTTATACTCTTTGCATCAAACTCTTCATTCTTTGCATTTTCTTCTTCCATAGCTCCAGATATACCAACTAAAAGAGTACTTATATGAGGTGTAACTGACATAAATTCAAGATGTCTTTTTAAAGCTTGAGATTTTTTTTCTTTATCATTTTTATATAATCTACGGATTATTGGTGCCATCGTATATGCATATGCTATATTTTGCATACGTTCATAGTTCCAAGATGAATCTAATGTTAAAGACCTTCTAAAACATTTCCAAAAGTCTTTTCTTGTTATTTTGCTATCTGGCGAAATTGTTTCTAATTTCTTAGAATTCGTTGTCATCTACTACTACCTCCTTTTCTCCTAAAAAGTTAACATATATTAAAGCTACTGCTAATCCAAATAATGCAACTCCTGTTACTGTTATTTTTAAATAAGCAACCATTATAAAACCTAATAATAGGAATGCTATCGTTTTCTTATTAAGCATCATTCTAGCTAACATGGCAAAACCTATTGCTGGTATCACGCCTGCTGCAACATCCATACCATGAATTACATATGATGGTATAAATGAAAGTATTTTTTCTATTACTGGAACACCTAATGAGAATCCTGTACCTACTATTATTGCTAGTATTAATTTATTGCCTATACCAAATAATAATTGTATACGTTCTACGCCTTCAATGTTACCATCTTCTGCATAACGGTCAGCAAGATGAGCTCCCCATGTAAGTACTACTGTCATTAAGAAGTTGTCTATAAGTAATACTAAAGTTGCTATAGGAACTGCAAGTACAACTGCTGCTGATACATCTTGACCAGTTAATATTACAAATGCTGTAGCAATAATAGAACCAGATACAAAGTCAGGAGGATTACTTGCTCCAACTGGGAATGCACCCATAAATACTAGTTCTAATGTTGACCCTATTACTATACCTGTACGTAAATCTCCTAGTGCTAAACCAACAAGTGGTGCAACAACTATAGGTCTATTATGCATTGTAGAACCTACAAAACAATGCATATATGCAAAGAATGCAATTAGAGTTATTAGAATAACTTGTGTAAATTCCATTTTTATCCCCCTAAAATTATATTAGTTTCATTACATTTGTAGCATCATCATCAGGAACTAATTGTACGAATACATTTACACCTTCTGAATCTAATTCTTTAATCATGTTTATATCATCCTTTGATACATGAACTGCTTTAGATATATTTTCACGATTATCATCTGATTTTGTTCCACCAAGGTTTATTGATTTAATAGATTTAACTTCTTTAGATAGTCTATAAACATCTTCTACAGATTCACAAAGTATCAAAAGATTGTATTTGTCAGTTACACCTGAATTAAGTGCTTTTATAGAATCTGCTATACTTTTCATTACAAGTTTGACATTAGATGGCTTAGCCATTTTAAGCCCTGCCATTCTTAAATCATCCTTTAATAGTTCATCACTTGCTATTAATATACAATCTGTATTTAAAAACTTTGTCCATGTAAATGCTACTTGTCCATGTATAAGTCTGTGGTCTACCCTTACTAATTTAATCATTATAATTCCTCCCTAATTTTTTTTATTTCATCCATAAATGTTTTTACGTGTTCTGCACTAACATCTCCAAAGTCTTGGTAATTATCTTTGAAGTAACTTCCTATTATTGCCATATCCCCTATCTCAAGCTGCTTTTTTGCATTTTCTAATGTAACTCCAGCTGCAATAACTAAAGGGAAATCTCCTACATTTTTGCGGAATAATTCTATTTTTTCCATTGATGTTTCTTGCCCTGTAGCATTTTCTGTAACTGCTATAGCATCACATCTTGTCATTCCTATCTTTAAATCTTCTTCAACAGTATTTTCTGATAAAACTGGTTGATACTTAAAACGTACCCCTCCAATTAAATAAGCTTGACATTTTGAGCGGTGTAATTTGAAAAATTCTTCTAAAGTAGCCTCATCTCTAGGTTTGACATGACCTACTACAGAGTCAACTTGTACATAGCTTGCATTATATCTTGTTGCTAGTTCAAATCCCATAGTATCAACATTTAAGCAATTTACTCCATATGGTATTGACAAATTAGATTTAGATACATATTCAAGTATTCTTTCTAAATCATAGTAATTGCCATAGTAATTTTCTAACATTATTCCATCTACACCATTTGCTTCTAAGATACTAATTTCTTTTTTAGCTCTTTCAAAAATATCATCTGAAGTATCTCCCTTTAGGTGTATCATTGCTATAATTGGCTTTTTGTTTTTAAAAACTGATAATATTCCCTTATTGTCCATAAACTAAAATACCTCTTCTTCTTCATTTATTTGTAATGTTACATTTTGTATTCCCATTCTAGATTCTTTTGCTAACTGTTCTGCATCTTCAGTTGTTAATTTATCAGAAAATCTTGTAAGAAGCTCTAATACCATATTTAAATTCATTCCTGAAAATAGCTTAACATTATGTAACTTAGTTAACCTTAACATAGCAGTACATACACTTGCTCCGTATAAATCAGATAAAATTATATATTCACATTCTTTATCTTCTACTATTGTTTTTTCTAACTCTAAAGCAAAATCTGAAGCGCTTTGTCCAGGATATAAACTGTATGAATTAACGCAATTTGCTAAATCTCCTACTATCATTTTTACTGAATCTAAAAGCCCTTTTGAAAAGTCTCCATGAGACGCTAATATTATTTTTCTCATATTTATTCCTCTCCTAAGTGTAAATTATATTTCTGCTGATACTGCATATTTATACTTATCACTTCTTATAAATTGTTCATTGTAATATAAAACATCATTATTCTCTGTATATACTAATTGTCTTACTTTTAATAATGCCATATTGCTTGCACATTTAAGGTGGTCAGAATATTCTTTGTTTGAGTGTTTTACTTCAAATATATTTTCCACACGATTAGGTAGTGTACTTATATTATTAGATATAACTTCCATTAAAGACTTATCTTCCAGCTCTTCTTTTAATAAAAACATGTAATCTATTCTAAAGTAATCAACTTCAAAAATAACAGGTACTTCATCTATTAATCGAAGTCTTTTAATACATATTATCTTCTCTTCTAGTTCAATATTTAAAGCTTCAGCCACCTGCTTATCAGCTTTTTTTATCAAAATAGAGATTATCTTAGTACTTGGTTTTGCATTAATACGATGACAAGAATTAGTAAAACTATTTCCTGCACATGTTGCTTCTATTCTCTCTGGAATAGTTACATAAGTTCCTTTTCCACGCTTTTTACATAATATATCTTCTTTTACAAGTTCATTAAGCGCATTTCTCACAGTTATACGACTTATATTAAACTCCTTACATAGGTCTACTTCAGATGGAAGTTTATCTCCTGGCTTATATATACCAGCTGCTATTTGTTTTTTTATGTTGTCATATAGTTGTTGGTACAAAGGAATAAATGAATTTACCTCTAAGTCCATTTCTTTTTTTTGCTTTTTTTCATCCATTTTACTCACCCCCTCATGTAGTATTTTTATAACATTATATAACAAGTTCTTTATTACATATTATAACAACTCGAAATCGTTGTCAATTTATTTTTAAATAATTTTTAATTTGGTAATTTTTTAATTTTTTTGTCTAATATAGTATTTTATTGTTTGTAGTATCAGGTAGGAATAGTTTGGATTATTAATCTAACAGAATTCTTTTTTAGAATTGTGTAAATAATAATTAATGTTACTTTTAATTGACAATTATTACTATTAAATAGTACAAAAAAAAGACGTCACCCTATTTTTAGTGCGACAGTCTTTTATATATTATTTCTTATTCATATATTATTCTTTATCTTTTATATCAACTTTTATACTTAATTCATCCAATTGCTCATCATCTGCTACTGTAGGAGCATTTGTCATAGGACAAACAGCATTTTGATTTTTAGGGAATGCAATAACTTCTCTTATATTTTCAGCTCCTGCAAGCAACATAACAAGTCTATCAAGCCCAAAAGCTAGACCAGCATGAGGAGGAGTTCCATATTTGAATGCTTCTAATAAGTAACCAAACTTCTCATTAGCTCTTTCTTCTGTAAACCCAAGTGCCTTAAACATTCTTGATTGAACATCTGAATTTGATATTCTAACACTTCCTCCACCTATTTCATATCCATTTAATACAATGTCATAAGCTTTAGCTCTTAAAGATGCTTTATCTCCATCTTCTAGTTTATCTAAATCTTCATCCATAGGTGATGTAAATGGGTGATGCATTGCTGCAAACTTACCTGTTTCTTCATCTTCTTCAAAAACAGGGAATTCAGTTACCCATAATAAATTATATACATTCTTATCTAGTATATTAAGTCTATTTGCCACTTCAAGTCTAACTTGTCCTAAAGCATCAAATACTACTGAGTTTTTATCAGCTACAAATAAAAGTAAATCTCCTGCTTCTGCATTCATTCTTGTAAGTATAGCATTCATTTCATCTTCGCTAAAGAATTTTGCTATTGGAGAAGTTACTCCATCTTGACCTACTTTCATCCAAGCAAGCCCTTTTGCTCTATATGTTTTAGCATGTTCTTCTAATGATGATATTTGTTTTCTAGTAAAATCGTCAGCTTTTCCTTTTACATTTATACCTCTAACGCTTTTTCCTGGTTGTGTAGCATCAGCAAACACCTTAAATCCACAATTACAAACGACATCAGATATATCTGTTAGTTCATAACCAAATCTAGTGTCTGGTTTGTCTGAACCATATCTAGCCATAGCTTCTGCATAAGTCATTTTAGGAAGTGGAAGTGTCAATTCTACATTTAAAACTTCTTTAAATATAACTTCAAGTAATCCTTCAATCATACTCATAACATCTTCTTGTTCAACAAAAGACATTTCACAGTCTATTTGTGTAAATTCTGGTTGTCTATCAGCTCTTAGGTCTTCATCTCTAAAACACTTAACTATTTGGAAATATCTATCCATACCACTTACCATTAATAATTGTTTGTATAATTGTGGTGATTGTGGTAATGCATAAAATTTACCTGGATTAACTCTACTTGGTACAAGATAATCCCTTGCTCCTTCTGGTGTTGGAGCAATTAAAAATGGTGTTTCTATTTCACAAAATCTATTATTTGATAAGTAATTTCTTGTAATATTCATTACTTTATGTCTTAACTTTAAATTTCTTTGCATAGATGATTTTCTCAAGTCTAAGTATCTATATTTTAGTCTTAGTGCTTCTGAAACATCATCATCATCTTTTATATAAATAGGTGGAGTTTCTGATTTATTTAAAAGTATAAGTTCAGTTGCAAATATCTCTATGTCCCCAGTTGGCATGTTAGGGTTTTTAGACTGTCTTTCGCATACTTTTCCTTTTACTGCTATTACAAACTCAGCACCTAATTTTTCAGCTTTTTCAAAAGCTTCTTTATCTACATCTGTATCAAAAACTATTTGGCATAATCCACTTGTATCTCTTAAATCAACAAATACAAGTCCTCCTAAGTTTCTTTTTTTCTGTACCCATCCCATAAGTACAACTTCTTCATTTATGTTTTTTTCTCTCAACTCTCCACAGTAGTGAGTTCTCTTTAAACCCTTTAAAGTTTCCAAGATACTACCTCCATTTTATTTAATTTTAATGCTATATATTTATCTAATACACAAAACATCATACTTTCTTATTTTACAGCTTTTGCTTTAATTCTTCAACTAATGTACTTAATTTTACAGTAGTTTGCTCTGATGTTTTCATATTTTTTAATGTTGCAGTGTCATTTTTTAGCTCGTCATCACCAATTACTATTGTAAATTTTGAATTTATTTTATCTGAATACTTAAATTGTGCTTTTACACTTCTTTCTATATGGTCTTTATCCGCACTTATATGATTTTGTCTTAAATCTTTCAACAATTTAAAGCTTCTTGTATTTGCTTCTTCACCTATAGTTACTATAAATATGTCTGTAGATTGAGGGTTTTCTATTTCAATTCCATTACCTTCAAGTGTAAGTAAAAGTCTTTCAATCCCTAGTCCAAATCCAATTCCACTTATACCTTTTGGACCACCTAGTTGTTCAACAAGACCATCATATCTGCCTCCACCACATACAGTACTTTGAGCACCTATATCATTAGATATAATTTCAAAAGCAGTTTTTCTATAGTAATCTAACCCTCTAACTATTGTTTTATCAATTACAAAGTTTATATTCATTTCCTTTAAGTATTCTTGAAGTTTATCAAAGTGAACTTTACAATCATCACACAAATGGTCTGCAATAAATGGTATATCTTTGATATTTTCTTTACATGTAGGGTTTTTACAGTCTATAACCCTCATTGGATTTTTTTCTCTTCTCTCATTACAAGTTTCACATAATATATCTGCTTTTGAATCAAGATATTCTTTTAATAAAGCATTGTACTCTTTTCTACAAACTGGACAACCCACTGAATTTATACTCACTACCAAATCATTTAATCCAACTTCATTAAAAAATTGAACAGCTAGTGCTATTATTTCAGCATCCATTGAAGGAGTATCACTTCCAAGTGCTTCTATACCAAATTGATGAAATTGTCTCTGTCTACCAGCTTGTGGTCTTTCGTATCTAAAACAAGGTGTAACATAAAATAATTTTGTTGGTTGAGTATCTGCATATAATTTATTCTCTATAAATGCTCTTACTACACCAGCTGTACCTTCTGGCTTTAGAGTAATTTCTCTATCCCCTTTATCTTTAAAAGAATACATTTCTTTTTGAACTATATCTGTAGTATCTCCAACACTTCTCTTAAAAAGTTCTGTATGTTCAAATATAGGAGTTACCATTTCCTCATACCCATATAAAGCACATATTTCTCTAAATTTATTTTCTACATAACGCCATTTATAAGCCTCTTTTGGAGTTATGTCTTTAGTTCCTCTAGGAGCTTTAGTCAACATTTTTATATACCTCTTCTTTCTTCCTTTTTATCATTTCATCTACTCTATCAATGTATTGTTCAACATTCTTTACATTTTCTACTCTTTCAATTCTATCTTCATCTACATAGACAAATTTTGATATAGCACCTGCACCCAAGGCATAGTTGCTTTGTTTTTCCTCCATAATTTGTATATTGTAAATACACTCATATCCTTCTTTAGCATAACCTATATTTTCTAAGTTACCTAGCATATGTTTTTGTCTGTACATATAATATGGATTAAGTCCCATATCCTTGGCATATTTCATTGATAAATCTATCATTTTTATCATTTCTTCATACTGAGTTAAATGTTCTTTGTACTTATCCATATTTATATTTAGGTTAGAAGCTCTTTTTATAGCTAATGTATGAACTGTAAGACTTTCAGGAGAAAGCTTTTTTATTTCCTCTAATGTATTTCTTACCATGTCTAAGTCTTCATCTATAAGACCTAAAATTATATCCATATTTATATTGTCAAATCCCATATTTCGAGCCATATTAAAACATTCTACTAAATCAGAAACTTTATGTTCTCTTCCAATTTTAACTAAAGTATCATCATTCATAGTTTGAGGATTTATACTAATTCTACTTACATTGTGTTTTTTTAATACACTTAATTTTTCTTTGGTAATAGTATCTGGTCTACCTGCTTCTACCGTAAATTCTTTAATTTTGCTTAAGTCCAATTCTCTAAAGAGAGCATTTATAAGTAAATCCAATTCTTCCTCATCCAATGTAGTAGGAGTTCCACCACCGATATATAGAGTTTCAATTTCTTTATTAGTATCCTCAATAACTTTGGCAAACCCTTTAATTTCTTCAATCAATTTATAGACATATTCTCTTTTTAAATGGCCAAATTGCTTTAACGAGTTTGAAGGAAATGAACAGTATACACATCTAGTTGGGCAGAATGGAATACTTACATAAAGAGAAATTTTATTTTTGTCTATCGGATACATAAATAAGCGTTCTCTTTTAGCTATTTCAAGAGCTAAATCTATTTTCTCATCCATTATAAAATAGTTCTCTTTTAGAATAGTTCTTATACTATCATCATCTAGTCTTTCATCCATCAGATTGTGGACAATTTTGACTGGTCTTATACCAGTCAAAATGCCCCATGGAACATAAGAATTAAATATTTGTTTAAGTACTATAAACATACTTTTTTTAATACTTTCTTTGCATAATTTTCTAATCTTTCTCTTACTTTCACTGTCTAGTCTATCTAAAAACTCTTCAATCGTATTATTATTACAAAATCCATTTAAAAACTCCGTATTTATATCTTTGATATTTTGTATTGATTCATACTTTAAGTTACCACCTTCATAATATTCAGTAATTGAAAGTAAAGTATCATTTTCACAAATCAATCTATTTATTAAATATCTTGACTCTATACTATTGCTACAATCAGCAAAGTCATTAAATTTAAATTCACTAGTAAACAATTTTATAAGTTCTGCTACTTCATACTTATAATCATGTCCTTTTAAAAAAACATCCAACATCAACTTAACTCCTTCTATTTAAACACTAGAAGAACCCCATCACTGATACATTTATTAAATATTTGATACTATTTTTAAATATTAATATAAAATTACATGTAAGGATTTGTCTTCTTTTCAACACCTAAAGTACTAGTTGGCCCATGACCAGGATATACTCTAACAGCATCTTCATATTTACATAATTTTTTAAGTGATTTCTCCATTTGGTGGAAATCTCCACTATATAAATCAGTTCTACCAATACTTCCAGCAAACAAAGTATCTCCTGTGAACATGTCATCTTCAACTCTTATACACATACATCCTTGTGTATGACCTGGTGTATGCAAGAAAGTCATTTTTAATTCACCAAGTTCCATTTTATCTTTATCATTTACATATATATCTGCATCAAATTCTTGTGCGCCACATCTCATTGTGTAACTTAAGTTTTTATTTTTATCATTTAATAATTCTTTTTCATCAGTATGTGCAACTACCTTAGCACCAGTCTTATCTTTAATATCTTTAACATACCCTATATGGTCACCATGTCCATGAGTAAGAATTATATATTCAACATTCAATCCATTTTCTTTGACAAAGCTTAATGTATCTACTAAACTTCCTCCTGGGTCTATAACTGCACATTTTTTAGTTTTTTCATCACCTAACACATAAGTGTTTACTCCAAAATAACTATCTACAAATTTTTTTATAACCATTAAAGTTTTCCCCCTTAAAAAGATTTACTTGAGTCTAATAGTATTGTTACTGGTCCATCATTAGTTAATTCTACCATCATATGAGCTGCAAATTGACCTGTACCTACTGTTACACCTTTATCTTTGGCTTTTTTTACAAATTCTTCATACAAATCATTTGCAAGTTCTGGTCTAGCTGCGTTACTAAATCCAGGTCTTCTTCCTTTTCTACAGTCTCCATATAAAGTAAATTGAGATACTACTAAAAGTTCTCCACCTATGTCCATTAGAGATAAATTCATCTTATCATTTTCATCTTCAAAAATTCTTAGGTTTAATATTTTATCAATCATGTAGTCTACATCACTTGCTTTATCATCATGAGTCACTCCCAACAGTACTAGCAACCCCTTATTTACTTGACCTATAATGTTTTCATCTACTGTAACTTTAGATGAAGATACTCTTTGTACTACTGCTCTCATATTTTCCTCCCTATTATTTTAACTCTAATTTGTCATTCTATAAATACTTTCTACACCAGGAATTGCTTTTAATTTTTTCATTAGAATTTTCAATTCCTCAGTGTCATTAACTTCTACAAGTAGATTTATACTTACAATACTATCTTTTCCTTTTCTTGCATTTATTCCATTTAAGCTAAGTTTATCCATTGCAACAATATGAGTTATTTCATTAACAATTCCTCTTCTGTCGACAGCCTTTATTTGAATCTCTGCTTCAAACTTGCCTTTACCTGCTGAACTCCATGACACTTCCACTAATCTATTTTGGAAGAAGTCTCCATTGTTATTTGCATTTGGGCAATCCGCTCTGTGTATAGCTACACCTCTACCTTTAGTGATATATCCTACAATCTCATCTCCTGGAAGTGGATTACAACATTTAGCAAACCTTACTAAGATATTATCAAGTCCTTTTACTACAATACCTTGTGATGAATTTTTCTTTCTCTTTTTGCTGTATTCTGTTTCGCTCATATTGTGTTTATTTAAATCTTCTTCTTGCATCTGTTGTTCTTTTTTTACTTTTTTAATTTCTTTTAAATACAAGTCTTTTACTTTAGATACAACTTGAGATGACATTATACCACCATAACCCACAGTGGCAACTAAGTCTTCAACACTTGGCTGATTAAACTTCTTGGCAACTAATGCCATGTATTTTTCAACAAGAGGGTCTTTCTGTGGTATATCATGTTTCTTAAACTCTCTTTCTAATATGGTATTCCCACGGTCAACATTTTCTTCTCTTCTTTCTTTTTTGAAAAATTGTCTAATTCTACTTTTTGCATTTGGTGTTTTTACTATGTTAAGCCAGTCTCTACTTGGACCATTAGAATTAGATGATGTAAGTACTTCAACAATGTTACCATTTTGAAGCTTATAATCAATAGGTACTATTCTTCCATCAATTTTTGCTCCAACACATTTATTTCCTACATTTGTATGGACTCTATAGGCAAAATCTATAGGAGTTGATTCTGCTGGTAATTCAATTACATCTCCTCGTGGAGTAAATACATAAACCTGACTATTAAATACATCTTCTTTAAGTGCATCCATAAATTCTTGTGGGTCTTTTAAATCTTTTTCCCACTCCATCATTTGTCTTAACCACTGAAGTTTCTCTTCAACTTTTACTTCTTTGCCAGAAATACCTTCTTTGTATTTCCAGTGTGCTGCAATACCATTTTCTGCTATATTATGCATTTCATGAGTCCTTATTTGTATCTCTAAAGGCTCTCCATCAGGCCCTACAACAGTAGTGTGTAATGATTGGTACATATTTGGCTTTGGCATTGCTATATAGTCTTTAAATCTGCCTGGGATAGGTCTCCATAATGTATGAACTATACCAAGTACAGCATAACAGTCTTTCACATTATCTACTAGTATTCTTACAGCTGTTAAATCAAAAATTTCTTCAAAAGTCTTGTGTTTTTTCTGCATCTTTCTATAAATACTGTAAAAATGCTTTGGTCTACCATATACATCACATGGTATACTTAAATCTTTAAACTTATCTTTAAGAAGCTCAACAATCCCTTGTATATAGTCTTCTCTTTGACTTCTCTTCATTGACACTCTATCAACTAATTCATAGTACCCTTCTGGGTCCATAAACCTTAATGCTCTGTCTTCTAATTCCCACTTTATCTTAGATATACCTAATCTGTGGGCTATACCTCCATAAATCTCTAAAGTTTCTTTTGCTTTATACTTTGCTTTTTCTGGAGGCATGTATTTTAACGTTCTCATATTATGCAATCTATCAGCAAGCTTTATAAGTATAACCCTTATATCTTTTGCCATTGCTAGAAACATTTTTCTTAAATTTTCAGATTGAGTTTCTTCTTTTGAACGATATTTTATCTGACCAAGTTTTGTTACTCCATCAACTAAATCCGCTACTTCTTTTCCAAATTCTTTTGTTATGTCTTCATAGGTATATTCTGTATCTTCTACAACATCGTGAAGCAAACCTGCTGTTATAGTTTCAATATCTAATTCCATCTCTATTAAAATATTTGCCACTGCCAATGGATGAATAAAGTATGGTTCCCCAGATTTTCTATATTGTCCATCATGCGCTTTTTTTGCAAGATTGTAGGCTTTTTCAACCTTTTCAAAATTTGCATTAGGTGCATAAACTTTTATCTTTTCAATTATTTCTTGTAATTCTTTATCATGCATATAACCACCTATTTTGTATAAAATTTTAATATATATGAAAATAGTTGGTGCTATACCAACTATTGTAAAAGTACTAGTATTTTATAAGAGAATTAACATCATAGTTAGATAACTTTTCTCTCCCATTTAAGAATTCTAGCTCAATTAAAAATTGCATAGAAACTACTTCTCCACCTAATTTTTCTACAAGCTTAGCAGCAGCTTCCATAGTTCCACCAGTAGCCAATAAATCGTCTACTATTGCCACTTTTTGACCTTTTTTAATTGCATCTTTATGTATTTCTAAAGTATCCGTACCATACTCTAATCCATACTCATAACTCTCAACTTCTCCTGGTAACTTTCCAGGTTTTCTAATTGGAACAAATCCTACTCCTAGTGCATATGCTACAGGTGTACCCATCAAAAATCCTCTTGCTTCTGGACCTACTACTAAATCCACACCCTTGCTTTTCAATTCTTCAGCCATAGAATCTACTGCATATTTAAATGCCTCGCCGTCTTTAAATAGAGTTGTAACATCTTTAAAATCTATACCTGGCTTTGGGAAATCATCAATATTCCTTATAAAGTTTTTTAAATCCATGGGAAACGCCTCCTAATAACTGCTATTGTATTGTTTTTCTAATTTTTTTAGATTATTGAGTATTAAACTCTCATTTAAGTCTAATTTTTTCTGTGGTTTTGGCAATATTCTTATGAGTACAGAATTTTTTTCATAATTTAAATTAAAGTCAAGTAAATTTAATTCTCTAAACACATTCAATATCGTAAAAAACTTTAATGGAATTACATTAAAAGTTCCCTTTATATTTACCATATCCAAATCAATTTCTTTTTTTATAAGTGCTTGTTTATAAATTGTTATAAATTCATCTCTTGATGGAACTATATTACTAACTACATTCTTTAAATATAATAGGTCTGTTTTATTATAATATTTTATAATTTCACTTTCTTCTCTTTTATTCTCATATATATACGAATATTCGCCTTTATTGTATAAATAATCATAAAGAATAATATTATTATATCTTTTTAAGTCTATTTTATCAATATTAGGAGAAAATATAAGCTCTAATTTATCAGTATTTTTGTTAATATCTTCAATAATATTGTAATTTATGTTAAAATCCAAATCTATAAGTGATACATCTGATATTGCTCTATAGAATCCATTTATAGAATTAGATATTATCAATGTCTCTTTTTCAAAATAATCAAATATATTTATATCTGTATTTCCATCAAATAATTCAAAACCAGACTCAGATATATTATACAAGCTTTGTGAATCTTTTGGTATTATTTTTGACATTAATTTTAGCGAAAGTTTGTCATTACTTGCACTTTTAGGTCGAGCTAATCTAATATCTTTAAGTAGAAACTGCACTTTCCTATTTCCCATATAGTTGTTCTCATCTAGTTGGAACAATACATCTACTTTATCTCCTACTTTGAATAATGATTTTAAATGACTCATGTTAAATCCTATACATTCATAGCACTTTTCATTTTCTATGCTTAATTTCAAATGTTGTTGATTTTTACCTATGATTTTTAAGTCTTTTAGAATATAGTTCCTAACTATAAATCTAGGATTAGGATTATTTAATCCAAATGGTTCTAACTTATGTAATTCCTCCACAAGATTTAAACTTATTACATTTTCTTGTAGTTCAAATTCAACATTTACATTTTCTATCATATCATCTTCAGTCAAATTATAATCTGCAAACTTATTTATTTCATTAGCCAAAGCTTCCACATTTTCTGAATTTAAAGACAATCCAGCTGCTTGCTCATGTCCACCAAACCTAGTCATTAAGTCTTTGCACTTTACAAGAGCCTCAAATATATTAAATCCTTTTATTGACCTTGCTGAGCCAGTAGCTTCTCCACCTTCTACACCTAAAAGAATCGTTGGTTTATAGTATTTTTCAGTCAACTTAGATGCTACAATTCCTATTATCCCATGTTGCCAACCTTCTTTAGCTAAAACCAATACTTTATCTTCATTATATCTACTATTGGACTTTAATATTTCCTCAGCTTCATGATACATCTGAGCCTCAATCATCTGTCTTTCATTATTTTTTTCTTCCAATATATTAGCTATTTCAACAGCTTCATCTTTAGATTGAGTAGTAAATAACTCAACACCCAAATAAGAATATCCTAAACGTCCTGATGCATTTATTCTAGGCCCAATTGCAAAGCCTATATGAGAAGAACCTATTTTTTCACTTTCTACACCACAAACTTTTATAAGCTCTCTTAATCCAATATTTTTGCCTTCTTTCATTAATTTTAAACCATTTTTTACAATTATTCTATTTTCATCCACAAGTGGAACAATATCACAAATAGTTGCCAATGTTACTATTTCTAAATAATCATACATACTAGTCTTAAAATCTTCTTCTGGAGTAAGTGCTTGTATCATTTTAAATGCTACACCGCATCCACATAATGCATCAAATGGATAGTTACAATCTTCTTGCTTTGGATTTATTACTGCAAAAGCTGAGGGAATTTCATTTTGGCATTCATGATGGTCTGTTATTATAACATCTATACCCAAATTATTTGCTAGGTTAACCTCAGATACTGATGTAATTCCACAATCAACACTTATAATCAAGTCACATCCCCTAGAGCTTATAAGCTTTATAGCCTCTTCATTTATACCATAGCCTTCTTCTAGTCTATTTGGAATGTAGTAATCCACATGATATCCTATACTATTAAAATATAAGCATAAAATAGAAGTAGAAGATACACCATCAACATCATAATCTCCATAAATCCAAATTTTTTCTTTTTTATCAATAGCTGACTTTATTCTATCTACAGCCTTTTGCATATCTTTCATTAATAAAGGGTCTCTTAAATAGTCTAAAGATGGATTCATGAATATTTCTGAATCTTTTTCAGTATATATACCTCTATTTTTTAAAATTTGGCAGATTTCCGGGGAAATATTAAGTTTTTTGCTAAATTCACTTTCCTCTATCTTCCCTTTATATTTCAGTGTCCATTTTTTCAAATTTAATTCCCCCTAATCTTTTTTGTATTTTGACCTAATACTTTTTATAACTAAGCATAGCCCTATTATAAAAGAAATAAAGAACCCTGCTATAGCAGTAAATTTTATCCATATATTATTTTCTATATTTGGTGATGCAATTATAAGTGAAGAACCTACTATGATGGATGCTAATACTAAACTTAATGACATTTGAGAAGTTAATTCTGTTATACAAATTTCTAATTTTGTCATTTTAACATCTTCAATTTGCATTTTTATATTATTTCTTTCTACATTTCTTAAGATTGCTTTTAACTGTTTTGGAATAGTTTTTACGTCAAGCAATATCTCTTCCACATTTTGTCTTGAATTTAAAACTACATTCTTAGGATTGAATTTACTTTTATAATGATGCTTCATAAACTCTTTTCCCATAGAGCCAAGAGAAAAATCTGTATTCAAGGTTCTACTTGTACCCTCTAATGTTATAATAGTCTTTGCAAGTGTTACAAACTGTGCAGGCATAATTATCTTATACTGTCTAAAAAATCTAAACAATTCATTTAATATATCTGTCACATTTATCTTTTCTATAGAGATATCATAGTAGTAATGTATGAGATACAATAAATCCTGTCTAAGACCTTTAACATCAGCTTCTCCATTTAATGCATCCATTTCTATTAATAAGTAAATTATTTTATCAACATTTTTTTCTACACCTGCTAATGCAATTTCATTTAATTGGTTCAAAGTTCTATTATCAATAATTCCAATCATTCCAAAGTCTATATATGCTATCTTGTTTCTGCCAACTATAAATATATTACCTGGATGTGGGTCTGCATGAAAAAAACCATGTGACAATACCTGTATAAAAAAAGACCTAACACCTATTTCGACAATAGTTTTTGTATTGTAGCCTAATTTTCTTATTTTTTCTACATCACTTAACTTTGTGCCATTAACTTTCTCCATTACTAAAATTCTCTTACTGTTATATTCTGAATATACTTTTGGTATATATACTTCATCACTATTTTTAAATATCCTAGAAAATTTAGTTGCATTTATAGATTCAAAATTGTAGTCAAGTTCTCTCATTAATTGAGTTTGAAATTCTTCTATCATTTGCTCTAAATCTAAATTAAAATCTTTTTTTAAGTCTTTTAATGTATGTGCAATAGTTCTAAGAATCTCCAAGTCAGATTTTATTATCTTCTCTATATTTGGCCTTTGAATTTTTACAATCACTTCTTCTCCTGTTTTAAGTATTCCTTCATAAACTTGACCAATTGAAGCTGCTGCTATTGGTTCTTCTTTAAATTCTGAGAATACTTCTTCTATGCTTAAGCCTACTTCTTCTTTAAATATTTCAATGGCTATATTTGAATCAAATTTTTCTACATCATCTCTAAGCTTTGATATTTCATCAATTATATCTTGGTCTAACAAGTCTTTTCTTGTACTCAATATTTGACCTATTTTTACATATGTAGGTCCTAGTTCTTCTAAGACTCTTTTCATTCTCTCACCAGTTGTCATATTTTTTATTTCTTCTGGTGGGTCAAATAGTGGTATTTTATATGCTATGCCCTCTATATTTAATCTTTCTACAATAAAACTAAAACCATACTTTATCAAAATATATCCAATTTCTCTATATCTCTTTAAATTCCTATAACTTATTCTCAAATTTTTTCACTCCTAGAATAGGTATACCCAAAAACTTACACCTTAATTTATCTCTGTCTACGACATTATTTTACTAATTGATACTCTAATATCTTATATCCTCTTTAATATTTAATTTTATCACATATACTAGTAATTTTATTAAATTTCTTTAACTCAGTTAATTTTTATTTTTGACATTTCATACCTATTCTAAACAACTGCTTTCTCAAAATTAAAATACCAACTAACCTAATAAAATAAATTAGTGGTTGCCTCAAAACAAATTTAAGCATGTTTTGAAACAACCACTCTTTAATTGTTATTTTTGATTTTGTGCTGCTTCTAAATACCATTGATATGACTCATCAATATATTTTTTATCTTCTTCAGTAAGTTCTCTAACTACTTTTCCGGGAGAGCCCATTATTAAAACTCCTGGTGGGAACTTTTTATTAGATGTAATTAATGTACCTGCTCCAATTAAAGTGTATTCTCCTATTTCAGCATTATCTAGTATTATTGAACCCATTCCAATTAAAACATTGTCACTAATTTTGCAACCATGAACTATTGACCTATGCCCTACTGTTACATTATTCCCAATTACAGTATTTTCATCTCCATGTACTATTGAACAGTCTTGTATATTAGTATTTTCTCCAATAGTTATTGGTCCTTCATCTCCTCTAACTACTGCATTGTACCATACACTTGAATCTTTACCGATTTTAACATTTCCAATTATATCTGCTGATTTTGCTACAAAGACACTTTCATCAATTAAAGGTTTATCTTCTAAATAATCTCTAATCATATATAAACAACTCCTTTAAGATATAAATTTAATTATTTGCTCCTTCTAACATTAATTTTGCTTGTATCATAATAGAACATTCTGTACGCTTTCTTTGCATTTCACAGCCCAACTCATATGGTTTTGATATATCATTGTTGAAGTTTATTGCATTTGCATGACATCCACCTGAACAATAGAACTTATTCCAACATTTTTTACACTCTTCCTTAGTATATACATGAGCTTCTCTAAATGTATTTTTTAACTTTTCTGGAAGTACAATTTCTTTATCCAATATATTTGCCATTTTAAATTCTTCATTTCCAACAAATTGATGACATGGGTATATGTCTCCACTTGGTGTTACAGAAAGATACTCATTTCCAGCACCACATCCAGTTATTCTCTTTATTACGCATGGTCCTTGATTTAAATCTATCATAAAATGGAAAAATTTAAATCCATCTCCTTGTAACTGTCTATCTGCATACTCCACCGCAAATTTTTCATATTCATCAAATATTTTTGGTAAATCTTCCTCTCTAAGTGCATATGGATTACTTTCATCTCCAACAACTGGCTCTACAGATGTTAATTTAAACCCTAAATCTGCAAAATGCATAACATCTTTAGAAAAATCTAAGTTATCTCTTGTGAATGTACCTCTTATATAGTAATACTTATCTTTTGCTCTTCCTTCTACAAGTTTTTTAAATCTTGGCAATGTAATATCATAACTACCTTTGTCATTTAAAGTTGGTCTCATATTATCATTGACTTCTTTTCTTCCATCTAAACTTAAAACTACATTATGCATATTTTCATTTATATAATCTATAATTTCATCATTTAACAGAACACCATTTGTAGTTATTGTAAATCTTATATTTTTATTATAATCCTTTTCAATACTTTTTCCATATTCAACTAATTGCTTTACAACTTCAAAGTTCATTAGAGGCTCTCCACCAAAGAAATCTATCTCTAAGTTTTTTCTACTTCCAGAATTGGCAATCAAATAATCTATTGCTGCTTTACCGACTTCAAAACTCATAAGTTCTTTTTCTCCACCAAAATCCCCTTGAGCTGCAAAGCAATACTTACATTTCAAATTACAATCATGTGCTACATTTAAACATAATGCTTTTACTACAGGCTCTCTATGTACAAAGCTTGGATGATATTGATATGTATCTTCTGTATATAAAAGACCTTCTTTTTCTAAATTTAATATTTCTTCATATGCTTCATTTATTTTTTCTTCTTGATATTTAGATTTTAATATATCTAGTACTTCTTCTTTACTTTTTTCTTTATAAAAATCTAATAAATCGTATGCAACATCATCTAATACATGAACAGCTCCTCCATTCACATCTAAAACGATATTATATCCATTCATAGAAAATTTATGTATTATACTCATAACCTACCTCCTAAACTACTATCTATACTAAAGTTTTTTACTGTTTTAATTAAACTTTACCCTTCATTATATCATACAGTTTGCTTAAAATACATACAATACAAAAATGACTTACTACTCGTAAGTCATTTCAATGGATACACTATATCCCCCTAAATTAGCACACTTATACATTACAAAATAAAGTATATTATGTACTCATAAAATAAAATTTTTGTATCTAATTACTTATTTTATATTTATTAAAAGTATAATAAGTTCTTTTTATAATAATTCTATATAAATAATTTGCTTATTTTGTATTTATTAAACCATAATATTTCTTATAATTATTTCATATAAATAATTGCTTGTTTTTAATTTATCTTTTTTAAATTCTTAATTTCTTTTGGTACCTTGGGTTGATGTATAATCCATGGACAAGTGCTATTTGCTGACAAAATTGCAGTACTCAGTGCTAATGAACTAGCACACTTCATAATTTTCACAATAAACTTTTTCATAATTTAATTCTCCCTCGTACACATTTTACTTATATTCTTTTTAGATTTTAATTTACCTAATACTAGCATTATACAAATCCAAAACATTGCAAAAGCACTATATATAAAGTAATCCATAAATACATTTGATGAAAAACTTGAAACTGTCATTAACAAGACTACTGTAGACATAGATATAGCAATTTTTTTATAAGTTAACTTTTCTATCTCACTTATAGGATTACTTTTATGCTCTACTGGACACATGATGCAAATTCCAATCCAACTAATACTAGCAATAATCATAATAATATTTTTAAATAAATATACATTTAGATTTTCTATAATAAATATTGTAGATAAGATTATAAAAATAAAGGTTAATAGACATCTAAAATAGTTATTTGCATGATACCCTCCAGAAAATTGTCTTATTGGACAGTAACATATTAAAAAAAATAATATATATGTAAATTTCCCAAATAAAAAACCTAAGAGTAGTATGGTCGTTATATTAACTATAAAAGCAATTAATATTTCAAATCCATAAGAATACACCCTAGATTCATGGTTATCTATCATGTTGTTATAAATTAAAACAGATGTCATTTTATCAGCATATCTCTTAAACATTATTACCTCCAGAAAAAAATTTTACATATATAGAATAGCGTCTTTTTTGAGAAAATTCAATATATTTTTCAAAACTAGTTATTGAAATTGTAAAACTGGTCAAAAAAAGACCTATATAATCATTTTGTTATTTTTTATATAATAAAAAAGTTATAATAAAAGAGTTTTATTAAGCTTTATATGCATAAAAGCACATAACTTATAGCATATAAGTTATGTGCTTTTATTTTTATTATAAATCCTTAATTTTATATTTATTTTTATGATATACCTTAGTTTTGCTTTTATTTTCGTAATATATATGTTTAACTTTGTTTTTGCTTCACATATTGAAGTGCTTTTCTATTCTGTTTTACTGCCTCTAAACAAACTTTTTCTGTTTGATTTTCTACATATTCCAAAGCTCTATAATTCTGTTTTACTGCTTCTAAACATATCTTTTCTGTTTGATTTTTAACATATTTTATCATTCTATAATCTTGTCTTACTGCCCTTAAACAAATATCCTCTGTTTGTTCTTTTACATATTTAAGTGCCTCAAAACTTTGATTTACTGCTTCCAAACAAACCTTTTCTGTTTGCTCTTTTACATATTGTATAGCACTGTAATTTTCTTTTACCGCCTCTATACACATTGATTCTGTTTGCTCTTCTATATATTTAAGAATATTTCCATTTTGCTTTACTGCCTCTAAACATACTTTTTCTGTTAGTATCTTTATATAGGTCAATATTTCTTTTATTTCAAAATCTTTAAATGATCCCCTTATAGCTTCTATACATATTTCTTCTGTCTGTTTCTTTACATATTGTAATACTTTTCCATTTTGTCTTACTGCCTCTAAACAAATATTCTCTGTCTGCTCTTTTACATATTGTAGTGCTCTTCCATCATTTCTTACTGCCTCTAAACAGATTTCTTCCGTCTGCTTATTTACATATTGAAGAGCCATATAACTTCGTCTTACTGCTTCTATACATATTTTTTCTGTCTGTTCATTTACATAATACAAGGCAAAATCATTTTGCTTTACTGCTTCTATACATATTTCTTCTGTCTGTTCTTCTACACAAGGCAATGCACTGTAGTTTTCCTTTACTGCTTCTAAACATATACTATTATTTTGTTCCTTAACATAAGCTAAAGACTTTCCATCTTTTTTTACTGCTTCTAAGCATATTGTTGGAGTCTGTTCTTTTATATCCTTTAATATTTCTGCCACATCATTTTTTGATGCCCTTTCTATTAATTCTAAGCATACCTCTTCTGTCTGCTCTTCAACAAATCTAAAAACTTCCATAACATCATGAGTTGATGCACTTCTTATAGCTTCAATTAATATATTTTCTGTCTTGTCGTTTACGTAATATAATGCTCTATAATTCTGTTTTACGGCCTCTATACATATAGCTTCGGTTTGATTTGTTATGTATTTGAGAGCTTTATAAGTCTGCTTTACTGCCTCCATGCACACCCTATCAGTCTTATCTTTTACAAATTCTATTATTGTACCATCTTGCCTTACTGCTAGTAAACACATTTCTTCAGTTTGATTTTCTATGTCTTTTAATTCTCTATAGTCATATTTCACTCTGCTTAAGTCATTTAAATGTACATTATTATCTTCTTCTGAATTATCCTCATTAATTTTTATATCATCCTCAAATTCTTCATCATCTAAATAGTCATCTTTATCTGGCAAAAACATAGATTTAATTTTATTTTTTATATCCATAAAATTAACCTCCTTTAATACGATTTTATCATTAAAGTAAATCATTTTTAAGTATTTATTTAATTAATTTTATATTAAGTTCTTTTAAAAGTCCATTCATTGTCGATAGATTCTATTTTATATTAATAATTTAATTATAAACATGCGGGGTAATAAAGTTAATAGTGGACATTTTTCATCCCATTAGTATATACTATTTATATTTAATACTCATTTATAGTTATTTTTTTCAATTTTTTCATCATTTACTATATCATATTCATTTAATTTATGATATTATTTAAGTATAATATAAGTTTTATAAAGTATATTAAATATATTATAAGATGGAGGTTGAGTAATTTTGAAAGGAAACATAGTACAATATAATTTTGCAGATATAGAGGAAGAAGTATATTCATTGGATTATGCTATAGCATGGAATATAGACGAGGAAAACGTAAACATTATACCATTTACAAATAAATTCTGTAAAGAATCTATAGAATCTTTTTGTTTAGGTAAAATTGACAACTTTGTTGAAATATTAAATGAAGGCTTTGTTGAAAATCATCATTATGTACATTTGGATAAGATGGTAAGTGTTCCTAAGAAAAAAGTTAATTTAGTATATCAACAAGACACATATGGTTCTCTTTTAAGAGATAGCAATAGTAATCTTATTCCTGTAAAAATAACTTCAGAACAATCTAAGTCTATATCAAATAAGGTTGATTTATTTTGTGCTGGTGAAGAAAAATGTTTAATTAATATATTACTAAAGGCTGACCCATCATATGTTTTGGATGTAGATAGCATAAAAGATAAAAACATCTTAAATTTAGGTTATGAATCTATTGATAGATACAAAGAATATAACTTTGATGATGATAAGATTTTAATATTTTTTATAAATAAAAAGCGTTATTCTGTAATTATGAAAAAAACAAATAATTCTAATGGAGATTTAGCTACTAGAAACAATGTTATTAAGGAGTTATTTGCTAATAAAGCAGGAAATATCAACTAATCTTAGGATTTTAATGTGATAATTTTTGATTAAATAATAATATACAAAGTGGGAGTAGAAAAATCTACTCCCACTTATTTATAATAAACAAATAAATCCCTGAATCTATTGAGTGATTATAATTTTTAGATTGTACTAGCTTACATTTTTAAATTTACATTTTAAAATTTAAGGTGCACTTTCTACTCTAAACTTTAATCTCTACATCAATATCATCAACTGTAACACTTACAATTAAATCTTTAATAATCAAACCTTAGACCATATATATTAAAACTCAAATTAAATTCAGGATTTATCTGGATATCACATTAGAATTATACATTCATATTCAATATCTTAAGTTCTTAATTTATTTTACCCTTAATTCTATTATTAAATACTTTTAATTATTTTTCAATACAATATCAAATTTTAACATTAATAATTTTAAGTTTAAATTTATTTCGTAAATCCAGATACTTTCCACACTCCACCATCATTTATAACATCAATATTAATATCAGAAAAACCTAACTTCCCACCAGCTTTTTCTACCCCATCATTGGCAAATATTACATTATAACTTCTTTTATCTTTTTCTTCTCCTAAATCCATTTTTTCTATATATACAATTGTATCGCTATTAATATAATCTGGTAAATTCATTTCAAATCTAGTATCAGTGAACTACCATCCACTTAACTACCTACGGTAATGTTTGAAGTGGTGGCTTCTTGGTCAAGATAACTATTGTTATCAGTATCTCCAAGCTATTGGGCTAGTTCCTAACCCTTATGATTACCATTTATATGGCTAAGTTTAGTAGATTGATACTTGCATTGATATCTCTATCGTGGAATGCTCCACACTCTGGACATTCCCATTCTCTTAGTCCTAAGTTCTTCACTAATGGATTTTTATATCCACATTTAGAACATAATTGACTAGATGCGAAATTCTTATCTGCTACTATTATTTCTCTACCATACCAATTAGCTTTATATTCTAACATTCTTCTGAACTCCGACCAACTTGCTTCGCTTATAGCTTTCGCTAACTTATGATTTTTCACCATATTCTTTACCTTCAAGTCCTCAATAACTATAACTTGGTTTTCGTGTATTAGTTTAGTTGATAACTTATTTAGGAAATCTGCTCTTTGGTCTGATATCTTTTGATGCAACCTTGCTACCTTCAATCTTGCTTTATATCTATTATTGCTTCCTTTTTGTTTTCTTGATAAGTCCTTTTGTAGTTTAGTTAATCTTTTCTCTGATTTTCTAAAGTGTTTAGGATTATCTACTCTAAATCCATCGCTACATATTGCAAATTCTTTCAATCCAACATCTACACCTATTTTCTTATCAATAGTTTTTAGTTTCTCTATTTCAGTTTCTGCTAATATAGAAATATAATATCTATTACCTGGTATTCTCGATATAGTACAACTCTTTATTTCTCCATCAAACATTCTATGTTGTTTTATCCTAACCATCGATTTTAGTTTAGGTAATTTTATATATCCATTTTCAATCCTTACAGTACCTTTTTGGTTGTTAGTAGTATAACTATGATAGTTCATTTTCTTAGATTTGAATTTAGGAAAACCTACTGATTTATCTCTAAAAAAGTTTTTATAGGCTTTATCTAAATTCATTTGTTCATTTGCTAGTGCTAAACTATCAACTTCTTTTAGGAACTCATATTTCTTTTTGTAATGTGCAGGTGTAGGATATTTTATTTTTTTAATATCTAAGTCCTTGTTTTCCTCATATGCTTTAATCCTATCGGATAACATAAGATTATATATAAGTCTGCTACATCCAAAAGTATTCTTTCTATAAAGACTTACGAATACTTGGAAATTCATTCTTTATTCTTCTACTTGATGCTGATTTATAAGCATTTAGGAGTTTAGATATCTCTGTATTTGGTTTTGCTTTGAATAACAAGTGCACATGGTCAATATCATGATTCCATTCTAGCAACTCCACTCCATAATTTGGGGAGATATCTACAAATATATCTTTTAGTCTATCTGATATAGAGTTATCTATTACTTTTCTTCTATATTTTATACACATAACTAAGTGATAGTGTAACAAAAATACTTAATGATTATTACTATCTAATTTCATTGTAGTTACTTCCTTTCAGTTTTTACTACTGATTTTATAATACAATACATTTTTTGAAAATCAAGTAAAATAAATAACCTATCGGTTAGGCTTACATCCTCCATCTCCTATGACGAGGAAGAGGAATTTCGCCATAGGAGGTTAAATATATACTCTTTAAACCATTCACCCTTAATATATATTACCATATTTCAAGAGTACATCCACATAACATTAATACATATTCAGGTGCAATTACCTAAAAAATAAGTCTACAAAAAACACAAACTATAATTAAGGTATTATAAATTTTAATTTATAATAATAAAAAAGCCATAGCGTATAAAATAAACTATGGCTTTTCTTTACTTATTGAGTTATTCATATTATTTATAATATATCTACATGGATATTTTATATAATATAAGTTTGTAAATTACATATTATATAATTTATAAATTACATGTTAAAAGTTGTTTCAATATATCTTTTTATTTCTTCCGCAGTACCCATATTAAGCACTTCATCAGCTAATTTTTTCATATCAGCTTCTTTAACTGAAGTTATTAATTTTCTAGCAGGAAGTATTGATATTGGAGACATAGAAAACTCGTCTAATCCCATACCTAAAAGTATTGGTATCATTTTTTGGTCTCCAGCAGATTCTCCACACATACCTGCCCATTTACCTTCTTTATGTGCATTATCTATAACTGTCTTTATAAGTCTTAAAACAGCTGGATTAAATTGATTGTAAAGATAGCTTATCTTTTGATTCATTCTATCAACTGCACAAGTATATTGTATTAAATCATTAGTTCCTATTGAGAAGAAATCTACATGTTTAGCAAGTACATCAGATATTACAGCAGCAGATGGCACTTCTATCATCATACCAATTTCTACATCTTTAGCATAAGCTATACCTTCAGAATCAAGTTCTGCTAAAACTTCTTTTACAACTTCTTTAGCTTGTAATAATTCTTCTAAAGATGAAATCATAGGGAACATTATTCTCAATCTTCCATGAACACTTGCTCTATATAAAGCTCTTAATTGAGTCTTAAATATATCTGTTCTATCTAAACAAAGTCTTATTGCTCTGTAACCTAAAAATGGATTCATTTCAGGTTCCATAGTCAAGTAACTTAACTCTTTATCTCCACCTATATCTAATGTTCTTATAACTATAGGTTTACCTTCCATTCCTTCTAATACAGCTTTATAAGCTTCATATTGTATTTCCTCAGTTGGGAAAGAATCTCTATCCATATATAAAAATTCTGTTCTATAAAGACCAACACCTTCAGCATCATTCTTTATTAGACCTTCTATATCATTAGGAGTTCCTATATTACCAGCTAATTCAACGTGTTTCCCATCAAGAGTTACTGATTGCTTTCCTTTTAATAATTGTAATGCTTTTCTTTCCTCTTCATACTTAGCTTTTAACTCAGTGTATTTGCTTATAGTTTCTTCATCTGGATTAACGATTACTTCACCAGTATCTCCATTGAAAACTACAAAATCTCCATCTTTAACATTTGAAGTTATATCACTTAGTCCAACGATTGCAGCGATTTCTAAAGTTCTAGACATTATAGCTGTATGAGAAGTTCTTCCACCTATGTCAGTTAAAAATCCTAAAACCATTTTTTTGTTCATAGTTGCTGTATCTGATGGAGTTAAATCATGTGCTATTAATACTACTTCTTCACTTAAAGCAGATAAATCAACAACTTTGATTCCTAGTATATGTCTAAGTATTCTATTTGTAACGTCCTTTATGTCTGCTGCTCTTTCTTTCATATATTCATTGTCCATAGACTCAAACATACTAACAAACATTTCTTTTATTTCATTTAAAGCATATTCTGCATTTACATTTTCAGTTTTGATTTTATCAATTGCAGAACCAATTAACTCTGGGTCTTCTAAAACTAATAAATGTGCTTCAAATATTTCTGCCTCTTCTTCTCCTAATTCTTGAGAAGCTTTTTCCTTAACTTTTATTAATTCTTCTTTAGAAACTACAACTGCATTTTCTAATTTAGCAACTTCCGCTTCAACATTATCTATAGTTTTTTTCTCAATTACTAATTCACTATGCTCAACTACTAACGCTTTCCCTAAAGCAATACCAGGAGAAGCTCCTATTCCTTTGTAAGCCATAACCCTACCTCCTAAAAATATCTTCTGTATTTTGATTCCAAATTTATAATTAAAAATATCTTACTTATTTCATCATTTAAAATATTTATATTTTCATACCCAATTAATAATAATCTTAATCTTCTGATTAAATAAACATGAAAGTAACAAAGAAACTAAATATTTACAAACTTTTGTCTGTATATTTTTAATGTTTCTCTGTTACTTTTACTCTAAGCAATGATTAGATTATAAATACCAAATTTTTAGAAATTATTATATCTACTCTCCAAATCCACTTTCAACTAATTCAACCATTGCTGCTAAAGCTACTTCTTCATCTTCTCCATTTACAACTAATTTTAATTCTTCTCCTTGAGCTAAACCTAAACTCATTATTCCCATGATTGATTTTGCATTTACAGTTTTGTCTTTTGCCACAACTTCTACTGTTGATTTAAACTCAGCAGCCTTCTTAACAAACATTCCTGCTGGTCTAGCATGTAATCCACTTGCATTTTTGATACTAACTACTTTTTCCATTTTTTAAATCCTCCTATAAACCTAACATTTTATATTTTTTAAAATTGTTTTCCTATTTTTTACTTTAATGGCACTTAGTGGTACTTTTTTGTCCTATGGTCATTTTTTGTTCCCACTAGTGCTACAAAAATATTATACTACTAATATACACTTTTTTCGAGTATAATTACAAATTTTTTTTTGTTTTTTATTTAACTTTGACTTTTTAAGTCTTTTATAATACAATTTGTCAATAATTTTGTGTTTTTGTTCTTTTTAATACTGATTTTAGGTCTAACTTCAAAATTTGATGCTAAATTCTTATTAGAATCAATATTTGTATTTACAACATCTATAACCTTATTAAAATCATATAATTTTACCCTATTTATACTATTTTCTTCAAGTTTTTTCTCATATACACAGTAAAATAAATCTTTATATGAAAAATTTTTGGGTAAACCAAGTGTCTCACCAAGCTTTGGTATTACATTTTCCATAACAGTTCTAAGCGAAACATCTCTTTTTATATTCAATAAGTTACAAATACATTGTATTGTTTCATTACTCATTCTTCTAAATCTATCAAAACAATACTCTTCATCATACTTATACTCTACATCAAAGTAATACTTAATACCATCGCATCTTTCATAAGCTTTCATAGTATCTAAATATCCTAATCGAATATTTTTTTCTACATTATCTCTATCTTTATTAAGAGAACCGCCTAAATATTCTGATGGTATTATGGTTTTTATATTTATATTTTGATGTTTATTTAGGTTCATTTTTCCAAGAAAATCATCAATTAACCTAATTACAACAACATCTTCATATCCTTTATCTTCTAAAAGCCCTATTGGCATATTATCACAAAACATTCCATCCAAATACAATTTATCATCCATTACATTTGTTTGGAAAATAGGCAAACTAGAACTAGCAATTAAATAATCAACCAATCTACCTTGTGGCATATCTTCTATATACAATGGATGAGGATTAATTTTTTTATCCCACCAAACCGTAACAAGTCCAAAGTCTTTTTTTGATTTTCTTATTATATCTTCATTTAATGTAGTTTCCATCAAGTGTCTTAATGGGCTTATATCTATACCTTCATTTTTTCTGGCTTTATTTATAAGTTCAAAAACTGCATTGATATTTTTCGTAGTAAAATCTACATTTTTAAATCTCTCATAGCTTTCTTTGTCAATATTCATAAAATGAGTATAATCATAGTTTAGCCATATATCTTCCATTACCTCAATATCGTTTTGAATTATATATGCTCCATTCAAAGCCCCAATTGATGTTCCTGTTACTCCTTGAAATTCTATACCAAGTTCTCTTAAAGCTTTATACGCACCTATTTGATAAGCTCCTTTTGTTCCTCCACCTTCTAAAACTAATCCTTTCATATTATCACCTACTATTTAAAGCGTTCCTAATTTATATTCCTCAGCAAATATTAATTCAAAAAACTACTTTTAGCTATTGGAGAAAAATAAAATTGTACAAATTTATTTTTATTTTATCAAAAAAATATTCAAAAGTATATATTTTTAATATTTTTTATATGGTTAACTTTTTCTTTATCAATTTAGATAAATTATTAACATTCAACATATTTTTTCATATCCATACTTATTTATATTCCCAAAGAATCTATTACTAATTTATCTATTTTTATCTGCAATTTTTCTACTCTGTCTTTGTCTATTGTTTCATTTAATAAAATTGATATTATTTGTTTTGATAAATCCTCTATTGCTTCATAATTATTATCTCTAAAAATTCTTATCTTCATAACCTTATTAGGATAATAATCATATATATTTTTACTCATTTTTTTAGCTGTTATTTTAAAGTATTTATCATATACACTAGAATTTAAAATTCCAACTAAATATTCATATGAAAATTTATCTAAATACTCATCTTTTATGAAAAAAGAATATACATCTGCACTTGAAAAATTATTATCATAATCTATAGCAAACCTATTTTCTTTGGATTTATATGGATACATTATCTTTTTTCTTTCGAAAAAAAGCTTTTCTCTACCCCATTGAAGCTCATACCACTTTCTTATTCCACTTTTACATTCTCTTCTGTTTTCTAATTTAGTCTTATACACACCTATAATTTCATCAAGTATTTTTTTGTTTTTAACCTCGTCATCTATATCATTTGAGTATATTAACTTATATTTACTTTTCTCTACTACATACTTGTTTATATTTTTGCTTTTTATCCAATCTTTTAAAAGCTTCTCATCTACAAAATTTAATTTTAAATCCCCTTCACTTAAAATAAAAGCCTTATCACATCCTGTAATTATGCCTTGAAAGCTTACAGCTATGTCTTCTAGGCTATATTTACCTTTTTCTTGTATTTTATTATAAAAAGATTCATTATCCTTATTTACAATTATCCATTCATCAGAAAGCAAGTTTTGATTTATATTAAAATATTCAAATTTACTACTATTTAAAAGTTCTTCTAGTGTTTCAAATTTATTTATAGATACATCTTCATTCTTTATTCTAAATATATCTATAGGCGTATCATTCAATTTTTTTTTATTAAAAGTAAGAATACAACTAGAAACACCTATATTTTTAAATATATTTGCACCCAAAAAATCTACTATTTCTTTAATATTAACATTTGACTTAATATAATCTCTCAAATCTTTTCCTGACAAACTTTCTAAGAAATATCTCGGCGTTATAACACTTCCAGTTCCTCCACATTTTAAGATATCTATAATCTTTTTATAAAAACAAAAATATAAGTCAGCTTTATCTTTATAAACTTCACTGTACTTTTCTAAAAGAAATTTTTTATATTTTTTTTCAAGTTTTTTATGTCCAATATACGGAGGATTACCAACTATGTAATCAAACTTATATCGCCAGTTTTTCTTTAGACTATCACAACAAAATAGGTTGATTTTAATACCTTCATCTTCTAAATCATTCGTTGTCTTTTTGTTTTTTAAGCTATCCTTTAGTATATTTATAGCATTTTCATCGATATCAGCACCATATATACAATAGTTCAATATATGATTGTGTATATTATCAATCTGCCAATAATTTTCATCATATTTATTTTTTAATTCATAAATATTTTTTTCAAATAAGTCATATAAAATATCATATACTTCTAAAAGAAAGTTCCCACATCCACAAGATATGTCAAGAATTCTCGGATATGGATTTTTAATTATATCGTGATTTCTCAAGGTTTTTTTAACAATATAATCGACAATGATTTTAGGTGTATAGTATATTCCACCTGCTTTTTTAGTATCTACATCTAAACTATTCTCATACTCTTTAGATAATAGAAAATTATCTTGAGATATATCATCCATAACTGAAAACCTCCAACTATTAGCTAAGCTAAAAATTTATTATTCTAATATCTGTCTTATAGATTTTCTTGATAAAAGTTTATAGATTTCTTTTTCTATCTCTAGTAATTCCTGATTTACCTTGCAACCTTTTAAACAATTACTACAATTAGATACATATCTAGTACATTTATTTATATATATTTTCCCATCAATTATTTCTACAATTGTTCTCAAACTTATTGTATCCAATGATACATTTAACATGTATTTCTTTCCATCTTCTTTATTAAAAGTAAGTAAATTATTTGCACAAAGTTTTCTAAGTAGTTTATATAGTGTTAATATTGGTATATCTTCATTCTTTAATATTGTTTTGACATCTATTGGATTATTTTCTCCATTATTAAATATAGCTCTTACAATTCTTATTGCATAATCTACGTCTTCTGAAATCATTATTCCACCTCCTCAACTGCCATATATTCTTTCAAAAGACTCTCTTCTAAACTTATATTACTTCTTCCAGTAAGAAGTTCCTTGTAACTACATTCTTCTATTGGCTTAGAAAATACATAACCTTGTATAAAATTACATCCCATATTATTTAAAACTTTAACTTGTTCCATATCCTCTACACCTTCACATATAACAGCTAGATTTAAATCGTGCGAAAGATTAACAATGGCTTTTATCATAACCTTTGTTTTTGAGTTGGTTACTATATCTAATATAAGTGACCTATCAATTTTTATAACATCTACTGGTATCCCCTTAAGATTGATAAAATTTGAGTTCCCTATGCCAAAGTCATCCAATGATATATTCATACCTAAAGATTTAATTTCATAAAGTCTCTCACTAATAAATTTTACATCATTTAAAGCTGTTGTTTCTGTTATTTCTATTTCTACAAGTTTTCTAGGAACATTATATGTATCAAACATCGACTTAAAAAAATCTACTAAATCATTCTTATAAAGTTCTACTCTAGATAAATTTATTGAAACTGGTAAAACATTTATCCCTTCTGAAATCCATTTATCAATAGTAATAAAAACTTCTTCAATCACCCATCTACCAATATTATTTATCAAACCACTTTTCTCAGCTATAGGTATAAAATTATTTGGAGCAACCATACCTAAGGTTGGATGAATCCATCTTATTAATGCTTCTGAACCTATAATTTTATTTGTACTTGAATCAAATTTAGGTTGGTAGTGAATTATGAACTCTTTGTTTTTAATAGCTAAAAATAAATCTTGTTCTATTTTCATAAGTGATTTTATTTCTTTTTCCATAGCATCATCAAATTCAACATATTCTATATGCTTTAATCCTTTTGATTTAATTCTTGCCATATCAGCATTATCTATGGCTTTTTTTATGTCAATTTCATCATTATTAAATTTATAAATACCAATAGAAGCTTCAATGTTTATATTCATTTTAAAACTATCTATCTGACTCAAGGTCACAATTTTATTTTTAATAAGGTTTGCCAAATTAGGAATCTTTTCATCTCTATCTTCAAGTTTTATTATTAATAAAAAGACATCGCTTTTTAACTTTCCATAAATAGCTTCATTTCCAAAATAATTTTTTAAGTTGTTTGAGATATTGTCTAATGCTTCATCCCCTAGCTTATAACCATATATCTCATTTATAAGTTTAAGTCTGCATAAATCAAAGCATGCTAACACACAATTTTCTCTCTTATTAGCAAATATATAGCTTTGAATATGTTGTAAAAAGTCATCATCCTTAGTGATGTTTATAAGTTTATCCAAATTACTTTTAATATCTAAATTAATTTCGTCTTCATATGCCTTAACCTTAAGGTATGAAATAAACATACTTATGCTAAATAAGATTAATAAAAGCAAAATTTGACTCTTAATGTCTATTCCAATATGCTTTGTAAGTAAAACTATTCCCAAAACACCAATTATAATAAAAACTATTTTATTTAACCAACAAATTTTCATTATACTTTTTTTATTCATATAAATTCCCCTATATTATTTTTAAATTATTTTACAATCAAACTTTTTTTATATTATATATTAATTATAAGGCACAATTGCTAGTAAATCAATCTAACTTAAAATCACATATAAATAACTCTATTTCTACGATTTTATTTCTCTATTTTTTTCAAATACCAACTAATTTTGACAAAAAAAACTATGAAGACAGACATACATAAAACAGTCTGTAGTTTCATAGTTCTTGAATCTAAATAATCTTTTCAGTATGAAATCATACTTTTAATATAATTCACACCTTTGCATTTTTAATTTAACTTTTACATTTAGATAATAATTAAATTATTTGTTTCCCTTAGAATCCAAATATGAAAGTATACCTTGAACAATTCCCTCTGTAAGTTGCTCTTGATATTTCGCATTTATTATTTTTTGCTCTTCTGAAGGCGTTGTTAAAAAACCACACTCTATTAATATAGCTGGCATATTTGATTCTCTAAGTACTTCAAAATTATTTTCAATTATTCCCCTATCCCTTACTTTAACATAAGATGCTATTGTACTTTGAACTGTTTGTGCAAATTCTTTTGAGCCATCTGTAGCTTTATTTCTATACCATGTTTCTATACCCGTTGCTGTATTTCCATTTTTTTCTGCATTTAAGTGTATAGAAACAAGTACATCAGCAGAGCTATTTTTTGCTAAGTTTACTCTATCCATCAATGATACATATGTATCATCAGTTCTAGATACAACTACTTGAATGTCCTTTTGCTTAGCTAATTTATTTGCTAATTTCTTTGAAATTTGTAAAGTGAGGTCTTTTTCATATCTGTTACTAGTTTTACTTTGAGTTCCTTTATCATTTCCTCCATGACCTGGGTCTATAAAGACAGTATATTTTTTGTTTTTATTTTCGTTTTCATCACCAAGGTCAAATTGTTCTGAGTCAACTTTTTGTTGTTGATTTGCTTTATTATTTTTATCCATCCCTTTGACCAAAGCTACTACACCTTGAGTAGCCTTAAATGCAATAAATAAAAATAACGCTGTAAAGCAAATCAGTACTACTAACTTTTTTTTATTTATTTTTCTTTTTTTTCTATTTAGATAGCTGGTATTTTTAGATTTGTTTCTTGAATTATTGTTATTATTGCTTTTCGACATTTCTTCACCCTTCTTGGTATAGATTTTTACATTTTTTCATATTATTAGTGTTATTTTACCACCAAGAAGTTTTTTTTTCAATAATTTAAAATACTCTACAATCTAAAAACTGAAATTTCTTAATTATCCGCCTAAAGTGACATCTTGTGTATCATACCAACTAAAGGCATCTTTTATATCATCACCTTTGAAATCTGGCCAATAATTATCTATAACATAAAAGTCTGCATAAATTGATTGCACAGGCAAGAAACCGCTTAATCTGCGTCTTCCTCCCCATCTAATTATCAAATCCAGTCTTGACACATCAAATGACTGTATGTAATCCTGTATGTTATTCTTATTTACATTTTCTACTCCTGATATATTATTTAAATCCCAATACCACCCATAATTTACCAGTAAATTTGCTCTTATCTGTCCATCTTTAGCTTGAATTCGATTTGTATATGGTAATAATTCTTCTGGGAACATTGGAGATTTTGTGTTTCCAACAACTAGTAAAGCTGCACCTTCTTCTATCAATATATTTGCTGCATCAATACATGCTTTTGTAAACGCTTTTGTCTGGACTGATGGACGTCTTGTATTATCAGTTGTAAATCCATAAAAAGTTACTTCTTCACAACCTAAATCTCTACATAATCTATAAGATTCTAGTCCAGGATTTATTCCACTTTCATATCCTCTATCCTTTGTCATTCCATTTTGACTTGCCCATCTTCTGTTTCCATCTGGGATAATTCCTACATGTTTTGGTACTCTCATTTTTAATCACCTCTTAATAGGTATTATTATCAAATTCTTACATTATTAATCAAAACTGTAACATTAAATACATTTATTTTTATATAATTATGTAGTAAACTAAATTAAGATAGAGTTAAAAAAACTTGGAGGTTTCTCATGAAAAAAATTTTAATGTTGTTTTTTTCAATAATCTTATCCTTTGGAATGGTTAGTTGTTCTTCAAGTAGCGATTATAAAAACGTTTCTACATCAAAAATTGAAAAAGCATTAAAGTCTTCTGATTTGCTTATAAAAGAATCAAAATTTTTTGATGCAAAAGAATTTAATTATTTTAACGATGTAGAAGAAGACATTACACAAGGTTTTGTAATCAATTCTTCTGAAAAATTATATCTAGAAGATATCATTGTCATAAAAACTGACGATGTAAATAAAATCTATAAAACTCTAGAAAATTATAAAAGAGACATGATTCAAGCACCTTTTGGAGAAGGACATGGAGAAAAAAACAATTCTGAAATAGCAAACAGTACTATTGTTGAAAAAGCAGGTAAATATGTTTATTTGATTTCCGCAGAAAATGCATCTCAAATAGAGGACAAAATACTGAGTATCATAAAAAAATAAATATCTTTATTGATGTTTATTAAATATCAATGTAATTTTTATATAAATAAATTTATTTTATCAAAAATTACATTGATATTTTTTATTTATTCAATTAGTATCATTTAACCCTCTTTGATATTTATATTTCTCTTTTTTCCTAAAACTAAACTTATTAATATCAAATCGACCATAATTACAGTCAATACTAAGTATGTCATCCATGCTAATGTATATCCACCAGACATATCATATAGTTAGTTAGTTTCTATTTCTGCAATTTCTCCCAATACTTCTTCAAGCTGTAATTTATATGCTTCCTTTAACTTATCATTTATACCAGCCAAAATAATCTTTTTCATTTAGACCACCATCATAGATGGCTATCCAATTTTTATGACTTCTTTTATCTTATCTACAACACCATTTTCAGTATTTCTTTTTGCTCTAAATCTAGCAATTTCTTTCAAATACTCATTTGCATTCTCCATGGCATAGCTATGATAAGCACTCTTCATCATTTCCACATCATTCAATTGGTCACCAAATACCATAGTTTCTTCATATTTTATATCTAACATTCTTTGTACTTTTTTTATGGCACTTCCTTTATTCGCACCTTTTGCAGTTAAGTCAAGCCACTCTACCCCAGAAATACATACTTGAGCTCTATCAGAAAACTTATCAAAGTAGATACTATTGTTATGTTCTGCACCTTTGAAATCATGTATAGCTATCTTTAATATATCACCTTCTACTTCAGTCAAGTCATCTACAATTTTAAACTTTGCATAGTAAGTATTAACTTCTTCTATAAAAGCTTCATCTTTGCTCTCTATATAGGCGTATTTTTTACCACTCATTACAATTTTTTTCCCTTTTATACTTCTTGTTGTCTCTATGATTTCATTTACTAACTCTTTATCCAAAGGATTTGATAATATTTCTTCTCCTTTATATACTACTAATGTTCCATTCTCTGAGATAAACATCATATCATCTTTTATATCTTCAAATTTTTTTATAAGATTTTGATACTGCCTGCCACTTGCAGCAGAAAACATTATTCCCCTCTCTCTTAATTTTTTAAATACTTTATAGAATTCTGGATTTATTTCGCTCTTTTCATCTAACAAAGTTCCATCTAAGTCTGTTGCTATTAATTTTATCATACATTTCCTCCCCCAAATTATATAATTTATGATTATTTTTTATTAATTTTTATCAGTTTAAATTTTCAATTCCTATTATACACCAAAAATTCTAAATTACAATTTACACCTTTTGTAAGATGATATAACTACAATCAGGAAAATATTTTTTCCAATATATACAGTAATTTATAAAAATTTAAATCTTCATATAATTATATTCCAAGAAAATTAATAATAACTACACACTTCCTTCTATAAAATATTATAAAAATAATTATATTATGACAAACTTATGCTAATTTATTGTGTTTTTTATTGCTTATGTAACAATTTTTTAATATAATTAACTATGTGTAATTAAAAAATTTAGAAAGTAGGGGATATTATTGTCAGGACTCAAAAAATTTGTTATATTTCTAGCCCTTTTAGTCATAGCATTTCCTGTCAGTGTATACGGATATGTTTTTACTAAATTAAAAACTATCCAAGATGATAGTATAAATACAGAGGCTCTTAGCAGTAATGACTATAAAAATGAAGAAGATATTACAAATATATTATTATTAGGTACAGATGCAAGACCAGGAGAAGAAGTTTCTCGTTCTGATGCCATGATGATATTAACTATTGATAATAAAAATAAAAGTCTTAAATTAACATCATTAAATAGAGATACGTACGTTAATATACCAGGACATGGAGAGCAAAAATTAACACATGCTTATGTATATGGTCAAGCTAATTTATTAATAGAAACTATAGAAGAAAATTTCCAACTCGATATACAGAATTATGCTGTAGTTGACTTTTTCTCTTTTATGGATATAGTTGATGCTCTAGGAGGGGTTACTGTTACAGTTGATAAGAGTGAAATAAGAGAATTAAACAAATTTATACCTGAAACTTATAAATGGCATAAAAATTCTGACAAAGGCTCTCTTGAGTATATAAGAAGTTCAGGTGAGCAAAAACTAAATGGATATCAAACACTTGCATTTTCTCGTATAAGAAAAAATGATAGTACAGATGAGAGAGATAGAAGACAAAGAAGTGTTATACAAAGTTTAATAAATGGTGTTAAGGATTTACCAGTTACCAAATATCCTAATCTAGTTAATACTATACTTCCATATGTTAAAACTAATATGAGTCCTAATGAAATAATTTCTCTAGGAACAAAACTTTTAAGTATTGGAAACTTAGACTTAAAATCAATGGAATTCCCTCTTTCTACTGAAAATGGTAGAAAAATTGGTAGTGCAGGCTATGTAATTCCTTTTGAAGAATATGAATTAGATGCAATGCACGACTTCATATTTGAAGATATTCTGGTTGAAGAGTAAAATATTTATTTATATTAATAAAAAGTTATATACAGAATTTGACAGTAAGTGCATGCCTTTCAAGAAGCAAATTATTTTGTAATTGATAGGTGTGTACTTATTTTTATTGTAAAAAAACATATAAATCTTATTTTTCTTTAAAAATTTAATTAATTTTTTAAAGAGTATACTACACATACTTTTAATTATATATAAATTGACAAATTTTCTTATAAATTATGCCATTGTCTTTTTTTTGTAACTGAAACAAGTATTGAATATATCTCAATACTTTAATATAATTAAGTGTATGCTATTAAAAAATATACAGGAAAAAGAAGAAAGAAGGGGTACTTTTGTCAAAATTAAAGAAATTTGTTATACTACTGGCTTTCTTGGTAGTAATATTCCCTATAAGCGTCTATGGATATTTTTATTATAAATTATCTACTATTCATGACTCAAGCATAAATAGTGATTTATTAGATAATAATGACCATAAAAATGAAAATGGGATAACTAACATACTACTTATGGGAACAGATGCTAGACCAAATGAAGATTCTTCAAGGTCAGATGCTATGATGATATTAACTATTGATAACAAACATAATGATATCAAACTTACATCATTAGCTCGTGATAGCTATGTAGACATCCCTGGTCATGGTAAACAAAAACTTACTCATGCCTATGCTTATGGACAAGCTGATTTATTAATACAAACAATTGAAGAGAACTTTAATGTTGATATTCAAAATTATGCTTGTGTTAATTTCGAATCATTTATGTATATAATTGATGCTATTGGTGGCGTTGAAGTTACAATTGAAAAAGGAGAAATAAGTGAATTAAATAAATTTATTCCTGAAACTTATGGTTGGAATAAAAGTGATGATAAAGGTAGCATACAATATATTAGAAAATCTGGAGCACAAACTTTAAATGGATATCAAGCATTATCTTTTGCACGTATCAGACATAATGATACAGCTTTTGCAAGAGATGGAAGACAAAGAGAGATTATACAAGCTATAATCAAGAAAACAGAAACCTTACCTGTTACTAAATATCCAGGTTTATTAGATGCTGTTCTTCCATATGTTAAAACTAATATGAAGCCTAATGCAATACTTTCTCTAGGAGCTCAAGTTTTAAAAATGGGCGACTTAAATGTTAAACAATTTGAATTCCCTATTGATGATGAAATTCATAGTACAGGTGGTATATATGGAAAGGCTGGTTGGGTTCTTAGATTTGACCCAGATACTTTAGATATATTACATGATTTTATATTTAATGATATAGAATTTAAACAATAATAACACTAAAAAACATTTAATACAAATATTATTATAAAATATAAGATTAAATATAGAAAAAGAACTATATTACATAATTATTTTCAAGTTGTTATCCATGCTTGATTATAAAATGTATATAGTTCCTTTTTTAATTTCTACTTTTATTTAATACTTTTTAATTTAACATTTTCCAATTTGATACTTTTATTTTAATTTGCCTTTATAGAATTTATAATATAGCATCTTTATTAAATTCTTACTACTGAACTAAGTTTAATAAACTGTTTAATGCAGTTTGATTTATGCCATCTCCAGCTTCATATACTAGACTTGTCTTTTTAGGCTCTAGAGCAGTTTTCTGAGCAGATGTTACACTATTTCCAAGCATAACTACTGGTGATTTTAATTTTGCTGCTAAAGGTCCTGATGTTAATGCATCTACTAACTGATTACTCTTACTTACAAATATTGATGAATATTCAACATTTGGATAGAATTTCTGTATTACTTTTCCATTTGTTTCTTCTCTATTTTCTCCAGCTATTCTATTTTTAGATACATCATTAGTAATAACTTTATCTAATTTACTTATTACTGAATCAGATATACTTAAATTACCACCTATAAAGTATGCATCTTTTACATTTAAGTCTGATACCCAGTTATAGATTTCATCACTTACATTATCTTTTGATACTAATACGATTGGCTGTTTTTCTTCTCCTGCTTTTGAAGCTATAGAAAGAGAATCTGCTTCACCTGTACCACTTGTTATATATAGTTTGTCTACTGGATTAGTCTTAGCTAATTCTTTTGCTATTAAAAGAGATGTGCTATATCTATCTGAGCCACCCACTCTGTTTATTGATACATTTGATAATGTATCTTTTATCTCACTTTCAACTTTATCTCCAATAGAATTATTTCCTCCTATTAAGATAACTTTACTTGGATTAAGTCTTTTTATTTCATTTTTGGTAGATGTTGGTATGTCACCCTTATTTACTAATAATATAGGTGCATCATTTGCAGTAGCAAGTGGAGTTGATGTTATACCATCTACTATATAATATCCATTTACTAATACTACTGTATCTGAATTTGTAGCCCATCCTTTTTTACTTATTGCAACTGCTGTATCATATCTTTCAGCACCTCTTAATTTTTCCACCTTGACATTAGATGGTGGAGTCACTGGCTGTTCATTGCTGTCAGAGTACAAGCTCTTTAAATCATTTTGTATAGATGTACTATTTGCTATATCTTTAGCTGAAAAATACATACTACCCTTTATTTCACTATATTTTCTATTTAATGTTACTTGCTTAACTATTTCTTTTGCTATGTTTTGCCCATTATAACTTGATTGCCCTTGCTTATATATACCTTGTCCTATGTATAAATCTACATTTGTTCCTTTTACTTCATTTGCCCACCATGCTACTAATTTAGAGTAATCTGCAGCTTTAAGACCAATTGGCCAGTAAAGTTGTGGAACTACGTAATCAACTAATCCTTGTTTTATCCATGCTCTTGTATCTGCATATGTACCTACATAACTTTCATTACCTGATGTATCTGAACCTGTTGGGTCACTACTCTTATTTCTCCATATTCCAGCTGGACTCACACCAAACACAACTTCAGGCTTTATACTCTTTATAGATGCCTTTACATCTCTAAGTAGAGTATTTACATTTTCTCTTCTCCAATTGTCTTTGTTTTGTCCTTGTCCATATTTTTGATATGTAGCAGTATCATTGAAGCTTACTCCTGGATAGAAATAATCATCGAAATGAACACCATCTATATCATAATTTTGAACTACCTCTGCTATACTATCAACTATGTACTTTCTAACTTCTGGTAGACCTGGGTCATAGTAATACTTATTTCCATGTTTAACTACCCAGCTTGGGTTTTTCTTTGCTGGATGGTTTGCTGGCAACTTATCTATGCTCTCATCTGCCATAGTTATTCTGTATGGATTAAACCATGCGTGAAATTCCATTCCTCTTTTGTGTGCTTCTTCTATTAAAAATGGTAATGGATCATATCCAGGGTCTTTACCTTGAGTACCTGTAAGATATTCAGACCATGGATTTATATTTGATTTATATAAAGCATCTGATTTTGGTCTTACTTGAACCACTGCTGTGTTTATCCCTGAACTTTTTAATTTGTCTAATAGGTCTGTGTATTCCTTTTTTTGCTTGGCTTCATTATTTTTAGTCTTAGGCCAATCTAAGTTATAAACTGTAGATATCCAAGCTGCTCTCATTTCCTTATCATTTGACGAATCAGCAAATGAACTTACACTACACATTGTAAGTGTCATTACCAACGATAATAGTAATATACTTATCTTTTTCATTTCATCCCCCTTAATTTCTTAAATTTATTTTTTTCTACAATATACTCCTTACTAAGTATATCTAAAATTCATATTATCTGTCAAATATTGAATAATATAGTTAATATTTATATTTAATATTTGATTATAATATGAAATAATTTATTATAAAAAAAACAGCAAAGAAATTTATCTTCTTTGCTGTTTTTATAACGTTCATCACTATTTTAATATTAATTAATACTTCACTCTCTATGTAAAACATTAAACATAACTGCATTTAATGTTAATATTCAATCCTATGTAAATTAAATCTATTATTATTGTAAAACACGTGTAGCAGTTATAAGTCTTCTAGCATAATTAGTTCCTGGAGCCATACTAGTAACTTTTACTACATCTCCTGTTTGTGGTGAATGTATAAATTTAGAATCTCCTATATACAACCCAACATGATTTATTGAACCACCTGAACCAAAGAAAACTAAATCTCCTGCTTTTAATTCTGCTCTAGATACTTTCTTTCCTACTGTTGCTTGTGATCTTGATACTCTTGGCAAATTAACTCCTGCTCCATTTTTGTAAACATAAGAAGTGAACCCAGAACAATCAAAAGAGTTTGGTCCAGTTGCTCCCCATCTATATGGTTTACCTTGTTGCTTAAATGCTAAGTTTAAAACATTTTGTACCTTTGCGTCTACATTTCCACCTTCAATAGTTAAATAATCTCCATTTACCCATCCTGTAACATTGTCAACTGTTTTTATTTTTATCCATCCATTTGAATGTAATTCTAAAACTTCAACTTTGTCACCTGTGTTTATCTTTCCTACTATTGCATCATTTGCACTAGCTCCACTTCTCATGTTTAAGAAGTCACATTGATCTACTGTCGCAGTCATAGGTGAATTAGATAACTCTGCTGCACTAGCTGTTATTGCTCCCGCCTCCACTGTAACAACTCCTGCTATTAACACCATCGCTATAAATTTTTTCAATATATGTTTTTTATTTTTAATATTCATCATAATCTCAAATACCTAATCCTTTCGAAAATTTAACATTTTGTTCCTTCGTTTCCAATTCCTAATTAACATTCTAACTTACATCAAAATAAATTGCAACCTTTTTTGTAATCTTTTTGTAATCTTTTTGTAATCTTTTGTTTCTTTTTAGTCTCTATTTGTTTCTTTTTGCTCCCCCTGGTTACAAATTAGAAATATATTCTACTTATCTCGAGTTATTGCAATTTCCTTGATATTAGCATCTTCTGGTTTAATGTAAGTTGGTACTAATTTTCTCATTACACTATCTATTTTTTCAGTTTCTTCATTGTTTGTAATTTCTTTTAAAAGTTTTAAGTATTTTGTTATTTCTTCTCTATCAACATCTATTGGCCTACCAATAAAAATCTTTTTATGCTCTGTATCTAACAGACCTTCTTCTGACATAAGAAGTTCTTCATACAATTTTTCTCCTGGTCTAAGACCAGAAAATTCAATTTTTATATCAACATCTGGTTCAAACCCACTAAATTTTATTAAATTTTTTGCTAAATCCAATATTTTTACAGGCTCTCCCATATCAAGCACAAATACTTCTCCACCTTTAGCCATAGCTCCAGCCTGTATAACAAGTCCTACAGCCTCTGGTATCGTCATAAAATATCTAATGATATCTGGATGTGTAACAGTTACTGGTCCTCCATCTTCAATTTGCTTCTTAAAAAGGGGAATTACACTTCCATTACTTCCAAGTACATTTCCAAATCTAACTGCAACAAACTCAGTCTGACTTTCATCATTCATTGTCTGTATAATCATCTCAGCAGCTCTTTTAGTAGCTCCCATTATATTTGTAGGATTTACAGCTTTATCTGTAGATATAAGGACAAACTTCTTAGCTTTATATTTTGAAGATAAACCTGCTATATTTAAAGTTCCAAATATATTATTCTTTATAGCTTCACCAGGGCTTGACTCCATAAGAGGAACATGTTTATGAGCTGCTGCATGGAACACTACTTCTGGCTTATATTTATTAAATATTTCATCCATTCTTTTTTCTTCTCTTATTGAAGCTATTATTGCTTTTAAATCCAGCTTGTTTTTATATTTTCTAAGCAATTCTTGTTGTATTGCATAAGCATTATTCTCATAATTATCAACTATAATAAGTTCTTTAGGATTAAATCCTGCAATCTGTCTGCAAAGCTCTGAACCAATTGAGCCTCCTCCTCCAGTTACAAGGATTACTTTTCCTTCAATGTAGTTACTTATCTCTTTTAAATTTGTTCTTATAGGCTCTCTACCCAATAAGTCTTCTATTTCTACCTCTCTAATCTGTTTTATGTCAACTTTTCCATCTATAATTTCATAAATCCCTGGTATTGTCTTTATTTTACAATTAGTATTTTTACACATATCAATAATTTCTTTTTTTCTGCGTTTTTCTATGTTGGCAATAGAAAAAATTATTTCATCTACTTTATATTCTTCAACTATATCATTTATCTTTGAAGTTGTTCCTACAATCTTTACATTATGAATTATTCTTCCGATTTTATTTTTATCATCATCGATTATAGCTACTGCGACTTTTTTAAGTTCTGGATTTCGCTTTAATTCTTGTATAACCATCTCTCCAGCATCTCCTGCTCCAATTATAAGAATGTTAGAAACCTTCCCTCTAGAATAGGTTTTATTCATGACTATTCTTATAGCTCTGTACCCTATTCTCACTCCACTTGTAAACATTATAATGAATATCGTATTTAATACATAAAGCATTATAGGATAATCGAGTCCCAATATTCTATTTATCACATAAGCTGGAATTAGATAAGCTAAAGTTGCAATAAAAATCGAAATAATTTCTTCTTCTCCTGCATATCTCCACAATGTGTTGTAACACTTAAACAATCTAAATGATACTATATGGAGTACAATATATATACAAACTGAAATTATTACATTATTAACATTGAATACATCTAAATTTCCTGTCAAACTCAAAGACATTCGAAATGCTACTAGCACGCTACAAATATCTAGAATTAATAATGTTAGTTGTCTAAATTTATATTTTTTAAAAAGCTTATTAAAAAAGCTTTCTTTCTCTAAATCTATACTTTCTCGCATAACTAGAAGCCCTCCATTAAACAGCAAAAGCTACGCACCTAAGCATAGCCAACAACATCTATCTTTTGCTGTATTTTTCAATTCTTATTTTTTATATTTATCTAATATAGAGTCGTATATTTTTGCTATATCATTAAAGTTTAAATTAACTTCATAATTTTCTCTAACAAACTGACGCCCTTTTTTACCCATATTAAGTCTAAGTTCATCATTTTCCATTAGCTTTATTATAGCATTTTTTATTTCTTCTGGTTGCTTTGGCTCTACAATTAGCCCAGTTTCATTTTTCAATACAGATTCTGGATGTCCACCTACATTTGTAACAATGACAGGAACTTCACAAGACTCTGATTCTATTGCAGCTACACCAAAACCCTCTCTCAAAGAAGGAAATACAGTTACATCAAAAGAATTAAAAGTCTTACTTACATCCTCTGGAGATATTCTACCTAAAAATTGAACATCTTCTTCTAGTCCTAATTCCTTAGTCAAATTCACTAAGTTATCCATTTGACTTCCAGAACCACCTATTTTTAAAATTATTTTCTTTTCTTTATATTCATCTTTCAACATCTTAAATGCTTGTACTAAATATTCAATTCCATATTTTTTTTCCAAACTCTTTATAATTCCTATTACAAAAGCATCTTCTTTTTCTACTTCCATAGGTTTAAATCTATCCATATCTACTCCGAAAAAGGTTACATCTACATGCTTAGTTGTATATTTATTAGCTTCTTTAGCCATGTCTCTACTATTTGAAAATATATAATCTGCTTTTCTAAAGTTATGTTTTATAATTTGTTTTTGTATAAAACCATTGTTTGGGAAATCGTAAATATCAGTACCCCAAACAGAAATAATATATGGATGATACCCAAGTAAACTCCCTATAAATCCATAGCTACTTGCATATTGTGCATGAAGTATATCTGGCTTTATTTCATTTACTAGTTTCTTTATTTGTTTTATTGAACCTAAGTATCCTGTTTTTTTAGAAATATTTTCATTTTTCAGTTCTTCTACGTTAGAACCAAAATCATATATTTTAATTCCTTCCATGTGACCTCCATTTAAAGAGATTACATGAATGTCATATCCTTTATTTTTAAAAAAACTACACCATTTCAAAGTATGAGGATTTGACCCATCAGCCAAATAACAAACAGTCTTCATAATATTTACCTTCCTATCGAATAATACTCAATACCTAGTTCTTTCATATCTTCAAGCTTATAGCAATTTCTTCCATCTAGAACTAAAGGATTTTTCATCTTTTCCTTATACTTATGTATATCATAATTTAAGACATCTTTCCACTCTGTCATTATAAAACATATCTCTGCATCTTCTATTGTATCATCTATAGATTTAGCATAAAGTATAGAATCTCCAAATATTTTCTTAGTATTTTCAACTCCTATTGGGTCAAATGCAGTAACTTTTGCTCCTCTTTCAAGCAAATATTTTATATTTGGGATAGATGGAGCTTCTCTTATATCATCAGTATCTGGCTTAAATGTTAGTCCTAAAACAGCAACTTTCATATCTTGAAAACTCTCTACTAGTTTAGATGCCTTTCTAACTAATTTAAGTTTTTGGCTTTCATTCACTTCTATAGCAGCTTTTACTGTTTTTAACTCATATCCATTATGTTCAGACAACCAGTGAAGAGCTTTTGTATCTTTAGGGAAACAAGAACCTCCATAACCTATACCTGCTTTTAAGAATTTACTTCCTATTCTATCATCATAACTCATTCCTAAGGCAACATCTTCCACATTAGCTCCTGCTATCTCACAAAGATTTGCAATATCATTCATAAAAGATATCTTAAGTGCTAAAAAATTATTTGATGCATATTTTATCATTTCAGCACTATTTCTATTAGTTACTATTATAGGTTGATTAAAAGGTTTATAGATTTCTTCCAGTATTTCTCTTGCCCACTCACTTTCCACTCCTATAACGATTCTTGAAGCATGTAAAGTATCTCTTACTGCGCTACCTTGTGATAAAAACTCTGGATTAGATGCAAGTTCAACTTTCACATCATTTTTTAAGTTTCTATTTATATAATCTTCTATTTCTTCATTTGTTCCAATTGGTACTGTAGATTTTATTACTACTAAAGTATCTTTTGTTACAGTTTCAGCTATTTGCTTTGCAACTGCCTTTATATAATCTAAATTAGCTGAACCATCACTTCTTTCAGGAGTTCCCACAGCTATTAGTATTATATCTACATCTTCATAAGCTTTTTTATAATCTGTAGTATAATTTATTCTTCCTTTTTTATAATTTCTAACCATAAGTTCTTCTAGGCCTTCTTCATATATAGGTGCTATCCCAAGTTGCATCGATTTAACTTTGTGTTCATCTATATCAACACAAATTACATTTTCATTGCCTACCTCTGCTAGACAAACACCTGTTACTAGCCCTACATATCCAGTCCCAGCTATAGCTATTTTCATTTTTTTACCTCCAAGTATATAAAACTTATACTCTTTTTTTAATGGCATTAAAAACATAGAAACAAAATACATATAGACTTTTTGGTAAACTTAAATTTTCAACATTTCTATAAGTATTCCAAGTTCGTTTTAATGCTTTTATCTTATTGCTTGATATAGAATTCCCAACTAACCTATAATTCACTAAATCTTCTTGAATTCCATATGCATATTTTTCCTTTTTAAGTAATTGTAACCAAGTTGCAGTATCTTGTCCTCTTCTTACTAAAGGCATACTAAATTCACCTATGACATCCTTATCGATGACTACAGTAGAACACCCTATTATAGTATTTCTAAGTAATCCTTCATAGTCAATCTTTTTAGGTGCTCTTGCAACTTTACTCGTTTTTGTTCCATCTTGTCTCATATATCTATAAGATGTAAAAGAAAACCCGATATTTTCTTTTAACATATATCCTATCTGAATTTCTAACTTTTTACTCTCCCATAAATCATCACTATCTACAAATGCAATAAATCTACCTTCCGCATTTTCAATACCAACATTCCTAGATACTGCAGCTCCAGAATTTTTTTCAAGCTTTATATATTTTATTCTAGCATCTTCTTTTTGAAAACTTTTTATAATTTCACTTGAATTGTCCTTAGAACAATCATCCACTAATAAAAGCTGCCAATTTTTATAAGTTTGATTTTGGATTGACTTTATTGTCTCTGATAAAAACTCTTCTGAATTATATACAGGAGTAATTATCGATACTAAAGGCTCATTCATATTTTTACTCTCCTTATATAGCAACTAGCAGTACTATACCAACAAGTTTACTTAGATACTAACTTTTTTTGTCCAATATATTTGTAATATCCTAATGGGAACAACACTAAATACAATAATTTATCAGATATTTTTTTGATTTCGCCAAAATAATGACTGTCAGATAACAATGAGTATCTAGCTAAATTTATGTAATTCTTTATCCACATATATGGATATCTACCTAAAGGATATGTATTTTGATTTATTAAATATAAAAACTCTAATGCTCTACCTTTTAATGCATTTTTATTTAATATATTCTTAGTCAAACCATCATCCAAATAATCTCTTATTATCATAGGTTTGTTTACACATTTAACTTTATAGTATTTAGACATTTCATTCCATACTACACTTTCTGGTAAAAATCTCACTTCTTTTCTTTCTGGAAAAGGAAATTTTATAAGCTCATCAGTTACAAATACTATGCTTTTATCTCCCTTAACACCATATTTAAAATATAGGTCTGCAAAGTGACATATTTTTTTATCCTCAGGCATTTCTGTGCCTATTAAATCTCCACTTGGGTATACACAAAGTCCAACAACCCCACTAAATCCTTCTTTATTTTCTACAGAATTCCATTCATCATTAGCAATTTCAAGAGAATCTTTAATTAAACCATCATCACTATCTACAATGAAAAATAGTTCTCCATCTGCATTTTTTACACCTAGATTTATTGCAGTATGCTTTCCTCCATTTTCTTTGTATATATATCTTATATTTAATTTATCTTCTGATATAAATTTTTCAACTAATTCTTTAGTACCGTCACTACTTCCATCATCAACAATCAACCATTCAAAGTCGTTGAAATCATATGTTTGAGCTTTTAAATCATTATACAAATTTTCAAGTAAATGTGCTCTATTATATGTTGGAGTAAATACAGTAAATTTATATTTATACATTAATTAAATCTTCCTCTCTATCTAACTTTTTTTAATTCCATTTATTCCATAATTAATAAAGTAGTATATAGCTTTGTATAGAGGTATTTTTTCTATATTTCTATATATATTCCAAGTCCACATAGCAGCCTTTATCTTATTACCACTAAGGGAGTTACTAGATTTTCTATATAATGCTAAAACTTCATTTATTCCATGAGCGATATGTCCTCTTTTCAATATAGATAACCACAAGACATAATCTTCATGTCTTACACCACTCATTTTAATTTCAAAATCCAATTTAGACTTATCAATTACAACAGTAAGACATCCCAAAATATTTCCCTTTAATAACCTTCTATAATCTACATTAGGTGGCACTTTTATTACTTTATTTAACTTTTTATCATTTTCGTCCATCAGTTCATATGAAGTAAATGAGATTACATAGTCATTTTCTAACATAAAGTTTACTTGTTTTTCTAACTTACTACTATTCCACTGGTCATCACTATCTAAAAAAGCTATAAATTGTCCTGTCGCATTACTTAATGCTAGATTTCTAGCATTAGAGACACCCTTATTAGTCTCAGTCTTTATGCATTTTATTCTACTATCTTGTTGCATATAAGATTTGACTATACTAGGACTATTATCTGTTGAGCAATCATCAATAATTAACATTTCCCATTCTTGATAAGTTTGGTTTAATACTGATTTTATGGTTGCTTCAATAAATTTTTCAGAATTATACATGGGAGTAATTATAGATACTAAATTCTTCTTCATATTACCTTCCTCATCATTTATAAAATATTTATTTAATTTTACTTAATACACAATCATATATCCTCTTGCAGTTCTTATTGTCATTATATCTGAAAAACTTATTTCTTTCATTTTTTTGGTTACCCATAACCTCAAAATTATTTTCAATAATATCAATAAGTTTATTCACAGCTTCATCATTATTATAAGCCAAAGACCCAAACATTTCGCTTTTTAAATCTATATACGAGTCAACTTTTTCCATATATTCATCTAAATCAAATTGATAAAATAAAATAGGTCTGTTCATATAGAGAAAATCTATGGCAACACTTGAATAATCAGTTATGTTTGCAGCTGATTTTCTTATTTCATTTGCTAGAGTTACCCCTTTATCTAAAAATACAATTCGTTTACCAGTTATGTTTTCTTTTATGTCATCTATAAACTCATGCATAAGATGATGCATATAAATTTTTACATTTATATCTTTCTCATCTAATATTTTATTTAATTTATCATCATTCAAGAAATTCATTATATTTTTAAAATAATCTGTATCTGTAAATTTTCCTGAACTAAATTTTATCCAGTCTCTCCATGTAGGAGTATATAATATATCTCGTGTTTGTGCAACTTCATTTGTTGGTAAATTGTCATATCTTGCATTTCCAATTATATAAACTGAGTCATCTAACATTCCCCAATCATTTACCATAACATCTCTTTCAAACTCAGAACTTGCTGTAACTATATTATAACTTTTATATAGGTTATCTATAATATTTTTAAACTTTTTATTCATTGGCTTTCTCTTTTTAAAACTTATCGTTCCATGATTTAAGAACACTTTTATCGTCTTTTTATGGAAATAATTAAGAACAGGTACAGCAAAGTTATAAGGTGCTATATCTGCTGATGGCGCATGTGAAAATACTATAGCTTTTGAATTGTAATAATATAGATAGTTTTCTACACTTCCTCTTATTAATTTCTTGCCTGGAATTTTATTGAATACTTTACTGTCTTTATTTACTACCCAATAAGTTTCTACATCATTATGTTCTTTCAACATATACTCATAAAAGAACTTGGCATTATCATTGTATATATCTCCTGAATGTCCACCTATAAGCCAAATATTTCTACCATTAAACTTATGCTTACTAAATGGATACATAAAAAAAGCCAAAAGCATATTTATTAAAAATTTAACCTTGTCCATAAACACCATCCTCATTATAACTTATACTGTCTAAATCCATTAATTCTTCCTTTTATAGTGGCACTATGATAATCTTTGTTGGAACTCAATATAAGACCGCCTATATTTCTTACAAGCTTTGATGCCATAACCTTTACAAACTTATAATTCTTTCTATAGACTATTTCTTTTTTGCAAATGGCTCCAAAACCTCTTCCATAGTTATAATCTTTTTGATACTTTTCTTTAGATTTAGAATGTTTTTTTGCAGGATGGTAAATTATATCATTCCCAAAGTATTTTCCTTTAAATCCTAAACTCAACAGGTTTAAAACATAATCTATCTCTTCACCAGCACCAAAATCTCCACCAACACCTAATTTTTCGTCAAATCGTGTATATTCTTTTTCTCCAAAATCAACAAAAAAAGTTATGGATGTTATAGTATTTAAAACGTTGGAACTTGTGATATCACAAGTTCCATCATACATTTTCTTAAATGCATCAATTTTATTTGCATCCATAGTTTTACAACTGTATATTTTATAAGCTTTATTTTTATTAAAGAAGTTTGTAACTTTTTCTAATGTATCATTTTCGTAGACACAGTCATCATCAGGAAAACCTATAATTTGCCCTTTAGCATTATCTATGCCTACATTTCTGTTATAACTTAATCCTAGCTTATCGCTTTTTATATACTTTATATCTAACTTATCAACGTATTTATCAACTATCTCCTTAACTTTGTTATTATCATTTTGATCTATTACTATAAGTTCAAAGTTTTTGTAAGTTTGATTTTCTAAGCTATCCATAAGTAAGTATATATCATCATATCTATTTAATGTTGGCATTATTAATGATATTAACATTACTACCTCCTACTTTTCATTTTCCACAAATCTACCTCTCTTTTATCGTTTAATATTACTTCTTTTATTAGTAATACTATTGTGAAACTAAATGAAGCTTCTAATAATAAATTTTCTGCAAAAGAATATAGTAAAAATATGAATAAAGCTACTAAATACTCTTTTTTATCTTTTTCTATAAAGCTTTGTATACCTTTATACATCAAAAACATAAATAAGATGCAAGCAATTACTCCTAGTACACTAATTATATATATATAAGAACTGTCTAATGGATTAGTTGCTTTTATAGCAGCACTATATGAATTTCCAAAAGGTTTCATAAAATTTCCCTCTTGAGCTAAGTATACATTCCAGAACTTAGGTCTACTTGCTAATAATCTATTTAGTACACTACTTTTAGAAAACATCATACCAATAATTACACTAAATAAAGTAAGTATTATCGGTGATGTCTTTATAAGCATTGGTAGTACTTTTATTTTTTTTAGGTCTATCACTCTTATTATCTCTACAAATATTAATCCTGCTAATATAGTAAAAAAGCCAGTTCTACTATATGTAGTTTGATAAACAAAGAATGCAGATCCAAATAAAATTATTCTATCCCATTTATTATAGTTTTTATATCTTAAGAATATATATGCTGCATATATAGTAACCATATAATAAAATACTCCATTTGGATTACCAAGTCCAAAATCCATTCTTGTAACAAGCGTATCTAATTTTCCTATATATCTATAGTGGACTTCCTGATTAAATACTAATGAAGGAAATAAATTAAATAATAATATAGCTCCTATTAAAAAACATACAGATATTATTAAATAACTTTTAACTATACATTTATCATCTATTTGTTTAGCTGATACAGCTAACAAAACAATTAATAATATAGCTCCTTCTCTATTTAATATATAAAGTAATACACAAGCTCCAACTAGCACCATTTCTGTTATACTTTTTCTCTTATCAAATAAAAAAAGTAGCATTAGTATTCCTATTGAAGAATAAAATAACGCTGATTTAATTATCCCTATACTCATATCTGGGTCAATAAATGATATCATATACTTTCTAAGTACTATGATAAACAAAACAAATATATAAAGATATTTTTTAATCATAATATTTCTATCATCGTTTAAAGTCTTCATTTCACTTTCTCCCTTTTAGCTTCTTAAAGTATTACTTGCAAATATTTTACAACACTTCCATATCTTATTTACACCTGTTAAGTGCTTACTTTCTAAGAAATAATTTCTTTTCTTAGCCCAACTTTTTCCCCACCAATGTATTCCATAAGTATTTTCTGTAATACATTCTGGTGTAAAGTCTTCTTTAAATCCAAAAGGATAAAAATATTCTTTATCGTAGACACGGATGCCTTCTTCATAGTTATTTTGGTCAATCTTTTTATAATTTTTTTCCATAAGATAAGTCATAACTTTTGGTATTGTAAACAATGAAGAAGTAAGCACCTCTTTTTCGTAGTACTCTAATAAATCTTTAAAGAAAGGATGTCCTTTTTCTACACCTACTATGGCTGCATTCATGTATTCTCCATCATCTTCATATCCACATATAAGCCTATTATTTTCTAAAAGAGGAGTTATATCCTTTAATATCTGCATATCTGTATCCAGATAAACTCCACCTTGTTCATATAGTACTCTTACTCTTGTATAATCTGATATGAATGCCCAAAGCTTTCTTTTATAACATTCTTCCAAAAACTTATTTCCTTTTATTTCTTTCTCTATATCAAAGTTTTTTTCATTCCACTCTACTATCTCATATTCTGGAAGTTTTTCTTTCCAGGAATTTATACATATATTTTCTATATTTCCTTTTGGACCACCAAACCATACATAATGTATTTTTTTAGGAATCAAATGAACACCTCCTACATATATTCTTGTCTATCTTCTTCTTTTAATTGCTCTACTATCTTTTTGACATCTTGAGCTTTATCTTTTCTACAAACCATAACTGCATCATTCGTAGATACTACTATCAAATCACTAATACCTATTGTCGATATTAATTTGTCATCTGAATATATAATTGAGTTTTTAGTATCTATAGTAATATTTTCACCTCTTTTGATGTTACCTTCATCATCAGTTGGATATATCGCACCTAGGGAGTCCCAAGAACCAACATCATTCCAACCAAAATCACCAGGAACTACTATAACGTCATTACTTCTTTCCATAATACCATAATCTATAGAGATTGATTGTATTGTTGGATAGATTTCTCTTATTTTTTCTATTTCTTCTTCTGTTCCTAAGTAATTACTGATTTCCTCTAATTTTTCATATACTTTTGGTAAGTATCTCTTAAAATCTTCCAATATCTTGGATACCTTCCATACAAACATACCACTATTCCACACATATTTCTTAGAATTTACATACTCTTTAGCAATTTCATAGTTTGGCTTTTCTACAAACTCCACTACTTCATATGCAACATTTTCTATTGTATTTTCTCTACTAAAGTTTATGTATCCATATCCTGTTGATGGGAATGTAGGATTTATCCCAATAGTTACTAGTTTATCATTATTTTCTGCTATATAAATAGCTTTTTCTAAAATAGCTTTAAATTCTTTTTCATCTTTTATATAATGGTCAGCTGGATATACACACATAACACCATCACCATATTTTTTCATTATGTTAAAGGCTGCAAAACCTATAGCTGCTGCCGTATTTCTGGCACATGGTTCTGGTAAGATATTGCTGTATAAACATTTATCTTTTACTGTATCTTTTAAAGCGTCCATTTGCTTCTCATTAGTTACTATAAATAAATCCTCTTTGTTTGCTAGAGAATCTATTCTGTTTATAGTTTCATTTATTAAAGCATCTTCTCCACTTAAATTTATAAGCTGCTTAGGTACTTCTTGTCTACTAAGTGGCCAGAAACGAGTTCCGCCTCCTCCAGCCATTATGACATTATATACTTTCATTGTTTATCTCCCCTTAGCTCTTTATATAGAATCCACCACATTTAATATATAAGATATTAAATTATTCAACTTAGATTCTACATCTTCTTGGTTATCTGAATTTGCTCCAAAGTAAAATTTAATTTTAGGTTCTGTACCTGAAGGTCTTATAGCTATCCAAGAACCATCTTCAAGTAAAAATTTAAGTACATCTGATTTAGGTAAATCATCTACTCCATCTTTATAGTCTAAAATCTTATCTACTTTTACATCAGCCACATTATCTATTTTAACACTTCTAAAGTAAAGCATCATCTCTTTTATTTTTTTTATTCCTTCTATGCCTTTTAAAGTCACTGACTTTAATTCCTCTTTGTAGTACCCAAATTTATTATATGTATCTATCAAGGCTTCATACAAGTTCATACCTTTTGAAAAATAGTATGCTGCCATTTCACATATCATAAGCGAAGATACAACACCATCTTTATCTCTAGCATGAGTTCCAATTAAGTAACCATAGCTTTCCTCATATCCCATTATAAAGCTTCTATCATTACTTTCTTCAAACGCTTTTATTTTTTCTCCTATAAATTTGAACCCTGTTAAAGTATTCAAACAATCTACATTATAAGCCTTTGCTATTTTTGCACCTAGTTCTGATGTAACTATAGTTTTTATTATTGTAGGATTGTTTTTAGGAAGTTTATTTTCTTCAACTAAACTCTCTACTATATATCTAACTAAAAGTGAGCCAACTTGGTTTCCATTTAAGACTACATACTCACCACTAGAATCTTTTACAACAACACCTACTCTGTCACAATCAGGGTCTGTCCCTATTATCAAATCAGTACCATTACTCTTTGCCATTTCAATAGCTATATTAAATACTGACTTTTCTTCAGGATTAGGATACTTAACTGTTGAAAAATTAGAATCTGGCAATTCTTGCTCCTTAACCACCATTACATTTTCAAAGCCACATTCATTTAAGACTCTTCTTACTGGTTTATTTCCGGTTCCATGAATAGGTGTATATATTATTTTTAATTTTTTTCCATATTCATCTATCGTGCTTTGTCTTAAAACTTGCTTCTTAACAGCCTTTATAAACTCATCATCTATTTCATTATCTAATATAGTTATTAAATTTTTAGATAAAGCTTCTTCAAAATCTACACTTTTAATGATACTGTAATCATCAATCTTATTAACTTCTGTAATTATATCATTGGCCATATCTATACAGATTTGACCTCCATCTGAGTCATATACCTTATATCCATTGTACTCTTTAGGATTATGACTTGCTGTTATTACTATTCCCATAGCACACTTTAAATGTCTAACAGCAAAAGAAAGTTCTGGTGTAGGCTTTAACTCTTCAAAAATATAAGCCTTTACACCATATGCACTTAAAGTTTTAGCTACTTCTATACAAAACTCTCTTGACATGTATCTACTATCATGTGCTATAACAATTCCTTTTTGCTTTCCTTCTTCACCTTGCGTCTTCATAATATAATTTGAAATTCCAAGTGTTGCACGTCTAACAGTATAAATATTGATTCTATTAGTTCCCGCTCCTATTATACCCCTTAGACCACCTGTCCCAAATTCTAAATTTTTATAGAATCTATCTTGTATTTCTTTGTTATCATCCTTTATACTTAATAGCTCTTCTTTGGTTTGTTCATCAAAATAAGGAGAATTTAACCACATCTCATAATTATTTTTATAATCCATATTTTCATCCTTTCTGACTCTATTTTAATTTTTTAAGGTAAATGTCTATCTTTTAAGTAGTTTTTGCTTTCCTTTTTTTAAAAATTCAAAAGCTAAGTCCATCTCTTCTACCTTAAATAAAACTATCAATATCGTATATACAGAAGCCCCACCTAATACTCCAGTTCCAACTGCTATAATTTCTTTAATTGTTCCTGCACCTATAAATGCATATAGATTGTTATATATCAATAAAGTGACTACTGCCATCACACCTGATGCTACCAAACTTTTAAGACCAGTCTTTATGATTTTATCTCCTCCAAAATATCCAGTTTTCTTTTTAAGAGATATAAACAATAATATAACTGTAATTATATTAGACGTACTAGTTGATATAGCAATACCTGCATGACCAAGTGGTCTTATCAATATTAAATTAAGAACTATATTTATTATTAAGGCTATACTTCCATTTATCATTGGTGTCTTTGTATCTGAAAGAGAATAGAATGCTCTATATAAAACATCTCTTACCCCACAAGCCAATAAACCTAACGAATATAATCTAAGAGCTATAGATGTAAGGTCTGTTGATAATGCATCAAACTTACCCCTTTGGAATAGTATTCTAACTAGAGGTTCTGCTAGTATAATAGCTCCTATGGATATTGGAAGCACTACCAATATAATACAATTTGATGACTTTACAATAGTACTTATAAAGCCTTCTTTATTATCTTTACCCGACATTTTTGCCAACTTAGGATATATAACTGTTATTATAGATGTAACAAATAATGCCATAACAAACTCATTTAGTCTATTTGCATAGTTAAGGGCAGACAACTTTCCATCCCCCAAAGTAGTTGCCAATAACCTGTCAACAAATATATTTAACTGTCCAACAGCTACACCTATTAACATAGGCAAGACTAGATTCACTAATTCTTTTATGGACTCATCCTTTAAATTTATATATGGTTTATACTTGTAGGACTTCTTAAATGCAAATGGGAGTTGAAACAATAACTGACTTGCCATGGCAATCAATGCTCCTGCTGGTAGTATCCATACATTTTTACCTGCACTTAGTGCTATTGCTGCTATTATTATGATATTATATGGAATTCCTATAAGACCTGGAATTACAAAACTGTCATTCACCTGTAAAAATGAACTAAATATTTTACTTCCACTTAAGAACAAAACTCCTGAAATCATTATTTTAGTAAATAGTATTGCTGCTTGAAACTTAGCAGGGTCACTTCTAAATCCTGCTGCAAATACTGTAACAAATTGCTCTGTAAATAAAAGCCCAAAAATAGCTATTATTATAGCCATTATATAGCATATATTTAAAACATTGTTAGTAAATTTTAAGGCACCTTCATCTCCGAGTCTTTTCTTTGTCTCAAAGTACATAGGTATATAAGTTGTAGCAATTGCAGAACCTATGACTGCTATGATTAAACCAGGTATATTTAATGTTAATACAAATACGTCTGCATACATACCTGTTCCATAGAAATTTGCAAGTACAAGTTCTCTAAGGAAACCTAATACTTTTGAAAACATAGTGGCCGCCATAATCCACAATGCTGCTTTAGCTGTTTTTGACATTTTCTTTCTCCTTCTCTAATTTAAACTCTAAAAGTAGAACTTTTAAAACTGCTTATAAACATTATTCTGATTAAGTAAATTTAACCTATGAAAAGCTTCCTTAATAAATTAAAGACTATCTTGACTCATATCTAAGCGCTCTAAATACAATCAATAGTAATAATAGTATTAATATTATACAAGATAAGGATGTTAAATTAAGTATACTCTTTAACAGACTATAATTACCTACTGTATATCCAACTTCAATTACATCACTTATGTTGTTATCTTTCAAGAATTTATCTTGTGCATGACTTAAATTATCACTACAAATCAGTATTGGCATATTTTCTTTGGCCGATACTACTCCCAAAGAAATATATTCGTTTACATCAGATCTACTTCCAAAATCTAATTTAGCAGTATAGATTTTCTTTATATCTTTTTCATCATAAAACTTCTTTATTAAATCGACATTTGTGCTTGACTTATTTATTTGCTTTATACCTTCTATATTCTTTAAGCTAGAATCAATGTCTGCAATAAACTCTTTTGAATCACCTAATGCATATATTTTTTCAAGGTTTTTACTTTTTAAGAAGTCAATTTGTTCTTCAAAACCTTCATCTTGAGCCCATATTATTGGCATTCCATTTTTAGCTGCATAAGAATATACAGATATGGCATTCTCTAATCCTGTAGTTGAGCTAAGTAAAAATGCCTTATCGAATCCTACTGTTCTGTACATTTCTCTAGCTATCTTTAAAGATGTATCATATCTGTCTTTTCCTCTTATTCTTTCTACTTTAATTCCCATTTTCTCTATATTACGTTCAGCATCTTTAGATACTGCCTTTAAACCACCTATTATCGTAACCTTCTCTGGACCTAGCTCTTTTAGATAATTTCTTGTTACTCTACCAACATTTTTACTCTTAGTTACAACTATCGGAGCATTTTTTACATATGCCAAAGGTGTTGCACTTATACTATCTACAATTGACTCTTCATTTACAAGAATTACTTCTTTAGCATTCTTGAATACTCTTTTATTTAATTCTGTTGAAATCTCTGGTATACTACCTTCTATCAACTCTTTTTTAGGACTTACATCTGCAAATACCCCCACTGTACTAGAAATAGAGATTAGCAAAACTAACGATAATATAGTAGAAATTTTTTTAATCATAAGTTCTCATTCCTTTTCTTTTTGTATTTTTTGACAATAAAAAAGCTCTTTTTTAAAGAGCTTTTTCATTGATTAATAATCTAATATTTTAAAATTATCTAGCTCCGTCTCCTGTCAATACTACTTTAACAGTTTTAAAGAGTATCTTAAAGTCAAGTAATATACTCCTATTTTTTATATAGTAAATATCTTCTTTAAGTTTTTCTTCAGGAGTGATTTCGTATCCACCATTTACTTGTGCCCAACCTGTAAGTCCAGGTTTTATAGCAAGCCTGTTGATAAATCCAGGTATTTCCTCATTAAATTGAACAGTAAAGTTTGGTCTCTCTGGTCTAGGACCTATTAAGCCCATGTCCCCCTTTAATATATTAAACAGCTGTGGAATCTCATCAATTCTAGTTTTCCTAATAAACTTTCCAACCTTAGTTATTCTAGGATCATCTTTTTCAGCCCATTGTGCGCCAAATTTTTCTGCGTCTGTTCTCATAGATCTCAATTTATATATATAGAATCTTCTCCCGCATTTTCCTAGTCTTTCTTGCTTATAAGTTATTGGTCCTTTGTCCTCTATTTTAATAAGAATTCCAAATATTGCTATTAAAGGTAAACCTACTACAAGTCCTAATATAGATAAAACTAAATCCACAACTCTTTGGTACAAGTCAAACAACACTGTGCCTTTTACTATGCTATAGTCAATCTCACTTGCAATTTCTTTATCTGCCCCTGGATAGCTTGTAACTTTAGGTATTTCACATTCATCATTAGTATATCCAGACATAGTTACCTCCATATTGGAATAAAAAATTTTTAAATTCTTAATTTCAACGTATTTCTATCTTATTTTTGACTTATTTCTATATTATACTCAATAATGAGAAGTTTATCAATACAATAAACGTCATTGTAAACAATTTGATTCTTTGCAAAAATATATCATCTCTTGCTATATTTTACATTATAACAGGAGATGATATATTTTGCTTTAATATTTTTTATTTTATTTTACTGTATCTTCTATTCCTATTCCAATTTGAGTTCCCATTGTCTTTACTTTTTCTGCTGTATTTAACTTGTCCATGTCGCTCTTATTGTCTATAAATGCGCATTCTACAAGTATTGCAGGATATTTATTGTTTCTTAATACATATAGGTAATCATTTCCATTAGCAAGTGTTCTTGTCTTGATTCCTCTATTTTGCATATTAAATTTCTCTAATATTCTTTTTAATATATTTGATGCAGCAGTCTTAGTTGTTCCACCATTTTTATCTTTTACTTTGTAAAAAATTTCCACACCATTACCAGCTCCATTAGATGCATTGTAATGTATACTTGTAAATAAATCTGGCTTTATAGTGTTTGATAATGTCGTTCTTTCTCCTAAAGCCATTGTTTTATCTGTATCTCTAGTCATAACAACATTTATACCTTTTGAACGTAAATATTCAGTAGTTGCTAGTGCTGTATTAAGAGTATATTTCTTTTCTTGAGCTCCACCATTTAATCCACTTGTTGCTCCTGAGTCAGAACCCCCATGACCTGGGTCTATCACTACAGTTTTTCCTGCTGCTGAACCTGGATTTTCTGGTTCTGTTGGTGCATTGTGTTTTGATAAACTAGATGCTATAGAACTTATAACACTATCCTTCATTCCATCACCAATTTGATATACTGTTCCTGCTGTTTTTTCTGATAAGTTTGTACTATGGTATGCAGAAACGTAAGTTTTTGGAGTTATAAGTATTGGAGATTTCAACTTAGCTGCTAAAGGTCCTGCTGTTATTGAGTCAACTATTATATCAGATTTTGCAACTAACATTGCGCTCAATTCTTTATCTGGATAGAAAGTCTTAATTACCTTCGCATTAGTTTCATGTCTATCAGCTCCAGATACTCTGTTTTTTGAAGTTGCATTTTTTGCTATCTTAGATATTTGGTCTATAAGTTTTGATGATAGACTTTGGTCTCCACCTATGTAGTAAGCTTCTTCTAAACCTTGTGAAGATAGCCAATTATATGTACTTTCTGGTACAGAATCTTTATTAGCTAATATTATAGGTTGTTGGTCTTCACCTGCTTTTGATGAAATATTAAGAGCATCGTACTCACCAGCATATCCATTTGCTATATATATCTTATTAACATCATGATACTTATCGATTTCTTTTGCTATAAGTAAAGATGTTTCATGTCTATCAACTCCACCAATACGAGTTACATTTACATCTACAGCAGATTTTATTTGAGATACTGCCTTTTGTGAAACTGAACCATCATCACCTATGATTATTACATCACTTGGGTTTAGACGTTTTAATTCAGCCTTTGTACTTTCTGGTATATCATCTTTATTTGCAAGTAATATTGGTGCATCATATGTAGAAGCAAGTGGAGTAGCTGTGATTCCATCTGCTGCTAGTTCTCCATTAACTATTACAACCTTACTAGCTCCATCTTTCCATCCTTGTTTACTTATCTCAACTGCTGTCTCAAATCTAGTAGCTCCTGCAAGTTTTTTTACTGGTGCAGAAGTTTTTCTCATATATTCATTCACTGCTTTTGTTGAGTTAGCATCACTTATTATAAACTCTTGTGTAACATCATAATCTTTAAGATTTAATCCCATAGATTCTAAATCTTCTTTATTTAAAACCTTCTGTTCATCTTTACCATTTACTTTTATGCTTTGAAGTTCCCATACATTTAAGTATTCTGGGTCTTTGTTATAGTTTATTACACCTTCATATGTATCTGTTTTTTCATTGTAATTTAAAGTAGCTTCAAGTGGCATATCATAACACATAAAGTTTAATGTTATTGAATCAGCATTTAATTTTTCTTTAAACTTTACACTTGCATTCGATTTACTTCCTAACACAACACTTTTTCTTTGTAAATTTATATTAATATCTGAATTAGATTCTGTATTTGCAGTAGTATTTTCCGCTGCTAAAGCCACGTTTGGTGCCACCATTGCTATAGACAACATTCCTGTTGCTAATAATTTTGTTCTCTTTTTCATCGTATCCCCCCTAGATTTTTAGATATTTAAATCTTATTTAATTCTTCTTGAACTTGTTTTATATTACATAAATTCAATATTATGTAAATCTTTTTTCATTATAGCACAAAAGATTACAAATTGTAATCTTTTTGTAATCTTTTATGGCATGTTTTTTTAATTTTCGCTAGGGAAAAACTGGATTATTACTGAGAATTTCTGCATATTTGAACAAATTAAAGAAATATTTTTTTAAACAAAACACTACATTAAATTTTAATAAATATTTTCTTTTTATACATAAACGACATTATTATAACCCAAAACAATACATACAAGAGAGAAAATACAAGAGAATCCCATGTTGTACCTGCCCAAGGTGTTATAAATTCATATGTAGTCCATTCCACCAAAGTAGTAGGATAATCTACTTTATCAGTAAGTTTTGGTAAATTCCAAAACACATGGCTCAATATTTCAAGACACATGTATGTAAAAATAGGGCTACTTCCAAGTGCTATTATTGGAGTAAATATTTTGCTTTTATTTTTGATGTCACATATAAAGTAAAATATTGCCAATAAAATACCATAACTTCCAGCCATTAAAAGTACGAATGAACTTGACCATAATCTCTTATTAAATGGAAAATATTGATTAAAAGCAAAAGCACATATAAGTAAAATGATACTCATAATTAATATTTTGAAGAATTTTTTATACTGTCCTATATTTTCTTTTAGAAGTACACACCCCATAGTACAACCCAACATACCTGAAGAAATTGCTACTATACTTGTTAAAAATCCATCTGGTTCAAACTCTGGCTTGTACAAATGTCCTTTGAAAAAATGGAAATCCACTAATTGTGCAAGAGAACCTTCTAACTCAAATCCATATGGTTTTGCCACTATATAGTATCCCACTATGATAAATGCAGATATACATAAGAAAGTAATTATAGTTGCAGTGCTTCCTACATTCAGTTTTTTTAGTAGTAAATACACTAGACTAGTTACAAGGTATACTAATCCCATACGTTGAAGCACCCCAAGTATTCTTACAGTACTTAAGTCATGATTTCCTAGGTAATTTAAGAAAAATCCAAACAACATTAGTAAAATACTTCTCTTAAATATACTTATTATTATTCGTATTGTAGATTTACTATTCTTTAGTTTACTGTTTATTGATATTGGAATTGTAACACCTAAGGATATAACAAAGAAAGGAAATGCAAAATCTGCAAGTGTTACACCATGCCATATAGCATGTCTAAGTTGTGGATACATTCTCATCCAAGTCCCAGGATTATTGCAAACTATCATGAGGGCTATTGATAGCCCTCTTATTATATCAATTGATTTAACTCTATTTTTCATAATTTTTGTATCTAATTTACCTTCAAATCCACTCTCCATATTACCTCCCCAAGATTTAATTGTATATTTATCTTTAGCTATGAATCAATCTAACTATATATTTTCAAATATAAATATAAAATATAGCTTTCTTAAATATACATCTTTTTAGTTAAGAAATTTCTTTAGAAATCCAAGTTTATCTAATATATCTTGTATCTTATTAATTTTCTGGCTTATAGAATCTATAGCTTTTTCAATTGAATCAACCTTAGCTTCTAAATCTTCAACCTGATTTACTTTTTTGTCTATAGTACCATGATTAGTGATGTCACTATTAGATGAGTTATCTATAAGCTTTCCTATATAACCATCATTAATCAATTTTGTATCATTAGCAGATGCCAATATCATCATTGTTTCTATATCTGAATTTCTAGTATTTTCTATAACTCTACCATTTTTGTCACGAACTGACAATATAGTTATTGTATCATGATTGTTAAATCCACCTTCTCCAATATTTCTCACTATAACATTTACTAAAGTAGCATAGTTATTTACCTCACCATTAGGCATATCAATAGTGATAGTCTTTGAACAATCACCTTTTATATTCACAGTTATTGGCTTATTTGTTATCATTCTAAAAGCTTCATTTACAGTATCCTCTTTTGGATTAAAGTTAATAATGTCATTAGGACTTGCAATATTTATCATATTAGTTAATTCCTCAACGGTTTTAGCTTCAAAGATAGTTTTATCTTGTAAAGTCTTAATTTCATTAAAAGCTTCTTCATTTCCATTTCCACCAACTTGTGTTACAGTACTTAATTTTTTAGTACTAAGTATATCCCTTTGCTTTGTATTTAGTTTATCACCGACCAAAACAACAGGTGATTCATTCTTTGCTGCCAATACTCCAACTGCCAATGAATCAATAAGTTGATTTTCATTTTTACTTCCATCTTTAGTTACATATAGATTGTTTAAATCTACATCAGAATAAAACTTTTCTATAACCTTGGCATTAGTTTCATTTCTATCCTTTCCACTCAATCTTTCTGCATTAGGGAGGCTTTTTTCTACAGCTCTTGAAACAGAATTTGTACCTCCAATTACATATGCCTTTATAACTTTCTCATCTTTTATAAATTTCTCAAATGCTTCTACTCCATTCTTTGGACTAGATAATACTACAGGCATATTATTTTGAGCAGAAGGTGCCCCAACACTTACAGCATCACTTAGCCCTTTTTCGCCATTTACAACAGCTACCTCCTTAACATCTTTAATATCTTTTAGTTTATTTGCTAAAAGTAATGAAGTTTCATATCTATCATTACCACTAATTCTTTCTACATTTAATCCATCACTTTTTAATTGATTCTCTATATCCTTGTTTAACACAGCAGTCCCACCAATTAAATAAATATCCTTAGCTCCCAAACGCTTTAGCTCTGTTTTGGTTCTATCATCCAGTTTATTGCTTTCTGTTAAAAGTATTGGAGCTCCCTTAACTTTTGCAAATGGTGTAGCTGAAAGAGCATCAGCCAAAGAGCTATCATTGACTAATACAGCATTATTACTAGAACTATATGCTTTTTGGCTTATCTTTACAGCAGTTTCATATCTCCCTTCACCTATTAATTTTTCCTCTGTAAGTGCATATGATGAAGTTATAGAAATCCCACTTAAAGTAAGCGCTATTGTCAATATTGTTAAAATAGTTTTTGGTGCTTTCATTTTATTACCCCCTTATTTCGTTTAAAATCTTACTATATTATATTATAGAATATCTTTACACTATTTTACAGTTTAAAATTATTACATTTTTATCTATAAAAATTTCTCAAGAAATAAGCCCCAACCATATTAACGGTTAGGGCTTATTTCCTTTATATATTTTTAAAGCAATATTAAATATTTTTTAAACTATAAAACATTTAACATTATTATTTTCCTAAAAGATTATTTAATTCATTAAAAGCACTTTCATTTCCATTTCCACCAACTCTAATTGGAGTTTCTATTTTCTTAGATTTAAGTACAGTTTTTTGACTTTCATCTAATTTATTTCCAACTAGAACTACTGGTGAATCAGTTTTAGCACCTAATGCTCCTACTGCTAGTCCATCTATTAAGTCACCTTGACTCTTTGAACCATCTTTAACAACAAAAGCATATTTTAAATCTGAATTAGTATAGAACTTATCTATTATCTTAGCATTAGTTTCATTTCTATTATTTCCTGCAAGTCTTGTTGGATTTGAAAGCTTACTTTCTAAGCTTGATGATAAAGTAGCTGTACCACCAATTATATAAGACTTAGTTATTTTTGATGAATTTAAAAACTCATCAGCCCCTTGTAACTCACTCTTTTCATTAGTAAGTATTATTGGCATATTGTTGTCAGCAGCTGCTGCACCAACACTTATTGCATCTGCAAGTCCATTGACACTATTTGCCACTGCAACTTGTGAAACAGATTTTATACTATTTAGCTTTTGAGCTAATGATATACTAGTCTTGTATCTATCACTACCACTAATTCTCTCTATTGATATGCCCATATTGCTAAGTTTAGTTTGTATATTCTTACTTAGAGAATTTTCTCCACCTATTAGATAAACTTTTTTAGTTCCTAATCTTTGTAACTCTGCCTTAGTTTTTGAATCTAAGTTATCTTTTCCTGTTAAAAGAATTGGAGAATCAATTGCTGCTGTAAATGGTGTAGCTGTTAAAGCATCCACTATTGCATTTCCATTTACTAGTACTGCATTTTGTGAAGAAGTCCATCCTTTTTGACTAACTTTAACTGCTGTTTCATATCTGTCAGCTCCAGTTAAAGATTCTCCTGAAGTAGCCTGTCCAGAAGATGTTTTTGTTATAGCTTTTATAACAAAGTTACAAGGAGAGAACTCGCTATATGTATTTATATCCTCAAATTTATTATTTTGAAGTATGTAACTTTCACCTAAGTTTGCTTTAGCTTCATACAAATAATATGCATCTATATCAGTTTCATATGCTAAAGTAGATTTTTCTCTATTAGGATTTGCTGTGTTGTCTATAACTACTACTATTGCTCCTTTACCTTTTGGTAGGTTATAAGAGTTAGTAGGTACATTTATGTATCCAGAATATGATACTGTTCCATTTGCAAGTTTTGTCATTGAGTTGTTTTGAGGAACTCCATTTACTACTGGTGCATAATATACTTCATATTTTGCTCCTACAGAGTCTGTTTCAAACATAACTGAGTCAAGTTTTTCAGAGTCTCTACTAAAATCAAATACATTTGCTGCTGTTATTTTATTTGACATTATCTTGCTAAGACCAGCATATTCAAGTTGATACATTTTTTTGTCACTGTCTGGTTTTGATACTGATTTCATTGCATAGTTATCTGTGTCTGTAAGTAGAGTTTTATCTTCATAAGAAATCCAGAAGAACCCTTTCATAGAATTGAACTCTCCCCAGCTACTTTTTACTAGCCATGCTCCATTTGATTCTGGCTTAACGTCTGAAGCAAAGTTATCTTTTGAATAATTATCATCCCATCCTACAATTGCCACAGAGTGATTTAAAGTTGCTCGTTTATTTGTACAGTTATATGCTGTTTCATCTTTATTAAAATATGTTGAATAATGAGCATACCCTGATGTCACTGAGCCATATTGCATTATAGCATTTTTTACAGTTTCTTTGTCTTTATTAAGACGTACAACATCTGTCACATTAAATTGTGTAGGTGCAGTATCCATATTTGAAGGTCTAGTTGCTCCTTGCTCTTCAGATTTAAGATTATATGGTATATCTTTTTCTAATTTAGGCCCTGCCCATGCTGTCAAATATCCTATAGCTGTTACATTTGAACTACCTGTCATATCTGTTAAGTTCCATCCATGTGTTCCACCAGTTGACCACCATCTAAAGTGTTCTTCTGAAAGGTCATAAGTTCCATATCCTTTTAACTTTAAATATGATTCTAAAGTTGACATACCAGAAAATGCCCAGCATGTATTAAGGTCTCCCTGATTTTTTGCTGGTGTAGTCAATCCTAAGTTCATTGGATTGTATGCTGCACTTGCTTTGTATGATGATGGAAGACTGCTTCTTCCCTTATTTTGAAGTGTTGTACCTTCCATTTCATGTGGAACTGGTATTACTCCATTATATTTTGCTGTGTCTCCATTTTTGACATCTTCTAGATATTGAAGATAGCTTTCAGAATACTCTGCAGTTTCTACTCCATCTAGAGTTTTATTGTTTTCTGCTGAGACAGGTATTGTTGACACTATTAAAAAGCAAACTGTCAACAATGCCAGTAGGCTTGACAATTTTTTTGATTTGTACTTTCTCATATTTACCCCCTTGTATGTATTTAATTTTTATTATATCAGATTTCTAAATCGAGGTCATATTTTATTTTGATAAAATATGGATTATTGGTGAATATTAACTGTAAAATATTATAAGTTTATTTTTTATTATATTTTACAATATATTGATTAGTTAATGAATGTGTTATACTAAAATGTGTTAGTATCTTTAAAGATAGTTATATTTTGTTGGTTTAGGAGGGTTATATTTGATTTTTAAAAAACATAAGGAGACAATATTATATTTATTTTTTGGAGCATTTACTAACCTTGTAAATATAGTTTCTTATTTATTTTTTACTAGAGTTATTTCATTTAATTTTATGGTTGCAAATGCTTTGGCATGGATTCTTGCTGTTTTATTTGCTTATGTTACTAATAAGTTTTTCGTATTTGAAAGCAGAAGAGTTGAGTTAAAATTTTTATTTAGGGAGTTTTTGTCTTTTGTTAGTTTTAGGTTGATTTCTGGTATTATAGAAATGGTTATTATGTATATAATGATTGATTTACTTTTTGTAAATGATGTTATGGTGAAGATTTTTACTAATATAGTTGTTATAGTTTTAAATTATTTATTTAGTAAAATGATAATTTTTAGGAAACAAAAAACAGACTAATCAATTAAGATACAGTCTGTTTTTATTTTTTATGTTAAACATCCTATTCTACTACTTTATCACTTACTCCCCATCTAGTAACTTTATTAGTAGAATCATCTAATTCAACTAATTCGATATATTTTTCTTTTACATCCTTTGCTTCTATCTTTACTCTATTAGTTGTAATTTCATCCCAGTTAGATATAGTGATTTTATCTCCAACGTTCATTGATGCTGGCTTCTTTGATACTATTCTATAATAAACCGTACATCCAGGATCAGCACCTGTTGCTGTTAGCTTAACATAATCACCATCAAAATCTATATCTGCACTTAGCCCTTTTGCAGTTTCTGACTTTAAATAAAAACCATCATCTATATAGTCAGATTTTCCCCATCTAGATACTTTCTTAGTATCAGAATTTATTTCAACAGCTTCTATATAATATCCATTTTCTGCTTTAATAGTGAATGGTAAAACAGAAGATGGCACAGCAGTCCAGTCACCTGTATCTATTCTATCTCCAATATATAATGCAGATGGTCTACTGCTTACTACTCTATAATAAATTTTGTAATTTGTATCTTCAGGTTTAGTGAATATTTTTACGTTTATATAGCCTGGTTTTGGAGATGATAAAGGCTCTGAAGTAGGATATATTCCACTTGCCCTTTTTTCATCTTTATCTGTATCATCAACTCTAGGTTTATTTCCACTTATTGATGGTGTACTAATCCCACCTAAAGTATCAATATTTCCTGAATTTTTTATTATAACACTAGTGGAATTATTTGTAACTTTACTTATATCACCTTTATTTTCTATATTTACATCTTTAGCACTACTAGATATAGTTAAAACCCATATATCTCCACCACTTTTATTCTCTATTTTAGATCCATTTGAATCATAAAGGTCAATATCATTTATCTCACCTTCATTTATAAATGTACCATTTTTTATATCCATTATTTTCACAGTTCCATCTAATGTGCCCTTATTAGTTAATTCTCCATTTGGCATATTTACAGTTATTGTTTGTGTATATAATCCTTCAAGTTCTACAGTTATAGCTTTTTTTGTTTCTATACTAAATGAACTAGTGATTTTTTTATTATCATCAGGTTTAAACGTTATAATGTCATTCGCATCTGCTTTTCTTAGAGCAACAGCTAATTCATCTGCTGTCTTAACTCTATATATAGTTTCTTCTTGTAAATCAAGTATATCCTTTACAGCATCTTCATTTCCATTTCCACCTACTTGCACAATATTATCAAAACTTTTAGTATTTAACACATCATATTGGCTAGAATCAAGTGCATTTCCTACTAATACAACTGGTGAGCTATTTTTAGCTGCTAATACACCTACAGCTAGAGAATCTATCAAATCGCTTTGTTTTTTCATACCATCTTTAGTTATATAAGCATTTTTTAAATCTGTATCTTTATAAAATTCTTCTACAACCTTTGCGTTAGTTTCATTTCTATTATTTCCAGATAATCTTTTTGCATTAGGTAAACTCTGTTCAATAGAGCTAGATACAGAATATGTACCACCAATTATATAAGATTTCTTTATATTTTTACTGCTAATAAAGTTATTTGCAACTTTTATTCCATTATTAGGATCTGAAAGTATAATTGGCATATTTTCTTGTGCAGCAATAGAACCCACACTTACTGCATCAGCTAACCCTTTCTCTCCATTAACTACAACTATATTAGAAATACTCTTTTCTTTATCTAGTCTTTCAGCTAATTTTAAAGATGTTTCATATCTACTATTTCCTGAAATTCTTTCAAACGTCATATTTTCTGATTTTAATTGTTTTTCAATATTAGTGCTTAGAGTATTCATACCTCCAATTAAATACACATTTTTTACACCTAGTCTTTTTAATTCTGCTTTAGTCCTACTATCCAATTTATCACTTTGAGTTAATAAAATAGGTGCATCTTTTAATTTAGCAAATGGAGTTGCAGATAATGCATCAGCTATAGAATTATCATTTACTAGTATAGCATTAGTAGCTTCTTTCCATCCATTTTGGCTAATTTTTATTGCAGTTTCCCATCTACCAGAACCTACTAGACTCTCTTTTGATGAAGCATCAGCTATATTGATAGATAATGCAAAGATAAAAAAAGTGGCTGTCAACAATGACATTATTCTCTTTGATATTTTCATTAACTATATCCTCCTAGTTTTTATATTAATGTTTATGGAGCATGTACATATTGGATTTTATTGGATTTTAATTCATCAAAGTGAGATTTAACAGAATGATATCCAATTGCGTAGTTCCCATTTTCGGGGTTCCATTTCTTGTATGCATCCATAGCATTTAATAATTTCTCTTCTTGACTACTCAAAACCTTCCATACTCTAACATTTGGATTAACTTTTTTGAAATCATTATAATCATATGGTTCTACATAAAATCTTAAATCTTTTATTTTTCCTTCTTTATACAATTCTAATGCAGCTTCACCTAATGCTCTATGATCTTCATGTATTCCAAGAGCTTTATATGGTGTAACTGTCTTCACTTTAGCATCAGGATATTTTTCTAAATATTTTAGTATTATCTCTCTTGCTTTTTCTTTACTCAATTCTCCATCATGAGCTCTGTTATTTTCTATATGTATATTATTTTCTTTGACTCCCATTGCTTTACAACTAGCTTTAAATTCCTCATCTCTATTTTTTGAAAAATCACTTTCTGATAAAGAATATTTATGTATATCTTTAATATGATAAGAACATGACCCTCCATCATCTAATACTTTTCTTATTATTGACTTACTACCATCAGTACATAATATAACATGTGTATCGCTTTTTTCTACATGTTCAATTATTGCACTACCCATACTTAATGTTTCATCATCTTGGTGTGGGGAAAAAAACAAGGTTGCTTCTATCACTATCATATCCTCCTATCTGTCAAGAGCAAGTTATACTTTAATTATTATGTCGATAGAAAAAGATTCCTATAAATAATAAGGAATCCTTTTCTATATTGTTGATTATTACCATCCCAGTATTTTGCCTATTTTTTGAACTACAGTCAATTCAATCCCATTACCTATTTGAGTTACTTCTGCACCAAGATTTAATTTTTTATCAAGAGCACTCTTTTGTGAATCTGTTATATCAGTTTTAGCTAAAAGTATTGGACCTTTCCCAGCTGCTAAAGGACCTGCTGCTAATGCATCTACTAGCATACCATTATTTCCATATCCATCTTTTGCTACATATAGTTTATCTAATTTGTCATAATATGTTTCTATAACTTTAGCGTTGGTATCATGTCTTGTTTCTCCTTCAACTCTTTGAACCTTTCTATCTTTATCAATATCAACAAGTTGATTTTCAATTTGGCTAGATACATTATTAGAACCACCAACTATGCCAATCTCTTTTCCATCCATCAACTTGATAGCTTCTGATGAGAGATCATTCCAACCATTTACTATTATAGGAGCCTTAAGTTCAGCAGCTTTAGCAGCTATACTCATAGCATCAGCTTCTCCTTTTGCACCTACTACAAATGCTTCTTTAAAAGAACCCATAGCTTTTGCTACTGCTACTGAAGTTGTATGTCTATCTTCTCCAGCTAATCTTTCAACATTCTTAGTTACTGATTCTAATTGTTTTTTAGCTGTATTCGATACTGCTGATTCCCCACCTACTATATATATTTTAGCTGATGGAGTTTTCTTAATTATTTCTTTTATATAATCTAAAGTTACTTTTGGTATTTCATTATCAGATGCCAACAATATAGGTGCTTTTTTAGATTGAGCTAGTGGCGTTGCTGCTAATCCATCAACTAATTTATTTGAATTAACTATAACTATATTGTCAGTGTATTTTGTTTGTTTTGCTATAGCTACAGCAGTTGCATATCTATCTTCTCCAGCTATTAAATTAACTTTTGTATTTCCATCTAATGCATCTTTTATATCTTTTAACTCTTTCTCGTTAGTACTTTCTACAGTAAGTTCTATCGCTTTCCCAGATGTATCAGTGTATTTAACAGTGAATTTATACTTTCCTGTTTCTGAATCTTTTGCTGAAATATCACTAATTGATTTTCCTGCACTATTTGATATTGTATTACCTTGAATAGTTAATCTATATCCATCATATAAATCTTGTGGTGAAACTGTATTTAAATCACTATTTTTTATAGTTATTTCAGCTAATTGAATATCCTCAATATTTTTAGCTCCTGCTACACCTAATTTATTTATTTTATTTACTCTAAATCCTTCTGCAGAAGGGTCTAAGTTTGTTCCTGCTATATCAACTGGATTTGCTGTTAAATCAATCTTTTCATCACCAATACCTATTTCTAGTGTTTTAGAAGTTATTACATCTGTCTTATCTTTTAAAGTTATTACTAATTTATCTCTTGTACTATCATAGGAAGCTTCCACAGTTGCCACACCATAAATCCCATTAGCTTCAGTTTTAGCTTTCTCTGTTATTGAATTAGCTTCAGCTGAAAGGTCTGCTGAATTTTCATATTTTTCAATTGCTTCAGCAACTACTTCATTTGCACTATTTGTTACATGCCCTTTATCTGATATAGTAACAAGAAGCTCTTTATTTTCTCCTAAAGCATTTACTAATTTCTCTAATTCATCTATATTAGTTATTACTTTTAATTTTGATGAATTCTCACCAACTTTTATTTCATATATTGGCTGTCCAACTTGAGAACCTCCTGTATATCTCTGAGCCATTAGTTCTCTAACTTTTGAAACTAATTCTGTTGCTTCCTTTTTAGTTATTGTTTGTTTCTTTACTTGTGTAGTTTCTGCAGCAAAAATTGGAGCTACTGATGTACTTATCATTGCAGCTGCCAGAACTATAGAAAGATTTTTTCTATTCATAGTATTTCCCCCTAAAAAATTCAATTTTTCATCATTTTTTCCTTATTTACCAATTATAATATAATTTACATATTATTTCAATAAACTGTAGATATTGTAATATTTGGATATTTTATTAAGGAGAATTAATAAACATTAATTTGAATTTATTTTTGTATACTAAAAAGTAACAAAATTGTAATTTTTTTTTTTAATCATACATATAACTCATAGACTTTTTATTATCTTTATAGTATAATATTAAATGGAAGAAAGAAATTTCAAGCATCTCTTTTTTCCGTATTTCTCACACAGAAAAAGAGGCTGACGTTCAGCCTCTTTTTCACTAATATAAATTTTATTTACAAGTGCTATAATTATAAAATAAATTATACTATGATATTAATGTATGAAAAGTGACCTAAAAGGTCACTTTTTTAGTTAAATTTATATAGATATTGCACTGTAGTTACTCTGATATTCTTATTTAAAGTTTCAAACATATCATAACCTTCTATAGCATATTCTTTAAAAGGATCTTTCTGTGCATAGGATTTAAGACCTATATACTGTCTTAATTGGTCCATGGCATCTATATGATCAACCCAATAAGTATCCACAACTTGAAGTAATACTCTTTTTTCTAACTGTGCTAATTCTTCAATTCCAACCATCATTTTTTTAAGGTCATAAACACGTTTTGAAATTTGATAAGTTTGAATTACTATTTCTTCAACACTCTTTTCATTTAAATTTGGGATTAATAGTGTATCTGCTGGCATAAAAGTATTATATAGATATTTAAAATATCCATGATAATCTCTAATTTTTTTTAGATATTTTTCAGCTGCATCTGAAATAATATCCATAACCATTTTTTGTATTTCATCTTCAATATCTGAACCACTTAATACCTTGTTTCTTTCATTATATATTACTTTTCTTTGTTCATTAATAGTATCATCATATTTAAGAACATTTTTTCTCTGTTCAAAGTTTTTACCTTCAATACCTTTTTGAGCTCTTTCTATAGCTCTATTTAAAGACTTACTCTCTAGTGCTTCATCTTCATTTGCATTCATTCTTTTTAATATCTTTTCTATACTTTTTCCACCATATAATTTTATTACTTCATCCTCTAAACTTACAAAGAATCTAGAAGTTCCAGGATCACCTTGTCTCCCTGAACGTCCTCTAAGCTGATTATCTATCCTTCTTGTCTCATGTCTTTCAGTACCTATAACATACAATCCGCCTAATTCTTTCACCTTTTCTTCTTCTACTTTATCTCCTGCTCCAAGTGATATATCTGTTCCTCTACCTGCCATATTAGTAGCAATTGTAACAGAACCTAATTTACCAGCTTTAGATATTATTTCAGCCTCCTTATCATGTTGTTTAGCATTTAAGACTTCATGTTTTACACCTTTCTTTTTAAGCAACGTAGATAATTTTTCAGACTTTTCAATAGAAACTGTTCCTACAAGCACTGGTTGTTTAGTTTTATTTATCTTTATTATTTCCTCCACAACAGCATTGTATTTTGCACGTTCTGTTTTAAACACTTTATCATGCAAATCAGCTCTTATAACAGGCTTATTAGTAGGTATTTGAACAACATTAATCTTATATGTATCTTCAAATTCACTTTCTTCAGTCTTCGCTGTACCTGTCATACCTGATAATTTAGAATATAACCTAAAGAAATTTTGAAAAGTTACAGTCGCCATAGTCTTTGATTCATCATTTATTTTTACACCTTCTTTAGCTTCAATTGCTTGATGAAGACCATCTGTAAACCTTCTTCCATCCATTATTCTTCCTGTAAATTCGTCTACAATTAATATTTCATTATCTCTAACAACATATTCAACGTCTATATCCATTAATTTATGTGCTCTTAAAGACTGATTTACATGATGAAATATCTCGATATTATCTATGTGAGTTATGTTTTCTATTCCAAAAAATTTTTCTGCTTTACTAAGACCACTTGCAGTAAGGGCTATAGTTTTATCTTTTCTATCCATTTCAAAGTCTTCATCTTTTATAGTTTTTATAAAAGCATTTGCAAGTTCATATAATTTAGTGCCTTCATCACCTTCTCCTGCAATTATAAGTGGAGTCCTAGCTTCATCTATAAGTATTGAATCAACTTCATCAACTATAGCGAAGTTTAGTTCTCTTTGAACTTTATCTAGTTCTCTTGTCACCATATTATCTCTTAGATAGTCAAATCCATACTCATTATTTGTACCATAAGTAATATCACATTGGTATTGCAATTTTCGTTCTACTGGTTCTTGTCCATTAATAATTACTCCTACTGTTAACCCTAAAAATTCATACACTGGCTGCATAAGTTCTTTATCACGTTGAGCTAAGTAATCATTAACAGTGATAACATGCACACCTTTACCTGTCAATGCATTTAAATAAACTGGAGCTACTCCCACTAGAGTTTTTCCTTCTCCGGTTCTCATTTCTGCTATTTTTCCCTGATGTAACACTATTCCACCTATTAATTGAACTCTATATTGGCGCATACCTAATATCCTTCTTGATACTTCTCTTACAACAGCAAAAGCTTCTGGCAATATATCATCTAAGGTTTCTCCTTTACTTAATCTATCCTTAAATACATTTGTCATATTTTTTAATGCTTCATCATCTAATATTTGTATTTTATCTTCTAAAGCGTCTATTTTGTCTACTATATTATTTAATTTTTTAATTTCTAATTCATCTTTTTTGTCTAGTATTACATCTAAAACTGACATATTTAATTTACCTCCTAATTTATTTTCTACTTACTATTATACATTAAAATGATTGAATAGTAGACATTTATTTTAAGGTATAGTATAATAATGATACTTAAATAAATAGTTACATCTTATTTTTTAAGTATTTCTCACAGTGAAAAGAGGCTAATTTAGCCTCTTTTTTATTTATATATTGAATAAAAAAAGGTCTCTCTTTCGAGAAACCTTTTTTTATTCAATATATAAATTTTATATTACATATCTAATAATTCTTTTAATTTTTTAACAACTGAATCAGCTATTCCTTGTCCTACTTGAACTAAGTTTTTACCACCATCACCATTAACTGTTTTACTTACAGCTACATGTTGCTCAGCTGATAGATTGTCAGTTGCTAATACTATTGGTGCTGGAGAAGGAGTTCCAGTTACAGTATCATTATCATATTTAGCGCCAAAGTTTCCAGCTACTGCTGCAGCTGCTAATGCATCTACTAATTGATCTTCTTTAGTAGAACCATCTTTTGCTAAGAAGTAATTTGTAACTGAATCTTTCTTAAAGTATTCTTTTATAACTTCAGCATTAGTTGCTTGTCTGTCAGCACCACTGATTCTCTCTGGAGATTTTCCAGTAGCATCATCTATATAGTCTTCCATTTTAGCAGAAACACTATTTTCTCCACCGATTATATCTACTTGTGCATCATCTAAGAAATCTTCAGCTTCTTTAGATAACTTGTCAGCTTTTCCATCTACAACAACTATTGGAGTAGCTTCACCATTTTTTAATTGAGATGCAACTGGAGCTATACTCATAGCATCTGCTAATCCTGTTCCACCTACTACATATGCTTTATCATCTATATCTATTTCATCAGCTATAGCTAATGAAGTTTCATATCTATCATCACCTGATAGTCTAGTTACCTTAAGACCCATATCTTTTAATTCATTTTCAACTGCTTTAGATACAGAATTTACTCCACCTGCTATGAAAACTTCTTTTTTATTGCTTATTCCAGTTGAAGAATCTAATTTCATAACTCTCTTTATTTCAGCTCTTACTGATGAATCTAGCTTATCTTTAGAACTTAATAATAAAGGAGCATCTTTTTCTGCTGCTAAAGGTGATGCTACTAAACCATCAACTATAGCTTGAGAACCAACTAATACAATACTATTTACAGGATTTTCATATAATGCTTTTGAATCAGTAGAGTTATAGAATTTACGGCTTAATTCTATAGCAGTTTCTATTCTATCACTACCTGCAACAGCTTGTACATTTGAGTAACTATTATTATAAGTTACTAGATCATCTAAATAATCTTCTAAATCTTTTAGTTTTGAAGCTTTTAATACTATTTTAGCTGGTGCATCTTCATCACCTAAGTTAGTTGGTGTTTTTGTAGTTGCAGATAAAGTACTTAATCTTTTTCCGTCTGGGTAAAGAGTTATTGTTAAATCACCATCAGTATCTTCTACTGCTACTTCACTTACATGCTTAGCTATATAGCTTATGTTATTTTTAGACTCTGTACCATCATCTTCAAGCTTACCATCTTGGAATACATATTGTTTAGCTAAATCTTGAGCTTTTGTACTTGAGTTAGATTTAACATCTATAGTTTTTTCTACAGCTTTTATTACTTTAATTGTAGTATCATCTTTACCAACACTAGGAGAACCTGGAGTTGTAGGAGTGTATCCTAAACCACTTACTGTAGTATTATTTTCATCAAATTTAAAAGTATCAGCATCTGCTACTTTTTTTGCTGTTTTTTCTTCTCCTACTTTAAATGTTTCTTGTGTAAATAAAGTAATATTCTTTACATCTGTACCATCAACTGCACTACTTTTAACTATACCATATCTTAATTTTGCATCAAGATTTTTTGGTTTAATTGTAAGAGTATCTCCTACTATCTCCCATGATGCAATATCATTTAAAGTAAGGGCTGTAGATGCAGTTGAATCAGTTCCATCAAATGATACCATTCCCTTATCTGTACCATTACTATTTCCTGCACCAATTATTTCTGTAGTTTTATTATCATTTAAATCTTTCTCTATATTTGTTAAATCTTGTGCTGTTAATTTTGCTGCTGGAGCAGTAGATTCACCAGTTTTGTACTCAACTGCAAATTCCACATACTTTCCATCACCTAAACCTTTAAGTTGATTTTTAGTAAGTGTCTCTAACTTATCACCAGCACCTTCACCAGCAGTAACAGTAGTTATATATTCACCATCAAAATATATACTTATTTGTGTTATTTTATCATCTTTTAAACCTGCTTTTAAATCCTTAAGTAATTTCTCATACTTATCCTGAACTACTGTATAGCCTTCAGTTTTTAAACTTACTTGAGCAAATACTGGAGCAGCAGAACCTACAACAGTAACAGCAGCCATAGCCATTGCTAAATTTTTCTTATTCATTTCTTAAATTCCTCCCAACATTATATTAATTACATCTCTTTAATTATGTACATTAAATTTCCATGTTCATATAATCCAAATATTTCTCACACTCTTATGATAGACTATATAAAATATAATTTCAATAATTTATGCAAAATTAATTGAAGTTTTTTCCAACAAATTAATTTGTTTTTTTACATTTTTTTATCTTTTAAAATATTTTATATAAATCACACCTTATTCCTAATTTTATTTTTAATTTCAAATTAACTTTATCCACCTTATACCATAAATACTAATATAAAATCTAACTATTCAAAAACTCCATCGTCGCATTAACTTCTCCTTGACTAGAAATATGCATGCCAAATCCAAAGCTATAAAATTCATCTTTTAACATATTCTCATTGTACTTAGAAGACTTCTTCCATAAATCAAAAATAGATTTAGCTATTTCTTTTGCATCTTTAGAAGTATAAACAGACTTAACATTCATAGGTAAATATGCAATGTTTTCATCACTTCTTGCTCCAAACCCAAAAAACACTTCTGCTGCATTTCTTCCATCAATCTCATGAGCAAATACTTTTTTCTCATCCATATACTTAGACCATGCATTTGCCATTCCAGATAATGCCTTTGATTCTTTTAAAATAGTTTTTCCTTTTTCTTTTCTATATGAGTTAACTAAATTATACATTTCATTAGACACCATAGCCTTAAATTCATAACTATTAGGATTTTTTGTGCTTGTATTTACAATTACCTTAACATTTACACTAACTTCACACTTCTGACCTAAACTATCTATAGCATATATATTTAAAACATATGTACCTGCTTTCTTTGTATCAACCTTCCCTTGAATATTAGGAATTAATTCATTCCCATGATAATCAGTAGCAACTATATTCAACATGCTATTATTAAAACTATCACCTACAAACATTTCAATATTATTAGCAGTTATTGTAGGCAATGTATTCTTATCAGATGCATAATCAATACATTGTTCAATAACATTTTTATCCATACCTCCTAAAGAAGTAACTTCCTTAGATCCTTTAAGTATACTCTTGTCACTTCTCTCATCAACAAGTACTATAGGTCTATTTTTAGCTAATGGAGAACCTGCTACAGCATCTACTAATTTATATCCTTGAGAAATATAAAATTTATTTGTTCCTTTATAAAAACGTTGTATGACCTTTTTATTGGTCTCAAATCTATCCTTCCCAGCAATTCTAACAGAGTTAGTCTTATTAACAAGTTCATTACTCATTATCTCCTCTGAGCCAAGAGAATAACACTGAGCATCATCTACATTAAATGGTATACTCTTTCCATCCGTAAGTATCACTGGTACTCCATCTCTAGCAGCTACAGAAGACACACTCATTGCATCAGCTTCACCTCTATATCCATTTACAAGAAAGACCTTATCTCCATTATTTACTGGTTTAATAGCAGATATCTCCTTCGCTATAAGATAACTAGTCTTTATTCTATCTTCTCCACCAATTCTTTTGACTTCAATTCCCTTATTCTTAAGTTGATTTTCTACAGATTTACCTATAGTATCCTCTGTCCCTATAATATAAGCATTCTTAACATCTTTTAATCTTTTTTCTACATCAGTTGGTATCTTATTTTTTTGTACCAACATTATAGGAGCATTTGTTACTCCTGACAATCCACTTGCACTTAACCCATCTACTATAGAGTTATCAGTGTTTACTAATATGACTGTTTCATATTTTTGTTTATCTGCTATCAAAGCAGAAGTTTCATATCTATCTTTACCTTGTATCTTTTCTATACTTGAAAGTGCATTAATATTTGATGTACCTGCCATTATTAAAGTTACAGCCAATCCTATTGATAATATTCTCTTATCTACCTTCATCGAACTCCTCCTACTAATCTTTTATATAATTCAGCTAATCATAAATTACATCCTCAGTAGTGATTCCCTCAAAATTTATAAATTATTAAAATAGAAAACACCTAAAATACCATAATCTATAAAGCAATAACAAAACAGATTACAAAAAATACTTTAGATGTGATTTTCATTTCATAATATCAGTAAATTAATGAAAAGATAAGATTTTTGGAATTTTTTACAAGCTACCTTCATTACCGTTTAGAAATTCTTGAGTAGCATGTACTTGTCCATCTGACAATATATAAAGTCCAAACCCAGTACTATAAAACTCATCGCTAAGCATATTTGCATTATACTCAGGAGACTTCTTCCACACTTCAAATATAGCCTTCGCCAAATCTTTTGCATCTTGAGTAGTTTGAACATTTTTAGAATCTATATAAATATAAGCTATATTTTCCTCACTTCTCATTCCAAATTCAGAAAATACTTGTGGAGCATTTTTACCATCTATATAGTGTGCAAAAACTTTATTGTCCATCATATACTTAGACCATGCATTTGCCATCCCCTCTAACTTACTAGACACTACCAAAGGTTCTTTACCTTTTTCTTTTCTATATGAATTGATTAAGTTATACATTTCAGTAGAAACCATTTTTTTAAATTCTGGGCTATTATAATCATGAGATTTATCATCTAACACTTTTATTTCTACTCTTTTTTCTGTACTTTTTCCCCATTCATCTGTAGTTTTTAATGTCAATATGTATGTACCTACTCTATTTGTATCTATAAACCCATTAATTTCTATTGGCAATACATTTCCTGTATTGTCTTTAGCTACTATATTCATCTTGCCAGTGTCAAATTTTTCGCCTTTATATATCTCTGTACTTCCCACTGTAATTATTGGAGGTTGTCCATTTGATTTTGAAGCACTTATACATTGTTGTATTACCTTCTCATTCATTTCACCTATAGAAGTTATATATTTAGCTCCTTCTAATACAACCTTATCACTACCATCATTTACTAATACCATTGGTGAATCTTTAGTAAGTGGTGCAGCTGCTATAGCGTCTACCAACTGATAGCCATCTGATACATAAAATCCTTCTACATTTTTATAAAAGTACTCTATTACCTTTTTGTTAGTTTCAAATCTGTCAGTTCCTTCTATTCTAACTGAATTTGTGCTCTTTACTAAAGAACTGCTCATTATCTCCTCTGACCCTATACAATAGGACTGAACATTTTTGACATCAAAAGGCACACTCTTTCCATCTGTAAGTATAATTGGAACACCATCTCTAGTAGCTACTGATGATACACTCATAGCATCTGCTTCTCCACTATATGCATTAGTTAATAGTACCTTATCCACTTTTTTTATAGTTGCTATTTCTTTAGCTATTAGATAACTTGTTTTTAGCCTATCTTCTCCACCAATTCTCTTTACTTCTATATGTTTAGAATCTAGTTCTTTTTCTACTGATTTACTTATAGTATCTTCTGTACCTATTATGTATGCTTTTTTGATATTTTTTAGACATTTATTTGTCTCTGTTGGTATCTTATTTTTTTGTGTAAATAATATTGGTGCTTTTGTTGCACCTGACAACCCACTTGCACTTAATCCATCTGCAAGAGATTTTTCTGTATTTACTAAAATAACTGTTTCATAAGTTTGTTTGTCAGCTATCTTTGCTGCTGTTTCATATCTATCTTTGCCATATATTTTTTCTACTACTGATGATGCATTTACACTTTTGAAGTTTACCAAGATTAATGATACTGCTAGACCTAATGATAATATTTTTTTATTCATTTTCATATCCCCCTGATGATTTTTATGTTTTATATTTATATGGTTTTTACTTTTTTTTATTATTTTGTTATTTTTTGTATATTATAAAGTATATCTTATATAAATATATTACGTCTATATATTAATATTTTATTTAATTAAAAATTCAAAAACTATCTCTAGTTATATTTTAAATATTTGTAAGATATATTTCATTATTAAAAATAATTTACATCACTTTACAAATTAAATTTAATTCTACTTAAATTTTCACATATATTCCAGCATAATATTATTAAGATAATATAAATAAAAATAAGAATGCACTTAGACATATGATTTATATCTAAATACATTCTTATTTTAAGCTTACTTACTTATATTTACTTTGATATTTATTTTGATTCAATTAAACTCTTAATCTTATCTACTACAGATGAAGCTATTCCTCCACCCACTTCAAACAACTTAGATGAATTTTTATTTTTTAATGATGATTCTTGTGATTTATCTAACGTATTTGTGGCAAGTACAACTGGTGAATTATTTTTAGCTGCCAATGGACCAACTGCCAAAGCATCTATAAGTTTATCTTGATTAGCAACTACAACCCCATCCAATTTGGAATGAGAATAGAATTTATCTATTACTTTAGCATTTGTCTCTTGTCTATTTTGACCTGCAACTCTATTTTTTGATACATCTTTATTTGTTATTTTTCCAACTTGCTCAATAGCCTTGTTAGATATTTTTTCTACTCCACCAATAAAGTATACATTTGACACTTTGTTTGATTTAATAAATTGTTCTGCTTCATTATCTACACCATCTTTTTGTGTAAGTACTATTGGAGTTTTTTCCTTTCCAGCTAATGATGCTATTGATAATGAATCTGCTTCTCCATTTCCTGCTCCTATATACAACTTGCTTACATTATTTGTCTTATCAATTTCTTTTGCTATATTAATAGAAGTTTGATATCTTGTTTCTCCACCTATTCTTTGTACTGATATCTTTGAATTTATGCCTTTAATAGCTTCAACAACTGAATTTGGCATTGAGTTATTTCCACCTACTACAATTACTTTTGATGGATTTAATCTTTTTAGCTCTTCTATAGTTTTTTGAGGAAGTTTATCATTTGAAGATAAAAGAATTGGTGAATTTTTTACACTAGCAAGTGGTGTAGCAGTAAGCCCATCCACCATACTTCTGTCTTCTCCATTTACTATCACAACTGTATCTGACTTTGTCCATCCACTTTGAGATATTTTAACAGCAGTTTCAAATCTATCTGCACCTTTTAATTTTTTTACTGTAACATTAGATGTAGAGTCGCTTGAACTTCCTCCACTAGAAGAACTACTACCTCCAGATGAACCACCTGAATTATTATTTCCACCATTATTATTGTCATCAGAATTGTCTGGTGGTAATTCATCTGGTTTAGCTAACTCATTATCAACTACATACTCTAAACTTTTTGGAAGTGTAACTTCAACATACTTACTTATTGTAGCTTTTCTTCCTTTACTTGATTTTTGTGATAATCCAAGCTTTAATATTATATTTGAACCACTTTCTTCGGTTTCTTTACTAACAACAGAATAGTTTATTCTAATATTATTTAATAAATATTCAAGTGATTCACTTTTCTCAACCTTATATTTTTCAGGATCGTTTTTACTAGTTCCAGTTCCTCCTATTGGTTTTACTTCATTCTCATTGATAAGAGTAAAGTTTAAACTTTCACTAGAATCTATACTTTCATAATCAACGGTTTTATTGTTGTAAGTTACAATTTTTAAAGCTGGTTTGGAATTTTCCCCATTACCCAATATTTTATACTTAGCACTTGAATTACTTCCAGATTTTTTTACTGATATTCTTCCTATATTTAATGTATTTCCATCTAACAAATCTTCATTTGATGTAACATATATATCTAATGTTGTTGTATTACTTGCTTTATCATATGTTGAAACACAATTGGCATTTGCATTTCCACTTTTTATCTGAGCTTCTATATTATCAGACCACTTAATCTTTTGGCCTGGCTCATTATCTAGTACTTCAACCTCACCTTGTACTTTTATACTAGCTTGAAATGAATATACTATATTTTCTACTGAATCCACAGATATATCTATAGTATTTACTTTTTCATATGTCTTTGTTCCTTGTAACACTGGAGCAGCATATGCACATGTAGCACTACCAGTTACAGCTACTGCCATAGTTGACACTGCAATAGTTCTTATAAGAAATTTTCCTTTACTCATTAACACCCGTCCTTATCTACCATCAGCCAGATGGATAAAATCCTTTATCTATCTGGCTTTTATATTTAATTTATAAATTACCCTAAACTTATAGTTACATTATATATACTTTACTTTTAACATCTTACTCTTTTAAAACTTTTCTAGTACCTAATCCTACTAAATATCCACTATTGGCACTAGCATGTTTAGTTTTTTTTAGATTTCTATTACTTATTTATCTCTGACAATATTACCTTTTACTTTATTATTTATAGATATAACCTTCTTATTGCTAACATCAATAGTATTCTTTGTAGCTTTTCTCGCTTTACTATTACTATCAGTAAGACTTATCGTCTTTAACTCATCATAAGTTTTAGCTTCCACAGGAACATACATTGTATCACTTACAAATCTTTGACCTATTGGAGTATCTCCTTGAAGGTCATTATATCTATATAATTCTGCCTTAACTTTATCACTTAAAGAATCAAAGCTTTCTTTTGCCATATAGTAAACCCATGTACCTTTGCTTATTTCACCTAATTCACCTTTTTCTGGTACCTCTGCAAATAAAAGTGCTTCCCCAGAGATAGTTTTATTATTTTTATCTATAAGTAATGGTAAATTAAATGCTGGATTTCCACTGTATTCACCTGTAATTACTATTGAACCTGCTGGAATCTTAGCTGTTTCATCTTCACTCGTATTAGTATCATCCTTTTGATATACATAGTCTTCTGTTAATTTTCCAATTCCGTTAGTGCGAGTTTGGTCTACACTATTTACTGTTCCAATCTCTATATTGTCACCTGGAGGTCCTATTACATCAAGCTCTGCAACCTCTATATTAGACTTATTGTTTGATATTAGTTTTACATATCTAGCTTGGTATGTCCAAAGCTTACCATCTTTATTAAATGTAACTCTAGCTTCATTATCTTGGTCTTTTCCTCCACCAACTAAGTCTTGTCCGTATTCAAAAGTTCCTTGGCTAACATCTTCCCAATTCTTTTTATCATTACTTACTTGTATTTTGTAATTAGTTAAAGGATTGTATGTTGTACTAGTATCCTTTCTAAGGTTGAATAATCCTTTTAATGAGAACTTTCTAGCTTCAGTTTTTGGCTTTGTATATTTTAGCCCTACTATAGGTAATGTTTCCTTCATATCTACTATTATATATGGATTTTCTTCTACATTTATATCTGGGTCTTTTTGAGGGTCTTTGTTCCACTCAGCTTTACTTATTCTTTTTCCTTTATATGTAGTACTTGCATCATTATCCTTGATGTTATCAATCTCTGGATTTTGTAGTGGTCCATGTGAGTCATTTTCAGTTCTAACATCACCATCAGAAACAGTGTTTGTTATAAATGACCATGCTGATTTGTTTATTTTTCCTTCATCTGATAATTTTACAGTACCAATTTCAAACTCATCTGTTGGATTTAGATGATAATCGTATGCAACTACTTTATATGTAAATGCTCTATTATTAAGAGGAGATATATTATCAGTAAATTTAGCTTGACTATTTCCTTTTGCATCTACAAACCCTACTGTTCTATATTTTACTTGAGTTCCATTTTCACCATCTAAGTAGTTTCCATCACTTCTTATTATCTCGTATCCCAATATCTTGTCTTTGTCTTTGTCAACATCTAGGTCTATAGATATTTTATTAGATTTAACTAGAGAACCACTTTGTACTCCATCAACAAAACCAGCACTTACTTTAGTATCTTCTGCCATACTAGATATATTTTCATTTAAAATCTTTCTTCTAGCTTCATCATTTATATATTGTATCTTTCTAGACTCTTTTTCGTACTTTTTACCATCCATTATACTGTTTAACTCTGGTGTAATTTCTACTCCCCATGCTTTAAAGTAATCTCTTAAATCTTTTTCAACAACACTTGATGCCATTGCTACTAACATTTGGTCTTTTGGTAAATTATTTATTGGGTCATCACTTGAAAGTGCTCTATATTTTCTTGAAATCTTAGCATAGAATGTGTCATTGCTTAAATCAGCATCTGAGTTATTCTTTAGCATTGAACCAGTAAAATCATTATCATAAGCTAAATGTAGTTGCCACAACATTCCAAGTCTCTCAAATACATTACTTGGTATACCTACACTGTTTGAAGTTACATGTTCAAATATCTTGTCCATTGTTGAACCTTCAAGTCTTGAATGTGTCTTATCATCAAATGTTTGAGCAAGTAAAGCAAGTACATTGTTACTAGTTTCGCTATATGTCATCTTCCCAATGTCTGTAACATGTCCTATCTCATGACCTATTCCCCATCCAAACAAACTTCCTCCTGTAGCTTTTCCAGTAGCATCTATTTGGAAAGGTACTCCATTCATAAGTCCTGGAACTGAACCGTATTCTACTCCTACATGTAAACCAGAAGCATACATAAATGCTCCAATAAACATTCTTTGATATTTTATATTCATACGAGATTTAGGAGCCATATCATTTTTAGTTATGTCAAATTCATTATCATCTACAGTTCCATTTCCATCTAAATCTTGTGTCTTAAATACTCCTCTTTCTGAGTATATTAAGTCCATTATTTGTTCCCATGCAAGCATACTATTGTATAATCTATCTACTTGTGTATTTAAATCAGAATTTCCACTTGATATTCCTTGGTATACAGCTGTTGCAGGAACATTTAACGTAACTTTATCACTTTCAATATCTGTAGTGTTTAATACACCTGTTGTTTCTGAATATCCATATGAATTGCCAATATTCGTTCCTGGATAATATGGCTCTCCCTTTATATCATTCTTATATTTAGCTAATTCTTCTATATAGGTTCTTATCTTTTTCTTAGATGCAGAAACTCCTTCAGGGCTCTTATCATTTATCATTCCATTTAAGTTAAGATGTGGTATCTTAGTAGCTCCTGCTACACGTACTTTTATATCTCCACCACTTGGAGTGTCATAAGGGTATCTTATATACAAGCTTCCTCCACGTTCTGCATCTAAGCTGTGAAGCTTACTCAGCTGAATTACATTTTTACCAGTGCTAAGGTTTATTTCTCCACTCTTATATGCTCCAGACTCTCCATAGTATTGTGTATATATTAGTTTAGGAGTCTTACCACTTTTACTTCCAACATATATCGTAATTTCATCTCCAGCTCTAGCAGCTACTCCCAATGCCTGCCAGTCATTTCCCATACCTAAGTTATTAGACTTAACAGTATATTTTCCACTCTTATCTTTGTATTTTCCTGAAACATTTATATCTTGATTTACAGTTGTTATATCAGTAAGTGTAGCTCTATCATTATATAAGTCTTGGGCTAATTTTAATTCTCTATCAATAATTGTCTTATATGGATGATATTCATCACTCACTTTATCAGGAGTGCTAATTCTATCTTTTAATTCGGTTATTTTTTCTTGAGTTACATCTTCTTTTAATTCAACTTGTAAGTCATCTACAAATAGATTTCTTACATCTTTTTCTATACTGTCATATTCATAGAATTTAAGTTCTGATATATTAGACTTATATGAATAAGAAGAACAAACACTTACTTGTATCTTAGTAGCATTTATTGGTTCCTTTAATCTTACCATTACATATATATTATTATTTACAGGGTCTGTTTTTGTTTCAAAGGGTACATCTCCTAAATTATGTACTTGACCATTTTCATCCCAGTATTTTATTTCAAAGTCATTGATTGTCTTATCAGAAACATCAAAACGAGGGGTAGCCATAAAAGTATCCATCGTATAAGCTTTATCAAAAGTTATGATTGGACCTCTATTCGTTCCCTCAGCAGCATTATATTTTGGGAATGTCCAATGTGTTGTAAAATCTCCATCTACTATATTAAATTTATTAAATGGATTTTTGTCACTATATTCACTTTTATCATATCCAGCTGGATAAGTAACATCTACTATATGATTTGTTGGTATCCCAAAACCTGCATCTAACTTAGGAGTATTAATTAGTCTATAGTTAGGTGTTGTTGGAGCATCAACACTCTCAGTTGTTCCTATATATGTTTTAGACATTCCACTCGTACCTAAATGGTTCGTAGCTGTCATTCTAACTTCATATGTTGTATTATCCTTAAGCCCCTCTATTTTTAAACTTGTTCCACGAATAAGTTTGTCATTATATTTTATCCAAGAGCCATTAGAACTTTTTTCTCTATAATATAAATCAAAGTCTTTAGCTTGCTTATGATTTTTCCAGCTTACATCAAGAGCCTTAAATCTACCTTTGACATTTATACCTTCTGGTGGTTCTGGTTTTGTATCTGGAACAACTTGAAATTCTATTATACTGTCTGGACTAAATTGTATAGGCTTATAGTTTGAGTCTACATTTTCTGGGACTCCATCTAAGTTTTCTGCTGTTGCCTCTTTATATCCACTAGCCCAATCTCCATTTAAAGACTGTATGCTCACTCTATATAATCCATATGCTTGTATATCTCTTACATCTATAGTGTTTTTACTCGTTTGTAATTTTTTAGTCGATAGTACTTTTCCTTTACTGTCAATTGTATCTAATATAAGTTCATATGCAGATACATTTACTTCATTATTCCAATAAAAAGATACTTTTTCGTTTCCAACAGCAGTACTAGTCGATATTTTATTGATTTTAGGTATATTCATATCTGGTTTTGGTATTTCTTTATAAACATTATTTAAAAATTCAACTTTAGATATTTCTGCAAGATTTCTATCATTTGCTGTCGTAGCTGTTATTTTTATTGTTATCTTTTTTACTGCTACTTGTTTACCAAGATTTATTACTATATCACTATTTTGAACTTCTGCATATGTTTCTACTGCTGACCTACCATATGTAGATGTTGTAGAATTATCATCTTTGCTGATATTGTCTTCTTGTTTTGATGTATCTTTGTCTGAATCAGACTTATCTGTTGATGAATTTTCTTTATCGTTGTTTTCTTTATCAGTTGTATTTGAATCTTCTTTATCATTTTTTTCTTCTTGATTATTGTCTAAATTATTGTCAGACTGCTCTATATTTTCATCTTTATTATTTGTTTCTTCTTGCTCATTATTTACTTCCTCTTGCTTCTGCTCTTCTTTTAAAGTTTCTACATATTCTTTATTTTCATAAGGAACCTGTTGAACATTACCATCTTTATCTGTAACTTCAACTATTCCTTTTGCTGGAGCATTCCCTTCAGGTGCTTTTATATTTATGACTTCCATATCAAGTGCTTCTAATAAAGCTATATCCATTACTGCTGGTTTTTCTTCTGATATCTTATCATCTGCATTTGCTGGAGATATTTTAACTCCACTATTATCTCCACTGAATAAATCCTCTACAGTACCTTGAATATTTGTATCACTGTTTTTTTCTAATGTTACTTTACTTGTATCTACTATAGGATTGGTAGATACTATACTCTCTAGGCTTTTTTCATCTTCACTTTGCCCTAAATTTTTCTGAACATAGTCTAAGTCAGCAATATCTACCTTTCCATCTCTATTTAAATCATATTCACTTTTATTTGAGTTTATATTTTTCAATACATCCTCATAATCCTTCTTATCAACTTTGCCATCATTATTCACATCGCCCATCAAGAATAGTTCATAGTTTAGAGGTTTATTTTTATCATCAACACTTGCTCTATTACTTAACAAAACTCTTTGTGAATAACTTGATATATCAATGTCCTTAATTTCCTTACTCTTGAATCCTCCTCCAGAGACTTCTACATTGTATTTTCCAACAGGTAAATTATTAAATACAATATTATAATATGATATATTTTCATCTTTATTTTTTATTTCACTTCTACTTGCAGATAGTTTTTTTATAGTATACTCTATGTTATCTGCCCCAATATTTAATGTTCCTGAATCTTTTTCTCCAAGCTTTATTATTCCACTGTTATTACTATCATCTTTTAATTCCAATTGTGTATTAGTTATACTTTCTGATTCATTATTTTTTATTGGAAGTGAAAAATTTAAATCTACTTCAAGATTCCCCTTTAACTTCTCTGTAACTGATTTTTCAACTGCCCTTAACTTCCCCTCTAAGATAGGTTCTGCAAAAACGTTTAGTGGTGCACTACACATTGATACTGCTAGTACACAAGATATTGCTTTTTTCATGAAACAACAATCCTCCCTCAATAAATTTCTAATTTCTCATGAATTTAAATACTATAGTTTCAGACAATAAAAAAAGACACTCAAAGAGAATCTTAATTATAAAATAAAAAGACTTTACTCTTTTTAGCAACTGGCTGATATGGCTTTAAAAGCTTTAACCCCTATAGTTTTGCGTCATTAAGTTTCCCTAATTTTGCCATTTAATTTTCACTACTTTCTTACCCATTTTATACCATATTTAAACTTTTTGATACAATTTTTTCACTAAATTTTTAAAAAAATAACATTTATATTATTGTATTAATATAAATGTTATTTTCCATTATAATTTTATTATTTATATATTATTTTCTCACAGCTATCATTTTGTGTGTAGTTACATTTTGTAAGATCCCTAAATCATAACAAATATTTATTCTTTATATCTTCCATAAAACTCATGTGTTGCGTATATAGTCTTATCCCCCGTTATGGCTATTCCAAATCCCATTATTTCATATCCTTTATGTAGCATATTGGTACCTTCTTCAGGATTTGTCTTCCACTCATTGAAAATAAAATTTCCTATATCATCTGCATCTCTATTTGTATAAACGGGTTTATCTGGAATTTTATATTTAATTATATTTTCACCTTGAACTGCAACATATCCAGATTTAATCTCACTCCAATCTAAGTACTTTAGAAAAGTAGAGTATGAGTTTTTGCCATTTATTGTATGCGATAAAGTCTTCTTATTTGCCATTAAATTAGACCAATCATTTGCTAATCCCTCTAATCTACTTGCTACAGATAACTCTTTTACTCCGCTTTCTTTTCTATATTGTCTTATATGAGCATACACTTTTCCCTTTATTCTGTCCTTAAATGCTCTATCATTTGGATTATAATATAGTCCTTGTTGATTTGGAGAAGCTTGATTTATACACTGTTTGATTACATTCTGATTTATCCCTCCAAGTACTGTAAGTTTATCTGCTCCACTTAAAATACTCTTATTGCTACCATTTTCTACTAATACTACAGGAGCATTTTTTGCTATTGTAGAAGCAACTAATGCATCCGTTAATTGTAGACCCTTGCTTAAGTAAAACTCTTTACTGTTTTTATAAAACTCTTGTATAACTCTCTTATTGGTGTCAAACCTATCTGTTCCACCTAACCTAACAGAATTTGTACTTTTGACCAATTCATCACTTATTATTTCACTAGTACCAAGTGCATAACTCTTTAATCCTGTAGTATCAAATCCTACACTATTTCCATCTGTAAGTATTATAGGTACTCCATCTCTTGCAGCTACTGGTGATGCACTTATTGCATCTGCTTCTCCTGTAATTCCATTAGCTATAATTACCTTATCAATAGGCTTGATTTCTTTGATTTTCTCAGCTATTTTTACGCTCGTATCAAATCTATTTTCACCAAATATTCTTTGTACAACCTTCTTTTTAGAAAGTAATTGATTTTCAATATTTTTACTTATTGTCGATTCTGAACCTATTATATATACAGTGTTTGCTTTGTTCAGTCTTTCCATAGTAGTACTTGGAATTTGATTTTGTTTTGTCATTAAAATAGGCGCATTTAAAGCTCCAGCTAAACCACTTGCACTAAGACCATCTGCCAAGCTATTATCTGAATTAATTAGTATTGCTGTATTATAGCTTTGTTTATCTGCTATTTTTGCTGCTGTTTCATACCTGTCATTACCTTTTATTTGTTCAACGGATGTCAACGCATTTACTATAGGAGTATTTACCATTACTAAAGATAGTGTAAGTCCTATAGCTAATATCTTTTTACTATTCTTCATATTATTATTTACCCCCAATATATTTTTCGTATTTTTTATCAATAATTTTATCCATTCTCAATAAAAAGTTACAGTTTTGTTACCATATTTTATATATAATACCATAGTTATCCATATAACTCAAATACTATAATTAAAGTCTTTATTCTCCGTAAATTCAAAACATTATAACTTATTTTATTTAATTAAGTAATAAATTCAAAATAATATATGTTAATAATATGTTTAATCATTATAAACAATATCATTTATAATAATTTTTTTATAATATGAATTTTACAGTATTATAATCAAAAAATAAAAAAACAAGGTATCTCAAATTAAATCTAAATGAGATACCTTGTTGTTATTCTTTACTGTTATTCTTTTTATTTCATTATTTGTATATATTTTATATTGTAGACATCATATCTTATCTAAGCATCTTGTATAAATGTACATTATAGACATTCTATATTATCTAAACAAACTTATAATATCAATTTTTATATACTATTAGTTCTTATTTAAATAAGTTTATTTTTTCTGCTATTTTCTCAATAGCATTTTTAGATATTCCTTCACCTATTTGTACTAACTTAGTAGCATTTTTAAGTCTTAACTCAACTACTTCTTCCTGTGACTTAGAAAGTTCTTCTGTAGTTAATACTATTGGTGCTTTTGAACTAGCTGCAAGTGGTGCTGCTGTAAGTGCATCAACTAATTGTCCATTTCCACCTACATAACCGTCTTTTGCAACATATGCTTTAGTTGCTCCTGCATAGTACTTGTTGATTACTTTAGCGTTAGTATCTTTTCTGTTTTCTCCAGCTAGTCTTTCAACTTTGTTGTTTAAATCTATTTCCACTAATTTATCTTCAACTTCTTTTGATACAGAATTCTCTCCACCAACGATTTCTAATTCTTTTCCTTTTAATAATTTTTCAGCACTTGCATCTAACTCGTTACCTGTAACTATTATTGGAGCTCCAAATTGAGCAGCTCTGGCAGATATACTCATAGCATCTGCTTCTCCATTTCCACCTACTACAAATGCAGTTTTAAATGTATCTTTTAATTGTTTTGCTATTTCTAAAGAAGTTTCAAATCTATCATCTCCAGAAACTCTCTCAACTTTACTTACACCCAATTTAGAAAGTTTTTCTTCAGTTTCTTTTGATATTTTAGATTCTCCACCTACTATATATATTTTCTTAGAAGATAAGTTACTTCCAAGTACTCTTAATATCTCAGCTTCTATTTCTGATGGTAATGAATCTTTTTTAGATAATAGTATTGGTGCATTTTTTTGAGATGCAAGTGGTGCTGATGCTAATCCATCAACTATAGCATCTTCTCCAACTAAAATTATTGAATCTGCTTCTCCATCTTTGAATCTTTCCTTACTAACTTCTACTGCTGTTGTAAATCTTGAATCTCCAGATAAAACTTCTACTTTTAATTCTTTTCCGTCTTTTACATCAGTTAGTACTTTGTGTAAATCTCTAACTAATTTATGGTTTTTACTTGATACACTTATTGTTTCTGGCTTTTCATTTGTCTTACTTAAAACCATATCAAAGCTTGACTTTTCTGGCTTATCTTTGTCATCACTATTTTCTTGTTCTTGAGTAAGTATTGCTTCATTCTCAAATGTTAAAGTATATCCATTTTTAACTTTATTAACTATTTCTCTACCTAATGTAGTTAATCTAACTCCATCAAATAAATCTTCTGCTGATATGTCTTGTAAATCTGCATTTTTAACTGTTATTGTATGTAATTCTTTTGATTCTATATCGCTGTAACGCTTTTCATAGCCTTCAAAAGTACCTTCTTCTGATGTTACTGGTTTTGCAAAGTCTAAATGTTGGTCTCCTACATTTACTGTAATTGTATTTTTTGAATCTTTCGCTCTTTTTACTTCAACTGTGCTAGTAGACTTTATAGTTGCTGTTAACTTGCTATCAGAATCTTCTGCTAAAGTTGCATTGAAAGCATTAACTGCATCTACTATTTCTTGAGCTGTTTTGTAGTTTTCAATTTTATAGTCAACTACTTTTCCACCTATAGTTTGATGACCTTTATCTTGTATAGTAACTTTTAAACTTTGTCCTTCTACTAATGAGTTTATCTTGTTTTGTAATTGAGTTGCATTAGTTAAGTTTACATTATCTACTTTTATATCATAAACTCTATCATTTACATTTGCTCCTGCTTTTGTCTCTTCAAACTTAATCTCTAATGCTTTTCTAACCTCTTCGATTAGTTTAGTAGAATCTTTTGCACTTACTGTGTAATTTTTATCAACATTTTCTGACACAGTGTTGTCTGCGAATATTGGTGCTGCTGCACTCATAACTGTAGCTCCTGCCATTACTATTGCCATACTTCTCTTTTTGTTACTTAACATATTTATGTCCTCCGAATATTGTATTTAATTTTTTATATTCGTATTTCCCACATATAGATAATATTATATATAATATTATTTATCAATACATTTTATAAGTTTACATAATTTACTAATGCATATATTAGAAATATAAGAATAAAAGGTTAGATTTTGAATATATAAAAAATTAAACACTAACAAGTCAAACCTTATTTTTTATAAACATATTAAACATTTTATATGGAGACAAAAAATAAAAAAGGATACCTCATTAATGATAAAAGAACCATTTTGAGATACCCTCTTACAAACAACTAAATCAATAATTTTCTATCTTTCACACTCTTGATTTGCAACTGTACAAGAAGTTTTACAAGCTGATTGACAAGAAGTTTGACACTCTCCACATCCACCTTTTGCAGCACTTTGCTTTAAAGTAGCTTGAGATAAAGTTTTTACATGTTTATTTTCCATTTTCAACGCCTCCATTTCTAATTGTTTCCTATTGATTATATCACAAAACCACTTTAATATAAACTCTATTTAAAATTGACACCTAATACGCCTCCAATACCTCCTGCTGCTGATATAAGCAATAACTTATAAATCATTCCTACTTCAAATATGAAGCTCTCTTGTGCTAAAAACACAGTCAAAAAAATACACACTATGTACAAAAGTCCAACTAAAAGCCCATACATAAGTCCCTTTTCTTGCATGTGTTTTGAAGTGTAAAAACCTCCTATAGCTGCAGAAATAGTAGTTATAAATGATGCAACCATAGTTATATTATCTCCACCGATATCTGTAAATGTCAAAAATAAGTTATACACTAATAAAACAGCCAAAGTTATTATATATGCATATCCCAAACCTTTAAAAATATAATTAGATTTTCCCATAAAAAAACCTCCTCTCAAATTAATATATATTCGAGAAAAGGCTTTTAAATTACTATTTTACTGTTCTTCTATTTCTTCTTTTCTAGATTGAACTGTCCCTATAGCCCATTTTTCAAATGGAACTTTAGTTCTGTTTGGTCCTAATTCTAATATTACAACATCATCTTCAACTTTAGCTACATTAGCTACTATTCCACCTATTGTAATGACTTTGTCTCCTACACCTAGGCTACTTCTCATTTCTTTCAATTGTTTGTCTTTTTTCTTTTGAGGTCTAATCATTAGGAAATAAAAGATTGCAATTACTACTACCCATAGACCTATACTCATCATTATTTGTTGCTGTGGCATTAATTTTTCACTCCTTTGTAAATTATACTCTTTTGCAAATCGTAATAAATGTTTATACAACAATTTACTTTCTTTAGCTTTGAGTACTATTGAATATTATATATTAAAATGATTATAATTAATAGTGCAAAACCTATATTTCATACCCATATTTTGCAAAAAATTCATTTCTAAAATCAAGTAATCTATCTTCCATTATTGCTTGTCTTATTTGTTTCATTAAATTTAGTAAAAAGTGAAGATTATGAGTAGTTATCAATCTTGCACCCAGTATTTCATTTGCTTTTACAAGATGTCTTATATAAGCTCTTGAATAATTTTTACAAGCATAACAATCACATTCAGGGTCAAGTGGAGTAAAGTCTTCAGCATAAGTTGCATTTCTAACTACTACTTTACCTTGACTAGTCATTGCAGTTCCATTTCTAGCTATACGAGTAGGTAAAACACAGTCAAACATATCTACTCCTCTTATAACACCTTCCACTAAATCATCTGGACTACCAACTCCCATTAAGTATCTTGGTTTGTCCTTTGGCATAAATGGAGTTGTGTGTTCTAGTACATCGTACATAAGTGGCTTTGGTTCTCCAACACTAAGTCCACCAATCGCATATCCAGGTAAATCAATGCTTGTTATTTCTTTCGCTGATTGCTCTCTTAAATCTTTATACATTCCACCTTGTATTATACCAAATAAAGCTTGCTTGTCTGTATTATTATGGGCATCTTTACATCTTTTTAACCATCTTGTTGTTCTTTCTAATGAATTCTTTACATACTCTCTATCTGCTGGGTATGGCGCACACTCATCAAATGCCATCATTATGTCTGAACCTAACGCATTTTGTATTTCCATAGCTTTTTCTGGAGTTAAAAAATGTTTTGAACCGTCTAGGTGTGACCTAAATTCTACACCTTCTTCTTTTATCTTTCTCAAAGGCCCTAAGCTAAATACTTGAAATCCTCCACTATCTGTAAGTATTGGCTTATCCCAGTTCATAAACTCATGAAGTCCACCAGCTTTTTTTATAAGTTCATGTCCTGGTCTCATATATAGATGATAAGTGTTACTAAGTATTATTTGTGAGCCAATCTCTTTTAATTCTTCTGGTGTCATAGACTTTACTGTTGCTTGAGTCCCAACAGGCATAAATATTGGTGTTTCTATAATCCCATGTGGCGTGTGTAATCTTCCAAGCCTTGCACCACTTTGTTTACAAGTTTTTATCAGTTCGTATCTTACTGCGTACATAAATATCTCCTTAATAATTTTTATTTCTAGTTATTCATAACATATATTTTCACTAATCTAAATATCTAATATATTTTCTAAATAGATTTATCTTTATCTTCTTTACTTTGTTGTTCTTTGATTGCTTCTTCATCATGAATACTCGTTATATTAAGAGCACTCTTGTCTTTTGTTACTAAAAACTTTTTTATAGCAAATAGTCCTGCAATAGCTATAACTCCAATTAAAACATCTATCATTCCTTCATTTTTAGGAAGCAATAACATTTTTCTAGCTATAGCATATAGTAGTGCCTCAATAAATGCTCCTGGTATATGAAGTGATAGCATTACTACAAGCTCAACACCTATCACCAAAAGTAATATTTGTGCTAAGAAATCATTAAGCTGACTGTATTGTACTGGGTTTTGAAAATCAACTATATATGCTCCCCACATAAGTCTTAATACATCTATTGTACCTAAAAATACTGCTATTAAAACTACTACTGCTAATACACGTTCAAATATAAAAGCAATCTTTAATATAGGGTTATTCTTTTTTTGTTTTTGTAAGCTATGCATCTATTCCCTCCCTACTTTATAATCATAGCATCTCCAAAACTGAAGAATCTATATCTTTCTTTTACTGCCTCATTATATGCATTTAAAACATTTTCTTTTCCACAGATAGCACTTACTAACATGATTAAGGTAGACTCTGGTAAATGGAAATTAGTTATAAGTCTATCCAAAACCTTAAATTTATAACTTGGATATATAAATATATCTGTCCATCCACTAGTTTCTTTCATCTTGCCATTTTCATCACAAGCTGATTCTATAGTCCTACAACTAGTAGTTCCAACACATACTACATTGTTCCCATCTTTTTTTGCTTTATTTATTTTGTCAGCTGCCTCTTGACTAACCATATAATACTCTGAATGCATCTTATGATTTAAAACATCATCCACTTTTACTGGCCTAAAAGTACCTAAACCAACGTGTAAAGTTATAAATGCTATATCTACACCTTTTTCTTTTATTTCATTTAATAATTCTTCTGTAAAGTGTAAACCTGCTGTAGGTGCCGCTGCTGAGCCATTATGTTTTGAGTAAACAGTTTGGTATCTTTCTTTTTCCTCTAATCTAGCAGTTATATATGGAGGAAGTGGCATATTTCCAAGCTCATCTAAAATCTCTTCGAAAATTCCATCATAATGAAACTTTATAATTCTTGAACCTTCATCTGATAAATCTACAACTTCTCCAATTAATTTCCCATTTCCAAAGGAAAACTTAGTTCCCACTTTTGCTCTTTTACCTGGCTTTACTAAAGCTTGCCAAGTATCTTCCTCTGTTCTTTTTAATAATAAAAATTCAATTTTTCCACCAGTCTCAAGTTTTTCCCCTATTAATCTAGCAGGTATAACTCTAGTATTATTTAAAACTAAACAATCTCCTGGATTTAAATATTCTATTATATCTCTAAATACTTTATGCTCAATTTCTCCTGTTTCTTTATCTAATACCATCAATCTTGAACTAGCTCTATCTTCTATAGGAACTTGAGCTATAAGTTCCTGTGGTAAATCAAATTTAAAATCACTTGTTTTCAATGTCAAACTTCCTCTCTTAAAATTTCTCTAGCTACAATAATATCAAAAAAACAACTTATTTTCTACAATATTACCATAATCTATCAATAAATCCCTATTTTTAACATACAGCATATCCACAATATATAGATATTTTTCCACGTTATACACGTCTTATCCACAATATATAGATACAGTACACACATTTTTCCTTGTATTTATCCACAGTATCTACAGATATAATTACCATTTTGTGGATATGTTTGAATTTTTGCCCATTTTAGAAATATTTTAATTTAATGATTATTTTTTTAATTGATACCTCTTTCTTCTATTCTTATCTATCACTAGGATAAGGTATTTTTAGATGTTCATAGGCTAATGGCATGGCTACTCTACCTCTAGGCCCTCTATTTATAAACCCTAGTTGAAGTAAATACGGCTCATACACATCTTCTATTGTATTCCTATCTTCACCAATTGAAGCTGCTAACGTATCAAGACCTACAGGACCACCCCTAAATTTTTCTATTATAGTTATAAGAAGCTTTTCATCCACAAAATCAAGACCTAAATTATCAACTCCTAAAAGTTCAAGAGCATCCTTTGCAACTTCATCAGTTATCCTTCCATCAGCCCTAACCTGTGCAAAATCTCTAACTCTTTTTAGCAATCTATTTGCTATTCTTGGAGTTCCTCTTGAGCGTTTTGCAAGCTCTAAAGCTCCTTGAGATTGTATTTCTGCATCTAAAATATTTGATGACCTAAGCACTATTTTTGAAAGTTCATCAACTGTATAATAATCTAATTTACAAATAACACCAAATCTATCTCTAAGTGGATTTGTAAGCATACCAGCTCTTGTAGTAGCTCCAATAAGTGTAAACTTAGGAAGGTCAAGCCTTATACTTCTCGCAGATGGTCCTTTTCCTATTATTATATCTAAACAAAAATCTTCCATTGCTGGATACAATACTTCTTCAACACTCCTATTGATTCTATGTATCTCATCTATAAATAAAACATCATTTTCATTCAAATTTGTAAGTATAGCTGCTAAGTCTCCAGCTCTCTCTATTGCAGGTCCTGATGTAATCCTCAAATTTACTCCCATCTCATTAGCTATTATACTTGCTAGTGTAGTTTTTCCAAGCCCTGGTGGTCCATATAAAAGTACATGGTCTAACTGCTCATTTCTTGATTTTGCTGCCTCTATAAATATACTAAGTTGCTCTTTGGATTTTTCTTGACCCAAATAATCTTCTAGTGTTTTTGGTCTTAAACTATTTTCTATATCTATATCTTCCACCTTCATAGTAGAAGTTATTATCCTATTTTCATCTTCAAAATCTTGCATTTATACCCCTCCTTCCGTAATTTTGCAAATCTACTTTATTTTAAATATTATTTTACATTCACAAATTAAATGCTACTTCATAGATTTACTCATTATATATGTAAGTGCTTTTTTTATAATGTCTTCTGTATTCATACCATCTTTTTTACATTTTTGAACTGCCTCTTTTGATTCTGCTAAGGTATACCCCAAAGCTACAAGTGCATCTATAGATTCATCTTGAGATATGAAAGTAGGTTTTTGTGATAATAATGTTGGTTCAAAGTCTATATTATTTTTATCTACTTTATCTTTAAGTTCTAAAACGATTCTCTCTGCTGTCTTTTTACCAACGCCTGGAGCTTTAGATAGTTTCCCAACATCTTCGCTTAAAATATAAGCTCCTAGTTGCGCTGGTGATGCAAATGATAGTATTGAAAGCCCCACCTTAGGTCCTATTTTTGATACAGATGTAAGCAATTCAAACATCTTTAATTCTTCCCTGCTTGCAAAACCGCAAAGACTCATATCATCTTCTCTTACTATTAGTTTAGTATATATTTTTGCAGTATTCCCTATTGGCAAATTCATTATTGTATTGGATGACACATTTATCTTATATCCTATATCATTGTTTTCAACAACTATACTGTCTATATAAATTTCTTCTACTGTACCTTTTATATAACTATACATACTTCCCACCTATATTCTTTAAAGTTTTTTCAAGTTTATTTGAATGAGCATGGCAAATAGCCACAGCTAGAGCATCTGCAACATCATCTGGCTTTGGAACTTTTTTTAAACTTAAAAATGAGGTTACCATCTGTTGAACTTGTGCTTTGTCTGCTCTACCATATCCAACTACACCTTGTTTTACTTGAAGCGGAGTGTATTCATATATTGGTTTACCATTATGTGCACAAGCAAGCATAGTAACCCCTCTAGCCTGTGCTACTGTTATAGCAGTCTTTACATTCTTGTTAAAGAATAGTTCCTCCATTCCAACTTCATCTATATTGTAATTCTTTACTATTGTATCAATTCCTTTATATACAAGTTCTAACCTCTTAGAGATATTCATATGCGCAGGTGTTGTCACTGCTCCATAATCTATTACTTTAAATTTACTATTTTTATATTCAATTATACCATATCCAACTATGGCTATACCTGGGTCAATCCCCAATATCATCATTTTAAAAAATTCCTCCTAAAAATAAAAGAAATACCAAAATGTATTTCTCATAAAAACTTATGTTCTAAATTATTATACCCTGAACCTCCCACGACTAAAATCGCAGAGTTCGATTACGTTCAAAATAACCTAAGCTACTTTGATACGTACAGGCGTGTCCAGTTCGCCCCTACTGTATAGTCCATCTAAGGACACAACATTACTTTTTCTCAAAATATTTAATGCACCATTAACATCAGCATTTAAAATCATTCCTTTTTTAGTTTGATACAATCCTCTTTTAATTCTTTTTCCAGAGAACTCATACTCCTTTGGATTATCGTCATTATAAGCTGGTATAATATCTTTATCAAAAAAGCTAGCTTTGGAAGTATAACTTTCTTCTTGTTTTAAAAAAGTAATTCCATATAGTTTACATAGATATTCTAATTTATCACGTAATTTACCAAAAGGAATATGTACAAATGTTTGATTATTAACTTTCACGATAGTACTTCTGTATTGAAAAGTTTCATTATACCCACAAACTAAAATACCAATATCATTTTTTAAACAATAATTAATAATAATACGAGCTGTTTTAGCCATATAATCATTTACTTTATTGTTTCGATTGCGAGTATTCGATTTTTGTCGATTGGTATTTCGTTTTACATACCCCTGTAAATCTTTAATACTTTGAAGTCGTGCATTTTGTTTATTATACCATTGATTTATTGATTTTAAACGCTTTCCATCAACAATAAAACTTTCACCAGTAGAAGTAATACAAGTTGCTAAATTATTAATTCCAAAATCAATTGCTAGTACTTTGTTTTTATTTAATTTTCTTTGTTCTTCTTTCACTTCGTAAGTGTATTGAATTTCAAAGAACCTAGCTTTTGCTTTTGGTATAATACGAATTTCCTTAATTTTCTTATCTTTAAGAATTGGCGGAATCGTTATTATAACTTTTTTATGTTCTTTTCCAAATTGACGTGAATATGGAATTATTAATTGATTATTATTTAATCGAACAAAACCAATGACAAGTGTAGTAAATCCATCTTTTGGAAGATAATGTGGTAATTTTATATCTTTGAAAGAATATTTACCTTTTTTCACTAATTTAAGCAGTCCAAAAAAAGACTTAAATGAACCATCTACTTCCTTCAAAATTTGTTGAGCCATATTGGAATTTAAATTTTTGTAATTAGGACTATCTTTCAGAAGAACATAATTCTTTTCATAATTTAGATATTCGCCTTCTTGGAAGTAATATTGCCTAATATTATAGATTGCTTCATTAGCTAAATTTTTAGCTATACGAGAAAGCTCTTTAATATTCTTATAATCTTCCTTTGAAAGATGTTTTACCTGCTGTTTTACAGTTAAATACATGATATATATCACTTCGCTTTCTAAGATGATTATAACATATCTTTACTGTAAAGCCAATGTTTTGGTAAAAAACAATGACAGTAGAGAAAATTTAACCTGTAGCTAAATTCTACATTAATCGTATTAGAGGTTGTCGTTCACATAAGCTTTAGGGGTTTCCAGCAATTCAAGTGGTATATTGGATAGATTGTTTACTATCTCTACGTACAAACTTCTCTATACGCTTACTATTTCCCTAATTCATCTCATGACTAAAGTCACGAGTATTCTTAGAGATTTAATAAAATCAAATAAAAAAGTTATATCAAAGCGAACTTCTCACTCCAATATAACTTTTATATTTAGTACAAATAAATTATTGTATTTTAATAGGCATTAAATATGTTTTGAATCTTAATATCAATTTGAAATATTAACTTGCAAAATCTTCTAATCTTGAATAGGCCTCTTCCTCTGTATCCATAACTACACCTTTTTTAAGTTCATCTTGAACAGTCTTAGGAAGTGAATCTACTCTTATTTTAGTTTTTTCTACTAATGTTTTATTTCCACTATCATCATATTTATACAATGCTATATTTCCATTATCATTTTCAATTGTATATTTACCTTTTATAGTAGTGTTCATTGCTTGTACATCTTTATTATCACTGTTTTTAGATTCTACTAATATGATTTCATTTTTATCCATACTCTTTATTGTTTTAGTTGGATATTCTTGCTTAAAATATGATACTATTTCTGATTTTGTCTTATCTAATAATGACTCTGGAACTACTCCAGCCATTGTAAGTACTCTCTTATAGTTAGTTTCATTCTCACCTTCGCTTTGAAGCCAAACTTCACAGTTTTTATTTAATCCAAAAGCTTCTTTTGATTCTTCATTCATATTCGCACTAGCACTTACAACTTTACCAGTTTGAACTCCATTATTTTTTAACTTTGTTCCTATATAAACTCCACTACTTAATACAAATACTCCTACTAGTACTAATGCAGATATTTTCCAAGGAAATAATTCTTTTTTCTTCTTTTCAAACATTGATTACGCCTCCTTTTTCTATTATTTTCTCCAAGCTGTAAGTTTTTATACAATTTAGGTAAATTTTAGAAGAAAATATATCTGTATTTCAAATTAATCTAAAAATAGATATCTTCTAAAAGGAAGTTTTCTCTTAAATGTTATATTCTTGCAATTATATGGACATAATTTATAATAAATAATAGTTTAGGAGGTAATAACTTTGGAAAGAATCAATTGTAATGTAACTAACTGCTCACATAATAACAGCCATATATGTTATGCAGATAAAATTTTTATAAATGGTGAACAAGCTCATAATGATAGACATACTTGCTGTAGTTCGTTTTTAGATGAATCTATTTATAGTAATCTATCTAATAATGTTAACAATAGAAATTGTGAAGAATTAGTTTGTAGTGTCAAGACTTGTAAGTATAATAAAGATGGTAGCTTATGTAATCTTGATAATATAGTAGTAGCTCCTGAAACTGATAGAGTAAATCTTTACACTGAAACATGTTGTTCTAGTTTTAAATGTAAATAAACAAAATATAAATAATATAAGGGTGTCAAAGGTAATCAAAACAATATACTGTAGAGTATCTACAGATATTGATTTGATTATACTTGACACTCTTATTTATTTTAAATAAAATCTCATTACTGTAGCTTTGCATATAATATTATAATTGCAATTAAATTTGATAAATTTCTATAAATTGGTATAATCAATATGTAAATTAAATTTAAAGTAATATAGTTAATTGTGAGAGAAAATACCAGATATATAGTATTATATAATGTTATATTAACTAGAAATGAGGTGCTTATGAGTACATTTTATATCCAATTTCTTTATTTTGTAATTTATAGTTTTATAGGGTGGTGTTGTGAGACTACATATTGTTCTGTTTTGCAAAAACAATTTGTAAATAGAGGTTTTTTAAATGGGCCATTTTGTCCTATATATGGATTTGGAGCACTAGCAATAGTAGCTACATTAACTCCTTTTGTTCATAATATTCCCTTATTATTTGTGTTTAGTATAATTATCACCAGCATAATGGAGTATTTTACAAGTTTTGTATTAGAAAAAATATTTAATATGAAGTGGTGGGATTATTCCAATCACAAGTTCAACATTCATGGAAGAGTGTGCCTAGAAAATTCACTTATGTTTGGTGTGTTGTCATTAATTGTAATGCTGATAATACATCCTATTGTAGTTGATTTCATAGATTATATTCCTAAAAATATACTATTTATTCTTGGTATATCCATAGAAATTTATTTTGTTTTAGATTTAATAATTACAGTACACACAATTTTACAATTAAATGGTAAATTAAAACAAATCAATCTTATAATTAAGGAATTAAAAGATAAAAAGGAATACTACAAAATTATTACACAAGAAACTATTGAGAATAAACTTGAGACTTTGGTTGAAAATAGACTTGAGACTTTAGAGGATAGATTTGAAATATTAAAAGAAAGAGAAAATTATCGTTATGCTAAAAATAGAATTGAAGAACTTAAAAACAAGCTTAATACTCTACTATCTAGCCACAAATTACTTCATAGACGTATTATTAAAGCGTTCCCTAATATAAGCTCTAATAAACATAAAGATATTTTAAATAAAATCAAAGAAGATATTAAATCAATCAAAAAAAATAAATAATCTAAATTATATGCCATATTATAATATAAATATTTATAAATACAAATAAGGTTTAGAATATTATTGATAATATTCTAAACCTTATTTAATATATTCTAAAACTTACTATTGACTTATCCTTATTTTTAAATCAAATCTTCTAGCCCATTAATACTTCAACAGCTTCTCTAAGTGTACTAACTTCTCCAACATTGCCAGGGAAAATTATATATGGCATATTAGGAAATTTACTTTCTTCTCCTGTCATCCATACTGGTATACCAGGTTTTATTTGACCCATTACAGTAGCCTTTTTTACTTTTAGCGCCTTAGTTCCAACATCACTAGATGTAATTCCACCTTTTGCTATAATAAAATTTGGTCTTACATTAAGCATACCAACTATACTAGTTACAGCATCTGAAATTTCTACAGAAACCATAAGTTGTTTATCTTTATCATTCGTATCTAAATCAAAACGCTCACGTCTAGTATACACAGCAACAGTCTTTCCATTAGTTATTCTCTCTTCTACAACTTGTATAACTCTTTTTACTTCATTTTTTAATCCATCTTCTCTCAAAACTAAATGTTGATTAAACTCTATAAATTCTATAGGATATTTACAATTTTTAAGTTCTTCTAGTTGTTGAGTAGTTTTATTTACATGTGAACCAACAAGTATAATACCTCCATTAGTATTATCTTTTGATACTAATTCCTCTTTAGTAAGTAATTCCTTATCACTTACACCTCCAAGTATCTTTGTTATAGCAGCAGCGCTTCTAAATATAAATTCTTTGCCACTGTTTACTGCACGTATAAACGCAATTGTAAATACCTTTACATCTACATAATCTATTGCATTTACAATGATTTTGTTGAAATTCTTTGCCATTTTAAGCTTTTCTGTCATACTATCAATATTTAAACTTCTAAGTTCCTCTAATGAAATGTATATCATATCACTAGATTTATATTCTCCATTTGTTTTTTCTTCACACCATTCTCCTATATCAGAAGATTTATATCCAAAAGATTTATCTTTTGCAAATTCAGTCATTCCCGCTGGTACAAGCATTTCTCCTTCTTTTACATAATGCACATTATCTATCGTAAATCTTCCACCTTCTTTGAAAAATGGCATTATTATTTCACCATCAAATATTTTCCCTGATAATTTTTCCACCTCATTTTTCAACAGATTAGTTTCAAGAGGATAATGCCCCCTCATTGTTGAATCACTTCGGCTTATAATAATAAAATCCTTATTAACTTTTTGAGAAATATCCACAATATTTTTTGAAATTTTCTTATGCACTTCTGTTGTTTGAGAAACTGTAAATCCCCTTGAGTTAGTAAGTATAAAAAACATACTATTTTCTTCATCAAAACCTTGTTCTATGCTATTCTTATCCCAATCAGTATATACAGAAACATCATGAACTGTTTGTACTCCAGTTGGGTCATCATCTAATACAATAATTTTTCTATTTAAATTTTTAAGTTCATTTACAAGTAATTTATTTAATTTATCTTCATCTACGTTCTTAAAAGTATCAAGTATATCTATGTTAATTGAATTGACTTCTCTCACTAAAAATCCCCCTTTATGCAATTTATTACAGTATGCATATGTTTAATATTTATATTTTTTATAAGCCTGGAAGTGGTATAATACCATTTATAACACTAAGTAATAAAACCATTGCAAATGCTGTAATACCAGCTATTGTACCTCCTATTGTCCATGAATTTAAAGTATCTTTAACTGACAATCCACTAAATCTTGAAAGTACCCAGAATCCAGAATCGTTTGGAAGAGAAAAACCAACACCACCAGCACATATAGCAAGCCCTACTAAAACTGGTGACATCCCAGTTGCTAAAATTGTCGGTCCTAAAATTGATGATGTAGTCACTAGTGCTACAGTAGCAGAACCCTGAGAAATTCTAAGTAATGCACTTAATAAGAATCCAAGTACTACAACTGATATACTAAGACCAGACATAGTGTCAACTAAGAAGTTTCCTATTCCACTAGCATTTATAACACTACCAAATGCTCCCCCTGAACCTGTTATTAATAGTATCAATCCTGCTGAATCGGCAGCTTCAATAACAACATCTCCCATAGGTTTACTTATGTACTTCTTTAAAAATACTATTGCTACCAATATTCCAAGTAATATTGCTATATTCTTATCGCCTATAAAAGCAAGTATTCCACTCATTTTAGAACCTTTTTCTAAAAACATACTAAATACATTTGATACAAGTATAAGAAGTATTGGGAATAATAAAGAAAACATAGAAACTCCAAAACCAGGGACTTTATTAGAGTTATCATCTTCAAGTTCAATACTCTCTTTTTCTTGTTCTAAATTTTTTTCTCTATTATTTTCGTCAATTGCATAAGCTGGATATTTTTCAAAACGTTTTCCATAAATCCATCCTCCTGCAAGAGCTGCTGGAAATGCAACAATTATAGAATAAAGTATAAAACTACCTACATTTGCATTTACATTTGCTGCAACAGCTAAAGGCCCTGGTGTTGGTATTACAAGTGCATGACCTACTATTGTACCAACGCCTAATGCACATACAAAAACCATAAGAGACTTCTTAGTTACTCTCGAAACATATTTAACTATAGGCATCATTATAACAAATGCAGCATCCATAAACACTGGAATTGAAATTAAAAATCCTGCTGTAGTTATAGCTAACGCACTATTTTTTTCTCCAGTTCTAGCCAACAATCCCTTTGCAATAGATTCTGTTGCTCTTGATTCTGAAAGTATATTTCCAAATATTATTCCAAGTCCAATTACAATACCAATACTACCTAATGTATTTCCAAATCCAGTTGATATTGTAGTTGAAATTTCATTTATAGGCATTTTAACCATAAATCCTGTAATTATTGATGTTATAAGTAATGCCAAAAATGGGTTTACTTTAAACTTGATAATTGACACAAGCAAAATTCCTATAGATATAATAAATGCTATCAAAAGTCCATATCCTGTAATCATGATCTTTTCCCCTTTATAATTTACTTTATTATCTCTTGACCTTATTTTTTCTTTTATTATGATACTGTAACTCTATTGTCTCTGTATAATATAATCTAAATCTAATTTTTATAATACATATCTACTATATCATCAATATCTTTGCCATTAGTTATTGTGTTTTTTTATTTCAACACCTGCTAATTTTTCAAAATATTGAGCTATTCCACCATGGTCATCTTCTAAGTGTCCATGTACTTTTAATGTTTGCATAATTTCTAATAGCTGACTTGTCATAGGTAGTGGCACATCCAAATTATGTGCTGTCTGCATTACATTTTTTATATCTTTTAGATTGATAGATATTTTCCCACCTGGTTTAAAATCACGATTCATAATCATTGGTATTTTTGCATCCAATATTGTACTGCCAGCTAAACCTCCCCTTATCGCTTTGTACACTTTTTCTGGGTCTGCTCCTGCTTTGGCTGCAAGTACAAATGCTTCAGATACTGCTGCTATTGTAAGATTAACTATTACTTGATTTGTAAGTTTTGTAACACTTCCACTACCATTATCTCCAATTAAGATAGCTGAGCTTCCCATTATATTAAAGAATGGCTCTACTTTTTTATATACCTCTTCTTTACCACCAGCCATAAAAGCAAGTGTTCCATCAATTGCTTTTGGTTCACCCCCACTTACTGGCGAATCTATAAATTCTAAGTTCATTTGCTTTAATTTTTCTGCACATAACATAGATTCTGTAGGTGTAACTGAACTCATATCTACAATTATACTTCCCTCTTTTAAAGTATTTGTTAAACCATTAACTCCAAATAATATATCTTGAACAATAGCTCCATTTGGAAGTATTGTAAATACAATCTCACACTCTTCACCTATTTCTGAAAGACTTGCATATTTTGCACCATACGATACAAGCTCATCTACAGCACATTTATTAATGTCATATACTAAAAGATTACATCCATCTTTTAGTAAGTTTTTGGCCATTGGTTTTCCCATTATTCCTAATCCGATAAATCCTAATTTCATTATATACCCCTCCATATTTTCATATTTTTGAAAACGTTTTTTATGATTTAAAGTATACTACACACCAGTATACCGGTCAATATAAAATATAAAAGTATTTATTTTAACAATAAAACACGATTTTTAGATTTATATAATAGATTTCATCTATAATCATTATATTTAACGCATACTATTTATATTAAATAAACCACACTATTTTTATATTATATTTAATCATACTTTATATTAATTATTTTTCTTTATATCAACTATTTTTATCAATAATTAAGTATCATTCAACTAAACCTTTATTTATATCGTCATATCAACCAATATATAATTTAAATTTCAAAGGATTGACCTTAATTTTACTATGTTGTATTCTTAACATTATATAAGTTTTTGTATTTTTACATTGTTTAGGAGGGGTAAAATATGGCTACATTTAAAAGATTACAAGAACAAGCATATGACTATTTAAAAGAATTAATACTATCTGGTGAAATAATAGAAAATGAAATATATTCTGAAACAAAGCTTGCAAGTGAAATAGGAATCTCAAGAACTCCTATAAGAGATGCTCTTCAAAGACTCAGTCAAGATGGTTTTATAGATATCATTCCAAGTAAGGGTTTCAAAATTCATCAAATCACAGCCAATGAAATTGTAGAGATATTTCAAATACGTTCTGCAATAGAAGGATTTTGTACTTTTTTGATTACGAGCCAATACAAAGAGCCTAGAGCAATTCAAACTATAGATAAATTAAAGTATCTTTTAGATAAACAAAAAGAGATTGTATCAAGTGACAAGAATTTAAACACATTTGCAGAATATGATACTTTATTTCACACAACAATCGTCTCATATGCTCAAAATACTGAATTTGATAAGATGTTCAACAGCTATATGTACAGAATAAAAAAATTAGCTCTTGATTCATTATCACATGAGGGAAGACTAGAAACAACATTAAAAGAGCATACAGATATTTTTAATAATATATCTAATGGATGTACTGAAGATATTTACAAAACAACACTTATTCATATGGAGACTCCTAAATACATCAATTTAGAAGATTTTTGTAATAATAAATTATTTTAATAATCTATTTACATTTACTAAAATGTTATTTATCTCAAATCAATTTCTTATTTATAAAAAATACTCTATAATTATAATGTAACTACTATTATTTTAAGGAGTGATTTTTTTGAACAAAGATACTGTAACTAATGAAACTATTGACAAAGATTATGCTATTGAAGAAGTTCGTATGGCTTGTAAACATTTTGGTGATTTATATTTTTATTTTACCAAAGTATTAGTTGAGGAATTTGGAAATGAAAAAACTGCTGAAATATTAAAAAAAGTTTTGTTTGAAAGATCAGAAGAAAGAGCTATTTCTATGAGAGAAAGAGCCAATGAAAATGGAGATGAATTGATTGCTGACAATATTGCTAGTATAACTGATGTTCCATTTTTAGGTTGGGTTCCTGAATTTGAAGAGTTACACTGTCCTTATGGAGCTTCCTGGCTTTCACGCTTTGAAGAAAATCCTTGGTTTAAGCAGTTTGCATCCCTTTATTGTGATGTTACTGATACCACTGTTGCTGAGGTATTTACAGGAGATACATCACATAAAATAACAAAAAATATTCTATGGGGTGATAAAGTTTGTGAGAGAATATATTTTCATGATGATAATATATCTCAAGGTAAATATACTTACGGAACTAGAAACTGCAAGTAAATAATTTAATTTTTCTATATTTTTATACTATATTTTGTACTTTTTCATATAAATATTATAACTAGTCTTTTATTTTACTTTTGTTTAACTTAAAGATAATTTACTTTTAACTTCTATGAATTAACATATAAGTAATAAAAAATTTATCTTTATAAAATTATAGCCTTTAGGTCTATAATTTACATAATATTTATACTCTTTATAAAATTTTTTAGAAGCTTCTATTGTTATACTATAAAACTATCTTGAGAAAGGCTGATTAAATGTTTAATAAAATATATGAAAAAAAAGAATTTATAGTTTTTCAAGTTAAAAAAGGTTATGTAGTTTATAATACTAGAAAGAATTTTGAAGAAGGTCATACACACTTAAAACATTTTGAAGCAGCAAAGACAGCTATTGACTTAGCTATAAACAAAAAAATTCCTCGAAGTAAAGACGGATATTATCTAACTAGTTTAATTCGCATAAGTGATGATTGTTATTACATTGATAAGTTAAGTGAGTTATTATATGTCAGAGAACAAAAAGGTAAAAAAGAAAAATACTGCAATTCTAGCTATCAGATATAACAAGATTAATTGTCAAATATAAATATTTTTAAGCTTAAATATAAAGAGTATCAGTAAGTTTATTAAAAAATAACTTTGCTGATACTCTTTTCAATTCTAACATTATCAATTTAAATTTTAGCTATTATTCATGCAGATATTTTACTATTCAGATTCTGTATCTGCAAATTGGCTATTATAAAGCTTCTCATAAAATCCGCCTTTTTCCATTAGTTCATCATGATTACCTTGCTCTATAATACTTCCATTATTCATAACCAAAATCAAATCAGCATTACGAATTGTAGAAAGTCTATGTGCTATAACAAAACTAGTTCTACCATTCATAAGATTTCTCATTGCCTTTTGAAGCATCAATTCTAATCTAGTATCAACAGAGCTAGTAGCCTCATCTAATATCAATATTGAAGGGTCTGATATAAAAGCTCTAGCTATAGTTAAAAGTTGTTTTTCTCCCAACGATATATTAGATGCTTCTTCATTTAAAAACATATTGTAGCCATCTGGAAGTGTAGTTATAAAGTGATGTACATTTGCTACTTTCGCTGCTTGTATAATTTCTTCCTTAGTAGCTCCAAATCTACCATATTCTATATTTTCAAAAATAGTACCATTAAATAGCCATGTATCTTGAAGTACCATTCCAAACATTGAACGTAAATCTTCACGTCTCATATTTCTGATATCTACTCCATCTACTTTAATAGCTCCTCCCTTTACATCATAAAACCTCATCAATAAGTTTATTAATGTTGTTTTACCTGCTCCAGTAGGACCAACAATAGCTACCATTTGACCACTTTTTATTTCTACATTTAAATCTTCTATTAAAGTCTCACTTTCTCCATATCCAAAATTCACATGTTCAAATGTAACATTTCCTTGTACATTTTCTATCTTAACTGGATTTTCAACATCAGGAGTTTCCTCTTCTTCATCCAAAATTTCAAATACACGCTCTATTGCTGCAAAAGAAGATTGTATTACAGTTGATAATTGTGTCATCTGTGAAAGAGGCTGATTTATTTGCCATATGTAACGTACAAATGCTTGTAAATTTCCAACTGTTATCCCTCCACTCACTGCATATATAGAACCAACTACTGCTACTGCTACAATTCCAAAATAAGTTACTAATGAAACCATTGGATTCATCATACTTGATATAAATTGTGCCTTAAATCCATTTTCACAAAGTTCTTGATTTACTTTTTTAAATTCTTCTATAGAGTCTTCTTCTTTACCATATAATTTTATTTCATTAAATCCAGTATACATCTCTTGTACTTTTCCATTTAATTTTCCAAGAGCATTTTGTTGTAATGAAAATCGCTTTTGTGATTTTTTTACTATAAACTTAGATACAAAATAACTAATTGGAATTATAAAAAGAGCTATAAATGCCATATATACATTAATTGTAAACATCATAGAAATTGCCAAAATTATTACTAAAATTGAGTTAATAATTTGCATAAAACTCTGTTGTAAGGCATTTGATATTGTATCTACATCATTTGATATACGGCTTAGTACATCTCCAAAACTATTGCTGTCAAAGTAACTAATAGGCAGTTTTCTTATCTTATTTTCTACTTCATTTCTTAAGTCTCTCATCGTATTTTGAATAGCATTTGTAAGTAAAAAACTTGAAGCATACGTAAAAATTGCATTAGCAACATATATACATGCTAAGAGTGCCAAAATTTTTACTACATAGTTAAAATTCACAGATGCTCCTGGTATTCCTTTTGCTATACGAATTACATCTTTAGTTAATTGTGTTATTATTAATCCCTCTGTTTTAGGAGCAATTGCATTCATAGTAGCTGCTAAAATTATACATATAATAGCTATAATAAATGAAAATTTATATTGCTTTACAAATGGAAGAAGTCTACCAATTGTTTTTTTAAAACCTTTAGACTTTTTCATTATTCCAATTCCTCCTTTTTCAACTGAGATGTTGCAATTTCATAGTATATTTCACAATTTTTCAATAATTCCTTATGAGTTCCCATTCCAACAACTTGTCCTTCATTTAGTACTACAATTTTATCAGCATCAATAATTGAGCTGATTCTCTGTGCAACAATCAATACAATTGCATCTTTTGTTTCTTTTTTTAGCTTAGAACGAAGTATTGCATCAGTCTTAAAATCTAATGCAGAGAAGCTATCATCAAATATATATATTTCAGGTTTTCTTATAATAGCTCTGGCAATAGAAAGTCTTTGCTTTTGACCTCCAGATACATTAGCTCCACCTTCACTAATTAATTCATCAAATTTTCTAGGTTTTTTTGATATAAACTCATATGCCTGTGCAACTTTGGCTGAATGTTCTAATTCTGATGTTCCTGCTTTATTTTTACCAAATCTAATATTATTTGCTATACTACCAGTAAAAAGCAATGCCTTCTGAGGTATAAACCCTATCTTTTTTCTTAAAGCCTTTAAGTCATATTCCCTTATATCTACTCCATTTATCTTAATACTACCTTCTGTTACATCATAAAATCTAGGTATCAAGTTAATTAAGGTACTTTTTCCACTACCAGTACTACCTATAAAGGCAACTGTTTCACCAGTCTTTGCAGTAAACGAAATATCTTTAAGCACAGAAGCTTCTCCATCTGGATACGTAAATGTTACATTGTCAAATTCTATAAGTCCTTTATTTTCAGTATCTTTTACTCCATTTTTAGGATTTTTTATAAGTGGTTCTTCTTCTAAAATTTCTTTTATTCTATTTGCTGAAACTTCTGCTCTTGGATACATGATAAATACCATTGAAAAAAGCATAATTGAAAACATAGCATGGAAAAGATATTCCAAAAACGCAACCAATTGTCCAACTTGAATTTCTCCAATATTTATTTTTTCACTTGAAATCCAAAACACAGCCAAAACAGCTATATTTAATAATAAAAAGAATGCGGGTTGAGTAATTGACATAAGCTTAAACAATTTTTTAGAAACATTAGCATAATATGTATTTGTTTCTTCAAATCTTTTTGTCTCATAGTCATCATTCCCAAATGCTCTGATTACTCTTATTCCCGTTAAATTTTCTCTTGATATAAGGTTTAGTTTATCCAGTCCTTTTTGTTGTTTAGACGATATTGATTGAGAAATTTTTGCTATTACTGCTACTCCAATAATTATAAAAGGAACTGATATAGCTAATACCAAAGAAAGCTCTACACTTGTTCTAATTGTCATGATTATACTTATAATAAACATGACTGGAGTTAATAAAGCTGTTCTAAGAAGTATATTTACAAATTGTTGAATTTGAAATGCATCATTTGTAGTTCTTGTAATCATTGAAGAAATCCCAAATTTATTGTATTCAGTGTGTGAAAATTCTTGAGATTTTTTAAATATATCATTTCTTATATCTCTAGTTACTCCTGTTGATATTTTTGCAGAACAATAACCCAATAATACACTACCTACAACTCCTATAATAGAAATAACAACTATTACTATTCCCATTTGTTTTATGTAAGTTGTGTTTTGATTTGCAATACCATTATCAATTATTTTAGCTATTATTGTTGGTATACCTAATTCAACTAATGCAAAACTAAATATAGCCAGTATATTTAATGCTATTAATAACTTATAATTTTTTAAATAATTTAAAATTAATTTCATATTCTACTCCTTTCTTAATTTTTGAGACAGTGTAATTATTATGTAGTAATGCCAAGCTTATGAATACTTGCTTTTATAAAAAAAGGAGAAAAGAGTTAGTGCACTCTCTTCTCCAGCATATTCTTTTTAATACACCCTCCGATAAGTCGCTTATATGTTACCATATTTGACAAGTAATGTCAATCCATATATAATTTAAGTTTTTAAATACTTTATTTTATAAAATGATAACAAGCCAGCACATACTTTATACTTGTTTTTTACTATATTCTAATTTTACAAGTTGTTCTATATTACTAACCTTTTTAAGATTTAAGTTTGTTCTCTGTATTCCAGCTTTAAATAATGGAATTCCTCTACCTAATATTATTGGCAATACATATACAAAATAATCATCAATTAGATTATCTTTTGTAAATAATTCTACTATTTCACTTCCTCCAATTATCCAGATATCTTTCCCATTTTTCTCTGCTCTAATTTGCTCAATTAGTTTTTTAGGTTCCAAATTGGTATACTTTACATTTTCATTAACTCCACTAGTAGTCTTTGAATACACATAACATTCTTTCCCTTTATAAAACCATTCATTTGGGCTTAGTTCATTTATTATTTGTGTATATGTTGAATTTCCCATAATAACTGTATCAATTGTATCATAAAAAGTATTATAGTCTTCTTGTTGAGAATCTGAAGCTACTTCATCTAAAAAAACTACACTACCATCTTCTTCTGCTATATAACCATCTAAACTCATTGCAATATAAAGTACCACTTTTCTCATATTTGCTACCTCCAAAATTTATAATATAAGTTTTTTATGCTAAAATAAAATTTTTACTTATTTAAAATACCCTATTAAATAAAACTCAAACAGTTTTAAGTAAAACCACAAAAATAAAACATTATTATATATACAGTTTAATAGTTACATAATTTGATAACCAATAAATATATTGAAAATTCTAATTAATCTAAATAAATATTGCTCTAACCTCATACTGGTTCTATAATATAATTAGAAGATATTTATATTATAAAATTAATCTTATCATAATATTTATTAATATCGTAAAATTAAGACCTGTGATTGATTTTATTTTTATTGAAAGGTGGTAAACAATATGAAAATTTCAGAAATTGCTACACCAAGCTTTTTACTAGATTTAGACCAGTTAGAAGAAAATATAAATACAATACAAGAAATTTGTACAAAGAATAACAAACAGCTTTGGCCTATGCTTAAAACTCATAAAAGTACATATATTGCAAAACTTCAAAAAGATACAGGTGCTACTGGATTTCTTGTTGGAACTCTTGATGAAGCTGAAGCTTTGATAAATGCTGGCTTTAAAGATATTATGTTGGCTTACCCTTACATGGGAGATGCAAATATAAATAGGGTAGTAACCATGGCTTCAAAAATAAATTTAATATGTGCTACAGATAATATAGAATGTGCAAGAGCTTACAGCAAGGCTTTTTCTCTAGCTAAAATTGAATGTAAACTACTTCTTATTGTAGATTGCGGATTACACCGTTTTGGTGTTAAACCAGAAAAAGTAGTAGAACTTGCTATTGAAATTTCAAAACTAGAAAGTATAAAGATTGTTGGAATGAGCTCACATCCAGGTCAAGTATACGGTTGCAGTTCTCCAGAAGGTGTACCAGATGTTTGTGTTCAAGAAAATTCTGCTATGGAAAAGGCATCTAAATTATTAACTGATAATGGATTTAATATAGATATTGTAGCTTCTGGAAGCACTCCAACAGTTGAAACTGAAGCCACTTCTAAAACTATCACTGCTGTAAGACCTGGAAACTATGTATATTATGATGCTATACAAATAGCTTTAGGATGTGCTACTGAAAAGATGTGTGCTCTTACTGTCGTATGTACTGTAATATCAAAAAATAGTGATGGATATTATTTAGTTGATTGTGGAAGTAAATGCCTTGGACTAGATAAGGGTGCTCATGGAAATAGTAGTATTGTTGGCTATGGTATAGTTTGTGGACATCCAGAACTTATTATTGATTCACTTTCAGAAGAAGTTGGTAAAATTAAAGTAAATGGAAAAACTAATATAAAAATAGGTGATAGGATAAGAATCATACCTAACCACTCTTGTTCTACTGCAAACTTAACAAGTAATTTACTAGGCTTTAGAGGAGATACAATAGAAAAAGTCATTGAAGTAGATATACGAGAAAATTCAAAACATATTGTACTTTAAAAATAAAATCATAATAAATTTATATTGATATTAACTAAAAATGAATTTAATTTATTGTTGATTTAAAGATATTAAAACAAAACATAGAAAGTTTAAAAAGAAAAAACTCTAAAAAACATAGAAAATCTAAAAGAAGTTTACTGCTATACTAGTAAACTTCTTTTTTAACTAACATATCATTTTTTAATTAGTACATCATCATGACATTATTATGTTAGTTTTATTTAATTTTTACATTAATCCCATAAAAGTAAGTAAAACTCTAACTATCAACATACCTACCACTGCATCAAATATAGGAACTGCTAATAGTAACATTCTATACTTAGTGCTAGTATTAGCTACAAGAACTATTCTAGCGTAATGACCAACTAGAGTACCCATTAACATACATGGCATAATCAAAATAGTTGCTTGTGATGCTGTAATTATACCTTGTGCAAATAAATTTGCGGCTGTAGCTGCTCCTGCTGCCTTAGCAAAGAAAGCCGCTATCAAAACTACGACTGATTCTCCAGGTAGTCCAAAAATCCCCATTACTGGACCAAAAACATTTCCTAAAATATCAACTAGACCAGTCAATTGTAGAAATTGTACTATTACATACCCCATTATCATGGCTGGCAATATTTGTTCAACACCTATGTAAAAACCTTTTTTTGCGCCTCCCATAAATGTTTCAACAACAGTTTTTTTTGGTTTACTATTTACAATTGTACTTCCAGTATTTTGTTGACTCATATTACGCAGCCTCCTTATTTTTATTCTTTTTATTTTTTATATTTATAATTAGTCTAACTAGATTGGCACCAAGTATCTTACAGAATATCTCTATAAGTATTATTGGACCTAATGCCAATAATGCTATTGGCAAAAGTGGAGCTTGAGTATTTATTGTATTTAATATAACTGCTGAACCAGCATACTGATAAGCTACAAATATAGTTCTTTCATCATCCGTTATTTCTCCGCTTTCACATAATTCTTTTGTCATTATTGAGGCTACATCTGAACTAGTAAATGAAGATACAAATGCTATACCCGCTATTCCAGGTATCCCAAGTAAAGGTTTAAGTAATGGATTAAATATTTTTGATGCAGCTTTCATCCCTCCCATAGATTCAACTACATCAATAAGTCCTACAGCAAAACACACAGTTGGTATTAAAGTAAGTGCAAATAAAAAACCATCCTTTGCACCAGTTCCACCCTTTCCCATAAAGTCTACGCCATCTGAAATAGTACCAAATGAGCCAGTTAAGTTAGCAAAGTCTAAAGCTTTTAGAAATCCTTGACTCTCCTTAAAAATACCAGAAAATAGTATTATCAATACAAATAAAGACATATATCCTTTCCATGTTACCTTATTATCTCCAGCTGTTGTATCCATATAAAATCCCCCTTTTATATATCAAATTTATCTAAATTTAAAACAATTGTAGAAATCAATTTTACCCTTTCAAACATAGAATCTACTAATGCATATTCTCTTGAGGTATGATTCCATTCTCCTTTTACTCCAAAAGAACATATCGCAGGAACGTTTGCAATAGTTAAATAGCTAGCATCTGAACTTCCTCCAAGTCTCTTAGAATTTATTTCACCAAACCCATTTTCTTTTGATACTGTATTTACAAATTTGTGAAACTTCATAACATCCTCTGTAGTTTCAAATGGCATCATTTCACTTACAAAATCAACATGTGTAGAGGTTCCTTCTATGTAAGTATCTTCACATATTTCTTGAATTCTTTTTTTAACATTCTCCATTTCTTCTACTTTTTCAAATCTAAGGTCTACTTCTATACTACAATCTTCAGGAATAGAATTTGATACTCTTCCTCCTTTAATTATACTTACACTTGCTGTAGTCCCAACTTCAAGATTAGTCAATTTTTGTATTTGTAATATCTTATTAGCCATTTCTTCTATTGCATTTCTTCCACCTTCAAAATCATTTCCTGCATGTGTTTCTACACCTTTTACATTTATATTACACCCGATTCTTCCTTTTCTACCTACACATAAGCTATTATCTACCAACCCAGTTTCCATATTAAATGCACATAGACCACCTTTTGCTTCTTTTAATATAATGTCTCCTCCGTTTGAATCCTTATGTCCTATCTCTTCATCACCTGAAAAGACTATTTTTATTGGTCTATCTTTGTATCCTATCTTATTTAAAGCCTTGATAACGTATAAAGAAATTACTATTCCACCTTTCATATCTAACACACCTGGCCCATATGCTTTTCCTTCCATTATTTTAAATGGATTTTCTCCAAATGTACCTATTTCAAAGACAGTATCCATATGCCCTGAAAAAATTATTGGTTTCTTATTTCTGTTAGAACCAAGTGTACCTATTAATGTACTGCCATTATTTCCAGCATCTATTAAATCACAATCTAATCCTTCTTTTTCAAACTCACATTTTAATCTATCAGCCAATTTATTTACACTCTCTTTACAGTTTGTATAGCTTTCAATATTAACAATCTCTTTCCACAGTGAAATGATTTCTTCTCTATTCTCGTCAACAAATTTAGAAATCTCCTTTAAATATGTAATCATAATAATCTCCTTTATTTTTGAATAAAATTTTTTTCCTAAAAGCTGAGTTTATACTTTAGGAAATTTTAAAAGACTAGTCCTTAATTACAAAATAACACAATTATTTTCATCAGTCAACATTTTTTCAGTATATTTTTTATTTTCTGATTTTTCTTTTAATTTTTACTTTGTAAAATAAATTGACGCTTTTTATCTACTATTATAAAATGAGGTTATAAATTGATAATTAGTTACAATACTTTCGAAATTTTAAAGGAGGTTTTATGAAATATAAGATTGGCTTTTTAACAACATCTTATTTTATGGCAGATAACTTTAAACAAGCTCTCGAAGAATTAAAAGATATTTGCGAAATTACATACATTGAACTAAAAGGTGAAAATCCTTTTAGTAATTTGCCAAATATATATAATGAACAAGTAGATAATTTTGATGGATTTGTTTGTAGTGGTCTAATTCCATATAGTGAGCTTATAATAAATATAGAGGATATAAAGGTCCCATTAAGTTTCTTAAAGCTTGATGAAAGAGATTTTTATAAATACTTATTTAAACTATTAAATAGTAAAAGAGAGATTGATTTTACAAAATCATTTATTGATTTTTTAAGAGAAGATAATAACTATTATGACATCTATTCATTGATAGATTCTAAAAACTGTCCATATACAATTAGAGATTTCAATATTCCTCAACCTGTATATGACTTTAAAAAATTAAATGATAAATTATTGGAGATACACTTAGATTTATTAAAAAATAATAAGATTAACCTTTCTATTACTAGAAATTATATAATTAATTGTGAATTAAATAGACTTGGATATGATTGTATTTATATGGTGCCATCTACTGAATCAATCTTAAACACATTTAAATCTGTAATAAACGAAATAACATTAAAAAATTTAGATAAAAATAAATCTGCAACTTGTATAGTCACAATAAATAGCTCAGAGTATATAAATGATGACCTAATATTTAAAAATGATGAGATACAAAATCAAATATACAATACTATCTTAAATTCTTTATCAAGAAATGGGTTCTATGGAGTTCAAGTCAAAAAAAATGACATGAAAATAGAAATACATACTACTAAAGAAATGCTAAATAATATGACTAAGGATTATACAGAATTTTTTATTTCAGAAGACTTAAAAGAAATCAAGTATAGCTTAAATATTGGTTGGGGAATTGGCAACACAAATATTCATGCAGAACAGAACGCTCGTCAGGCAAATAGTAAATCAGCTTCTCTAGGTGGAAATTGTACGTTTATAGTAAATGACACTAATAATATAATAGGACCTTTATATTCAAATAAAAATTCTAATGACCTGGAAGAAAGTTCAATAGCTAATAAAGTTGCTTCTTTCATTCCTTTATCTAATGTAAATGTATCTAAAATTATGAGTATGATTAATGATAGAAATTCAAATAATGTATCAGCAGAAATATTATCAGACTATATGAATATAACTCTTAGAAGTGCAAATAGAATCCTAAGTATCTTATATAAGGCTGGTATTGCAACTATTGTAAACACAAAACTGGATAATCAAAGAGGTAGACCACGAAAAATATACAAAGTTGATTTCTTAGCTTTTTTAGATAATATGTAGAGAGATAACATGTAGAGAGATAACATGTAGAGATTGAAGTCTGAATTATTAGCTTTTCCAATAAAAATAATAATTTTCCACTGATTTTCAATAAGCAAAGTTTTTAAATATGAATATACAAAATGCCAGAATCCTCATAAACACTATATTTTTATCAACTCTGGCATTCTTTTTTATTTCGCTATCAAAATTTAAACAAATGATGCTAAAGTAAGCTTTTGCTTTTATCTTACTTCATCAACATGGAAAATGTACCTTAGCACGTACCCTAAATTCTTTATGGAAAGTAAGTTCACTCCTTACTCATTTTTTGAGAGTTGCTTGTTTTTTGGTATATTTTATTCCATCCTACTAGTAATAAAATCATAAATACACAGGTATCTACAAAAAGAATAACTGTAACGTTCTTGACAATATTGTAGACAAAAAATATTGAGAATACTTCTACGGATAAAGCTACAAAACATAAAAAGTTCGTCAAATAATCTGCAATAGTATCACTATAGAAAACTCGTATTTGTAACCATCTACATGTAAATGGACGTAAAATAAATCTGAATACAACACAAATAATTGGATAAGCATAAATAAATTTTTTATCTACACTATTGGCTACACCATTATTCCATTGCACAGGAATTTGAGTTGGCAGTTTTGGAAATGCTATGATTGCAATCAGTAAACAAGCAATGGTTATAATTCCCCATGTAATATTTCCTCCCCACATATATAAGAAACTTACAGAGTCCAGTTTTAAAGTATGTTTATTTTCATTCCAATATTCTGGTATCTCAGTTATATATTCTTCTACTTTTAAATTTAGATAACTTAGTTCATCAAATTTGAGCATTTCTTCACACATAGTTTTTGCATTTTCCAAATCAGATATTTGAGTTTTGAGAACTTGTTCTTGTTTTTCAACAACCTCATATAAAGATATTTGCTGAAGTATAATATTACGAATATCATCAATAGAAATCCCTAATGTACGTAAATATGCAATTTTTTTGATGTCCTCTATATTTTCATCTGAATACTCTCTATAACCATTACTCTCATTGCGAATGGGCTGAATTAGCATTTCTTTCTCATAAAATCGAATATTAGAACGTGTTAGTCCAGTTTTTTCTTCAACTTCTTTAATTGTCATTTTTAAACACCACCTTTCGATTTATTGAATTACCTAATATCTTTCTTTTTTATTACTCTAAGTCTTCTTTAATGTTTTATTTCATTATTTGATTCGCCAATATTCCATTCTCAATAATACCACACTTTGTAATAATCTCCTCCTTGTGTGTATCTAAAACTGCTTGATTATTATATAAGATACAGTATAAACATGGTTTACAGTCAAGTATTTTTATCATTTTTTTGATTCTATTAAAAAAGGCATCGCAAATAAATGCCATGCCTTTCTATTAATTTAGTCTTTTCATATCTTTCTCAGTCCAAAAGTCAAATTAGCCTGTCTTATATTAAAATTGATAAAAGATATAACAAGTCGTATAAGATTTTCTATCATATTAAATAATTAATTGCCCACTTCTCACAATCCCAAATTTTATTAACTATATCATTATAAAACTCTGGCTCATGGCAGACTAAAATTATACTGCCTTCATATGATATTAAAGCTTTTTTTAGTTCTTCCTTTGCTTCAGAATCTAAGTGGTTTGTTGGCTCATCTAGTATTAATATATTACTAGGATTATTTATAAGTTTACATAACCTTACTTTAGCTTGTTCTCCACCACTTAATATAGAAAGCTTGCTTTCTATATGTTGATTAGTTAAACCACATCTTGATAGCATTTTTCTTATTTCATATCTTGTGTATGTTGAAAATTCATACCACACCTCATCAATAAGTTTTTTATCACTTGTTTCTTTAACTTCCTGTTCAAAATATCCAACATTTTGTTCTTCTCCTACTTCAATACTTCCACTTATTGGTTTATTTATTCCAATCAAGCTTTTTAATAAGGTTGATTTTCCTATACCATTTGCACCTATTAAAGCTATCTTTTCTCCTCTTTCCATAATTAAATTTATAGGTTTACTTAATGCTGTTTCATATCCTATAACTAAGTTCTTAGCTTCAAATATCATTTTCCCAGATTTTTTGGATATTTTAAAGTCAAAGTGAGGTCTTACTTTTTCCTTTGATATACTTATTCTTTCTATTTTATCTAATTTTTTCTGTCTTGATTTTGCCATCTTACTGGTTGATGCTCTAACTTTATTTTTTGCAATATATTCTTCTATCTTTGATATTTCTCTAATTTGTTTTTCTTGAGCTATTCTTAAATTTCTCTTGTTTTCTTTATACATCTTTTGAAAATTTTCATAATTACCAATATATCTTGTCAATGTCATATTTTCAAGATGACACACCACATTCACAACACTATTTAAAAACTCCAAATCATGTGATATCAATATGAATTCATTTTCATAATTTTGAAGATATTTTCTTAACCATTCTATATGTTCTTCATCCAAATAGTTTGTAGGTTCATCTAAAAGCAATATATCTGGTTCATCTAATAATAATTTGCCTAATAATACCTTTGTTCTTTGACCTCCACTCAATTCTGAAACATCTCTATCAAGTCCAATATGTCTAAACCCAAGACCTAGGGCAATTGAATCTATCTTTGAATCAATATTGTAAAATTCATTGTTATTTAAAAATTCTTGTATATTTGCAACTTTTTCAAGAGACTTATTTATCTCATGTTCATTCATTTCTCCCATTTTACTGTATATGCTATTCATTTCACTTTCCATATAAAAAAGTTCCTTAAAAGATTCTCTTAAAATATCTTTTATTGTATTACCTTTTTCTAGTTTAGTGTGTTGATCCATATATCCAACTCTTACTTTACTACTCCATTGTATATCACCACTATCTGGAATTAGCTGACCTGTTATTATATTCATAAATGTAGATTTTCCCTCGCCATTTTTTCCAACAAGACCTACATGCTCTCCTCTTAACAATCTAAAAGATATGTCTTTAAATAATGTTCTATCTCCAAACCCATAACTTATATTATTTACATTTAAAATACTCATTGTTCTATTCCTCTTTTTAAAATTTAGAAATTCCTCAATAAAATCATATCATTTAAATAGATTATCCCTCAAGTTCATAAACAAATCTGTACTAATTTTGTACGAAAAAAGAGACTTTGTTAAAAAGTCTCTTCTTAATTTTTTGTTATATAAATCTATCTTTAGAACATTAATATTCTATTTTCAATCACTTTTTTCTTCTCTGATTATTCGTCTTATACTATGCTCCGTTAAATAATAGTCTTTTGTAAGTTCTTTAACAGAAATACCTTTATTGTACTTATCAAGTATTTCCCTATTTCTTTCTTTCAAGATATTTCTTGAACCACTATTTTCGCCCCAAGCTTTTTTATTTTCAGACTTTCGTGGTATATATAAATAACTACCATCTGTATATTCTTGAATTAATTCAAGTATCTCTTCTGGCAATATATTTTGTGCTTTTTCATACTTCATAATACTCTGCTCCCATCTACATTTTTAATTGTAAATAAAAGCAAAGACTGCACAAAAACAATTTAGCCTAAATATTATCTTTATCTATTAGGCTCTAAACAAAGTTTTATTGCAATTGTATTTTGCAGTCTTTGCTTAGAGCCAACTGAAATTATAATATCGTTACTCTCTTTCATATTGCAAACTCCCTTTCTATCTAATTTAAACTATTACATATCACTAACTTTAGCCATTATATCTTTTGTAAATCTAACAGCTTCAGATACATCTTGCTCATCTGGATGACTTTGAGACTCTTCATGACCTTTTAATTGCTCACGAATATGTTCATTTTCAGGATGAAGTTTTAGCATTTCTTCATATTTTACCTTTAAACCTTCTGCAATCTTTCCTTGGCATATAAATGACCCAACTATTTCATTGTCTTTCGAAAAGACATCTTTCACTTTGTCCATAATGTTAATTCCATAGTTACCCTTTGTACTTGCTCCCATTGTTCCAAATAAAGCTAGCTTTTTGTTGTGAATATTTTCAAAGACTAGTTTTGAATTTTTATCACAAATACCCTTATCTACCCAATATCCCAAGAATATTATATCATATTTTTCATAGTCAACATTATTATCAGTTACTTCACTGATATTTTTAATTTCTTTTTCGCCTTGCATTGCATCATATATAGATTGAGCAATTTTTTTAGTATTTCCAGTTAAACTTGAATATAAAATTAAACTTTTCATGATATATCCTCCTATATGTTAAGTATTTATCTAAAATTTCTTAATACCATTAAGTTTTCAATTACTATAAGATTTTATTAATCTAATATACAACCAAATTGAGAATGTGTCTGTAATGCATCTGCACATTTTTTATTGCAGTAGCAACACTTCTTGATATCATCTACTCTTTCCTCTCTTACTTTCTGCAACCAATCACTGTCTGCCAATAGTTGTCTCGACATAGCAACCATATCTACTCTGTTATTTGATATAATACTTTCTATGAAATCTGGACTAGATAGCTTGCCAACACCACAAACTGGAAGGTTTGTGTGTTTTTTAACTTCATCAGCTAAATACAAAAAGCATCCTTCATCTTTAAAATAAGGATGATTATTAACTGGTATGGTGTCTTCTAATTTGGAATGATTTGCTAATGTTACATGAAAACTATTTACTCCAAGTGATTCAAATTTTTTTACAAAATGCTCTACTTCAGAAAATAAAACTCCTGCATTGCCATAATGAGGATTTTCTTGTCTAATTGCAAGTTTATAGTCTATTGGAACATCCTTTATATTATTACGAATACTACTAATTATTTCACTTGCAAATCTACTTCTATTATCATAACTTCCACCATATTCATCAGTTCTACTGTTGTATATACTGGATGAAAAGCTTCCTATAAGTCTATCTCCATGAATTTGAATCATATCAAATCCTGCTTTTTTTGCATTCAATGCTGTTACTCTAAACAACTCTATAATATTTTTTATTTCTTCTTTTGTCATATTTGTTACATAATCCTTTACTCCATCATCCATAATTTTTTTTATTTCGTCATGTGAAGTAATTCCCGATTTTATAGTATCTCTGATTAAATTTATGTCATAATCTGAACAAAATATTTGTGCTGAAACTTTCGCCCCTGAATCATGTATTGCATCTACAATTTTTTTATACTCTCTAATTCCATCTTCATTGGATAAGCTTAAAGCCATTTTATGAAAACTAGGTCTAACTGATACATCTCCTATAGTAATTAAAGCTACTCCTGATTCAGCAATTTTACAAAGCTTGTTAATTCGTTCTTCCAGATTAAGACCCATACTTGTAGGTGCAAAAGATACTCTATTTTTTAATTCTAAGTTTCCAATTTTAATTGACTTTAATAAGTTGCTATACATCCTATTCTTCCTCCACTGTTGCCTTTATATCTTTTACTGTATGTAATTTCTTTACTAATTCTTTGTATTCTTCATCCAAAAACTCTTTTTTTATATTACTATCCCACTTTGAAAATATGTTTTTTATATCTCCCAGTACTTCTTCACCCTTATCTGTTACTCTCAATTGAAAAGCTCTACTATCATTAGGGTTTTGAATCTTTTCTATGTAACCATCTTGTTCTAATCTAGAGATAGTTCTTGTAGTATGAGCTTTATCCACCTCGAATTCCGTCGAAATATCATTCAAAGAACAATTCCTATTCTTATTGATATAAATTAAATAAAAATATAGACCATTCGTAAGCTTATATGGCTTTAGACATTTTTCACAATAAAGTTTAAAGTTCCTTTGTAAATAACAAATAATATACGATAAACTCTCATTCTGTAAATTTTTAAAATCCATTTTTAATTTCCCCTCTATAATTCTAATATAATATATTTGACTATATCAACTATATTATATTAAATACTTGATACAGTCAAGAATATTTTGCCTTATAACTGTATATTTTTATACTACCTTATAAAATTATCATAAAATATAATTCTTCTTTAGTTAGAATTTGTAATTTTTTATATACATCATACATAAATATATTTTATATAAAAGTTTATATTTTCAAGCAAATAATTTTTCGAAAATTGTCTAAATTCAGTAAAAATATGGTAATATATACATAAGCAATATAAATCTATAAAAGGGAGTGTTACATATGATATCTAATAAAATGCAAACTTTAGTTGCAAACAGCTCTGTTATAAGAGCCATGTTTGAAGAGGGAAAAAAACTTTCCGATATCTACGGAGAAGAAAATGTTTTTGATTTTAGTATAGGAAATCCAAGTGTTGAGCCTCCAGAAACTATTAAAGCAGTTATAAGCGATATTTTAAATGAAGAATCTCCAAATCTAGTTCATGGATATATGAACAACTCAGGATATGAAGATGTAAGAGATGCTATTGCCAGCCACATAAATAAAAAAAATGGATTAAACCTTACAAAAGATAACTTAATTATGACTTGTGGGGCTGCTGGTGGTCTAAATATCATTTTAAAAACTCTTTTAAATCCTGACGATGAAGTTATTGCTTTTGCACCATATTTTGGTGAATATAAAAATTATACAGAAAACTATGATGGAAAACTAATCGAAGTCCCTACAAACATAGAAACTTTTGAACCAGATTTATATGCTCTAAAAAATGCTATTACTCCAAAGACAAGAGCTCTAATAATAAACACTCCAAACAATCCTACTGGTGTTATTTATTCTGAAGAATTGCTAAAAAACCTTGGAGAATTACTAGATACAAAACAAAAAGAATTTAATACAAATATATATTTAATTTCTGATGAACCATATAGAGAAATAATTTATGATGATGCTAAAGTTCCTTGTATATTAAAATACTATAAAAATTCATTTATAGGATACTCTTATAGTAAATCATTGTCTCTACCTGGTGAACGTATAGGATATATTGTGGCTAATGGAGAAATGGATGATTTTGATGATGTTATGTCTTCATTAAATGTTGCAAATAGAATACTTGGATTTGTAAATGCTCCTTCTCTTTTCCAAAGAGTTATTGCAAGAAGCTTAGATGCAGAAGTTGATGTAAATATTTACAAAAAGAACTTTGACCTTTTATATAATAGCTTAATAGAAATGGGATTTTCTTGTGTTAAACCTAGTGGTACATTCTATTTATTCCCAAAAGCTCCAATTGAAGATGATAAAAAATTCTGTGCTGATGCTAAACAATTTAATTTACTATTGGTTCCAGGTTCTTCTTTTGGTTGCCCAGGACACTTTAGAGTATCATACTGTGTATCTTACGATAAAGTTAAGAGTTCTCTACCAGCATTTGAAAAATTATCTAAATTGTACAATTTAAAATAATTAAATAAATATAATTACAAATAATTAGCTACCTTAGTGTAGAATTTTATATTCTATATTAAGGTAGCTTATAATTTTATAGCTTATATTTATATACCATTTTATACCAATGTACTTGAATATTGTAGCTTATAGTACTAGTATAAATTACAAGGAGGTGTTTGATTTGAAAAAAGGTTATGTTTATATAATACTAACTACCCTATTTTTTAGTTCAATGGAAATTAGTCTAAAGACAGTTACTAATGACTTTAATCCCATACAAATAACCTTATCAAGATTTTTTGTTGGTGGCTTAGTCTTATTACCTTTTGCTATAAAAAGATTAAAATCCCTTAGTCTTTCTATTACAAAATCAGATTTAAAATACTTTGCTTTTTTAGGTTTTATGTGTGTTGTAGTAAGTATGTCATTGTACCAGTTAGCTGTACTAAACACAAAAGCATCTGTAGTTGCTGTCTTATTTAGTTGTAATCCAGTATTTGTTATGCTTCTAGCTTATTTGATTCTAAAGGAAAAAATCTATAGGCACAATATAATTTCACTTATATTAGAAGTCCTTGGAATTATAGTTATTATAAATCCACTGCACACAAAATTAACTTTTAGTGGTATATTCTTAACACTATCTTCTGCCATTATTTTTTCAATGTACACTGTTTTTGGTAAAAGAAAAACGTTAAAATTTGGTGGAATAGTTGTGACTTGTTTCAGCTTTATATTTGGTAGTTTAGAAATGCTTGTATTGGTTCTACTTACTAAGATTAATTTTATATCAAATATATTAAATAAAAAAGGACTACATGTATTTGCAAATATACCTATTTTTAGTGGTTATACCTTACACAACATACCTACTATGATTTACGTATTTGTATTTGTTACAGGTGTTGGTTATGCACTTTATTTTATGGCAATGGAAGCTACATCTACTAGCCTTACATCTTTAGTATTTTTCTTTAAGCCAGTAATATCTCCAATACTGGCATTACTAATTCTTAAAGAATTTATTCCTATTAATATGATTATAGGAATTCTATTGATAGTAATTGGTTCAATAGTTTCTATTATACCTACAATAATAACTCAATCTCATAATAAACATATTGAGTCATTATATAAAAGTCAGTAATAAATATATACATAAGATTAAATTAATTAGTTTTTCACGCAATATAAAAGAGATGCTAGCATACTAGCATCTCTTAATTTTTTTATATAAATTTTCTATTTTGCTAAGTTTTGTAAAAAGCTATAAGTTTGTGGACAAGCTGCTTTTAATTTACTATTTGTGTCTTGATTTAAGTAGTAATATGCAAATGCCTCAGCAAAGAATTCTTCTGGATATACACCTAAATAATTTACATTTCCTAAAGAACGCCCTTCTTTAGCAAATATTTGTTTAAATTGTGCTGATTTAGAAATATCATTTAATGCAAGATGGTCTACTGCGTGTGCTGTTTCATGTAATTCTAAGTTTATTGCATCATGACCTTTACCTTTGTTACTAAATCCTATTCTAAGAGCTACTGTACTTCCACCTAAACCAGGAACATCATCCCAAGTTTTACCAGTATTTTCCCATCCCTTAGGAACTACACCTTTTAAATAAGCATATTCTTTTTCATCTGTTAATTTTCCACTTAATAATTTTATTTTTAAGTTATCTTGTTTTAATACATTTAAATATTTTCCATCTATATTAGCAAGTCTATTTATCATAGCATTAGCTTCTTTTTTATCGTAATTTCCATTTGGAAGAACCACTATTTCACTAAGTGTTTCTTTATTGTTTTTTAAAGTTGCACTATCTGCATGTGCACTTACTGGAACTGAACTTATTAAAAATATTGATATTATAGCGATTAATAATTTTTTACTTGGTTTCATATTATTCCCTCCTTTGAGTTAGGCCGGGAGTAATAAATTTCAAAATAAAAAAGATACCCAAGAGTATCTTTGTATATACAAAAAGAAATTTTTACTCTTTTCGGCAACTGGCTGGCGTAGTTTATTTAAACTTTAGCCCCTATAGCTTTGCGTGACTAGGTTTCCCTAGTTTTGCCTCGTTTAATTTTATATTTATATTATATCTTATATCTGTCTCTTTGTCTATAGTTTTTTGGATTTTTCTTCTAAAAAACGATTGTTTTTTTACATAATACTCCAAAAAAAAATATCTTCTAACAATATTCTCACTTGAAAATATTGTTTTAGAAGATATTTTTTAATATTACTTATATTTTTATAATGTTAGGGTCTAATTGATGTTTTTCTTTCTTCTCAATATAATAAGTCCTACAATAGCTCCTAATCCTAAAAGTATTTCTACAGTAATTGTAGTACTATCACCTGTCTTTGGTGGCACTGGTGGATTTACTACAGTATTATCTTTTACTGTATTATTCTTTTCCTGTGGCACTGGTGGGTTTACTACTTCTGGTATTGGAACAATTTGTTTAACAGGCTTTTCTATTACATCTTCTGATGGTGGTATTGGTGGATTTACTACCTCTGGTATAGGAGGATTTACCACGTTTTCTGATTGTGGTATTGGTGGATTTATTGTTGCTTCCTCTGTATCAGATGGTCTTGATGGTTTACTTGGCTTATCTGTACTTGGTGGCACTGGTGGATTCACTGTTGGTTCATCTGTACCTGGTGGTACTGATGGATTTACTGGAATATTTTCTTGTTTTACATTTTCTATATTCCCAATATCAACAATTTTACCAATATTTTTTCTATCAATTTCCACCTTTATTTTACCCTTTAATTTTTCATATCCACTTGGAGCCATTGTCTCCACTAAATAATATGTTCCTGGATTTTTGACACTAGATTCAATTATACCATCTTCATTACTAACTAAATCCTTAACTACTACTATTCCAAAGGTATTTTCCAAATTAAATTTTGCACCTTCAAGAGCACTTTTATCTGAACTGTCTACCTTCTTAGCTTCAAAAGCATATCCTTGTTTAGTAGTTTCTACACCAGGAGGACTTGAACCATTAATCTGAGCTACATTTTGTATAGTCTCCCCTACTTTTACATCTGTAAAATCTGCATCAAATGTAACCCAACCTTGTACAGGTTCACCTTCTTTTATTTGCTTAAATTCATATTTATTTACTAATCTTATAGTATTTTTTCCATCTTCAGCTTCTTTTTTAAGTTCAAGATTATCAGAGTATTTTATATTAGATATTTTTAATTTTGGATTTACTTCATCTAAAATATTTACTTGCCCTGCATCATAAACACCATAAGTTGACATGTTTATTTTATACTTAACTATTTGGTTATCATTTCCATCTAATACCTTTTTATCAACCTCTTTTTTGGCACTTATTAATCCAGAGTTCTTCTTAAAACTTATCTCATCTCTTTTATCTACTTGACTATTATTCGCATCAAGAACAGCTCTATTTGTATAACTATCTTCAATACTAATAACTTTTAATGTATATGCTATAAAGAACTTTGATTCTACTTCTTCCTCACTAAGATTAATTGTAAATCCAGTTATAACTTTTTCTACTTGCCCACTTTCATTTCTTTTTTCTTCTGTTTTATATGAAATATTATTTGCAATTTTTTCTTTACTCCAAGGAGTCCAGCCACCATTCATTGGAACTTCTACAACTCTAAAATCATGCCCAGCTTCTCCAGCAGTAGTTAATCTCATACCTTCTGGTATATTATCTGTTATAACCACATTACTTACTGGTGATTTATCATCATTTATTGAAATCTGATAGTTGATTACTTGACCTACTTGAGTAATATTTGTTGCTCCTGAATGCCCCTTAGTCAAAAGATAATCATTTCCTCTATCAAATATACTTACAATAGCATCATCTTCTTGAACTTTATTACCTGCAGATTCTAATCTAGCTATATTCTTATATTTGTTACCATGTTTTGCATTTTCATCACTAATTCTAGCCTTATACTTAACAGTATACGCTTTATCTATATCTCCAAAAGTAACTGAAATAGAATTTTCACCTTGTTCAATATTAAAATCACTTACTTCTTTTCCATTGCTTGCTACTATACTTACAGAATCTTTTATTAATGTCATTCCTTCAGGGAGTTCGTCATATAAAGTAATATCTTTTAATTCTTCTTCTTTTTCATTTACTTGTATAGTATAATTTACATCTTTATTTTTAACTGGCATAAATACAGTAGTTGACTCTCTTCCTTCAACAAGCTTCTTAAGTGTTCCTTTAGCTTCTTCAATGTCTTCTTTATCGCCAGGTTTTATTTCTATATCCACATCTCCATTTCCACTTTCTATCTTTCCAGTAGTTTCAATATGAATTTTGGCACTTGTTTCTTCATTAACTTTATTCACATATGCTTCTAATCCAATTTTTCCTTGCATTACACTTTGACCATTAGGTAATTCTCTAAATGTAAGCGTATACTCTCCATTACTCTCTGTTTTATCAAAACATTCACTTGTATAATCTAAATTAACTTTATTAAATACATCTGGAACCTTAAAAGTTATTGAGTCACCTGCTTTTATCCCTTTTGATGTTGGAGTATAAGTTAAATTAAATGTAATTTTTTTCATTGACTCTGTTTCTATTGCATCATTATTAATTTTTACGATAAATCCGTGGTCTTCATTATCTTCATTAAGTTCTTCTTCTAAAGTCTTAAGTAAATTTTCATCCTCTATCGAAGTTTGTTCTGGTTTCTTGTTTTCTTCTGGTTTCTCTCCTTCTGGAGTTTGCTCTGGCTTCTTATTTTCTTCTTGCTTATCTCCTTCTGGAGTCTGTTCTGGCTTCTTATTTTCCTCTTGTTTATCCCCTTCTGGCGTTTGCTCTGGCTTCTTATTTTCTTCTTGCTTATCTCCTTCTGGCGTTTGCTCTGGCTTCTTATTTTCTTCTTGTTTATCCCCTTCTGGAGTCTGTTCTGGTTTCTTATTTTCTTCTTGCTTATCTCCCTCTGGAGTCTGTTCTGGTTTCTTATTTTCTTCTTGTTTTCCATCTCCAGTTGGTAAATTATTTGAATTGCTTTGTATAGACCCACTGCCTTCTAATTCTGATGCATAAGATACAGATGGATATATTGTAGTAACTATCATACTTAAAATCATAATTAAACTGATTAATAATGCCTTTTTATTTCCTTTCTTCATATAGATTGCTCCCCTCTAATCTATTTACACTCTTGTAAAATTCCATAAATACCCAATATAATTTAACTTTTTTTATCAAAAAACTATACAAAAAAAGCTATGAAATAAATAAAATTTATATTCATAGCCGGTTGCACCATTGACTCTGTATACCCATAAGGTGCCCAGTAATAGGATATACTTCAACGTCTCTATAATTTTTTTATAAAAATAATTAAAAATTATTATATTCAAATTAAATACAGTTATATATCCATTATATTATGTCTATGTTTTATTGTCTATATTTTTTACATTTTTTTCCTTTATTTTTTTATCATCATTAAATAAAATCCTTGTCTACAACAATTACACAATTATAATCAGGATTCATCTCCTTAACTAGTTTTGTTATATCTGCTTTTAGATCTTCTTCTGACATACCTTTAGAAAATTCAGAAGGATTAACTACTATATCAAAGACTAAATTCTTCTTACTTCCTTTTCCAACTATCCTAAAATCATGCATAGATTTTATAAGGCTGTTTTTCTTAAGTATTTCTTCAAGTTCTCTTTTTGATGATATAACCTCTTCATCATCAAGGCATATAGGGTCCATATGAATTACCAAATATATATCCAACTTTTCAGATATTTCTCTCTCAGCAGTATCTATAATTTCATGAATTTCCATTATATCTATATTCGCTGGAATTTCTGCATGTATAGATGCAATGCATCTTCCAACTCCATAATTATGGATTATTAAATCATGTGTACCTATTATATGTTCATAAGATAATAATAATTCTAAAATAGATTTGACCATTTCTTCATCTGGAGCTTCCCCAAGAAGAGGATTTATAGTATCTTTTACAAGAGAAAATCCTGCATAAAGTATTACTAATGATACTACAATACCTACATATCCATCTATAGGTAAATCAGTAAATCTAGCCAAAATAAAAGATATAACTACACAACTTGATGTAAATACATCTCCCAAAGCATCCAATGACACTGCTTTTAATGCTGATGAATTAATTTTATTTCCCATAAATTTATTAAAGCGACTCAACCATATTTTAACCATTATAGATGCAATTAAAAGTATCAGTGGTACTAATTCAAACTTTATAGGAACTGGATTTGTTATTCTTTCTATAGACGATTTCACAAATTGAAGTCCAACCAACATAACCATAAAAGCTACTATTAATGCTGATAGATATTCTATTCTACCATGCCCAAAAGGATGTTCTTTGTCAGCTGGTTTACTTGCTAGTTTAAACCCTATCATAGTTATTGCTGAAGATGCCATATCAGAAAGATTATTAAACGCATCAGCCATTATAGCTATACTTGATGTAAGTACACCTATAGAAACCTTTACTATAAATAAAACTAAATTAGATATTATGCCTACTATTCCTGCTACATAACCATACTTATTTCTAACAACTTTATCTTGAACATTCTCACTATCTTTGATAAATGTTTTGACTAGGATTTTTGAGAACATGAAACTTACCTCCCTGTCTTTTATTTTATTAATAAACTCGAAACTTGATATCTTTACTCATGATAACACAATTTAGATATAAAATTCTTTAAACTTGTTCTATATCAGTAAAATATTCTTAATTTTCTTTTCTTATAGTTAATATGAAGTAGTTTTATATCTCTGACTAAAATTAATAATGTCTAATAAAATTGGTTCTAGATACTTTATACTTTTATCTAGAACCACTTTTATTATTTTATACCAACTATTTTATTTAACATAATTGAACCAGTTTCTGGACTTTCAAATTCAATTGTAACATTCTTTATATTAGATAAATTTATATTTCTAAATTTTTCAAGTGGTATTACTGTATCACTTATTGGAGTATATCTTGACCAGAATTCCATAAACTTCCCTTCTACATATTCATCTTTTATAACTTCTCCTTCAAAATACTTCATAGCAGATACTTTATCATTTTCTACAATGATACTGCTTTCTTTTCCCTTAGAATCAACTAAGCTAAGTTTGAAAGAAACTACATTATCTTTATTATTTAATTTACTAGGAGAGTTTAATGCCCATCTAAACTTTAGTGCAGAATAAGCTCCTAAGTTATTATTATTTAAAGGTAGTTCTATTTTTCCACTTTCAGATTTCCAATCAACTTGTAACAAGTCTAAATCTTCATTCACTCCAGTATTGATAAATATTTTTGCAGTATCTTTATTCAATCTCTCTGATTCAACCAATTCTTTTATATCAACATTACTTGAACTTATATTTTTAAATGTCTTTTTATTGAATAATTCTACAGATTCACTATATTTAACTTTATTTAAAGTCTGATATCCATACATTTTATAAGGCAATCCTTTTTTATTGAAGATAGGTGATTCACTACTATCAAACTCAAAAATAGATTTCATATAGTCAACTGCATAATTAGAGAAAAAATCTCTATGTTCTTCTTGTCCTAATTTCTCAGGATAAGTTCCATTAGTAGTCTGTGGCTTAGAAAACTCTTTTTCTCCTAAAACTGAGTTGTATGCATTATGATTTCCTCCCACTAGATAAGTTAGACCCAATGGGCTTTTTCTATTTTTATCTAAAGATATATCATAAAAAATATCATCTCCACTATGAACAACATCTCCATCATACTCTGAAACTATTATTGCTGTTGGTATATCAGTAAACTTTTCTATCGGACTATTATACGCTGGTGTAAGTGATATAATTCCTTTTATCCCTTTGAATCCTTTTTGTATTTGGTCTTCTGCTATTTTAATTACCCCTGAACCTGCTACAGAATGTCCTATAAGACCAATTCTATTTAAATCAACTTTATCTTTGAGGTATAACCCAAATCCATTTTTCTTACCTTCGTTTATGTCTTTAAAAGTTTGTATATATGTTTGAGCTAAATAAGTTATTCTTTCATTTTCCACTGGTTCTCCATACTTAAAAGTATAATTTACTGAGGTATCAATAGATACTCCTATTATACCATTTTTTGCCAAAGCCTCAGTAAGATATTTAAATCCATCTTCAAAATCATTTTCTCCATCTCCATGTTGTCCATGAAAGATTAATACTACAGGTGCTTTTTCTTTTATATTTTCAGGTACTGATATTATTCCTTCCATATTAAATGGTATAGATTTACCTCTTATAACCATTTCTGATGTTCCTAAATTAAATTTATTAGTTTCAACCTTATTATTGCTATTTTTTGTTGAATTTATTTCATATGATATTTTTTCATTTGATACTGTATCCGAATTAGATTTATTTGTGCAACCCACAAGAAGAGCACTTATAACTATTATAGATAAAATTATACTGACCCACCTTTTAAACTTCATAAATATTTTCCTTTCTATATATCCCTTTAGATAAAATTTTTAAATTTTTATCAATTGCATTTATTCCTTAACATTCACTTATTAAGCTTTCTACTATTATAACCTATAGTCACTTCCTACTCATATAAATATAAATATAAAATAATATCACAAACAAATTCTCTATTATATTTTTCATAATACTAGTTATTTATATGCATCTTAATTGACAACTTTTATTTATTAAGTAGCATAGAAATATCTTATTTATAATCAAACCAACATATTTATAACAGATTTTTTATATTAATTTATATCTAAGTAAAATAAAAAATTCTTTATTAACAACATTTTTAAATCAATAAAAAATGCTCTATTTTCTACATATCAAAATTAATTCACATAACTTTTGCTCAAATATCTATTCAAAACATAAAAAAATGACTTTTAAATATACTCATGGTAGAATAAAACAAATAAGTCAATAAATTAAGATTTGGAGAAAAATTATGCTAGGAATATATTTCAGTGGAACAGGCAATTCAAAATATTGTATAGAAAAGTTTTTGCAGGAATATGATATGACATCAAAAGCATTTTCTATTGAAGATAAGCAATTGTTACATCAAATTAGTCAGCATAAAGATATTGTATTTAGCTATCCTACACAATACAGCAACATACCTAAAATATTAAAGGACTTTATAATCAATCATCAAAATTTATGGAAAGACAAGCGAGTTTTTATTATTACAACAATGGGGTTATTCATTGGAGATGGAGCAGGTATCTTAGCTCGTTTGCTTAAAAAATATGGTGCAGTCACTATTGGAGGTTTACATTTAAAAATGCCTGATAGCATTGCTGATGAAAAGGCATTAAAAAAGACTTTAGAAAGCAACAAGAAACTCATAACAAATGCAGAGCAAAAAATAAAGCATGCTGTAAGAAAAATACAAGATGGAACTCCACCACAAGATGGAATCGGAATTTTTCATCATATAGCAGGTTTATTTGGACAAAGGTTATATTTTATTAATAAAACAAAATACTATTCAGACAAATTAAAAATAAGTGCTGATAAATGTATTGGCTGTGGAAAATGTGCAAGCCTATGTTGCTTGAAAAATATTGTTGTGAAAAATGGTGTTGCTATACCAGGAAATCAATGTACTATGTGTTATCGCTGTGTTAATAATTGCCCAAAACAGGCAATTACCTTATTAGGTAAACGTGTAATTGAACAAAGTAAAATTGAAAAATATCTATAATACAAGTTTCATTATAATTTAATTATGATGACTAATTAATTTAATTGATTAAAAAAAGACAGCTGACTATTTATCAACTGTCTTTTAAATTAATACTCCATTAAATAAAATCTATGTTATATAATGATTGCTTTTAAAGCACCCTCATCAAAATACATCAGGATTAATTTAAGTCATTTATTTTTAGATTTCCTTTGGGCAAATATAACGTGCCATCCCCTTGCTATGTTCGCCATATTCAATAGCTTTTTTTGGACATCGACATATACAAGCCATGCAATGAGTGCAATGATTTCCCCAGTTTGGCTTTCCATCATTAAGGTGTATATTTCCAAGTGGACATACATTTTCACATTTCTTACAAGAAACACAAGCATCTGTCACATAAAATTTTTTAGAATGAACAAATACTGGATAAAATATATTATTGACCAATCCACTACTGAATTTAGCCTTAAATGTTGCTTTCGATTCTGGGAATGCTATATCAGTTCTAATACATTGTATTGTAGATGATATTTTCTGCTCAGCTTGTTCAATCGTTACTAGAGCTTCTTCTTTACTTGGTGTACTAAAAAGCGCAATATAGTTTTCTGGCATGACTACAGAAGCACATCCTCTGTAATTCATCCCTTTTGCTTTACACAATTTCTTCAAGTATGTGCCTGAATTGCCAATATCAGCCCCACAGGTCATTACAAAATAAATATTCTTATTTCCACTAAGTTCTGTTTTCATCAACCATTCATGCACAATACGTGGAATACGCCATGCATAAGTTGGTACAACGATAACCCATGGTCTTTCAGATGCTAAATGAGAATAATCCCTAGTTCGAATTTTTTCAAATATATTCAATACTTCATTCTGAAGCTCTTTACCCATTCTTTTTGCTACATATTCACTATTACCAGTCCCAGAAAAATATACAATCATAATTTTAGCAACTCCTTTATAAAATTCCTATTTTTAAACCCATACATATTTTTAACTTACTTAAATACTCAGATATACTTTTTATTTGTATTTTTACTCTTTTAGTTCTCCTCAATATGTTTCGTTAATGTTCTTTAACCATTATATCAGACAAAATAAATATTGCGACATTGGTAAAGAAACTCTTTACCATTAAAAGATTATATATCATTATTTCATATCAAATACTTTTAAAATTATGTTGTTTATCAGTTTATATCTTCAAGACTCTTTACATCATATCAGGACTCATTTAATGGCAGTAAATTAGTAGCAATAATAATCTTTAAATCTCACGAATATTTTGCTAAATACCATATTTTAATGGTCAATCATCTTTTTAAGTATAATAATGTACCATACAAAAAAGTGATAAATAGTATTTTGAAATCACTTACACAAAAACAAATAAAACCGCAAAAGCGTAGTATTAATACGATTTTGCGAAATTTTATAATCTAATTTTTATTATTAAGATTTACTTTCTTACTATTTTTTACTGTTCTAAGAAGTAATTTTACAAATTCATTTGACAATAGAATAGTCGATGCGAATAATATTATCTTTATCCACATATCAAACCCTAGTGACACTGAATTGAAGAAACTTTGGAATACTTGGGTAAATATTATTTGAATCACCCCTGTCACAACTATTACTTGTAATGCTAATTTATTTTTAAATAGATTTGGTATTGTACTGTTTAATCCAAATTCTCTACAATTTAATGCATTAAAAAGAGCACTGAATGCAAATAATGAAAATATAACTGTACCTTGTTCTTCTGGAGTTGCTCCCAATATATTAAAAGCTGATTGTGTAAATACAATTGTAATCATAAGTATAGCATTTATAATAATATTAACAGACATAGACCTAGCTATTATTCCAGAATGTCTATTTATTGGCTTTCTTTTCAATACATAATCTCTAACAGGTTCTAATCCTAATGCAAGAGCTGGAGGACCATCCATTATTATATTTACCCATAATAATTGTATTGTAGTAAATGGCATATCTTTACCAGTAAGTTGAGATATTATAGCAATTATAAATGCTACTATATTTACAGTAAGCTGGAACTGTATAAATCTTTGGAAGTTTTCATAAATACCTCTTCCCCATTTTATTCCCTCTACTATTGTACTAAAACTATCATCAGTCAATATTATATCTGCTGCATTTTTAGATACTTCTGTACCTGAGATTCCCATAGCGATACCAACATCTGCTTGACTAAGAGCTGGAGCATCATTTATACCATCACCTGTTACGGCTACAACCTCACCACTTTTTTGAAGTGCAGAAACTATTCTCATCTTTGTATCTGGTTTACTTCTTGCGACAATAGATATTCCTTTTATTTCTTCTCTTAACTCTTCATCTGTCAGTACATCTATATAGGTTGCTTCAACTGCCTTTTTACCATCATTTAATAATCCTAATTCATCTCCAATAGCAGTTGCTGTATTGATATTATCCCCTGTAAGCATTTTTACATCTACACCTGCATTAAATGCCTTATCAATAGACTCTTTAACACCTGCTCTCAATGGGTCTACTATTCCTACAAAGCCACTAAATACTAAATTTTCTTCCTTCTCATACCCTCTTGGATTTCCGATTAAATTCAATTCTCCTTCTGAAGTTATTGCAACTTCTGTTCTAGATTTAGTCATCTTTTTATAAGCAAACCCCAATGTTCTCATAGATTTAATTTGTAGTTTTTTAATTTCATCGAGAATACCTTTTTCTATTTTAGGAGTTATTGGGACAATACTTTTTCCTTGTTGTACATAAGAACATTTCTTTAATAATACTTCTGGAGCTCCTTTTGAAAGTAGTATATCCGAATCCTCTTGACGAATTAATGTTGACATTTTTTTTTCTTCTGAACTAAAGGGGATTTGTGATATTAAATAAGTTTGTTTTCTCATTTCATTATAATTTTTATCGTTATGATATAAAAGTAATGCACACTCTGTTGCACTTCCAATATATTTAAATGAATTGTCTCCCTTTTCTATATCAGCTGTTGAATTCACTATACAGTTTTGTTCAAAATAACTATTACTTTGATATTCTCCACTACTTATATACTTACCATCAACATATGCTACTTCTACCATCATCTTATTTTGTGTCAAAGTACCTGTCTTATCAGAACATATTACAGAGACAGAACCTATAGTTTCACAGGCTTCTTTCTTTGTTACTAATGCATTTATCTTTGCCATCTTTTGCATTGTTATGGCTAAAGTAATATTTATCATAGTTGGTAAACCTTCTGGTACTGTTGCAACTATTAAAGCAATACAAACCATATATGCATTTTTAGCAGGCTCTAATGATTGTAAAAAAGATAAAATACTGCTTGTATCCAAAATTAGCATACCTCTTCTTTGCATTTGTATAATCATAAACATACATAATAATGTAGCTATTACACCTGATATACCTGCTATTTTAGCACCTAACTTACCTAATTTAATTTGAAGTGGAGTTTGCTGGTCATCATTTGATAAGTTCTGTGCTATCTTACCCATCTCTGTCTTATCACCAATATGAGTAACAACCATTATCCCTCTACCATATGCTACAAGAGTTCCCCCAAATACCATATTGATTTGTTTTGCGGGTATTGTATCTTGTTCAATTATTTCTGTTTTAGAATAAACTACCTCCATATCTAATATAGCATCAGCATTTTTAGCTACATCATCAGATTCGCCTGTTAACATATCTTCTCTAAGCTTTAGATTTATAGATTGTATAAGCCTTCCATCTGCTGGTATCATATCTCCTGTTTCTATATATACAATATCTCCTGGTACTAAATCATTTTTTGATATTTTAACTATCTTTCCATTTCTAAGTACCTTTACCTCTATATTCTCTGTTAATTTTGATAGAGCATGAGCAGCTTTTTTAGATTTCCCTTCAGTTATTATACCTATGGAAATACCAATAAAGATAGCTCCTAAAATACCTAATGCATCATGCAATTCTCCCACAAATGAGCTTATTACTGCTGCTCCTATAAGAATTAATATCATAGGTTCTGTCAGACTTTCCCCCAACTCGTCCCAAAATGTTCGTCCTTCTTTTATCGTAAATTCATTTAATCCATATCTAAGCTTCCTCTCTTCTACCTCATTATCAGCAAGTCCAACTTCTGGATTTGTCTTTAAGTATTTTAAGACTTCTTTGGTAGGTTTATTATAATACCTCATAACTTTATCCCCCTTGTTAATTATCTATAGAGAATTATATGCTTATGATAGCTTGTATATTACTTTTCAAAAAAAATAAGGAGTTGTCTAAAAATTGATTTTTTTCTAATCAAATTTTAAGTTCAACTCCTCTGTTGAATTTTTATAAGCTATTTTTTACTACTTCTTTTTTAATTAATATTCTAGATTTTAATATTTAAGAAATTTGAGTACAAGAGGTAAAGCATATGTATTTTAAATAAAATTAATTTATCATTACACTAAAAAATTACTTTTTATAATAGCTAAATCCTTCACTTGCCATATAGCAAGCAACTAGATGATTCTGTTTATGTTCAAATAATTCAGGCATTTCTTTTCTACAATATTCTGCTGATACTGGACAACGCTCCACAAAAGGACATCCTTTTTCAGAATTCGAAAAAATTTTGACTTCGTCTTGTACATCTACTTCTTCATGTAGTATATTTCTGCTATTCGGATTTGGAGTCAAAACTGCACGCAAAAGCATCTGTGTATATGGATGTAAAGGTGTATTGTAAACCGCCTCAGCATTTCCAGTTTCCACGATTCTACCAGCATACATCACAGCAATCCTATCAGAAATATAACGTACCATGCTTAAGTCATGTGAAATAAATAGATAAGTAAGACCAAACTCCATCTTTAACTTATATAAAAGATTTATAATCTGACTCTGAATAGAATTATCCAGTGCTGACACTGGTTCATCACATATAATAAAATCTGGCTGAACCACGAGTGCACGTGCAATACTAATTCTTTGTCTTTGCCCTCCTGAAAACTCATGTGGGAAACGTCCTGCGTGTTCTCTCAAAAGCCCAGTCATTTCTAACAATTCATATACTTTTTGTGTTCTTGTATTTTTATCCAACATCCCATGAACCTTCAAATTTTCTGCAATAATAGATTCTACTGTCATATGTGGGTCTAAAGACATATATGGGTCCTGAAATATCATTTGTGTATGTTGTGCAAATGCCTTTCTTCTACTTTGTCTATGTAGTTCTAACTTTTTGCCTTGAAATAATATTTCACCTTCGCTTGATGGATATACACCCATAATAACTCTTGCAAGAGTTGATTTTCCACAACCAGATTCTCCAACAAGCCCTAGAGTTTCACCTTTATAAATAGTTAGGTTCACATGATTGACAGCAATATTTTTGCGCTTTCTTCCTAGAGGGAAGCTCTTGGATACATTATTTAATTCAAGTAATTTTTCCATCATCCAATTCCTCCTTTGGAAAACTTTCATGCAGACGCCAACAAGAAGCACTGTGACTATTTGAAACCTCAAATAAAGGTGGCTCTTCTCTCAAACAAATCTTCATACAATATGGACACCTCTTTGAAAAAGAACAACCGACTGGCAAATCAGATAAGTTTGGTGGACTTCCCAATATAGATATGCGTTCCCCTATAACACCTGATGTAGGAAGTGTTCTTAACAGTGCCTGTGTATATGGGTGTGTTGCTCTATTAAAAAGTTCTTTCACACCACTTTCTTCCACAATTTTTCCAGCATACATCACTGCTACACGGTCTGCCAAGTTTGCTACAACACCAAAATCATGAGTAATCAAAAGTACAGCTGTTCCCATCTCTTTTCTAATTTTAGCAATCAATTTCAAGATTTGCAGTTGTGTAGTAACATCAAGAGCTGTTGTTGGTTCGTCTGCAATAAGTAGTTTAGGATTGCATGCCAAAGCCATAGCAATCATTACACGTTGTTGCATACCTCCTGAAAATTGATGAGGGTACTGTTCTGCTTGTAGTTCAGCATTTGGTATCTGTACCATTTCAAGTAATCTAACTGCCTCTTTCTTACAATCAGATGATGACATTTTCTCTTTTCTATATAGTGACTCTGTAATCTGCTTACCTATTTTCATTGTAGGATTCAAACAGGTCAAAGGGTCTTGAAAAATCATACTTGCTAAAGTACCTCTTATTCGTTCCATCTCTTTTTCTGATGCATTCAAAATATCAAAATTGAGAAGTTTCAATTCCTCAGCCATAATTTTAGCTGGTGGTGAAGGATTTAGTTGCAAAATTGACTGTGCCATTACACTTTTACCACAACCACTTTCACCCACTAACGCAAGAATCTCGCCACTGTTCATGGAAAGCGATACACCTCGAACTGCATTTACTGTTCCTTCGTACATATCAAAAGATACATTTAATTCCTTAATTCTTAGAATGTCGTCCATAATAAGCAGACCTCCTTAATCTAGGATTTAGAGCATCTTGAAGTTGGTCTCCCAAGAGATTGAAAGAAAGCATTATCAGACAAATAAATAATCCTGGCACTACAAGCCTTGCTGGATAAGTCTGAAAAACAGCAACACCTTCATTTGCCATAATTCCCAATGATGGATATGGTGGTGGAACTCCCATTCCCAACATTGATAGGAATGCTTCTGTAAATATAATTCCTGGAATGCTCAATGTCATGTGTACAATTATAATACCTAACATATTAGGAATTAAGTGGAAGAAAATAATCCGTCCCATACTTGCTCCCATAATTTTTGCAGCAATTATAAATTCTCTCCCCATAAGAGAAACCACCTGTCCTCTTACCAATCGTGCCATACTAGTCCATCCTACAAGGGTATAGGCAATAATCAAAGTTCCAATTCCCTGTGGAAGCACTGCCATAAGTAAAAGAACAACAACAAGGTATGGAATTCCACTAATGATTTCCAATGTACGCATCATTACATTGTCAACCATACCACCTATATATCCAGAAATACTACCATATACCACTCCTACTATGCAGTCTATGATAGCTACCACCCCTGCTACTAGAAGTGATACTCGTGTCCCATACCAGATACGTACAAAAATATCACGCCCAAGATTATCTGTACCAAAGATATGAGTAAAACCACTACTCATATCTTTACTAAAAAAGGGGTTATTTGCATATGCCACATTCTGAGATGAAAAATCAAAATTACAAAATATTGGAAAAAATACTGAACCTATCATAAGAATAAGTATCATTATAAATGATACTACTGCAATTTTATTGTGGCGTAGTATGGATATGGTCTCCCTTGCAAAACTCATAGAGGGATACACCTGTTCGTTATTAGTCATATCTGAATTACAGTCATCAATAGATGAAAAATCTTCATGAACAAGTACTCTTTTACTACTATCTATTTTCCTCACCTCCTAATCTCACGCGAGGGTCTATACAGCTGTTCAAAATATCCACGATTAGATTACACAACACAAGAAACATACCAAAAAATAATGTTGTTCCTATAATCACTGGATAGTCATTGGCCTGTACTGAGTCCACAAAGTATTTTCCAAGACCTGGAATAGAAAATACATATTCTACAGCAAATGTCCCAGTCAACAGAACTGCTGTCATAGGACCAAGAACTGTTATCACTGGCATTAATGCATTGCGTAGACAATGATGAAGGATAATATCTTTTTTCTTGATTCCTTTCACTTTTGCTGTACGAATATAATCCTGCCCAAGTACATCAAGCATACTAGAACGCATTAATCTTCCAATACTTGCCATAGAGCCAAAAGCTAGCGCAAATGCAGGTAAAATCTTGCTATTTTCACTCCCCCATCCTATAATTGCAAAAAAATGGATACCAGTAAATTGAAACAACACAATTCCAAAAAAATACTGCAACAAAGCACCAATAATAAATGATGGAACAGACACCCCAAGAAGCACCAAAATCATCATCAATGTGTCCCACTTTGTCCTATGCTTCAAAGCAGCTGTAATACCTGACAAAAATCCCAAAATGATTGCAAAAATCAAAGCCCGTATTCCCAGTTCTAAAGAAACTGGGAATGCCTGGGCTATAATATCTGTGACTTGACGACCAGAAACAATTGAAGAACCAAAATCTCCATGTATCAAATTATTCACATATATTCCGTACTGCTCTAATACAGGTTTATCTAGACCATATTTTGTGGCTAAAGAAGCTTTTATCTCAGGATTAATTACCTTAAGTCCAGAAAAAGGGTCTCCTGGAAGCATCTGCATCAGTAAAAATGTAATGGAAATCAAAACCCATACAGTAAGTACCGCATAAATAAGTCGCTTAGCGATATACCTCATTTGTAAAGACATATTGTCTGCTCCTGTCATGTTTTTTATTTACTTAATATGTGCATTTAAAACGTTAAAGAATTGAAATGGTGTACGTACTAGACCAACTAGTTTGTCAGAAACTGCATAAGTAGTACATGTAAAATACATCGGTCCTATAACCATATCATCCATTAGAATTTTTTCTGCCTGTATCAGTATCTCTTGACGCTTTTTAGAATCACTCTCATGAGTTGAATCCTCAATCAACTTATCATACTTTGGATTGGAATACTTTCCATAATTGTTCATATTTTCTGTTGTATAGTTCTCCAAAAATGTAATTGCATCATTCTCAGAAGGACCCCAAGCATCCACTGCAAAACTATAATCACCATTTCTTTTTGCTTCAGACAAAGCTTTGACTGCTGTAGATTTCAGTTCTACATCCAGTCCAAGATTTTCTTTCCATTGTTGTTGCAAGTAGGCAGCCTGATTCTGATTATATGTTGTATCTGATGTCCAAAATACAAGTTTAATATCTTTCTTTTCTATCCCAAGTTCTTGAAGTGCCTTGTCAAGGAATTCCCTTGCCTTATCTTTGTCATACTTAAATAAGCTACCACGTTTTTCTGCATAACTTTTACCATCAACACCTTTTATAACACCTGGTACAAGACCATTGGCTGCTATAGAACCATCATTAATTACATTATTAAGTAGACTTTGTACATCAATAGAATAGGCAAGTGCTTTTCTTAGGTTTATGTTAGAAAGATACTCATTTTGTGTATTAAAGCTTAAATACCAAGATCCTCCATCTATATAGGATTGAATAGTATCTTTACTTTTGTCTCTCACGAGTTTAATTTGTTCGTTATATAGGTTACAAAGGTCAATTTCTCCAGCAGTAAATGCATTCAAACTTGTATTTGCATCTCCTATCATAACCAACTTAACTTTAGGAATATTAATTTCTGATGCATTATAATATTCTTCAGCCTTCTCCATTGTAATATGGTCATCATGAACCCATTCTGTTATTTTATATGCACCATTTGTTACCATTTTATCGGCCTCTTTAGCGTACTGTTTATCACCAATTGCCTTATAAGCCTTTTTATTTATTGGCAAAAAATATGGCTGTGACAAATAAAACAAGCCATTAGTCATTGGATGAGACCATTGAATTTCTAATGTATAATCATCTAATACTTTTAACCCAAGCTGTGATTCGTCAATCTCACCCTTATAAAATGCTTCTCCATTTTTAATATTCTTGTATATATACGAAGCAAATATACTTCCAGTAGAAGGCGTCATCTGTGTCACCCAGGAATAGTAAAAATCATTCGCGGTTACTGGGTCTCCATTTGACCATTTTGCATCTTTTCTTAGATGCATTGTATAAATAGTGTTCGCATCATTTATATCCCAACGTTCTGCTAAATCAGCCACTGGCTCATCCTTCTCATTCAACTTTGTGAATCCAGCCATGCAATGATAGAGAATACTTTGTGCAATAGTATCACTCATTCTCATTGGATTCAATTCTGTTGGCTCAGATGTAACATTTAACGTTACCATTTCTTTTCCTTGAGTCCCCTGAAAAACTGAGCCTTTTATTGCATCTCCTTGAGTAGGTGTGGAACATGCCACCAAATTTAGTGCAAGTATAGCTACTACTAATAATGTTATAATTTTTTTGTATCTCATATTTTTCTCCCTCTAAATAATTAATTCATATAATTCCTAACAATCATCCTGCACATCCAATATCATATTAAATGAATCAATTGACATAGGTTTATAATAATAATAACCTTGAACCATATCACATCTATACTCTTTTAAAGACTCTATATGTTCTTTAGATTCTACGCCTTCAGCAATTACTTTCATATTTAAAGAATGAATTAAATCTATAATAGTCTTTATTACTAAACTACTATTGCCATTTAAGTTATTTAAAAAAAACTGACGGTCCATCTTGATAATATCAAAATGAGCATTAAGTAATACATTAAAAGAAGAATAACCATCTCCAAAATCATCTAGTGAACATGTAAACCCATATTCTTTGAAATCAGATACTACTTTTTTTAAACGTTCAGTATCATTTAAAGAAATTGATTCCATAAATTCAATTTCAATATAGTGCTTCGGAATATCATATTTTTCAAACACATCAATGTAATTTTGAACAATCCCTGGGTCATAAAAATGTGACTTTGAAATATTAAAACTAATTGGCACAACTTTCTGATTGTTTTTTATTCTTGTATCCAAGTACTGACACATTTGTTCAAAAGTATCAATATCAATTAATTTAATGTAGCCATTTTGGTTTAAAATAGGCAGAAATTTATATAATGGGATGCTGTTTCCATCTTTATCAAACAAACGAAGTAATGCCTCTGCACCTATAACCTTTCCATTTATTAGACTGATTTTGGGCTGTAAGTACGTGACAAATTCATAACCTTTATATGCATCTGCTGTCTCTATTTCCAGTTTCATACGGTCCATATAACTATTATAAAAAGAATCACCATAAAGTTCTATACAAGAACTTCTATTAAGTAAAGCTTCACTTTCTTTCCTACACAAATTCGCATAATTTAGTGCATCATAAAATGAGACTTCTGGGTTAATAATCACATAAATACCCATAGACATAAAAAGATTTCTATAAATCCGCTCATCATCTATACGATATAATATGTCAATTAGTGGTATCAATCGTTCATATATAAGATAGTTAGAATCATCACACCTTACTAAAAAAGCAAAGTTATCCGCATATAAATATGCAGCGTACTCCTTTTCTTCTAAAAATGTGGTTATTTTTTGAAAAACCAATGTCAGAATTTCATCACCTGCTTTACTTCCATACTTTGTATTAAAATAGCGAAAATTTTTAATGTTCAAGTGTATTAAAGCATATCTTTCATCACTACCTTTTATCTTACAATATTTTTCCAAAATATATGAAGTATCATACATATCACGCTTTAAGGTGCTATTATTTTCCGTTTCCATTACGATTGGCTCCTTTGTTTATAAATTGTATATACATTTCTTCCCTTATTTTTGGATTGGTATAAGGCTAAATCAGCATTTTTAATAAGAGTTAATTCATCACAACCATGCATATGTATCTCATTATATATCCCAAAAGATAAAGTGAGCTGTTTGGAATTTTTACTTTTTAAATGTACAATATTTTTGTCTCTCAGCTCTTTTTGAACTGATTCAACAAATGTAATAATTTCATCATCACTTCTATCAACAAATATACAGGTGAATTCATCTCCTCCATATCGTGCAGCAAAAGCATTGTTTGGTAAGTTCTTCTTTAATAAAGTAGTAACTTCTTTTATTGCCTCATCACCTTTTAAATGACCATAGTAATCATTATATTCTTTGAAAAAATCGATATCAACCATAACATATCCAATGGATAAAACCTCATCATCTTGGATTAATTTACTTATAAGTTTACTACAGTATCTTCGATTATAAATTTTTGTAAGTTCATCTATATCTGCTACTGTTTGTAGACTAACTTGCTTTTCCAACATAAGATTCTGTTCTTTTTCTCTTTCATAGAGAGAAATAAGACTTTTGAAGCTTTCGCCCATTGATATCTTACTGTCCATTTCTCCTTTTAATATGGTTTCATAAAAAGTTTCATAAAGTTCATCAGTTTCATGCCCAAATAGAATTGAATATTGAACATGTAATTTTTGAATTTGTATCATTATATTTTGATTCGTATTTTTATACAATGTGTCTAATTGGTTTAAGCACCATGCTGCATCTTCTTCTCTTTTCAACAAAAGCAAAAATTCCATTAAATATAAATAAATGGATTTCAGTAAAAACGCTTCTTTCTTATTTTTAATCAACTTATTTATCAAACTATCTATTTTATGTAACGCTTCTGTTTCCTTATTTTCTAATAATAAAAGACGTATTTCTCCTTCCATAAATAATAAAGGTAAAATGCCAACTTCACATTTTACGCTTAAACATTTTTCATGATACTTCAGGGCTTTATCTAATTCTCCTTGAACACAAGAAAGGTGTAATAGATTCACAAGTATAGACTTGTAATAAAAAAGCACACTTTTTATAGGAATATCTTTTATAACATCTAATGCTTTTGTATAGAATTGCTCTGCAATTTTATATACACCACTTGTGTAAAATATATCAGCAATATTGTTATAGAAAATAGCACATGATTTTTTATCTTTAATTTTATAAGCAATTTGGATTCCTTCTAAATATATAGTAAGAGCTGCTATTTCGTCACAAATAGTAACATTTCGCAAGCCCTCTATTTTAAAATATTCAATTAAAACATCAAAATAATTTTTATTCTCAGCAATTTCTCTTGCCTTCTCTGAATGAAAATTATAAGCATCTACATCCCATTTCATTTGAAAATATTGTGCCAAATACACATGAGCCAATGCTTGTCCATAGAAGTAGTTTAACTGTTCTGATATCATTAGTAACCTATCACAATCGTGTTTATTAAACCTAGAATTATGCTCAAAACGACACTGAATTCGATCAATCAGCAATTGAATTTGTTCAAGTGCTACATTATAGTTATTCATTATGCACCTCTTCCATAGCAATTATTGATTTAGCATTATTTCTACCATTATTCTTTACATCATATAGTGCTTTATCTACTTCATCAAATAAATTAAGTACATCAACTTTAGTTGAAACTGTCTTATTACCATATCCAATTGACAATGTTATTATTTTTTCACATCGTGAATGTATATGTTCAAGACTTTTTTCTTTTATTGCTTCTTTTACTTGATTAACATATTCAGCCATTTGTTCAAAATTCAAATCCCAGCTAAGACAAACAAATTCATCACCACCATAGCGAAAGACTGCCATTTGTTCATTTGCCTTTTCTTTCAAGCTACTTGCTACTTGTTTTAATATTTCATCACCTTCCAAATGACCATAATAATCATTGTATTCTTTAAAGTAATCAATATCAAATATTGCAAGACCAATATTAGTATATCTATTACTATTGAGAATTTCATCTTGCTTAATATTAAAATAATAACGATTGTATACATTAGTCAATTCATCATAATTTACAAGGTCATATAATTCTTCTAATACTTTTTTTGATTGAGTATACTTAGTATAAGTGTCATTCAATTCAATTTTTGCACGTAAACCTTCTACTTTTAATAGATTTACTTGATTCTGTGCTTTTAAATATAAATCATAATACTCGTGGTAATGGTAATATAATTCTTTTTTTGTCTCAAATTTCTGTGAATACTTAATATTCAATTTACATAATTTCAATAAAGGCTCTGGTTCATCTTCTTTTATTAGCTCTTGTAAGGATTGTAATAATTCACTTGATTTTACTTTGTTTTTGATAGATATCATTGCTTCTAATGCATTCATCAAAAATTCTATGAGATAAACACGATTTGGAAAAGTCATAAGTCCATCATTCTGCATTTCCTGTAGATAATATAAACTTTTTTCTTGATTCTGTATCTCTGCATAATAAAGCAAATATGCATAATCAACATATATTTTTAAATCTTTCTCTTCGAAGGGAAGTAAACTCAATTCTTCAATAGTTGATTTCATCAATTCAAGCTTACCTAATTTTAAATATATATTAATGAAATTAATTAACAGCATTCGCAGAAAACGTGGCTTCGTATCTGGCAAAGAACGCAATACTTCCATTGATTTATCTAAATAGAACAGTGCTTCATCATATAATTCATAGTCCAAATAATAAGCACTAATATTCCCATAATTTATACCAATGCGATGTCTGATGTCTAATCTTTCAGAAACATCCAATGCTTTTAAAGTGTATCTAAATGCAGACTGTTTATCATATGAATTTAAAGAAAGTAAACTACACAGTGCATAAAATTTTTCTAATAATTCACTTGGATTCTTTTCATTAATATACTCTTGTGCATACTCCAACTCTTTTGATACGCATTTCATATTTGATTCCACATAGAAATAATAATCGGCACGCCATACATGTCCAAAAGCCACACTTTGCCAATCTTTACTTTCTTTTGAAATCGAAATCAGTTTATCACAAATCCCACAAATAACATCATCGTTCACATTAATGTTTTCATGTATTTTTCTCTTTAATTCCTCAATTTCACACAAAACGTAGTTTTCAATCATGGCATTACTCCAAATTTATTTTTTACAACATTATAACACACAAGTGCGGCTTTCCACAATGAGATCTACATTTGCGTATCATAAGTATTAAATAGACTATACTGCTGTCCATTGTTGGCAATAACATACCTATTTTCCTCTTATATCAATGGTTCACAGTTTTTTAAGATTTTAAATAAACTTTCATTTAAATTATTACATAGATTAGGAGTTCTTAGAAATTCCATTTTCTATTTTTCTACAAAAAAAGGAGATGATTCAAAGTTTTATTTTGAGGCATCTCCTTATAATAATTATATATTATTGGGTTTTATGTTATAGGCTTTATAGGTTGTGAGCTATATAAATCAATATACTTAATCTTCAAAATATCCTTCTGGATATAATGGGAATTTAGCTATAAGTTCCTGAGCTTCTACCCTACATTCATCTAATACTTCTTTATTATCAATATTTTCTGCTACCTTATTCATTATTCCTGCTATTTGCACAACTTCTTTTTCTTTAAGACCTCTTTGAGATATTGATGTAAGACCGATACGAACGCCACTAGTTACAAATGGTGATTGTGGGTCATCAGGTATAACATTTTTATTAACCGTTATTCCTACATATTCAAGAGCCTTTTCAAACTGCTTTCCTGTCAAATTTTTACTTCTTAAATCAACCATTACTATATGATTATCAGTTCCACCACTTACTATACTAAATCCGTGAGAAATAAGTTCAGCTGCCAAAGTTTTAGCATTTACTACTACTTGCTCCATTATTTTACGAAACTCATCTGTCCCTAAATACAATAGCGAAAACGTTTTTGCTGCAACTGTGTTAAGATGTATAGAACCTAATGTTCCTGGGAAAACACCTTTATCAAGTTTCTTTGCATGTTCAGCTTTACAAAGCACAATACCACTTCTTGGTCCACAGAAAGTTTTTGTTGTAGATGAAGAAACAAAATCTGCATAAGGTACGGGACTAGGTATTACTTTTGCTGCCACCAAACCTGCAACATGAGCCATATCTACCATAAAATAAGCTCCTACTTCTTTTGCAACATTTGATATTCTTTCATAATCTATCAATCTTGGATATGAACTCGCCCCTGCAATTATAAGTTTTGGTTTACACTCTTTTGCCTTCGTTTCAAGAGCATCATAATCTATACGACCAGTATTTGAATCTACACCATAAAATTCATATTTATAAATATCATGTAAGAAGTTTACTGTACTACCATGTGTTAAGTGTCCCCCTTGGTCAAGACGCATACTTAAAACAGTATAATTTGGCTTTAATATTGCTGAATATACACAATAGTTAGCTGTAGAACCTGAGTAAGGCTGTACATTTACATGTTCTGCTCCAAATATTTCTTTTGCACGTTTTATTGCTAGATTTTCAAGTTTATCTGCTTCTTCAGAACCTGCTTGGAAACGTGCTCCTGGATAACCCTCTTCTGTTTTATTTGTAAATACACATCCACTTAATTCAAGTACTTCTGTTGGTGCTGTACTTTCAGAAGCTATCATCTCGATATTATGCTCTTGTCTAACCAATTCACCAGCTACAATTTCGTATAACTCTGGGTCTGAAATTCTTGTTGTTTTTAACATAATAATCCCCCTATCAATTAATGAATATATTTTATTTGTTTAATTTTTATTGATCATTTATTATAAAAGCTTATAAAGAATAAGATATTCCTCCACCAGGCCCTAATGGTATGCCAATACCCATAAATAGTAACAATATTATTATCTCTATTAATGTAAATACTACTGAGTATGGAATCATATTTGATATAATAGTACCTATACCTATGTCCTTATCATATTTTCTTGCAAATGCCAATATAACTGGGAAATATGGGAAAAGCGGGCTTATTGGATTTGTGGAAGCATCCCCAATACGATAAGCTATTTGAGTTAATGCTGGATTAAAATCTAGTAACATAAACATAGGAACAAATATAGGTGCTAAAATCGCCCATTTTGCAGAAGCACTTCCAACAAATAAGTTGATAAATCCAGATAATAAGATAAATCCTATTATCAATCCATAACTAGGTATGCCAGATTCTGCTAAAGCTTTTGCCCCTGTTATTGATAAAATTGTTCCTAGGTTACTAAGATTAAATAGATTAATAAATTGAGATGCTATAAATGCTAAAACTATATATCCTCCCATATCACTCATACTACTGCCCATCATAGACACTAATTCTTTGTCATTCTTTATCTTATTACTTACTTTTCCATACACTAGTCCTGGAGTTAAAAATATAATAGTGATTATTGGAACTATACCTTTCATTAAAGGTGCATTACTAGATAATATAGAACCAGTTTCTGGATCTTTCATAAATGCATTTTCACCTATACATAAAGCAACTATTATTACTACAACAACTAACAATGATAATAGAGCATATTTTATACCTTTATTTTCAAGGTCACTTAATTCCTGCATATCTTTATCATTCACTGCATCATTATATTTCGAAAAACGAGGAGCTATAAACTTTTCTGTTACAAATGCTCCTGCAAAAGTTAGAACAATTGCTGATATAAATGCAAAATAAAGGTTCATTGCTGGATTTCCCTGGTAAGATGGGTCCATCATTTGAGCTGCTGGTATTGTAAATCCAGCTAGCAATACATCTGTAGTACTAAGCATAATATTTGCCGCAAATCCTCCTGCAACTCCTGCAAAAGCTGCAAACATACCTACAAGAGGATGTCTTCCAATCCCTAAGAATACAAGTGCTGCAAGTGGTGGTAGTATTATAAATCCTACATCTGCTGCTGTATGAGATAACATACCTGCAAATACAATTGCTACAGTTACAAGTTTTTGTGGAACTTTACTAATTCCTTTTTTCATTAACACTTCCATAAATCCAGATTTCTCAGCAACTCCTGCTCCTAGCATTGTAACTAATACTAATCCTAATGGAGCAAATGATTGGAAGTTTGTAACTATACTTCCTAAATAAGCTTGAATCTGATCTTTCTCTAGTAAATTTACTACTTTTACTACTTCTTTTGTAGAAGGGTGTATTTCTTCTACCCCTAAACTGGATATAACTGCTGATAATATTAAGACAACTATGCATAGTAATAAAAATATAGTTACTGGGTCTGGAAGTTTATTTCCTGCTCTCTCTACAACATTTAATGCCCTCATCAATAATCCACTATCTTTATTTTTTACTTGTGAATTAATTTTCCTCAAACTAATCACCCCCATAAACTTTGTCTATAAAAACACTTATAATTTAATTTTTACTTTATAAACTTATCCATATAATTTATAACAGACTGGCATAATACATTTGTACCTACTAAAATAGAATTTTTATCAGCCTTAAATTTGGGATTATGCCACTGATATGTACATCCTTGTTCTTTGTTGCCTACACCTAACCAATAAAAAAATCCTGGTGCTTTTTCCATAAATATAGAAAAATCTTCTCCTCCTGTGGAAGGTATTGGATCAACTATAGCATCTTCTGAATATAAATCACATACAGATTTACAAGCTATTGTGTGCATTTCTTTACTATTTATAACAGCTGGTAAATCAAATAAATAATCTAATTTTGCAGTTGCCTGATATCCACATGCAATCTCTTTAACTATATTTTCCAAATTTTCAGATATTTTTTTTCGTACTTCATTGCTAAAACTTCTACATGTACCTGTCATATCCACTTTTTCTGAAATTACATTATTTGCAGTTCCTCCATTTATAGTACCTATTGATATAACAGCTGATTCTAATGGACTTATATTTCTACTTACTATTGTTTGAATTCCCATTATAATTGCACTTGATGCTACTATAGGGTCTATTGTTCTGTTTGGTATACCTCCATGACCTCCAAATCCATTTACTTCTATCCTAATAGTATCTACTGCTGCCATCAATCCACCTAACTTAACACCTACTTTTCCACAAGGTATATCTGGATGATTATGAAGACCAAATATAGCATCAACTTTTGGATTTTCCATTACTCCTCGTTCAACTAACATCTTTGCACCTTTGTTAACTTCCTCTGCTGGCTGGAATATAAACTTTACATTTCCATGAAGACTGTCTCTAATATGAGATAACACATATGCACATCCTACAAGGCAAGAAGTGTGTATATCATGACCACACGCATGCATTATACCATCATATCTTGATTTGTACTCAATATCAACCTCTTCATATATTGGTAACGCATCAATATCTCCTCTTAATGCTACCGTAGGACCATCATACTTTCCCTTCAACAACCCCACTACACCTGTTTCCATTCCCAGCTCTAATATCTCTATATCTAAACTTACTAATAAATCTTTTATAGCTTTTGTAGTTCTAAATTCTTTAAAACTTAGTTCAGGGTGCATATGAATATCTGTAAAAAACTCTAAAATATCTTCCTTGTATTTTTCTGAAATAGAAATAATTTTATGCATACTAACACCTCTCCAAAATTTTTATTTTTAATAATATAGTTTATTACTAATTTAACTACAAGTTATGTATAAGTTACTAATATTGATAAAGATATATAAAGCGCTTTAAGTTGTTTTGTTAAATATATTATAATTAATTAAATGCTACTATACAATTATCTATTTTGACTTTTTATATATCAATTTTGCTTTATAGTATTTAGATATACTTTTGGAGTTAGCCCTTTGAAAATTTTAAAATTCTTGTAAAAATTATTTAAACTGTTATATCCAACTGATTCTGAAACTTCTTGAATTGTTTTACCTGTGTTTTTTAATAACTCTATCGATTTTTCTATTCTTACATAATTTAAATATGATACAAAAGTAGTATCTAAATGCTTCTTAAAAAGTCTTGAAATATTATATGGATTTGTTAAAAATTTAGTTGCACACTCGTTCAAACTTAAGTCTTTGTAATAATTTAAACTTATATACTCTAATAACTGATTTAATAACTCACTATTAGTATATTTATATCCGACTACCTTCTCAATCGAATCTGTAAACTCTTTTAAATCTATTGGCTTTAATAGTATGTCTTTAGCCCCTAATCTTAGAGCTTTTTGTGCATATTCAAAATAATTAAAAGCTGTTATCACAATAAAATTTATTTCTTTTACTCTTGAGTTAGTTTTTTCTATTACTTCTAGTCCATTATATATAGGAATCTGAATATCCATGAATACTATATCTGGCTCTAACTTTATTATTTTTTCTATAGCCTCGTCTCCAGAAGTAACTTTCTCAATTATCTCTAAAGGTATATTCAACCTTTCTATAAAATGAGATATTATTTTTAATACAGCTACTTCATCATCTACTATTAGAACTCTTCTCATAGAAATACCTCCTCATTTATATTTTAAAAATACAATCAAAATATAAGTTTTTGATAAATTATACTCTATAGTTTTTTCTTATATATTATTTATTTTTAAATAAACTAGAATATAATATAATAATACATGTTAATTATATTATATAATATAAAAACATATATTATATTTACATTTTTTTCCATATAATCAATAAAAAAGTCTCTACCATAATCTTAGACATAAAATATATCATGATAGTAGAAACTTAGCTGATTTTATACTTTATCTTTATAATTTTTTGTTGGTATTATTATTAAAATACAAGTTCCTGTAGTGGCTGCTGATGTAATATCCATACTAAAATCATTTCCATAAATAGAGAAAAACTTAGAATATATTAAAGATAGACCATGTGAACTTCCACTTGAAAGACCTCTTTTAACTTTATTTAATGTAACATCATCTAGTATAGTTCCATTATTATATACTTTTATTACAAGCTTCTTATTTTTTTTACTTATATTTACCTTTATATACTTCTCTTTATCAATATCTCTAAAACCATGTGTAAATGCATTCTCTATAATTGGTTGCAAAAAATTAAACGGTACATAAATACTGTATAGTTCTTTAGGAATTATATATTTAACTTTTAATGCCTCACCATAGCGCAATTTTTGCAAATTAAGATAGTTTTTAATATAAGAAATTTCAGACTCTAACTCTATAAATCTTAAATCAGATTTCATAGTATATCTAAACATTTTAGCTAAGTCTATAATAGCGCTGTATAAATCATCAGAGCCATCACCAAGTGCTATACTTGCCATTGAGTTTAAAGTATTAAATAAAAAATGATGATTTATTCTCAAATTAGTAACAGTATCCTGAGCTAACTTTAAGTTCATTTCTAACTGTTCACCATAATAAAATGTTTTTGCTATAATTTCTTCTTTTTCTTTTAATTCTGTTCTTATATCATTAAATGAACAAAAGTTAATTATATTTTTAGCTATTTGATTAAGTAATCTCTTCATAGTTCTAGCTGCACCTTCTGGTATATCATATAAATTGTTATATCCAATATCCAAATTTGAATCAGACAACAAAATATATCCTCCTCTTATAACTCCTATACTATTATTTTTATATATTATTGAAATATTATATATAGTTATGCCATACTTACATGTAAATTGATTACTACTTTTTTGATTCATACAATCACAATTTTTCGGAAATCTCATTGGATTACATTTTTCAAAACAAAACAAAGGAAAATACGGATTTTTTAAAACTATATTCCAAGAATCATCATAAATAATTAAAGGTATTTTAAATGGATCAATAAACTGACCTCGTATTGATTCAACTGCTGCATATAAATTTAAGGTGCTTTCACTATAACTTACTAAAGTATTTTCTATCTTACTTTTGGGATTAACTTCAACTACCTCGCTTGTCTCAAAACTACTTACAATATTTGATACTACTAGTTCTTTTATTGGTCCATCTCCTGTATTTATAGACTCATGTGTGCTACCAGATTCTATGTAAAAAATCATACCTTGCGAAAATGGCTTCCAAACTCCATTTATAATATATAACCCTTCTCCTTCTAAAATATATATCATCTGTTCTTGACCATAATGAACATGATTAAAATGTTTTTTACCTGGCATAGTAACTGCAATATATATATTCATAGCTTGTTTTGGGTTATTCTCATCATAAGTATGTTTCCATTCAATATATCCCCACTCAGTATTTTGAATCTTCATAAAAAAACCCTTTCTGTTTATAGATTATTTATATTCATTTACCCTTAAATAAATTATCAAATAAAAATGTGCACATACTCTTTCATATGATAGCTATACTATATCAATATTCATTAGTTTGTACACATTATTATATTAATTATTATTTTTTAATTATTTATAGCTTACTTTATTATTTAAAAATATATATTTTAATTGTTATTTAATAACAGAAACACCCATATATGGTCTTAAAGCTTCTGGAACTATTACAGAGCCATCTGCTTGTTGGTAATTTTCCAATATAGCTGCTACACTTCTTCCAATAGCCAGTCCAGAACCATTTAATGTATGTGCATATTCAGCTTTAGAATTTTTGTCTCTTTTAAATCTTATTCCAGCTCTTCTAGCTTGAAAATCTTCACAGTTTGAACAAGATGAAATTTCAACATATCTGTTATAACTTGGCATCCAAACTTCTACATCATATTTAAAAGAAGCTGTAAATCCTAAGTCACCTGTACATATTTTTACTACTCTATATGGTAAATTTAATAATTGTAGCATAGTCTCAGCATTATTAGTTAAGTTTTCTAATTCATTGTAAGATTCTTCTGGAGCTACTATTTTTACCATTTCTACTTTATTAAATTGATGTTGTCTTACCAAACCTCTTGTATCCCTTCCAGCAGAACCAGCTTCTGACCTAAAACAAGGAGTATATGCTGTATAATTTATTGGTAGTTGCTCAAATTTAAGTATTTCATTAGCATGTATATTAGTTAAAGGAACTTCTGATGTTGGAATTAAAAAGTAATCTAATCCTTCTATTTTGAACATATCCTCTTCAAACTTAGGTAGTTGTCCTGTACCCAAAAAACTATTTCTATTTGCCATAAATGGTGGAATAATTTCTGTGTATCCATTTACTGTTGTATTTGTATCTAGATAAAAATTTAATAATGCCCTTTCTAATCTAGCTCCTAATCCCTTATAAAGAGTGAATCTTGAACCAGTTATTTTACCAGCTGTTTCAAAATCAAGTATACCTAACTCAGTCCCTATTTCCCAATGAGCTTTAGATTCAAAATCAAAATTAGACGTCTTACCCCAAGTTCTCACCTCAACATTATCTTCATCGGTTTCCCCTTGTGGTACTTCTGAATGTGGTACATTTGGAATTCTCATTAACAAGTATTCCATTTTTTCCTCTACATCTTTAAGGTTTTGGTCTATAACTTTAATCTTGTCAGATAACTCTTTTAGCTTAATTTTTTCATTTTCTACATCTTTACCTTCTTTTATAAGATTTGGTATATTTTTAGATGCAGTATTTAATTCGTTTTTCATAACCTCAACTTCTTGAAGAATTTTTCTTCTTTCATCATCTAACTTAACTACTTCATCAAGATTAAAGGCTTTTTCACCTCTTCTTTCCATTGCTTTTTTTATACAATCTAAGTTTTCTCTTATTCTTTTTATATCAAGCATTTTTTCCTCCTCAATACTTTAAGATTGGATGTTATCTCTTAATCTCAGTTAACTTTGATAATAGTATATTTGCTTAAGGTTAAGAAATCTTTTTCTGTCTTATCCGAACCTATTATTTTTATTTAGTTATATTTTACTCACTTTTTTACATATTGTCAAATTATATTTAATTAAATTAATATAATTTAATTTTTCATCATTAATCTTACTTTTACTTTCATTATAATTATGCTAATTTTAGCAATCAATTATCTATTTTGACTTTTTTTTTATCAATCTTATATAATTATCAATTTTCATATAAATTTTTTTACCTTATGATATAATTCTTTATATATTCTTTGTCAGATGTTAGAATGGGAGGATTTTAATGAGTAATTCAAGTATAGGTAAAAAATTGACTTTATGTAGAAAAAAACAGAACATTAGTATAAAAGATTTATCTAAATTAATTAAAGTTACACCTTCTTTAATTAGTCAAATAGAAAAAGGAAGCGTAAATCCATCCATAAATTTTTTAAAATCAATTTCAAATGCTTTAAATGTACCATTAATTACTTTTTTCGTTCCTTCTATTGATGATTCAGAATTAATTGTAAGAAACAATCTTAGAAAAATAGTAATTTTTCCAGAATCAGAAAATATTTTATATGAAATGTTATCCAATAATCCATTTAATAAATTCGAATTTGCCATTATGAATTTGTCCCCTAAGTCTTACTGTAAAGAAAAAAATGGGCATGCTGGAGACGAAGTTGCTTATATACTTAAAGGAAGTGTTGAACTTAGTTTGGAAGATGATATATTTGAATTAAATGAAGGTGATAGTGTAAAAATACCTTTTGGTATGAGACATAAATGGGGAAATCCAAGTGAAGTTGAAAGTAAGGTAATCTACATAGTTGTGTCCTAAAAACACAAATTTTCAAGGCAGAATTAATAAAATTATGGCAATGAACCTTTAGACCTAATAAGCTAGCCCTTCAGTCACATATAATATTATTTAACTCTACCTATTTTATTAGATTTTATTTTTACATAATATTTTTTATACAATACTTTTACATAATATTTAAAAGAATATAATTCATATCTATTTTAATGAATATAATACTTCCCCTTCTACTATTGTTTGTAAAACTTTAATATCTTTTATTTTAAGAGAGTCAACAGTAAGTGGATTTTCATCTAGTATTATTAAATTAGCTAGTTTACCTTCTTTGATTGAACCCTTTTTATCTTCTTCAAAATATTGATATGCTGCATTTATAGTAACACCTTTTAAAGCTTCTAATGGGCTTATTTTTTCATTTTCACCTATCAATACTCCTTTTTTTGTAATTCTATTAACCGCACACCATATTGTTTCAAGCATATTAGGTGCTATTACAGGGGTATCTTGATGTAAAGTATAAATTAAACCTTTTTCTATAGTTGTTTTAATTGGACTAATCTTAAATGCTCTATCTTCCCCAAGGTTTTTAATATGAATATCTCCCCAATAGTATGTGTGAGCTACAAAGTATGAGGGTATCATGTTTATTTTTTCCATTTCATCAATTTGGTCTTCTCTTACAGTTTGAGCATGTATCATCACAGGTCTCATATTATCTTTAATATTTTTTCCTGTTATAACTTTTTCAAATAAGTTTATCAACTGGTCTGCCGCTGCATCCCCATTACAATGAGTTAAAAGTTGCATTTTTTCTTCTACTGAAATGTTTATAAATTTCTCTACTTCCTCATCTTTATATATAGAATACCCACGATAACCATCTTCTGAATTTTCATATGGTTTCGTTAACCATGCTGTCTTTCCTTGAGGAGAACCATCTAAAAATATCTTATATCCTCCTATTTTAAATCTATTTACATATTTCTTTACAAAATTTTTATTATCATCTTTTACAGATTTACTATTTTTTAAATCTACATATCCTACAATATCTATTTTTAGTCTATTTTGATTTGACATTAGTTTTAAGAGATTAAATTGATTATCTGCCATTAATCCCTCTTGTGCTGTTGTAATACCATAACTTAAATAAATATCTTGTACTTTTTCAATTAGATTACAAACTTCATCTAATGATGGTTGTTTTATTTTAGATGATACTTTAAAAAAGGCATTTTCCTCCAAGTATCCATTTGGCTCTTTACTCCCTTTGACTCTGCCTATATGCCCTCCTTCTGGGTCTTGTGTTTCATGAGTAACACCTAATTTTTTTAATCCTAAAGTATTTGCAACTCCCATGTGACCAGAAGCATGTGAAATTAGTATTGGATTTTCTAAAGATGCACTATCTAATAAATCTTTATCTGGATGAATATTTTCTTCTAAAAAATTGTTATCATACGAAAAACCAATTATCCATTCACCCTTTTTTATATCATTTGAATCTTTAAAATCTTGTATTTTCTTTACTATATCTTTAAAGCTAGTTGCATCTTCTAAAGGAACTAATCTTAGAGTAGTAGCAAAAGCTGTCAAATGACTGTGTGAATCTATAAAGGAAGGCATCAATGTTTTACCCTGCAAATCTATGACTTCTGTTTCATTATTTTTTAAAGCTAGAATTTCTTCTTTTGTTCCTATTTTTTTTATTATTTTATCTTTTATAAGAATAGCATCTCCACATATTGAATCTTCCATTGTAAGGATATTTCCATTATAATAAATTTTTTCTTTCATAAAGTTCTCCTTAAATTGTCTATTTTGATAAATTTATTTTAGTATTTTATAATTAATTATTCGTATTTCATTAAGCTTATTTTTTTTAATATTAACTAATATTAATATATGAAAATCTCATTTTTAATTATTGTTCGCCAAGAAATAAATACTATTCATTATAAATATTATAATTTAATAGTCATAATATTGATGTGAAAAATTAATATTATATGTTAATAAAAAAAGTACTTAACATGAATTATTTTTTTGTATAATTGTAATTTGCTAAATCATGATGTATCATTTTAAATATACAGTTACATCATTATTTACAAGATAAGATACTTTTTTCTCAAATAAAACCTGATGTAATCTGTTCAAATCAACAAATTCAAATATTTTTTAGGAGGTTTTTATGAACAAAGAAAATAAAAATGTAAGAATTGCTGTTGTTCAGGCATCACCAATTATAATGGACTTAGATAAAACTGTTGAAAAAGCATTAGAATTAATTAAAGAAGCTGGTAGAAAAGGGGCAAATATAGTAGTTTTCCCAGAAGCATTTATACCTGCATATCCAAGAGGACTTTCATTTGGATTTGTTGTTGGAAGTAGAACAATGAAAGGTAGAGAAGATTGGAAAAGATACTATGATAATTCTGTACCAGTACCTAGTGCTACAACAGATTTATTAGGAAAAGCAGCCCAAGAAGCAGGAGTATATCTATCAATGGGAATAACAGAAAGAGATGGAAACGATATAAATTGCACTCTTTATTGTACAAACTTATTTTTCTCACCAGAAGGTAAACTTATTGGTAAACATAGAAAACTTAAACCTACAGGAACAGAAAGATGCATTTGGGGTGAAGGTGATGGAAGTACTCTTACAGTTGTTGATACTCCATATGGGAAAATGGGTTCATTAATTTGCTGGGAAAACTACATGCCACTAGCTAGAACAGCTCTTTATGCTAAAGGTGTAAAACTTTATATAGCCCCTACTGCTGATTCAAGAGAAGAGTGGCAATCAACTATGAAGCATATCGCTTTAGAAGGAAGATGCTTTGTTATTGGATGCAATCAATATGTTGAAAAAAATATGTACCCAACTGACCTTAACTATTATAAAGAACTTGATGCAGAACCAGAGATTATGTGTCCAGGTGGAAGTTGCATAGTTGACCCTTTTGGAAAATATGTAGCAGGCCCTATTTTCAATAAAGAAGAAATATTAATAGCTGATTTAGATTTAGAACAAATAGTTCTTAGTAGACTAGATTTTGATTCAGAGGGTCACTATTCAAGACCTGATGTATTTGAATTAATTGTTCACGAATAGTCTTTTTATCCAAAATCTTTACATAAACTTTTTACATAAAAATCAAAATGAGATACTCTTAAATAAAATAATTTTAAGGTATCTCATTTTTTATTTTATGATTTGATGTTATAGTTTTACATTAAAACTTACTTAACTATATATTAAGAACCAATTATATATTCAGAATCAGTTAACTTAACTATAAACCTAACCTTCACTACAATCCTAAATCAACTACTGTTCTTCCTACATGCTTTCCTTCTATTATTGAATCTATGCTTTTACTCAATTCATTTAATGATACTACAGTTACCATGTCATCTAAATCTTCTAGCTTCCATTCATTTGACAATAAGTCCCATATTTTTAATCTCAAATTCATTGGACAATCTACAGAATCTATACCATATAAAGTAACACCTTTTAATATAAATGGATATACTGAACTTGTAAAATCAATTCCACCTGCATTACCACATGTTGTAACTGCTCCACAATAATTAGTTGTCTTTATTGCTGTTGATAAAGTATTTCCTCCTACTGTATCTATTACTCCAGCCCATCTTGGTCTAAGTAGAGGTCTCCCTGAATTATCATCTACTTCTGATCTATGTATAACATCTTTAACACCTAGTTTTAATAATGTGTCTTTTTGTTCTTCCAATTTTCCTGTTGAAACTGCAACTGAATATCCCAATTTAACTAATATTTTAGTTGCAATCACAGCAACTCCTCCAGTACCACCAGTAACTAGTACATCTCCCATATCTTTGTCTACAGTATTTACAAATTTATATACAGATAAAGCTGCTGTAAATCCTGCTGTACCATAATCCATTGCTTCTTTTAGAGAAAGATTAGTTGGAAGTTTGACAACCCAATTAGAAGGAACTCTTATATATTCTGAAAATCCTCCAGAGGTGTTCATTCCTAAATCATAACCTGTTACCAAAACTTCATCTCCAACTTTAAAATCATCACAACTACTAAATTCTACTACACCAGATGCATCTATTCCTGGAGTATGAGGATATTTTCTAGTTACACCCTTATTTCCATTTGCTGAAAGTGCATCCTTATAATTTAGTGAAGAATATTTTACTTTTATCAGAACATCTCCTTCTGGTAGTTCATCTATATCTCTTTCGATTATATTTCTCTTAAAACGTCCCTCTTCTTCTGTAATATATAGTGATTTAAAATTTTTACTCATAAATTTCCTCCCAATACATTTAGTTTTATGTTAAACTAATTATAGTTGAAAAATAGTTTTATGTCAAACTACTTTTTATTTCAAAGTACCTCAAATAATTTAAAGATTGGAGATTAATTTATGGAAGATAAATATATCATACATTTTATAAGTAAGACAAAAGCTAATATGCTTAAATTCATTGAAAATAAACTCAATAAAAACGGTTTAAATGAATTGTTGCCTACACATGGAAATATACTCACTGCACTTTATGAAAATAATGGAATACTTACAATGAAAGAAATTGCAACTAAAATAGGAAAAGACAAATCTACTGTTACAGTATTAGTTAATAAACTTATAAGTCTAGGATATATAGAAAGACAAAAGAGTGACAATGACAAACGTATTACATATATAAAACTTACAAAGAAAGCAATGCTAATAGAGGATACATTCAATAGTATTTCATCACAAGTTAAAGAAACAGCCTACTGTAATATCACAGAAAAGGAAAAGCAAGAATTTCTTAGAATTTTAAAAAAAATCAATAATAATTTCAAAAATGCTGACTAAATTGAGCATAATTATATCTAGTTTTGGAATAATAAATAAAAAGAATCAAATATTGTAAAAATTTATTGTTAATAGAGAGGTATAATATGAATTTAAAAGACAGTAAAACTAAAGAAAATTTATTGAGAGCTTTTGCAGGTGAAAGCCAGGCTAGAAATAGATATAATATTTCTGCATCTGTAGCAAAAAAAGAAGGATTATATATAATAGAATCTTTATTTAATTATACTGCTGACCAAGAAAAGTCACATGCAAAACAATTTTTTACTAAATTAAAAGAATTTGCTGGAGAAAATATAAGTATATCAGGAGCATATCCTGTAGATTTATATGATAAAACAGCTCAACATCTTAAAGCTGCACAACATAATGAGCTTCAAGAGTGGGATGATGTATATAAAAACTTTGGAAAAACAGCACGTGAAGAAGGTTTTGAAGCTATAGCTAAATTATTTGAAAATATAGCTGAAATAGAAAAAGTTCATGGTGATAGATTTGGTAGATATGCTACTGATTTAGAAGAAGGTACTTTATTTAGAAGAAATGAAGATATCCAATGGATATGTACAAACTGTGGACATATTCATATTGGTAAAGAAGCTCCAAAAGCTTGCCCTGTTTGTCTTCATCCACAAGGATATTTCTTGGACTTTAAAAATTCATTATTTGAATAAGTAAAAATAATCTACTGTATTTAAGCAATTTATTATATTGATACTATCTAGTTTTATAAATATTAGATTATTCTAATATGAAATTATATTATAAAAATGATATTATCCATTAAATACAGTATTCTAAAAGTATAAAAAAACTTGAGAACTAATTTTACCACTTATTTAATATTTATCAAAGACTTTTATACAATAAAAATAAAGAGAAGCGCAATTATTAAAAATGGCACTTCTCCTTTTGTTGTTTCAATTTGTCATTGAATTTATATCCTACACCACATATTGTAACAATATATTTCGTATTGTTGGGGTATACTTCTATCTTATTTCACAACTTGCTTTTTCCATTCTTATCTGTTGTAGTATGAGTAATAGGATTGACCTTAATTAAGGTTTTATTTACAATAGCCATAATGTTTTTTTCTAATCAAAAATAAAAGAGAAATAAATAACCCTAAAAATTCTGCAACAGGGACAGCTATCCAAACTCCTATTTCTCCAAATATATTTGGAAGAATAAGAATAGCACCTAAAATAAAAATAAACGTTCTAGAAAAGGATATAATAGCTGATGTTTTCCCATCAGAAAATGCTGTAAACATTGCAGAAGAAAAAATACCAAATCCCATAATCACAAAAGCTAGAGAATAGAAGGAAAAACCATAAAGTGTAATATTGTAAACATCACTGTTAATTGAAGTAAAAATAGTCAATGACTTTGTTATAGTCAAATGAATTAAAATATTCGATACTATTGAACTAATAATCAAAAATAATATACTGTTCTTAAATATATCTTGTAGTTGCTTTTTATCACCATGTCCATATTTAAAACTGATAATTGGAGCTATTCCATTGGAATAGCCAAAATAAATAGCTGTAAAGATGTATTGGAAATACAGGATAATTGTTATAGAAGCAACACCATTTTCACCATAATATTGCAAAAAAGTATAGTTAAACATAAATGTTGTTACAGCATTTGCTAAGTTTGTTACCATTTCCGATGACCCATTTGTACAAGAACGAAAAAGCACATTCCAATTTAGTTCTGGTTTTACAAAGTGCAGAGGATTATTTCTTGCAAAAAAGAAATAGGCTAAACCTACAATTGCAGGAATACAATAACCTAATCCAGTTGCAATCGCTGCACCAGCAATACCCATATTCAATGGAACCATAAAGATATAATCCAGCACAATATTCACAACTCCAGCTAACAACGTAACAATCAGACCAAGTGTTGGTTTACCAGAAGTAACCAGAAAAGTCTGAAATGCTGTTTGAAGAAAAAATGCAGGTGCAAAGCTAAAAAGTATTTTAGCATAAGTAATACACAAAGGAGCTTGTATTGAACTTGCACCTAAAAACAAAATAATTTCATCAATAAACAAGTTTCCAATAATAGCAATAAAAATACCAATCAATATTTCTACAATGATTAAGAAACTCAAATTTTTTCTTGCTTCCTCTTGTTTTCCTTCCCCCATCTTTCTAGCAACTATAGCACTTCCACCCGTTGCAACCATGATTGCTACAGCCATTTCAAAACTGATAGCTGGATATACCATATTCGTAGATGATAATGCTATTGTACCAAGCAAACGAGAAATAAACATACCATCAACAATAATGTACATAGATAAACTAATCATCATAATAACATTAGGAATTGCAAAAGATAGTAAAGAAGTAAATGTAAATTTTTTAGCTAATACATTATCCATTTTTAATTTCCTCCTTTAACAATTCATAGTATGCAGTATTACAAGCAATAAGTTGATTCCATTTTTCATCTCCTAATTTTTCAATAGCCTTTTCTTCCATGCTATGAAGTGGTTCTAATATTGAATCAGTAAATTGTTTTCCACTCTTTGTAAAAGAAACCAGACGCTCTCTTTTATTTTCAGAATTAGACGAAATAGTAATATATCCCTTCTTTTCAAACTCCATCAAAATCCCATGTACCGTCTGTTTAGGTAAAGCCCACCACTCACAAATTTGCTTTTGCGTACATACCTTATACTCATCTAAAGTATATAAGATAACTAATGCATTATAATTTAAATCATGCTTTTTAGCCCATACCCTGTATAAATCTAAAGTTCCACTTAAAACAGCATTTACAAGTTTAATTTGTTCACGAATTTCCATAATATCCCTCCCAATATAAAAGTACTAATCAGTACTATTTTAGTATAGTACTAATTAGGACTATAGTCAATAGAATATTTAAACTCTCAAAAAAATGTAGTATTTAAGAAAATTTATAGAAAAATAAAAACGCACACTTTTGCATTAGTGTGCGTTTTCCACATACTTAAATCCTAACTCTTCTCCTACATAATAAGTAATCTACAATAATCTACTATGATAACTTAATACTTATATCATTTATTTCTTTCATTAAGTCAATTTCAACAATTTTAACTACATCCTTTTCAAATTTTACTTGTTTATAATCCAAGCATCCTATTACAAATGGAACACCAAACTTCCTAAACAAATAAATTCTTCCATTTTCATTGTATATTGATTTAAAATTTTCTTCTATTATATTTACTATTAATTTTAATTCTTCAAATGTTATTGTGGATTTAACTAAAAATTTCTCTATTATACTCAATATAAGCAATTCCTTTTTGCCTATACTCTGTTCTTTTTTATATAAATTTTGAAATATTTCTTTTGTGTAATTACATATAGCTTCCTTCTCTAAAATAAAGTCAATGTCAAACTCTTTATTGGTATCTTTTTTTGTAAACATGTTTGCAATATCATCAAGAGATGTATCTTCTTTCATAGATAGTATTAACTCTATTCTTTCTAGTATTTTATCTCTTGGAAAAAACGTCTCTTGACCTGTAAAAGCTGATTTTTTTATAAACCATTCTTCTGGTATTATATTTTTTCTTTTCCATCTATATAGCTGCCCATAAGATATATTAGTTTTGCTTAATAAATCTTTCTTAGATATCAATTCTTCCATAATTTTTCTAGCCCACCTTTGTACTGTTTTTTACACTCGAATTATCTGAAACTAACAACTTGTCACTGTATTCAATATTTTCAACATCACAATTGCTTACTAAGGATATGCTTTTTCCTCGTATATCTTTTATTGAAACATCTTCTAATTCAATAGAATCTCCCTCTATCAAATTGCATTTAAATTTGCCTGAAAAAATGTTAATAAATTTAATCCCAAATGTAAAAATATCTTTACTTCTACCTATTTCTATATTAGTTGCTCCTATCTCCTTACAATAAGAACCTCCTCCTGAATAGATATATATGTTTTCTCCATTTAAAAGACCATCACATTTTATTGCTCCGTGAACCTTTATATCTTCACATTCTATATTTTCTTTATTTCTCATTTCACCATAAACTTTTATATCCTGTGCATAAATACTTTCACTTACAATTAATTGACCTTTTACTGTAACATTATTACACTTTAAATTTCCATTAATTTTCTGTTGAGCAGTTATAATCAAGTCATCTATTTCTGCATCTCCATCTATACTAAGTTGCCCATTAACCCTTACACGTTCAGCTTTAAGACTCCCTTTTATAGTAGCTTTTCCATTTACTACAAAGTTTTTTATACTAATATCTCCATCAAACTTTACATTTCCAAATACATTTACTTCATTACATTTTACATTTCCTTTTGACCTAGCACTTCCCATAATTTTTATACTTTCATATTCTCCACTATTGATAAATCCTTCTCCAAGTATTTTTATAGTTCCATTTTCCATATCATTACCTCATTTTAAATTTTATTTTAAGCCTAAATATTACTTATCTTTATTTAGATTTACTTTTTCATTATTTAGACTTACTTTTCCATTTACATTCTTTATTTCAACAACTATTGAACTTTCATCAATATCTATGTTTTCACTGTACTCCAAACTCTCTATATAACAACCTTTGCCTATGTTAATATTTTTACCTCTTACAATTTTAACTTCACTATTTTCTAAACTGATTTCATCTGCTTCTATAACATTTGCTAATAATCTACTTTCTGTATATTTTTTAACTGACAGTAGACCTAGATTTCTAAGATTATAAGATGCCTTTTCAAAATCTCCACTCTTTTTTTCGGCTCTATAAAAGCTTTTACAATAATCGCCATGTCCCTTTTTTATATTTACACTACATGCACCAACTTCGTTTAGATTAGAAGTTCCATGCAAACTTATCTTAAGTTCTTCACAATTTAAAAATCCATTACAATCCAAAATTCCACTTAAGTCAACACTTTCGCATTCTATGCTCTTATTGATTTTTAGACATCCTTCTCCGCTAATAATATCTGACTTTAAGTTTCCTCCAACATTGATAATTCCTCCAGATTTAACTTTACTTGAGTTTATGTCTCCAGTACACTTAAGAAGTCCAAATATTGTCACTTGTGATGCCAATATATTTCCTTCAATTTTACTCAATCCTGCTGTAAAAAATTCATTACATTCCGTTGTTCCAATCACTTTTGCTGAACCTGAAGAATCAAATTTATTACATTTTATATTTCCATCTATTTTTCCTGTACCTGCTATATTAACTTCATCAAAAATTCCACCTTTACATTTTCCCATTCCATTAAAATTTAGCGAACGTAATTCTCCATCCATAATGATTTCCTTTCAATAACTTATTTTGTTCTTGAATATAATATAACAAAACATTGTTACGTTGTCAAGTATAATAATCTCGATGAATAAAACAATGCTCCTTTAAAGATAGCCAAAAAAATAATAGAGGAAATATTTTATATGAACTATGAATCTTTCTTAGATTTCCAATTCAAATAAAATACTACTCTATTATTTAACTATTTACATATACTTGTCTCTAAACTTTATAACCTATCAATGAACTTCTATAATCTACATGTTGATAAATTTCTCGATTACCTCAGCTAATCTATCCATATCTTTTGGATAAACTTCTCCTATACTTCCTATTCTGAATGTATCTACATCAGTCAATTTACCTGGATAAATAACAAATCCATTTTCTTTTAGATAAGTGTAGAATTCCATAAATTCAAATTTTGCATTCTTAGGATATAGGAAAGTTGTTATTACAGGTGATTGAGCATCATCATTCACCAATGTATCAAACCCTAGAGATTTTAATCTCGAAGATATTGTAAATTGATTTTCTTTATATCTAGCATATCTTTTTTCAACAGAACCTTCTTCCTCTAGCTCTAGTAATGCTTGATAAAAAGCTCTTACAACATGTGTAGGAGAAGTAAATCTCCATTTACCATTATTATTCTCCATAGTTTCCCATTGAGCGTATACATCAAGAGATAAAGATTTAGCAATTCCTTTGCATTTAGCTAATTCTTCTCTGTTAGCTATTATAAAACCAAATCCTGGTACTCCTTGTATACATTTATTAGAGCTACTCACTAAAAAATCTATATTAAAGTCTTCAACATCAATTTTAATTCCACCAAAACTACTCATTGCATCAACTATATAAACTTTATTATATTTTTTTGCAATCTTACCTATATCTTGTATAGGATTTAATCTACCTGTAGTAGTTTCACAATGAACCATTGATATATGTGTAATATCTTTATTTTCTTTCAATAAATTTTCCACTCTGTTTAAGTCAACTGCTTCTACATCACTAAATGTACAGTCAACATATTCTATATTTAAATAACTGCATATGTCCTTCATTCTCTTCCCATATGCTCCATTTGCAATTACAAGAAGTTTACCATTCTTTGGAATAGTGCTTCCTATTGTAGCTTCCACTGAGAAAGTACCACTACCTTGCATTAATACACTTGTGTATTTTTCTGTATTTTTTGTAGCTAAAGATACTAGTCTTCTTCTAACATCTTGTACCAAATCATTATATTCAACATCCCATGTACACCAATCTTTTAACATAGATGCTCTTACTGATTTAGTAGTAGATAATGGTCCTGGTGTAAGTAATATGTAATCATTTTCTGGTACAAAATCTGACTTAATTGTTTCATTTTCTATTTTTACTAAAACATCTTCTAATTCAGCCATAGTTTCTATAACAAAATGTGCTCCTGCTTCTTTAAATTTCTTTGAAACTGCTTCCATCTTAACTTTTAATTCTTCTTTATCCATATTTTCTACTTCTTCTTGTGTAAGTCCTAATTCACTTGAACCTTTTATTACAGCAACACTCCACATTCCAGCATTTACACCTTCTTTTACATCACTTAATGTATCTCCAACTTTTACCATAGCACTCATTGGAGATACTCCCAAAGCTTCAGCGTTTTTATAACACATCCAAGGATATGGTCTTCCTTGAGATACTTCTGATGGAGTTACAAGAAAATCTGGTGAATATCCCTTTTTAGCTGCATTTGGTTCAACTATATTCATCATTTCTCTTGTATAACCTGTTGTAGAACCTATTTTTAATCCATTTTGTCTTAATCTCTCAATAGTTTCAACAACATGAGGAATTGGAGTTGTATACTCTTCTAGAGTTTCAAATAACATAGGTTCAAATTCAGCATAAAGTTTGTTTACATCTTCCTCTGTTGGAAATCCTCCAAAATTCTCTGCCCAAATATTTTTTATTCTATCCATTTCGCACATTTCTCTTATATGATCTATTTTTAATTTTCCCATAGGTTTTCTTGCTTCTTCCATTGTTACATCTATACCTCTTCTTTTAAATATCTCTATAAATACATTAAGAGGTGCAAAACATCCATAATCTACTGTTGTTCCAGCCCAGTCAAATACTACTGCCTTTATTTTTTCTCCATATAACTTTTTCATATTTATAACCTCCATAGATTCTCATTTAGAATTTTTGTGTTTTTAATTGTTTTTACTTTTAAAGTATAACTTTTTCATGTTAATTATACATCATATTTAGGTTAAATGTATATTAAATCTATGTTTTTAGTTGTTTTTACTTGTTTTTAGTTTTCAATATAAAAATCACATTAAAACTCTATACAAAAAATTAAAATTTGTAATCTTCTTTCTAGGTTAAATCTATGAATTGGTTAAATTTTATAAATTTATCATTTCTATTTTGCTTCTATCCATGTTATATTTGATTCATTTAATTTATCTCTCCATTCATTTGGAGGTTCTGCATCACAAATAACAAAATCTAATTCATTCAAATCAGCTATCTTGTACATACTTACAATTCCTATCTTAGAACTATCACATAATACAAAACTTTCCTTTGAATTTCTTATATACTCTTTTGACAATAAAGCTTTACTTTGGTCTATGCTACTAATTCCAAAGCTGTCAATTATACCTTCACTAGATATAAATGCTTTATCTACATATAAGTTTTTCATAGCATCTATTGACATCTGACATGCTGTTCTTTGATGTTTTAAATTTACTTTACCACCAATGAATATAACTTCTCCATCAAATACGCCTTGGTTTTCATATGAAATCAACTTTGATAGCACAGGATAAGAACTGGTGATAACCTTTAGATTTTTTATAGAAACTATGTAATCCACAATTTGTAAATTAGTAGTCCCTTCATCTATTACAATTGATTCATTATCATTCACAAATTTAGCTGCATACTTAGCAATACTTTGTTTCTTTTCTAAATTAGTGCTATTTCTTTTTATATGTTCTGGCTCAATTACTCCATAATTTATTTTTACAGCACCACCATAAACCTTTTTTAACTTATTTTCACTTTCTAATTCTTCCAAATACCTTCTTATTGTTTCCGATGATACTTCTAGTTTTTTTACTAATTCTTTAGTATTTACCTTTCCTTTTGCATCTAACAGTTCTAATATTTCTTTTTTTCTATCTATTGAATTTAAAGACATTAAGTTCTCCTCCTAAATATGTATTCTACTTTTATAAGATTATAATTAACATCTAAGCTCATAAAGTAATTCTAATATATGACAAAAGATATTTCACTCAATTTAATATAGTATATCTTACAATAGATATTACTATTAATTTATATAGCATGCAATCTTTCATTCATACCTTGAACTTTTCACTATTTTATTATTTATACAACTAAGTTATATCTCTTTACAATAAAAAAATCCATCAAATATCAATATTAGATGGACTTTATAATCTTTTATTATGTAAATTAATAATTAAACGTTTAGTTATTAATTTATTTTCTTGTTTCTAAGAATTTTACTAAATTATTTACAGTAGACATGTCTTTTCTTTCTAAATCAGTTGGTTGAAGTTCTATTCCAAGTCTATTTTCAATCTCAAGTAAAACTTCAATTATAGCTAATGAGTCTAAAAGCTCTGTTTCAAATAAGTTAAGGTCTAAATCATCTCTTATCTCATCAGTTCCTAATACATCTTCAAATATTTCTATAACTGTTTCCTGCATAAATTTGCCTCCTTAAAATTAAGCTAAATATCCTGAGAATATCAATAATCCAAAACATACAATATGGAATGTAATGAAAATTTGAACTCTCTCAAACCATTTTTCTTTTTTATGTTTCTTATAAAATTTAGATTTTCTCTGATATATATCAGTTAAGACAAGTGCTAAGCCTTGATACACACCATAAGCAATGTAAAACCAAGTTAGTCCATGCCAAAATCCCATTGTTATCATTGTTATCATCTGAGCTACATGAGCAGCAGTAGTTCTTTTCTTAAATCTTTTCTTTCTCATTGAAGACATAACAAATCTTGAAAAAATATAATCTCCAAACCATCTTGAAAGACTTATATGCCATCTTGTCCAAAACTCTTTCATATCCTTACTTATAAATGGTTTATCAAAGTTTATAGGTACTTTTATTCCAAATATATATCCTGTACCTATAGCAAATAAACTGTATCCTGCAAAATCAAAGAACAGGTATAAACTATATGCATACATATAACTTAAAATGTTTATAAACCTCATATCTTTAGGTATTATTGACACCCAATATGTATTTATCAAAAATGCTATAACAAACTTATAACCTACTCCCATAACAATGTTTTTTATTCCAGGCAATAAGTATTCTTCTAGATACTCTTTTCTAGATATTTTCTTCTCTAAATCCTGTTCAAATCGTCTTGACCTGTCAATAGGACCAGAACTCAGTGTTGGAAAAAACAACATAAAATAAAGCATATCTGAAATCTTAACTTCTTTTATAGCACCATCATAAATTTCAATAACCATTTGTATAGCCCTGAAATTTAAGTATGATATTCCAATAAATCCAATCAATCCAAAAGATGTAACTGGAGATATTTTATTAATTATTATCGGAAGCATTGATGCAGACAAAAATCCCCAATAGATATATTTATTTTTAGTTTTTCTTCTTACATATTCGTATCCTTTGACTATTATTACTTCTAAAATGATAAATATCAACAAGTATTTAAACTGAACATCTATTCCTACAATCAAAAATATCATAAATAAACTTGCCAACATACCATAATACTTTATATTTTTACCCATTAAACCTAAAATCACTGCTGGTATTGATGTTAATAATAATATGTAAAGATAAAAATAATCTCCATACTGTGAAAAAATCATTAAATTTCCTCCATAAGTTTCTTTCTGTCTATTTTACCATTGATATTTGTTGGAAACTCAGAAATTATTGCAATATTTCTTGGAATCATATACGAAGGTATATACTTTCCTAGTTCCTTTTTTATCATCATCCCATTTTTGATATTACCTAAATCATTCTTCTCATTTAACTCAACAATACCTTTTAAATAAGCAATTTTTTCATCCTTATATATTGGTAAAACTACTGCGTTTTTTACATTATGAACTTTTCTCAAATTATTTTCTATATCTTCTATTTCAATCCTAAATCCATTTAACTTAATTTGAAAATCTTTTCTTCCACAATAGTATATAGTTCCATCTAAGAGATATCCCATATCACCAGTTTTATAAGCTCGCCACTTTACACTATCTATTTCATCATAGAAAAATACTTCTTCAGTCTTCTCTTTATTATTAAAGTAACCTTTTGAAACTGATGGTCCAACTATTATAATCTCACCTTTTTCATTTTCTTTCAGTTCATTTCCATTTTCATCAAGTATTTTTATTTTACAATTTTGCATAGGATATCCAACTGGAAGGCTCTTTTCATCATCTATAGCTTCTTGAGTCATATCATTTACACTTACGCCAACAGTAGCTTCAGTTGGTCCATATCCATTGATAACTCTTGTATTTGGAAATCTACTCATAAGTTCTTTAGTAAGATTTTTTGAAAGTGCTTCTCCTATAAATATCATGGATTCAAGTTTAGGAAGCATCTTACTATTAAACTCTTTTTCTGTTACACATACACCTGCAAAAGAAGGTGTTGATACCCATACTGCAATATTAGATTCGCCAAATTGTTTGAATAGCTCTTTATAATCTGCTAGTACATCTTTTGATATTGAAAATAATGTAGCTCCATGAACAAGACCAGGGTATATTGTTGTCACTGAAAGGTCAAAAGAATATGCTGCTTGATTCATTATTACTTTTTCACTTCCATCTATATTTAAATAAGGACTTATCCAATCTACAAAACTATCTAAGTTATTTGAACTTATTTGAACCCCTTTTGGCTTTCCAGTACTACCTGATGTAAATAGTATATATGCATTCTCGTCACCTTTTACCCAGTTTTCTTTATGTAATGACTTTCCTTTATACTCACTTATTATATCATTTAATTTATTCTTATCAATTACATTGATATCTCCAAAGTCTTTTTCATCACTAAAGTTAAATAATACTTTTGGCTTTACTTCCTTAGTAACTTCAAAAACTCTATCTAGTGGAAAACTAATATCAAGAGGAACATATGCTCTACCTGATTTTAAAGCTCCTATCATACATGCCATTATCATATTTTCTTTATTACCATAGATTACTATAGGAGTATCTTCTTCTTTGTATACATTTTTTAGAAAAACTGATATAGCATCTGAATACTCATTTAAATCTTTATAAGAAAGTTTATCTCCATTACATGTCAATGCTATTCTATTTGTATTTGAATATTTTTTTATTCCTTCAATAATTTTCATATAAAAATTCTCCTTTAAAATCCATTATAAATAAATGGCAACTCTTTAAATGGTGTAAATGTTAAAACACCTATTGCCAATATTATAATCATAGTTAAACAAATACTAGTTACTAATTCTTTATTGCTCTTTAAATATTTTAAATAATCTCTCACAGACATCTACCCATCCTTTCGTTCCAAGATGCATTACATCTCTTAAATAATATTTCTCTTTACCTTTATCTTTAAGATTCATAACTTCAAAGCCTTTACTTTCTGCTATATTCTGTGCCTTATCATAAAACTGATTTCTTTCTTTCTCAGAGATACCAGTTAAATCATAGAATTTGCCCATACTTGGAATTAGTACAACAACTGGTTTAATATCTAAGTCCTTGCATACATTTAATAAAAGCTTATAACTTTCAAATTCCTTAGATGTTACTAAGTCTATACCCTTATCTCTTCCTCTATATTGCTCTAGACCATCTTTAAAATGCTCATTGTAATAATACTTGTCAATGTTTAGAGGATTGTTACCTACTCTCTTCTTAGCATCTTCAATAGCTTTCTTTTTCTCATGTGACCAATTTATAGGTTTTTTTCTTCCTTCTTTTTTGTGTTTATCTAGCCTAATTAATTTCTTATAAAGTATCCCTTTTTCTTTAAGCTCTATACAGTATTTTCTCCCTTGAAAATAAGGCTCTAATAACACCTTCTCAGCTTTCTCATACACTGTCTTAGGTTCATATAGCTTGGCATACAATGCTTCTGCCTTATATTCGTCACTACCCCATAAAAGCTTACTTGATTTTTTTATATATTCAATCTTATTTTGTTTAGATATCTTTGGATTATCTAAAAAACGATAAAATTGTATTGGTGAAAACCTAGACTGGTAATGGTGACTTGTGACTCCATCTTTTTCCATAAACCATTGCATAGAAATTAACAAGACAACCTTCTTATTATCAATATTAGGATTCATACTTCCTAACACTGCAGCATCTTGTAATGTCTGAGTATAAGCTCTACCAATTGCAAATACTTTGTTTTTGCTCCTATCTGTATTAAAATAGTACTTTGGATGTTGTTTTGTTGAATTACTAAGTTCTGATGACCCCAAAATCATAATATCTTTTTCTCTCAAAAAATGATTATTTGCTGTAACACCTTTATCCTTTATATCACTTAAAGTATCATCCATAATTGGAAGTAGATTTTTCTCCCTCAAAAGTTCATCAGTTTTAGAATCAAGAAATTTGTCTAACCCAAATAAAAATACTACGCCTATTATAAATGGTGTAATAAAGTATATCAATTTTCTCATATTTTCTCTCCTCTAAAAATATTCAAATTTATGTTATTATTAATCATATTAGTTTTAATGTATATATTCAACTACAAAATTGTAATAAAATCTCCAAAACTTTTTTTTATTCTGTTACAAATTTGTAAAAAAAAAGAAGAAAATCACTGAAAAAGGAATCTTTTTAGTGATTTTCTTCTTTTTATAATTTGACATTTTAATACTTAATTGTGTATACAATTTAACTTATTTTAAAATTAAATTTACTCAAAAGTATATCTTAATCCCCATTGCTTTCTTATTTCATCCATTAAATTCATGACATCTATAGATGATTCTAGAGTATTGGCTTTTGTTTTATTTAATATACAATTATTGACATATTCAATTTCATACTTTAAAGCTTTTTCTGTATCACCATATTCTAGAGTTTCAATTCTTCCACCATCTGTATAAGTTATTGTAGCTTTTGATGCTCTTGGGAAATTTTCTACAGTTATAAATCCTAATTCACATGCAAGAATACCTCTTTTTGGCATCTTAGCTCTCATAGTTAATGATATTACAGCCATCTCATTCTCAGAATTCTTTAAAATTATTCCAGATTGTTCATCCACACCTGTTTCAAATTTCTTAACAGTTGTTAAAATTTCATTCGGTTGAGATGACATAAAGTACCTAGCAAATGAAAGTGCATATGTACCAATATCAAGCAATGCCCCACCAGCTAAATCTTGACTAAAAAATCTATTATTAACATCATAATCCTTGCAACTTCCAAAGGATACTTGTATCATTTTAATTTTTCCCAAACTTCCAGACTCTACTATCTCCTTTAATTTTTTATATAAAGGCATATAATAAATAGTCATCGCCTCTGCTACTATTAAGTTCTTTTCAATAGCTAAAGTTGTAATATCAGTTAGTTGACTTCCATTTACTGTTATAGCTTTTTCACACAACACATGTTTACCATTTTTTAGACTTTTCATTATATATTCATAGTGATTGCAATGTGGAGTAGATATATACACTACATCTATATTCTTATTCTCTAGCATTTTATCATAATCATCATACACATTTTCTATATCAAACTTATTTGCAAAGTTTTTTGCTCTTTCAAGACTTCTTGAAGCAACAGCATACACTTTACAATTCACCTCACTCATAGCTTGTGCAAATTCTGATGCAATAGTTCCAGGACCCAATATAGCCCAATTTATATTCTCCATATTTACCACCTCATATCCTATATATTTTTAAATAAATTACAGACTGTCAGCTGGATAGACAATCTTTCCTTGTCTTCTTATCTCATCCATAATTCCCATTACTATCTTTGAATTTTCATGTGAGTTTATACCAGACTCTATTTTATTATTATTTATAAGAGTTATAAACTCAATAAGTTCATGATATATTCCTTCTATTTCTCTAGGTTTCTCTTCTTCTTTTTCCTTTAAAATAGATATATCTTCTTCAGTTCCATCTTTATATCTAATAACCACCCTTTCAAACAAATTAAGTTTTTCGATTATTATACTTCCCTTTTCTCCTTGTATCTCAGATGGTATGTAAGAATCAGCTATTTTAGAATACTGAACTACTGCATCCATACCATCATATTGGAATATAGCCAAACCTTCTCCATCTACTCCAGTTTGAAGCATATGAGAAAATGATTTTACACATTTTGGAGCACCAAATAGATTTATCATAGGGTGTATGCAGTACACTCCAATATCCATCAATGAACCATTTGACAGTTCTTTTTTAAATGCATTTTCTATAATTCCATTTTTATATTTATCATATCTTGAAGAATACTGACAATAGCTTCCAAAAAATCTTCTTATTTTACCTATCTTATGTAAATTTTCTTTAACTGCTTTAAAATTTGGAACACATGTAATTCTCATAGCTTCCATAAGCAATACATTATTGTCCCTTGCAACCTTTATCATTAATTTTACTTCCTCTAAGTTAGATGCTAATGATTTTTCACACAACACATGTTTTTTGTGTTTTAAACAGGTAACAGCTTGTTTTGAATGCATTGCGTTTGGAGAAGCTATGTATATAGCATCTATAACATCTGATTTAGCCATGGTTTCTAAATCGTCAAAAAACAGACTTGCCCCATGCATCTTTCCAAATTCCTTAGCTTTTTCTAAATCTCTTGAATATACAGCAACTAGTTCAAACTCTTCAATCCTAGATGCAGCTCTTAAAAATAGTTTTGATATATTACTTGTACCAATAATACAAAATCTTATTTTACTCACCATTCAAACACTCCTCATTTTTTATAATTTATTTTAAATAAGTAATACCATATAATAAATAATACTCTATATAAACTTTTGAAACTTATTAGAATGTTAACTTCATCAAATAAAAAAGAAAGCTAACTTTAAATGATTTCACCATTTTAGCATAGCTTTCTTTTAACTACAATCTAAACTTACCTTATACTTCTAAAGTTATATTATATCTCTATTTCCTCTCAGGAATTTTATAGTAAAAATTTCATCCACAAACAATGCTATCAATAATACAGTTGCTATAATTGGCCAATAAGGTATTATTAAACTATATAAATTATCAACTACATACACTTGAAGATACCTTACTCCAATAAAAGTCAATATAGTCCAGTACATAGAAAATTTTAAACATATTATTCCTCTATTATTGTACTTATAGTCTGAATAATCCCAATATACCTTATTAAAATATACCTTCATAATTATGCCTGTGATGTACTCTACTGTTGTTGGCACTACTAAACATAGTAAAAGCAATGCAAATATATTATTTGGGTCAATAAACCTTGAGACCTCTATTATAATAGACATTGCAATTGCATACATTGGTTTAAACGGACCATTCAAAAATCCATCTTCTTGAAAATGACCTTGAGTAAAATAACTATATAAATTTTCAATTATCCAACCTATAAAACCATACAAGAAAAAATTAAATAAAAAATATAATAGAGAACCTACACTATCCATGAATATTCCTCCTAATTGTTTATAATTATTTTTTCTCATATTCATGGATTTATTCTAAATCAAAGAAATTAAATTTAAATTCTTTGATTTAATATTTCATATTATAGGCTACAACATTCTTTAGATTCTAAACTTTTTAGGTATTCTCTAACTTCCAATAAATTTTCAAGTATCTTATGTGATTGTTCTTTAATTTGTTCATCTGGTTCTTTTAAGTCAGGTACATTTATACATTTTATACCCCCATTATAAGCAGCCTCTACTCCCATAGGGGAATCCTCTATAACAATGCAATTTTCGGGATTAACATTTATCTTTTTGGCTGCCTTTAAGAATATTTCTGGATTTGGCTTAGAGTTTACAACATCATCTCCACAAACTATAGCATCAAAGTATTCTTTTAAATTTGCTTTGGCTAATCTTTTAACTGCTCTTTCTCGTTTTGTAGAAGTTGCAACTGCCATTTTATACCCATTTTTCTTTAAAAAAGATATTAATTCATTAACTCCTAATTTGATAGGAGCTCCTTCTCTATCCATAAATTCAATCATATTTTTAGTTTTCTCATCATACAAATCTAATATCGGCACAGAGCTATCATATATCTTAGTAAGACCTTCTATTATCCCTTTACGATTCCTTCCCATAACAGATGTATATATTTCTTTAGTCATAGTGTATCCATACTTTTCAAATGTCTCTATCCAAAATTCAAGAGAGATTCTCTCTGAATCAAACAAAACTCCATCCATATCAAAAATAATTCCTTCTACTTTTTGCATACAATTCCTCCAATATTTTTTGATATAATTATATTACACTTTTTATGATTAATTTTACAACCCTCAATTTATCCAATTCTAATATAGTAAAATTGTAATTTTCAAAAGTTACACTTTGATTTACTTTAATGTTTGAACCAAGCATATAGGATATCCAACCACCTATACTATCAAATCCATCATGTTCTATATCAAGCCCAAAGTATTTATTGATATCATTGATTGATTCAGTTCCATCAACTAAGTAAGAACTTGTTCCTATTTTCTTAATATGAGTTTCTTCTTTATCAAATTCATCTTGAATTTCTCCTACTATCTCTTCCAGTATATCTTCAATTGTTACTACACCAGATGTACCACCATATTCATCTACCACTATAGCAAGTTGGAGTTTTTCTTTTCTTAATTTCTCAAGAGCCTTATCTATAGTACAATTTTCTGATATATATATAATATCTCTAAGTATTTCTCCTAGTTCAATTTTATTTCTGTTTATTTTTTGATTATACAAATCTCTTATATGTACAAATCCTAATATATCATCTTTATTTTTCTTACATACTGGATACCTAGTAACACCTTCATCTCTCAAAATAGATAATATCTTTTCCTCCGAGTCACTTTCATATATACAAATCATATCAGTTCTAGGTACCATTATCTCTCTAATTTTCTTTTCTTCAAATTCAAAAATATTGTCAACTAATCTTTGCTCTGATTCATCTATAAGCCCACTTTTATAGCTTTCTTCAACTAATAATCTTATTTCATCACCTGTATGTGGCTCATCAACTTCATCTGCTTGTGAATATCCAAATGGCTTAAGAAATAAATCAGTGCTTAGATTAAAAAAGTATATTATTGGATATGTCAATTTATAAAATCCAATCAACAAAAAAGATGTACTTAGCATTATTCTCTCTGTATTATAAAGTGCTAAGGCTTTAGGAACAAGCTCCCCTATTACAACTTCTACCATTGTTATAATTAAAAAGGAAATAGAAATTGATATTGTATATATAACACTTTCACTAAGATTAAATATACTTATTATTGGCAATATTAACTCTTTAACTGTAGATTCTCCCATCCATCCTAGTGCAAGTGAACAAAGTGTTATCCCAAGTTGACATGCAGAAAGATATGAATTTAGATTATCTTTTATTATTTTACACCTTTTAGCATTATTATTACCTTCAGCTATCATAGTATCTATCCTAGAACTACGAAGCTTTACCATAGCAAATTCACAAGCTACAAAAAATGCATTTATTAAAACAAGTACTATTATAAGTGTTACATTTAATAACTCCCGCATAAAATATTGGCCCTTATAATCTTATAACATAAGAAATTTATAAGAACTCAAAGTTCCCCCCCTTATATTTATAAAATTTAATTTATAATATATATTCTATCATATTTATTAATATATCTTATTTTATTACAAATAATTTTAAATACAAAATTACCCCTCTTAATATTTATGATGGGTTGTATCATATATTAAGAGGGGCTAATTAAATTTTACGTATGGGCAATATAAATTTTAGTGGTCTTTTACAGGACTTTTTTCAGTTTCACTTGTTATTCCTAATTCTTCTTTTTCAATATTCCATTTTTCAAGACCATATTTAGATATTTTAACAGCTTCTGCTAGACCTCTCCCAAGTCTTTTTATCGTATTCATGCCTACTTCATCATCTTTTGCACCTTGTTCTTTTGCATCTTTACTCCAAATACTAGCACCAGTGTATCCTCCAATAAGTCCTCCTGTTACCAATACCTCATGCATTAAAAAGAAATTTATTATTGGTAATCTGGCCATTTCTTGTCCACCATATCTAGTTCCACCAGTAGTTATAGCAGCTCCTACTTTATTTTGTAAATTACATCCATGTACTAAATACATATGTCTTAATCTATTTAACACAGCAGTCAATTGAGCAGTTATTCCCATATCATAAACAGGAGAACCTATTATAAATCCATCTGCTTCTAACAATTTTTTCTCTAGTTCGTCCATATCATCTTGTATAGTACATTTTTCTGCTTTTCTCATACAAGCATCACAATGTATACATGGACCTATATTTTTTCCTCTTACAGTCCAAAAGTCAGTTTCTATTCCTGGTATTTCTTTAGCTTCCTCTAAAGCTTGTAGTATTGCATATTCAGTTGCTCCTTTTCTTGGACTTCCACATATTCCTAGTATCTTAGCCATAACTATACCTCCCACAAATTTTAATTTAAGCCTCTATGTTTATATCATTAGACTTATTCGATTTTATTGATAATATATATTTAATTATCATTGCTACAATAAATACTGATACTATACAAGAATTTCCAACTAAGGTTCTAATAATCTCTGGAAACTTTTCTAAAGTCTGAGGAACTGAAGTTATACCTATACTTAAGGTAATTGAAACTCCTGCTATAAGATTGTTATCTGACGTAAATCCACATTGACTTATCATATCATAACCAGCCATAGCAATTGATGAAAATACGATTAAAGCGACCCCTCCTATTATGCATGAAGGTATAGTAGTTATTATTGCACCCAATAATGGCGAAAATCCAACTAAAATTAATACTACTCCTGTAATTGACAATACAAATCTACTAGTAACTTTATTTATAGCTACGATTGCAGCATTTTGACCAAATACTCCTGTTGGTATTGAACTAAATACAGATGCAATTATGGATGTTAATGCATTTCCCATTGTAGCAGACTCTAATTCTTTATCTGTAACCTCTCTATTCATAGCTCCCATTGTAGCAATTGTTGCTGCTCCCATCATATCAGCTATAGCTACCATAAATAAAATGGCAAACATTAATATTAAATCAAGTCTAAATTCTAGACCAAATACCAATGGCTTTGGAAAAGAAAGTATTGATGTCCCTTGAATTGCAGAAAAATCAACCAATCCAAATGCAAGTGATACTAAATAACCAAATATTATACCTATTAAAATTGCAGCATCTTGAACCAAACCCTTGCCAAATTTCATAAGCAAAATTATGACTACAACAACTATAAGTCCTATTGCGAAATTTATAGGTTCTCCAAATGTGGCTGAGCCTTCTCCCCCAGCTAAATTTTTTACAGCGGTTGGAAATAGACTAATACCCATACAGGCAATCATTGTACCTGCTATAATTGGAGTAAATAAATGTCTTATCTTCTTAATTCCAAAGGCTATAAAAAACACTACTATTGCCCCTCCAATTTGAGCTCCAAAAAGAGCTTTAAGCCCATATTTTCCAGCTACTGAAAGACATGCACCTAAAAACACATAATTTGTTCCCATTATTACAGGAAGCTTTGAACCAAGCCTATGCCCTTTAAATAGTGGTATTGAGTACAATTGTAGTAAAGTTGCTATTCCAGCTACCAACATAGCACCTTGCATAAGCATAGTTGACATCTGTTTATCAAGCCCTACTATATTCGATATAAGCATAGCTGGAACCATATTACCAGCTATCATTGAAACAAAATGCTGTAATCCTAAAGGTAAAGCTTCCTTAAAAGGCGGTTTCCCCTCTAGATGAAATTTTGATGTATCGTGCTCTTTCATAAAATAAATCCTCCCATAAATTTTATTTTTCTTTACGACCATGAATTTATTAACAATTAATTTTGAGCTATACACATCTTAATCTAGTTAATTCTTAACTTAAATGATATTTATTTTAACTAAAATATTATTTATGTATAGTTGTTTAGTGCACTTAATCTTATTATTTATATTCTCTAAGTTTATACTTTTTATTGACATCATGCTCTGCTCTTACAAACTCTAAATTTCCTTCTCCCATTAATTCAGACATTCTTTTCTTTCTATCACTTAGCCAATCTTTATCAATATTTTTATAGTACTTGTAATCTGTCCAATATATTATTGATGTTATTTCTCCTGGATTACTTTCACTAATCCATATCTCAGAACCAGCAAATCCTTCTAATAATTCTAGACCTTTAATCCAAATCTCATAATCTAATTGTAAGTACTTTTCTATTAATTTAGTATCTATCCTAAAAGTTAGCTCTTCAATAAATAAAGGTCTTTCAAATGATTTTAATTTCATATTATATACTTCCCTCTTTAATATTTGACTACTTTTTTATTTAAATGCTTTTTACATTTAAGTACTTTCAACATAATATTCTTGCATATAACCACTCTTTATTTTTACTTCTTGCAAGACTACCTTCTAGCAGGAGGTACATGTATTGCTTTACCTACTATTCCCATAGTAGCTTCTGCAAAAGCTTCTGATAAGGTTGGATGTCCATGCATAGTACTTACAACTTCTTCAACTGTCAACATTGCTTTCATTGCAATTACAGCTTCATGAATTAAATCACTAGCATTAGGCCCTATGATATGAACCCCATATATTGTAGTCTTATCTTTTGAAGCAATTACCTTAACCATACCATCTGAATCATTCATTGTAAGAGCTTTTCCATTACCAGAAAACTGAAATTTACCAACGACATAGTCTAAGTTTTTATTTTTGGCTTCTTCTTCAGACAATCCAACTGTAGATACCTCTGGAAAAGTAAAAATGGAATTTGGTACTAAGTCATAATCTACACTTGTTTTTTCCCCTACAATTCGTTCAACAACTACTTTGCCTTCTTCAGATGCAACATGTGCAAGCATTATTCCTCCAATTACATCTCCAATTGCATAAATACCTGGTACAGATGTACAGTAATTTTCATCGACTTTTATTCCCTTTTTATCATATTTGATGCCTAAATTATCTAGATTTAGTCCATCTACATCTAACTCTCTTCCTGTAGATACAAGTACATTATTACAAGCAATCTTTGTTTTTTCTCCATTCTGATTTATATCTACTACTAGTTCTTTATCACTCTTAGATATTTCTTCTACTTTTGATGAAAGTAGTATTTTAATCCCCCTTTTATTAAGTAGTTTAGTTAACCTACTAGATACCTCATTATCAACCATAGGAATTATATTATTCAAGAACTCAACTATAGTTACATCTGAACCAAATTCATTTAAAATTCCTGCAAACTCAATTCCTATAACTCCACCTCCAATTATTACTAATTTCTGAGGCAACTTAGTTATTTCTAAAGCTTCTTTACTTGTTATTACTCCCTCCAAATCAATCCCTTTAATAGGAGGCTTAGAAGATTTTGAACCAGATGCAATTAAAATATTTTTTCCTTTAATTATCTTCTTTGAGGCATCTTCTAATTTTATCTCTACAGAATCCTTACTTATTAACTTTGCTTCTCCCTTTTCTACAGTCACTTTATTTGCTTTTAATAATCCTTTTACACCACTAGTTAAGGTCTTAACTATATGTTTCTTTCTTTTCTGAACTTTTTCCAAGTCTAATTTATATTCATCAACTTTTATCCCATATTCTTCAGCATGATTAAAATAATTTAAAACCTGTGCATCTTTAAATAGTGTCTTTGTAGGAATACAACCTGTATTTAGACAAGTACCTCCAAATTCATTCTTTTCTACAATTATAACTTTTAACCCCAGTTGAGCTCCTCGAATCGCTGCAACATACCCACCTGGACCACCACCAATTACGATTAAATCAGCGTTCATATTTATTTTTCCTCCTTTTAAGTTATAGATATTAATATCTATAATTAAAATTTTAGTATCAATATTTATAGCTTGTTAAATCTACTTGATTTTTAATACCATAGCAAAGTTTCTGACGTGTAAAAATAAAATTATTTCTATGCATTCCTACTATCAATAGTTCCGAATGTGGATGTTCTAAATGGCTATAAGCTGTTGTACAGCCTGGAGTCATTTTTCCACCAACAAATACCATGGAATAATTCATAAAATATTCGTCTAATAATTCATTTTCAATTAGGTGAGTACAGTATGAAGGAGATTCGATACACATTTTTTCTATCCCTAGATTTTTAAGTACATAAAGTAATATCTTAGAGTCTGGAGTACTATCTTTACCAGTAACAATTACAGGACAAACATCAAAATCTTTGTATAATTCTTCAAATTTATAATCATCAACATCCTTAATTGAATTAAAACTCCCTATACATATGTGTTTTAAAGGAGAATTTTCTTTTATATAATCCCAACCATTTGGAGATGTGGCTATAACCATTTTATATTCCTGACTCTTATCAACTCTAAATGTATAATGGTCAAATGGAATATCTCTAGCATCAAAAGAAACTACTACTCCACATGGCTGATATTTTTTATTTAAATAGTCTTTTCTTTGCTGTGTCAAACTTTCATCAAATACATGGCATGTTATCCCAGGTTCATTTTGCAACGTTCTAGCCCCTATAATTACAGCATCTGAATATGCTCTTAGAACATTTAAAACCCAAAAATCTGCCAAGGCTCCATCTGGATCAACAAAATTATTTTTTCCAATTAAAGGGCCTGCTTTATTGTCTTCATATGCCATTTTTCCATCAGATGAAAGCACCATAGATGAAAATATATATGGTCTTTTATCTTTTGATTTTGGAAAAAACAACTCTGTATAATACTCTAAAGCATCTGGTATACAGATATTTTCATTAGATTCTTCTTTTATATTGTCTAATATCTTTTCATTTCTATTTAATACATTTATTTTTAAGTTATGTTTTGGTATATTGAAAAACTCAAGCTTATTCATACTTTGACCACCTTCTCTCAATTATTTTTTATAATCCATAAATTCTTTTTCCCCATTGCATATTTCCTAGACCAACATCCTCTATTAACTTACTTGATATTTTTTGAGTTTTATAGATTACTTTTTCTTCATCTATATTAACTATTTGATTCTTATCCATAACTACTTTTCCATCTATAATAGAAGTTTCTATATTATTTGGAGTAGATGAATATATTAATGAACTAATTGGGTCGTGAACTGGTATAGAAATTGCACTTTTATATGGATTATAAATTATAATATCAGCATTTTTTCCTATCTCTATTGACCCTAAGCAGTCTAATTTATTTATGGATTTTGCTCCTCCAAGTGTTGCCATTTCCAGTACACTTGACGAAGGTAAAAGCTTTGCATCTCTATGAGTAACTTTTTGTAATAATGTAGTCATTTTCATTACTTCTAACATATTTTGAGTATCATTACTCGCTGAGCCATCACAAGCTAAACTTATAGTCAATCCATTTTCAATAAGCTTTGGAATTGGTGCTACTCCTGCTGCTAGAACCATATTAGATACTGGATTATGAGATATTTTAACATCATATTTTTTAAATAACTCTATATCTTCATCTGACATTTGTATGCAGTGGACTGCAATAAAGTCAGGCCCTAAAATTCCTACTTTTTCAAGATATGGCACAGTCTTCATACCTCTATCTTCTAAACAGTATTTATCATCGTCCTTAGTCTCAAGTAAATGCATAGTTATTGGAATATGAAGCTCATTGGCTATATTTCTCATTTCTTTGTATCCTTCTTCTGTGTTATCCCATATAATACCAGGAGCTAATGCTAAACTTATTCTCGAGTGGTCTCTATATTTTTTCTCTAATCTTCTGACATCATCAAAAAACTTTTGTTCTGTATCATGATAGGTACAACCAAATTCTTTTGGGAATTTACTTGTATCTGTAAATCCTCTACCAAGTATTCCTCTTATTCCTAAGTCTTCAAATGCTTGAATTATACTATCATCAAGACCTTCTTTTCCATGACAGTACATATAGTCAAGTATAGTAGTTGTACCTGTTCTAATTGCTTCTATACATCCTGTTAAAGCTGCATAATAGCAACATTCTTCATCTATTTTATGTATAGCTCTTCTAACAGAGCTATCAAGCCAGTCTAACAATAATTTATCTCTTCCTAATCCCTTTAGCAAAGTCTGAAATAGATGAGAATGAGTACTTATAAATCCAGGTAAAACAAATTTACCTCTAGCATCTATAATTTTTTCAGAGATGTATTTTTCTAGTAAATTCTTCTTTCCTATATCAATTATCTTGTTCTTTTCAATTATTATACAAGCATCATTTAGTATTTCCCTCTCATTATTCATTGAAATTAGATAAGCGTTTTTAATTATCAAATCTACTTTTCTCATGTAGTAACCTCCATATAATTTTTTGCTATATCTTAATTTTGACAGATAGTTTGGAGAGAAAAAATCTTTCGAGAAACGCATAACAAACTATCTGTCAGATTACTGGTATACTATAAAATCACTTTAAATCTGGCTGAATTACATCCATCTAAAATCTAAAAGATTTTGTGTGACTTCTTGAAGAAAACGTGCTCCAGGAGCTCCGTCTACTACTCTATGGTCATGAGTTAAACTCATATTCATTGTTGAACCAGCGTAAAATGCACCATCTTTTACAAGAACTTTTTCTATTATACTTCCAATACCTAAAATTGCACTTTCTGGTGTATTTAATACTGGGGTAAAGTATGTTATTCCAAACATCCCTAAGTTAGTTATAGTAATAGTTCCATTACTCATTTCATCAGAATTTAACTTGTTATTTTTAGCTCTATCACTTAAATCACTTAGTTCAATACATATTGTTTTTAAGTCTTTTAAATTTGCATTTTTTATTATAGGTACCACCAAGCCATTTGGAATATCTACAGCTACACCTATATTAATTTCGCTACTTACTTTAAAATGATTTTCATCAACTATTTGTGTTCTAAGTTTAGGATGATTTTCAAGTGCTTCAGCTACAGCCTTTATTATAAGAGCTGTATAACTTAATTTAACTCCTACTTTTTTATACTTTTCTTTCAATCCTTTATATACTTTTGATAAGTTAGTAATTTCTAATTCAGTGGCAATTGTAGTTTGAGCTGTTGTCAATAAACTCTCATGCATTTTTTTTGCTATTACATTTTGCATTGGTGTCATCTTAGTTACCAAATCATTTTCTCCTATATTTACCTTAATGTTATTAGCTTGAGAAATATTGGTAACTTCTTGCCGTACTTCTTTTTCTACTACTTTATTTTGATTGACTTCCATAACTTCTTCTACTGGATTATTGTTCATGAAATTTTTCAAATCATCAATTGTTATTGAACCATGTATTCCTGTACCCTCTATATTTGAATAGTTAATTCCTTTTTCCTCAGCTATTTTTTTAGCTCTCGGAGTTATTTTTTTGTCTATATTTAAATCTTTTTTCTTAGTTGCATTTTCTAAACTTAAAATATCTACCTCTTTTTCATTATCAGTTTTATCTATCAAGTTAAATCCACTAATATCTTCATTGGCTTCTGCAATTATACAAATTAGTTCTCCACAATTAGCAATATCGCCCTCTTCAAAAAATTTTTTTCTCAATACCCCACTTTCTGGTGCTTCAACAGTATTAGTAATCTTGTCAGTTTCAACTTCTAAAATTTCATCACCCTTATTTACTACACTTCCTTCTTCAATCAACCATGTGCCAATTGTTCCTTCCTCCATAGAAAGACCAAACTTCGGCATCTTAACCTCTGTAATCATTGTTTATCCTCCCCTGACTAATATTGCATAACTTCCTTACAAGCCTTAATTAGATTTTCTAATTTTGGTAGAACAAAATCCTCTAAAACTGGTGCATATGCTACTGGAGCATCAATTGATGTAACTCTTTTTATTGGTGCACTTAGATACTCAAATACATCTTCATTTATCATTGCAGATATTTCAGCAGCCCATCCTCCAACTCTTGGACCTTCTTGAGCAATAACCAATCGACTAGTTTTCGCAACTGACTCTACTATAGTTTTTTTATCATAAGGAAATACAGTTCTAAGGTCGATTATCTCTACACTAATCCCTTCTTTTTCAAGTTGACTTGCTGCTTTATGTGCTAACCCTAACATCATTTGAGTAGCTACTATAGTAATATCACTTCCAGTTTTTTCAATCTCAGCTTCATATAGAGGAATTTCATATGGCTCAACTGGCACCTCTCCTTTGACATTGTATAGCATTTTATGTTCTAAAAATAATACAGGATTATCGTTTTTTATAGCTGAAAGCAACATCCCTTTAGCTTCATAAGGTGTTGTTGGTGAAACTACTACAAGCCCAGGTGTATTCATAAACCATGACTCTGCACAAACTGAATGATGATATGCACAGCGTATACCACCTCCCTGTACAGCACGAACAGTAATTGGGCAATGTGCTTTTCCTTGGAACATAAAATTTAATTTTGCTGCATTATTTACAAGTTGGTCAAAACAAACTCCCAAAAAATCTGCAAACATTATCTCTGGAACTGGTCTTAGTCCACAAAGTGCTGCACCATTTGATAATCCCAATATAGCTGATTCTGATAAAGCTGTATCTTTTATTCTATTTGGCCACTTAGCCATTATTCCTTTAGTAATCCCAAAATCTCCACCCATTTTAGCTACATCTTCACCTAGTATAAAAACTCTATCATCATTTTCCATAGCTTGATGAAGTGCTTCATTTATTGCCATTCCATATGAAAGTTTTCTTCCCATTATCTTATCTCCACCTCTCTATCAACATATGTGTGTGTAACTGCATCTTTAATATCTGGTGATGGACTCTCCAATGAGAATCTCAGCATTTCTTGAACATCAGCCTCTATTTCTTCTTCTATTTGCTTAAGTGATTCATCTGACATACCTTCTCTTTCAATAAGTATCTTTCTAGTTAACTTGATTGGGTCTCTATCTTTCCAATACTTAACTTCTTCTTCAGGTCTATATGCTGCTGGGTCTCCTGCAAAATGACCTTGCCAGCGATAAGTGAGAAATTCTATTAAAGTTGGTCCTTCACCTTTTCTTGCCCTATCTGCTGCTATTTCCACTATCTCAATTACTGCTTCTACATCATTTCCATCTACCCTATAACTTGGAATCTCATACCCCTCGCCCCAAGTTTTTAATTCTTTTTGAGGATGTGAATCTGTATAGTGTGTAGATATAGCATATTGATTATTAAGTAGGCAATATATTATAGGAAGTTTCCATGTTGCTGCCATATTAAGACTTTCGTGGCAAGTTCCTTCTCCTAAAGTTCCATCTCCTAGAAATACTGCTGTAACATCATCTGTTTCTTTATACACAGATGCAAAAGCTGTACCAAGACAAGTTACCATAGTTGAACCCTGTATTCCATTAAACCCCATATTTCTACATTCAATATCATTTATATGCATTGAACCGCCTCTACCACCATTTATTCCTGTAGCCCTAGCAAAAATTTCTGCCATTACAAGTTTTGGGTCAGTACCACAAAGTGCTATAGTTCCATGACCTCTATGGTCTGGAAATTTATAATCTGTTTTTCTAAGTGCATCAACTATGCCTGCTTGACAAGCTTCTTGCCCTATACTTAAATGAACAAATCCTGGTATTGTTCCATTGGCAGCATATACTTCTATTACTTCTTCAAATCTGCGAATCATAACCATGTCACGGTATAATTTTTCTAATCTTAACTTACCTAATGCCATCTTATCTCCCCCTGAATCAATAAATTTTTAAGTTGTTTATTTTAAGAAACTTTTTTCAAGTACTGAGTAATTTATTTCTCCTGCCGAAAATGATTTCCCAGTATTTATATTATGTATCTGTATTTTGCCTATTGAGTGTACATCATGGTCTACATAGAAAAAGTCTCTTCCTGCCTTCTCAAATACATCTTCAAACAACTCTCCATAATTTGGAGACGAAGTTTTCCCTGCCAACTGGTGTATAGTTTTTGCAATAGCAGTATCAGTCGAATCCACCCAAAACTCAGTTTCACTACCATAAATCAATGCATCATTTATTCTTCCCATAGTCTTAAGTTCATCTTTTAATACAGGTGCGATTGGTGCTTTTCCTCTAGCAAGTACAATTTGACCTGCATCAAAGTTTTTTTCAAACATCTTATGGCATACTTGCTCAATAATTCTTGCTGACACTTGCATTGATGCTACAATACATGTACTTGGTGAAATTAATATATATGTGTCTTCTGGTTTTACTTTACAAGCATTTGCAACCTCTAAGACCGTTTCATCATTAGGATATTTTATATCTTGGATACATAGGACTGCCTCATGATAAGTGTCTTTATATGGAGTCATTTCAAAATACCAGTCTGATTTAACTCTTGCTAAAGCTCTTGCTGGTCCTGACCCAATAGTTGCAAATTCACCTTCTCCAAGTTTCCATCCAGCAATCTGTGAACCCATACATGCAATCAATGGTTTATCTATAAATACTTCAACTGCTGAGAAAGAATATTCATCATTTAATTTAAAATCTCCTAATGATACTGTTCCTAGGTCGCCTATAGAAGCCCTAGTAAATAAAACGCCTGCTTTCCAGCTTCCACTACAATTTAATCCCATATCAATTATAGTTGCTCCACAATCCATCTTAACAACTTCACACCCTAATGCTTCTGCATCTTCCAGTATCTCTCTTACTACCACCATAGCTTTCTTGTTTAAACTTATCATCTTTATACCTCTCAATATATATTTTATTTATGCCTTCTTCCCACATACATCAATTGCAGCTCCCATTATTGGACTTGCTTCATCAGATGCTAAGAAAGTTACAACTTTTGATACTTCTTCCACTTGCAACATTTCTTCAAGTGGTATCGTAACTGCATCATCATAGTCAAATCTTTTTCTTGTATATTCAGTATTAGTCATACCTAAATATATTGCATTTACATTGATTCCATACTCTTTTACTTCTTCTGATAAAGTTTGAGTAAAACTTACCATCCCACCTTTAGAAGCAGCATATGCCCCAAAACCCGGAAAAAAATGTTTTGCTGCTGTAGAACTAATATTTATTATTTTTCCATACTTTTTATCAATCATTGTTCTAAGAACAGCCTTAGTACAATAAAAAGTTCCACTTAAATTAGTCTTTATCTGAACATCCCAATCTTCAATTGTAGTATCAACTACTGGAGCTGATTTATGGAGAGCTACATTATTAATCAATACATCTACACGCTCAAATTTATCTATTACTTCACTAAAACAAACTTCTACTTCTTCTGGTTTGCTTACATCACAAACTGAAACAAAGGCTTTACCACCAGATTTAATGATTCTTTCTGCAACATTATCCAATTTACTTTTAGTTCTACCAATTAAGACTACTGTTGCTCCTTCAATAGCAAAATCTAAAGCAAATCCTGCTCCTAATCCTTGCCCTCCTCCTGTTATCACAACAACCTTATCTTTAAATCTTAAATTCACAATCCATCACATCCTCTATATTCTTATAATTCAAACTTATATTTAGAAAAATATCTTACATTACAATATCTAAAGTATTTTAAATAAATATCTTTTTACTTTGTATAACTAATTTCTTTTGTATAAAACAACATTAAATATTTATATTATCCATTAAAATATTTTTCTTTAATGGCAAACTATAAAAATCACAGTTTAACGCATTTGCTACTGCATTTGCTACTGCTGGTGCTGATGGTACAACAGAACATTCACCTATACTCTTAGCTCCAAATGGACCTCCAGGTTCTCCACATTCTATCATTCCAACTTTTATTTGTGGCATTTCACTAGCCTTTATCATATGATACGAGCGAAATGAATTAGCTTTTATTCTTCCTCTATTATCAAACTCAAGCGCTTCAGTTAACGCATATCCTATTCCCATTTGAATTGCTCCTTCAATCTGACCTTCTACAGACATTGGGTTCAAAGCTTTACCCACATCATGTACTGCAACATATTCTAAAACTCTTACACTTGCCAGTTTAGTATCAACCTCAACTTTAGCAAAATGTACACCATATGAACTCGCTCCAGTTTGAGATGCAAAAGTTTCAGCTCCTATAATCTCTCTTAAACTTACCCTTTGAGCATGTATCATGACATCGCATAAAGTGGCTTGTTTGTTGTTATTTTTGATAGAATAAACTCTATCGTCCTTAAATTCTATATATTCTTCATCCTCTTTTAAGAGTTGGGATGCTTCTTTTAAAAGTTCTTTTTTTACTGAGTTTGCTACTTTTAAAGCTGCATTTCCGGATACAAAAACTCCTCTACTTGCGTAATCTCCTAAATTCCATGGTGATGCTTCTGTATCTGCCTGTATACATTCTATTTTTTCCTGGCTTATTCCAAGTACTTCAGATATAATTTGCACCTGGACACTTACAGATGCATTTCCCATATCATGAGTACCTGTATATAATACAGCTGAACCATCTTCATTCATTTTCAACATTAAGGCTGTTATATCTCTATGTGCCCCAAAGCATCCATTTCCATGTGAACCAACTGCCATACCTACACCAATTAAAAACCTACCATTTGATTCATTTTGCTGTCTTATTTGTTTTTTCCAGTCAAATATTTCAGCACCTTTTTTTATACAGTCTATTGGTCTTGGATTACCATGAGGACTTTTAAATCGTTGGTCTATTCCATCTGGTTCAACTAAGTTCTTAAGCTGTAAATTTAAAATATCCATATTTAGTTTTTTTGCAATTTTATTTAGTTGGGATTGTTGTGCAAAAAAAGCTTGTGGAGAACCATATCCTCTCATTGCTCCTGCAATTGGTGTGTTTGTATACACTGGTATTCCTGTATATCTCATATTTTCAATCTTATATGCTTTAAATACTTTATGACTCATTGCTCCAATTACATTTAAAGCACTTGATGCATATGCTCCTGTATTTGTTAGAACTTTCATATCTTGTGCTACAATTTGACCATCTTTCATAACACCTGTTTTTAGATATACAACTGCACCATGTCTAGTTCTTGTTGAAGCAATAGTTTCTCTCCTGTTAAGTTCTAGTTTGACTGGCCTACCTGATAGTTTTGCTAATAATGCTACAATTGGCTCAATTGTAATCTCTAATTTACCTCCAAAAGCTCCTCCAATAGCTGGACTTACTAGTCTAATTTTATTCATTGGTACTTCAAATAACTTAGATAAGATTATCCTAAAGCCAAAAGTATTTTGATTAGGACTATAAACAGTAAGTTTTCCACTGTAATCATAATCTGCACAATAGCCACATGAGTTTCTATTGCACCATGATGTATAGCTGGAAGTGTATACTTATCTTCAAAAATATAATCAGCTTTTTTCATAGCTTCTTCAATATTTCCACACTGTTGTACACTTACTGCAAGCTTGTTTCCACCTTTATGGATTGGATATGCACCCTCTTGTATTGCTTCTTCTGGATTAAATACTGATGGTAATTCTTCGTATTCAACCTCAATAAGCTTCAATGCTTTTTCAGCAGTTTGTAAATCTTCAGCTGCAACAGCTGCAACTTTATCACCAACAAAACGAACAGTATCATCAAAGATATATTCAACCTCTGGCAACTCATGTTCATAAAATCTCATGGCACTATTAAAGGCTTTTTGAGGTGAGTTTTTATAAGTGGCTATGGCTTTTACACCTTCTAATTTTTCAGCTTTTGATGTGTCTATTTTTTTAATTTTTGCATGCGCTATAGGGCTGAATAAAACCTTAGCATAAAGCATATTTGGAATTTTCATATCCGCAGTATATTTAAGTTGGCCAGTAGCTTTAAGTACAGCATCTCTTATTGGGACTCTCTCACCAATAATTTTAAATTTATTACTCACAGGTTATACCCCCCATCCTTTTTGCTGATAAAAGTATAGCCTCAACAATTTTTACATATCCTGTACATCTGCAAAGATTGTCATCTATAGACTTTCTAACATCTACCTCAGAAGGATTTGGATTTTTGTCTAGTAAGGCTTTTGCCGACATTATCATCCCTGGAGTGCAATATCCACATTGAACAGCTCCACAATCAATAAATGCTTGTTGAATTGGATGTATATTGATTCCATCTGACAACCCTTCAATTGTCAATATCTTTTTCCCAACTGCGTTTCTTGCTAGAATCAGACATGAATTAACTGCTTCTCCATCTAAAATTATTTTACAAGCTCCACAATCACCAGTACTACATCCACACTTACTTCCAGTTAAATTAAACACTTCTCTTAAAACATAAAGTAAAGTCCAGCTTTTTTTTATACTCACCTTTCTCAATCTGCCATTTATATCAAATTCAATAACATCTATAATCTCCACCTTCTCCCCACATAATTTAAATTTTAATATTTTCTATGAAATTTAATCTTTGATTAATTTATCCAAGTTATTTACTCTCCTTTGACAAGTAAAATCCATAATTACTGTTAAAAAAGGAGGGGCAAGGCGCTCCTCCTGGATATCCTTTCAGATTATGCTTTTATTAAAATGAGTATCATATCTTTTGATTATTTAGTTTTTTAAGGTTTTTGGGTAAAAAAAATAGAAGCAAGGCGCTCCTTCTTGGATATCCTTTCAGATTATATTCTGCTCAAATGCAAGCTATTAGGTTTCCTTCAAAGTTCAATTCTATTTTTGGTAAAAAAAATAGAAGCAAGGCGCTCCTTCTTGGATATCCTTTAGAATTACATTCTCTAAGCTTTACAACTTACTTTACTTTCCACTACATCTTCTTTTTCCTTAGGCAATACAATATTTAGTATTAAAGATAATAAAGCTGTTCCAGATATACCAGTCATTAAAGTGACTACAATGCTTGGTAAAAATGCTAATGCAGCTTGATTAAAATAACCACCCATACCAATGCCCAATGAGACTGCTAAAATTGTTATATTACGATTTGTCATCTTTCCCATTCCAATAACCTTAATACCTGATGATGCAATTGTTCCAAACATCATAACTAATGTTCCTCCAATAACTGGGTCTGGTGTTAAAGCTAATATCTGGGCAAACTTTGGGAAAAATGCTAATACGCCTAACATTACTCCTCCAAGTGCTACTATGTACCTACTTGTAACTCCTGTCATACAAATTATTCCTATGTTTGGACTACCTGATATAACTGGAAGCCCATTAAACAAGGCTGCAAAACAACTTCCAACTCCATCTGCTCTCACAGCTCTCATCAATTCTTTTTGTGTAGGTAGACGGTTTTCAACAGAACTGACAACACCTGTCGTATCTCCTATTATTTCCATAACTGTAACAATATGAATTGTACATATGGTTATAATAGCGCCCAAGTTGAACTCCAATCCCCAGTATATAGGTTTTGGCATTGCAAACCAATTTGCTTGTGCCATACTAGAAAAGTCAACCATACCAAATATTATTGCTACTACATACCCTATTACTATTGAAATTATTATGGATGCTACTTTTAGAAAACCTTTTCCAAATTGATTTAAAATGAGTGTTAATAATAATGTGAATATAGCTAAAGAAAAATTAGCAACTACATTAGGTCCATGAGCATCAAAAGATACTGCGTAGTCAAATGAAGAACTCATAAGTGATAACCCTACTGCCAAAACAACACTTCCTGTAACAGTAGGTGTAAAATATTTATGTAAATATTTTACTGCAAGAGGTCCTACTAAAGTTAAAACTAGACTTCCTACAAGTACTGCTCCAAAAGCTCCAGCAATACCAACATCATTATTTGTACTTAAGGCAATTAATGGTGCTACAAAGGTGAAACTTCCACCAGTAACAATTGGCAACCGTGACCCTATTGGTCCAATTCCCATAGATTGCAGTATGGTGCTCACTCCTGCAATCAACATCGAACATTGAATCAAAAATGCAGTCTCACTTAGTGAGAGACCCATGCCCACAGCTACTAAAATAGCACCTGACATAGTACCTGCAAAAGCAGAAAAAACATGTTGCATACTAAGCGGTATTGCTGTTAGAAGCTTTGGCTTGTCATTAAATCCATACTTGTAATTTTCCATATCTTACCCCTTATCGCTCCCGCCATTGCCGCCAAATGTATGGAGCTATGTAATAAATTATTAGTAACCTTAAAAGTTAGAGCCTAATAAATATTGCACAGTTACATTATGAAGTTTTAGTAATACATTTTGAAATTAGAAAAGCTCTAATTTAAGGAGTGGCGGAGGATTAGTTACTAAAAAAATAAAACGTTTGCTTTTAGCATCATTTTTATTTTTTGTAAGCTAGGTAATTAATCCGATTTTTAATTGTATTATACAGTCACGATTTTATACTGTCAAGATTATTCTGACAATTTAATTTTAGTTTTATTTAGAATTATTAAAGTAAAAATAATAATCAATTTGTAGAATAAAATCAGTATTAAAATACTTTAATTTTCAAATTTTTGTTATTTTATTATCGAAATTCAGTTTAATATTTATTTCTATAAAATATATACAACTTCTTATTTTAGCCATATAACACTATTTCAGTAAATATAATAAATAAAGATATATATAATAATCATAAAAATTTTAATTATTGGATAAATATAAATATTTTATTGTTTATTTAATTAAATCAGACATAGTATATATATTTTATAATACAATATTATTTTAATATATATAAAAAAAATAATTATTTTTTATTATTTTCTCATTCTCTGATATTTAAATTCTCTTCTATTAGATATTTTTTTAACATTTTTTTATAAAAAGTTTATCTTTACATACTTACAAAAAATTTATTTTTCAAAATTATAACCATTTATTTTCCCAATTTTTCTACATATTTCAATAAATAAAAATCTTAATTTTTTATTATAAAAGTAAATTATTTTTTGTACATTTCTTATTACTCATGCTTTTTATTATTGCTATAAATTAATATCTATTACTATTACGAAAAAAAACGAAGAGTGATTTTTATTTAAATAATATTCAAACTTCGTTTTTTCTTACTAGCTATTTATTTAATTTCTAAATTTCTATTATTTTTTAATACTTTATCTTTTTAATAATCTATCTTTTTAATACTTCACCACATGGATTTTTAGTAACTTTACCTTCTTCTAATGCAATTTTTCCATTTACAATTACATATTCAACACCTTTGGCTAATAACTGTGGATTTGAGAAGTCAATCTCTTCAGACCTAGGATAGCTGTAGTTTTCCATATCAATAACTGCTATATCAGCTATTTTACCCTCTTTAAGTATACCTCTATCCTTTATTTTAAACTGGTTAGCTGGTAATGAAGTTACCCTTCTTACTACTTCTTCCAATCTTACACCTGATTTTTTATACATATCAAAGAAAATTGGAAATGCCCCTCTTCTTTGAAGCTCAAACCATGACATATCTCCACCTACACTAAACAAACAATCTGAACCAACCATAACAAATGGATTATTTATTATCTTTTTATCATGTAATTTATCAGGAAAATCTCCCCTGTACATTCCTCCTAGGCAAAATATAAGTTCTTCATCTCCATATAAAAGTAAATCTAGTAATAGCTTATTTTCATCTATACCTTTTTGCATAGCTATTTCACGTATTGATTTCTTTTCCATATCAATATCATTGGTATTTAGAAGTATTATACTTCCTCTATCTCCAAGTATAAATGCCTCTTTTAATATCAAAGCTCTTCCTTCTTCATTACTAAGAGCATCCATAACTCCATCCATACCTAATTCAAACAAACTAGATGATATTGCCATAATAAATTGAAGTACTCTTTTTTTCTTCATACAATGACCAGAACTTCTTGGTACTGTATCAACCATTATATCAACACCATTGTATCTAGCTTTTAATATCTCATCAAAGGCTTCTATTTCAACTGGACTTAAATGTGATACTTGGACTCTAGCACCACTTTTTTGACCTACCTCTATAGTCTCTTTTACTGCATTATATCTTCCTATGTAATCTCTAATATGAGATGTATATATACCATCATGTTCCTTAATTAACTTTGCAATATCAACAAGTTCATCAATATCAGCATACTTACTTGGTATATATGCCAATCCAGTAGATATTCCAAAAGCACCACTTTTCATGCCATCATTTATTATATCTGTAATTTCATTTTTTTCTTTTTTTGTAGGAGGTCTATCTTTAGACCCTCCCATAACACTCCATCTTATAGTCCCATGACCCAATAAAAATCCCATATTAATAGCTATTCCACTCTTAGATATAAGGTCACAATATTCTATAAAACTATCCCAATGCTTATTTTTATCTATAAGATACTTTTTTTCTTCTTCAAGTAATAGACCATTTTTATACATATATTCATATATATTTTCAGAAGAATATGGTGTTATAGAATGACCACAATTACCATTTATAGTTGTTGTAACACCTTGTTTTAGGAATTTTTCAAATTTACCATCTAGTATTGCTACTATTTCTTCATGAACATGAGGGTCAATAAATCCAGGTGTTACAACTTTTTTATGACAATCTATCATTTTATTTGTATCATCATTTATCTCAGAATCTATTCTTACTATTAAATTATTTTTTATAGCTATATCTCCATAAAAACCACTTTCTCCAGTCCCATCTATTATAAATCCATTTTTTAAAACTAAATCATATGCCACATTATTCACCCCTTAAAATATAATTTTATTGCAGTAGCCTTTACTATAATTCTTTATATTTTAAACTTTTTACTTCTTTAATTTTACTAGCCTCTAAGTTTATCCTTTTTTACTAGTCTCTAAGTTTATCTTTATGCATAACTCTTGCAATCAATATAGTACCAAATACACATATAAGAACTACTAAAGATTGTGGTATTATACCTTGCTTTGATAATATAATCGTCAATACAGCTATTACAATTGCTACTAATCCTAGTTTTTTATCTTGTAAAAAAACTTGTCCAAACACTGACCCAAATAGAGCTGGTAAGATTAAATTCAATTTTTCTACTACTTCAGGTGGTATTTTAGACAACACACTTCCTCCTAAAATTACTCCAAAAGTCAAAATACTTATATTTACTAGAATAGATACAGCTATTCCTATAGTAGATATTATTGAACCTTCTTCTGTTCCTGATTCAACTTCTGCTGCTTTTTGAGCTGCTATTGAACATGGCAGTCTCATATTAGATATATTTCCAGAAAGAAAACTCATATAAGTTCCTGGTATCCCTAAAATTGGTGAATAAGAAACTGGCTCTATTATGTAGTTTGGTGCGCTCATACTAACTATTGCCATTGTACTTGCTAATAATGCTGATATTGGAGGCATAAGACCAAATCCAAAACTTAAAATTATTCCAGGAACTAATGCTGCTATAATACCTAAAGATAATGTCAATCTACCATACCTTATCATAAAAGGTAAGTACTCTTCATTGTATATAGATTTTACTTTACTCATAAAACTCCCCCCTTATATTATTGAACCTATTATCATCCCACTAAACATTGATATTGTAAGACCCCACTCTCTCAGCCATTTTATATTTTTCTTTTTTTCAATCATACAAAGTATTACCATTATTATCATTCCACTTATACATGCAATTGTTCCATTGTCAAAACGCAACACTCTATCAGCATTTAGGTATGCAAATGAACCTAACATTGCTCCTACAGATATTATTGGTATAAATGATTTCTTACCACTAGAAATAACATTCGTTATTTTATCTAACTTATGCCCAAACAATAATGTAAATATTATCCACCCTAAAGAACCTAATATCATAGTCCAAACTGCATTTGTAAATGCTACTTTTGTCATCTCAGGAGAACCTAAAGTTATCCCTAAAGCATCTGTTCCAAACCCAGCTGACATAGATTCAAAAATTACAGAACCTATAAATGATAATCTCATCCATGCTATAGGTCCACCCATAGTTACTATAAGTGAAACCATCCCAGCAAATATAGTCATTGATGGGCCTATAGCTGAAATAGCACTACTCTTAATAGCTGATTTTATTTGCTTATCAGTTATTCCCATCGTCTTCCCAACTTTACAAGATTTTATAGCAAATACAAGAGATTGTACTACTACTATTGATACAGCTACTGTACTTGCTATCCACAAAAGTGGATGATTGGCTAATTTTAAATAATCCATTGCAAAAAACCTCCCTATAAATCCTCAAATTTTATTAAAACATTTAAGCCTTATTTCCAAACCTTATTCAATACTCTAAGTATGTTTCCACCCAACACCTTTTCTATTTCCTCATCACTATATCCATGTTTTACTAAATATCTGACAATATTTTTTGAAGTTTCAGTTGGATTTTCAAGACCTTTTACATACTCTACTTTAGGATGCTCCTTTGTCCCAGTTATTTTTTTAATATCAAATTTAGCAGCTAACACTGAATGTAATTTAACATGGTCACCGTATACTGTATCTGGTCCAAAAGCCACATGGTCTATCCCTACTAGATTTTTAATATACTCAAAATGTTCCATAAATGACTCTATTGAATGTTCTTTGTTTTTTTCAGTTATTGTAGTATGTGGTGCTGCTTCTACACCTATAACCCCACCCTTTTTCGCACATGCTATTAGTACTTCATCTGGCGTTAATCTCTTTGTGTTCCACAGACTTCTTGCCCCAACATGACTCAATATTATTGGGTCCTTACTGTGTTCTATAACATCAAGTGTCGTTTGAACTCCAACATGAGAGCAATCTATTGCCATTCCAATCTTATTCATTCTTTCAACAGCTTTTCTACCAAAATTCGTAAGTCCACCATCTTTTTCTTCTTTCAATCCTGAACCCAATGCATTAGATTCACTATATGTTATACCCATTAACCTTATGCCAAATCCATACAAAATATCTATTCTATCAAGTTCATTTTCTATTGGTGCAGCTCCTTCTAAAGTAGGTATCAAGGCCACTTTTCCTTCTTTTTTTGCTCTGTATATATCTTCTACTTTTTCACACTTTATAACAAAATCTTGGTGTGCTAAGTCACATAATCTCATACCTAAATCTATTAATATATCATCCCACTTCCATCCTGAGCTTGATGTTATTGTACATACACCATCCATTAAATTATCAAATATAGCATCGTAATATCCTCTTGATAATGCTTCATAAGCACATCTTTGTTTACCCTCTCTATTGTATTCAAATATATCTCTTTCTAAGTGTTCTGGAAATAAAACTGGATGTTCATGTAGTGATATAAATATTTTGTCATCCACTATATTTTTAACCTTAGCTTCTTGAATATCATCTAACTCGATAAGGTATTCTTTTACTCTCTTATCTCCTTTACACATCTCAATAGATGAGATATCTTTTCCCTTTTCTAAATAACTATAAGCTTCATAGCCTTTATAAGCTGACTTCATAACAATATCCTCCAAATTCTACAGTTTTTTATATTTTCACTATGTAGCAATTGATATGCCAAAATATAAATTTTAATTGCATACTAAATCTTTCAAAAATAAAAACAGTAGTAAAGTGATGATTTACTACTGTTTATTAGAAATAATATTTTTTATTTTTAATTTAATATTTTTAAAATTATCTCAATATTTAAAATAATTTTAATTATTTAAGATTATTATAGGGAGTTTTTAGGGGATTTTACATTTATATACCCCTATATTTCCCCCTTAAATTTTATATATGATATAAAATTCTTTCCTTCATCAGTTATAAAACTCCCTTGTTTTTTTACTCCAGATGACAGCAATCCATGATTTTTTAATTTATCTATTCTTTTTCTAATTTGGTCTACACTTAATGTCATACTTTTTTCTTTTAAGATTTCTTGTAATTTATTTCTTCCTAATGATATATTTTTATTATTCCAAGTTTCTATACTCATCAATATACAAATACTTTCATTAAAGAAATTTGATTGTTTGAAATCCAATATAATTGAATCAAAGTTTTCATTAACTAAAGTATTGTTATTTTCAAATTTAAATTGTTCCGGCAAATGCTCATAGTCTACTCTATCTTCCTCCACTATAGTGTCAATATAATAAATCAAATTCTTAAGCTCCCTTACATTACCTGGCCACTCATACAATTTTAATACTTGCATTGATTTTTCTGTAAAACATTTATTACTATTTATTTCATCCAAAAAATACTTACTTATAAGAGGTATATCTTCCTTACGCTCTCTAAGCCTTGGTATTTCTATATGTAATACATTAATCCTATAATACAAATCTTCCCTAAAAGAACCTTCTTTAATTTTTTTCTTTAAATCCTTATTTGTAGCAGCTATAATCCTAACATCTACTGGTATAATTTTACTTCCACCCATTCTCATAACTTCTTTTTCTTGTAAGACTCTCAACAATCTTTGCTGTACCTCTAGAGATATATCACCTATCTCATCTAAAAAAATTGTTCCTGTATGCGCTCTTTCAAATATCCCTATTTTTCCGCCTTTTATCGCACCTGTGAAACTTCCTTCTTCATAGCCAAAAAGCTCACTTTCAATAAGTGTATCTGACAAAGAAGATAGATTAACTGCAACAAATGGCTTGTCTTTTCTTAGAGATTCATTATGTATTGCCTGAGCAAATATTTCCTTTCCTGTTCCATTTTCTCCAAGTATCAACACAGAAAAATCTGTAGATGCTATCTTTCTTGCGATATTAATTTTTTCTTTTATTATTTTAGTCTCACCTACAACATTCTCAAATGTGTACTTTGATACAAATCCCTTTGTATGAAATTTATTTTGAATCTTATCCTCAAGCATCTGAATTGCACTTATATCTTTAATGCTTATAATACTTTTTATTCGCTCATTATTTTCATACACATTTACTTTATTAATTATGAGTTTTTTGTTATTTAGGCTTACTACTTCATCACTGACTTCATCCTCTTGAAAAAATATTTTTTTGATAATTTTATCACTAAATAAATCCATAAAATTATTAGATATAATCTGATTTTGGTCTACTCCAACTAGATTAGAAAATACTTTATTGCAATATATAAACTTCCCTAATTTATCAATAGAAGCAATCCCTTCATCGATAATCTCCAAAAAACTCTTCATAGTTTTATTCATAGTTGTATAGTATCTATATCCACTTACTGTGTCTTCATTATATTTTTCTTTGATAATATGTAATTTATCTATAGATATATTAAGTTTTGTAAATATTTCTATAACTGTATTTATATCTATTATTTTAGCACCTATATCTATTATTTGCTTTAAGTTCTGTGGTACTCTATTTCTACTTCCTGTAATAATTCCAATCTCACATTTAGACTTATCACATCCTGGATAATATGGTATTAAATTAATATGAATTAATCCTAATTTTCTAATTATCTTGGCTGTTTCATCTGCTGACTCTTTATAATCATCTATAACCATAACTTCAGAATCATTTTCTATACTTATTATCTGGTTTATATTTTCAATATTTATTGTACGATGTACTATTACAATAGGTATATTTTTATCGATATTATTGTGTATATGCTCTTTTATCTCATTATCTGAACACACTATAAGTTCATACTTTAATAGTTCAATATTTATGCTATCTATATAGACTAAATTATCTATATTACAAAATTCTCCAAATATATTTTCTAATTGTTTTGAGATATCTATATTTATTTTGTCATCAGTTGATACAAATAAAATATTATGTTTTTTCATACCATCACCTCCTGTTTAGTTAATATAGAAACTAATAATTTGGTCTATTGTAGCACTTTTTAAAAAAATTTTAAATCTTAAAAATCATATTTTATACTATTTGGTAATATTTTCTACTCAAAAATAAAATGGTATAGAATTTAATCTATACCATTTTATATAATATCACCATATTTTTAATTATTAATAAGATATTTCTATTCCTCTAAAAACTGCAAGAATTCTTGATTAAATAGTTTAAGTTCATCATAGAATATTGCATGACCGCTATACTCAAAAGTATATAAAGTTGAATCCTCTATTTTTTCATTCATAAAAACTGCAAATTCATATGGGCATACTTGGTCTAATTTCCCATGAAATATACCAGTAGGCACTCTTACACATTTTAAATCATTAAACAATTTTTCATCTCTTAAAGATACAGCTGTTCCAATAGTTCCAATACCTGATGCACTAAAACCAATGTCGTTAAACCACCTTCTAAAGCTTTCTGATGGATTCGATGCAAATACTTTTTCTCCAAAATTACTTACCATTTCTGGTCTATCAGTACATGCCTGAGCTATCAGTTTATTAACATCCTCACGTGTCATACCATATGGAAACTCTGGAGGTCTTTGTACAAACGATGGTGCAGCAGCAGCAAGTAATGCTAATTTTGATACTCCATAGCCATGAAACAGACTCATATATCTAAGTACAATTGCTCCTCCCATTGAAAAACCAACAAGGGTAAAATCTCTTAATCCAATGGCATGTACCACCTTATAAATATCATCTGCTAATTGGCTATAATTATACCCTCCTGATGTTGCAGCAGACTTACCAAACCCTCTTAAATCAATTGAAACGGTTCTATATCCGAGTTTTGGTAATATATTTGTTTGATATTCAAATATCTTATGTCCTAATGGCCAGCCATGTATAAAAAGTACTGTTTTTTTAGCACTCGGATTTAAATCATAAACTGCTATATTTATATCATTTACATATACATAATACATATCAATAGCAACTCCCTTCAAGAAAATGTATGATAGTCATTTTATATATATGAATAAAATGATGAATAACTAAACTTTCGAGTTTATTTGCAATACTTTTCTATTGCTTCTTTAAACAAACCTACATGGACCTTTTCATCTAAAATTATTCTATTTAATATAGCTTTTATATAAGGGTCTTCAATAATACTTATATCCTTGTAATAATTCTCAATAGCCACATACTCTAAATTTAAATCCGATTTTAATCTACTACAAATAGAATCTCCATAAAATACAAAACCACCATTCCAATATGCACCACAAGAACTTGTCGAACCTCTATATATAGGATTTCCACCCAATAATCTTATAGTCTTTGCTAATATCTCCATATGTAACATTTCTGTTATAGATATATTTATCCACATTTCACTCAGTTCTCTATAATTTTCATCTAAATCAAAGTCATGGTATAAGTACTGGGTTACACTTGTAAATTCACTCGCTACACCAGAATAATCATCCATTAATAGCTCTGCATAATACTTATTCGGCCCTAAAACTTTTATTTCTGGATACGGCTCATCACTTGAGTAGCCCTTTCTCTTGTGCATATCGTAATGTGCATCACTCATAATACATCCTCCTTTAAAATTAGCATATGATATTAATTGTATTCATCAAAGCTTTGACATATAACTTTATTAGGATAGTTAGGGTTTAATAAATAACTTAAATTAATAAAAAATCCATGCTAATAAAAATTAACATGGATTTATATTTACCTTTATATTTGTGCAATTATTTTCTGTATCTATTCATCTTTTCCTGCTACTGATAACTCTTTAATAACAACTGAAGGTGAACCTATACTACTCATTGGAAATTCTAAATCGTCTCCTATAACTTCAATATCTTTTAATAAATCGAAGTAATTACCAGCTACTGTAATTTGCTCTACTGGAAATGCTTTTTTACCATCTTTAATATAAAAACCTTTAGCTGCTAAAGAAAAATCTCCTGTTACTGAATTTGCCCCTGAATGAAGACCTGCAAAACTAGTAACCATCAATCCTTCACCTATATCCTTCATAATTTCATCTAGAGATTTATCTCCTTTCTCTATATAAAAATTAGTGGGATATATGCTTATAGGTGATGAATATGAAGATTTTATTCCATTTCCTGTAGTCTTTATATTTGCCTTATTGGCTGTCTTTAAGTTATGAAGTAAAGTTATAAGCTTTCCATTTGAAACAACTTCTTTTTTAAATGTAGCTACTCCCTCATCATCGAAAGGAGTAGATGCCATACCATTTTCTAAAAGTGGGTCATCAACTATTGTAACTATAGGAGATGCTATCATATCTCCCTCTCTATCTTTCAACAAAGATAATCCTTTTTGGGCTGAATCAGCATTAAATATTCCAGAAAATGTACTAAGTAAAGATACCATTGCTTCATTAAACAATATAGTTTTATATTTGCCTGATGGTATACTCTTTCCACCTATTTTAGATAAAGCATTTTCAACTCCAAGCTTTGCTATCTCACAAGGCTTTATTTCTTCAATAGAATTTGCTATATTATATCCCACTCCATCATACTTTTGTCCATTGTCTTCTATGATAGGAACTACAAACCCTATAAGCATATTAGTTTTATTACTTAAATCAAGACCTTTAGTATTATGTATACCATTACTTGATACAGAATAAGATATAGTGCATCTAGATAAATTTACTACCTTATCTGAATAAGCTTTAGTCTCTCTTTCCATTTCTAGAGCTAAATCAATCAACTTATCTGCTTCTAAATTTTCTAACTCTTTAGAATAAGTCTTTACATCATTATAGTGCTTATCGCCTTCATATATAAATTGTACATCTTCATTTTCGATAGCTCTTACCCCATCTTTTACATTTTTTATCAACATATCAACAGCTTTATCATCTAAAATTTCTGTATAAGAATAACCTACCTTTCCATTTACCTTACCTCTAAAAGATAAACCAAAAGACTTATCAAGATTGTATTTCTCAACTTCTCCTTCATATATATTTATACTTAAATTTTCCCCTGTGGAATAATACACTTCACATTCTTCAAATCCTTCACTTAGAGCTTTTTTAAATAATATATCCTTAAAACTTTTAAGTTCCACAATTATCCCTCCTATCTTCCACCTACAGTAATTTCTTTTACCCTTATCATAGGTTGACCTACATTAGTTGGTATACTTCCTGATGATGAACCACACATACCCTGAGCTTGTTTTAAGTTATCACCAACCATATCTATATTCATAAGTACATCACTACCTTTTCCAATTAAACTAGCACCTCTAACTGGCTCTTGTATTTCTCCATTTTTTATCAAGTAACCTTCTGAAACTGCAAAATTAAACTCTCCTGTTACAGGGTTTACAGACCCACCACCCATTTTTTTAGCATAAAGTCCATCTGGTATTGACTTTATAATGTCTTCTGGTTTATCTTCTCCAGCAGCAATATAAGTATTAGTCATTCTCGAAGTAGGAGCAAATTTATAATTCTGTCTACGAGAACTTCCTGTAGGATTCATTCCCATTCGTCTACCATTAAGTTTGTCTATCATATAAGACTTCAAAATCCCATTTTCAATCAGTATATTTTTTTGAGCTGGATTTCCCTCATCATCTATATTCATAGAGCCCCAGTAATTTGGTATTGTACCATCATCTATAGCTGTAATCTTCGTAGATGCAATTTGCTGACCTAATTTATCTGCAAATACGGAGTTTCCCTTTGCAACTGATGTAGCTTCTAAAGAATGTCCACAAGCTTCATGAAATATTACTCCACCAAAGCCATTATCTATTGCTACCATCATATTACCTGCTGGACAATTTTTAGCATGCAACATAGTATGTGCTACTCTAGCTGATTCTTTTGCATAGTATTCTGGGTCTATATCTTCAAATATTTCAAATCCTTTACAACCTCCAGGTCCTTCAAATCCAGTTTGATTTTCATTACCTTTAGATGCAATTGAACTTATTCCCAGTCTGGTTCTTATTCTTCTATCTTCAACATATATACCTTCAGTGTTTGCAATTAATATTTTTTGGTCTTTATCTGAATAGCTAACACTTACTTGAGATATATCACTACTAAATTCTTTTGCACTCTTATATGCAACCTTCATAACATTTACTTTATCTCTATTACCTATTGAATTTGGATAAATTTTTATATTATGTATGTTATTTATTTTAATACTGTCATTTAATATTACACTTTTTCCATCTTCCAATTTACCTAATGCAACAGCAGCTTTATACGCTACATCCAACAAACTATTTAATGAATTGTCACTTGTATAAGCATATATACTCTTTAACCCTTTAAATATTCTTATTCCTATACCATAGGTTCTTCCACCTATTGCATTTTCTACTTTATTATCTATTAAGCCAATAGAATTATTTATAGTGTCTTCTTCAAAAATCTCAGCAAAATCTCCTCCAGTAACTAGACACTTTTCTAATACCTTTGAAGCAATATCTTTTGAAAGCATAAATTTACCTCCTATTTTAAATTTTTATTTAACTTTTATTCAATCTTTTTTACTTGTTAATCATCATTATATACCAAATTGCTTATGAATATATTATACATATGTTTTACACTAAAATGTTATCACATTTTTATTTATACATACCCATTTATATAAGAAATTAAAATGTATAATATTATTTACTATAGAAAATAATACACTCATACATAATAAATTTTAGGAGTGAAATATATGAATCAAGAATATGTAAAAGGTAAACCTATTTTTACCAGTATAAATAAAATTCCAAGACAATTTCCATACCTTACTGATGATATTGATACAGATGTTATAATCGTTGGAGGCGGCGTAACAGGATGTATTTGTGCATACTATTTAGCTAAAAATAATATAAAATCAGTTATCCTTGAAAAAGGAAGGATTGCGCATGGAAGTACTAGTGTAACCACATCACTTTTACAGTATGAATTGGATGACAATTTGATAGATTTGACAGAAGTAATGACTCTAACTGATGCCTTAAAAGCTTATAATCTTTGTGTATCAGCACTTGAAGAGTTAGATAAATTTATAGAATTGCATGGAAATAAGTGTGATTATGCAAAAAGAGATACTTTACTTTACACTGCCAATAAACTTGAAATAAAAGCTATAAAAGAAGAATATGATTTAAGAAAAGAAAATGGATTTGATGTTGAGTATATTGATGAATCTACAAATCCTTTTGGTTTTGATTTAAAGTCAGGATTGATAGCAAAAAATGGTGGACGAGAACTAGACCCATATAAATATAGTCAGCATCTCATTGATGTAAGTCTAAAAAAAGGTCTTGAAGTATATGAAAATACAGAAGTAAAAAAAATAGACTTTTCAAATGATAAAGTAACAGCTGAAGTGTCTTATGGTTATAAAGTTTATGGCAAAAAACTAATTGTGGCTACAGGATATAATACAAGTTTATTTACAAATAGAAATTTTGCAACTAAATCTAATTCCTTTAATATAGCTACAAAACCACTTAAAGATATTGATTCTTGGAAAGACAATATTCTGATTAGAGACAATTGTGACCCATATAATTATCTAAGAACCACTAAAGATAATAGATTGATTATAGGTGGCGAAGATGTAGACTTTAGTGATATAGAAGATGAGGCTTTAGCAAATAAAAAATATGATATTTTAGAACAAAGGCTAAAGGGCATGTTTAAGGATATAAAAGATATACAAATTGAGTACAAGTATTGTGGTTGCTTTGCTTCTACTTTAGATAACTTAGGTTTTATTGGACCTGATAACAAAAACCATAACTTATGGTACTGTTTAGGCTATGGAGCTAATGGAATACTTTTTGCAATATTAGGAGGTATAATGCTTAGTAAGCTATACCTTGGAGAAGAAGATAAAAATATGAGATTATTTAAGGTAAATAGATTTGACAAATAGATGTTATTATATATTAAAAGACTGTACTAAAAAACTTTAGAATTCTAAAATCTTATTTTTAGGCAGTCTTTTATAATAATTTATTTAAAAATACTTTATTTAGAATTAAATATAAAGTAAAATATTAAAATATCACTGATAAAATTTAGTTATGATAATAATCTTTAAGTTTATTTGATGAAATATGGAGGAATTATTATGAAAGAAATACTTGTTATTGCTCCTACTAAAGGAACCTATGAAAAATCGATTCACATAGTAAAAAAATATAAGTATACAAACATTGATGTTGTATTTGGTAATTTAAAAGAAGGAATACCACTCGCCGAAAAAAGTATTAACCATGGTACTAGAATTATCATAAGTAGAGGTGGAACTTACAATATGTTAAAAGAAACATATAACATACCTATAGTTGAGATTAAAGTAGATGCTTATGATATTATAGAAAGCTATAAGGAAGTTAAAAATTCAAATGAACCATTTGGGATAATTGGATTTAATAATGTTATATATGGCTTTGATATTATAGAAGAAATATTGAATAAGAAAATAACGATGATTGAAATTGAAAAGGAAGAAGAAATTTATGATGCTATAGAAAAATATAGAAAAAAAGGCATCAATACATATATAGGTGATACTACTGTTGCACATATTGTTGAAAGACTTAATTGTAAGGGAATATTAATTGAATCTAGAGAAGAAAACATACTTAGAGCCATTCAACAAGCTGAACAAATACTTGACGCAACTAAAGATGAGCAAAAAAGAAGATTACAGATAGAAGCTATGACAGATTTTGTACATGATGGAATAATAACAGTTGATAAAAATTTTAAAATCACATTATTTAATAAGAGTGCTGAAAAAATATTTGGTATAAAAAAAGAAAATGCACTTTATCATAATGTTATAGATGTTATTCCAAACACAGTTTTACCTCAAGTAGTTGAAACCATGGAACCACAAATTGGTGAAATACAGAATATAGGAAGTACAAAAATCATTACAAATAGAGTTCCAATTATCGTTGATGGTCAAATTCAAGGAGCAGTTTCTACATTTCAAGACAGTAAGGAAATAAGTTCATTTGAACATACAATAAGAAGAAGTCTATTAAACAAAGGTCTATCTGCTAAATACACATTTGATGATATAATCTATGCAAGTGAAAAAACAAAAGACTGTATAGAAGTTGCAAAAAAATATGCTTGCTATGATACTCCAATGATTATTACAGGGGAATCTGGTGTTGGTAAAGAGTTATTTTGTCAAAGTATTCATAATTATAGCAAACGTAAAAATGCTCCTTTTGTTGCTGTAAATTGTGCTGCAATACCTCCATCTTTAATAGAAAGTGAGTTCTTTGGATATGAGGAGGGCTCATTCACAGGAGCAAGAAAAAAAGGAAAAACAGGTGTATTTGAATTGGCACATGAAGGAACAATCTTTCTCGATGAAATAAGTGAAATTCCAATTGAACTTCAAGGAAGATTATTAAGAGTCTTGCAAGAAAAGCAAGTTATGAGAATTGGTGGTGATAAAGTTATTCCCATAGATGTAAAAATAATTTGTGCTTCAAATAAAGACTTAAAAGATATGATGCGTGACGGTTTATTTAGACGAGACCTTTACTTTAGAATAAATATATTAACATTGTATCTTCCTTCACTCAAGGAGAGAAAAGAAGACATCATAAAATTATCAGAATTTTTCATAAAAAAATATTCAGCTAAATACAATAAGATACCTTTAATTATCACTCCAAATATCAGACAAGCTCTTCTTGAAAAAGAATATGAAGGAAATATAAGAGAATTAGAAGGAATAATCGAGAGAGCTGTTATTATAGAATCATTTGATTCAATTTTATCAGAAAAATACAATAGTGAATATGCAAATACTATAAATGATACAGATAAGGCTGATTTTAAATGTAATAACTTAGACTTGAAAACACTAGAAAAGAAATATATCTATAAAGTCTATAATGAAAATAATAGAAACACTACAAAAACTTGTGAAATACTAAAAATCACTCGCTCTACCCTATGGAGAAAGTTAAAAGAAATTGAAAGTGATGTTTAAAAATAATACATATATAATATATCGAAACGTTTTATGTTTAATTTTAATACATAAAACGTTTCTTTATTTCTATTTAAAATTCTACTACATAATAAATAGATTATTTTTTTCGCTACATTTTTCTATATAATTTTTTTAATCTAAGCAATCTACAGTATTTTATACGAATATTAAAAATACTTATAAAAATAAAAACTATATAACACCTCTATTGGCATAGTAATTGCTTTTAAGTACTTATATAAAAATTAAAAGGAGTGATACTAGATGCATATCTTAAAATCGGTGAAAAAGATACCAGGAGGACTTATGGTCTGTCCCCTGCTATTGGGAGCACTATTTAATACAGTATGTCCACAGGCTCTTGAAATTGGAGGATTTACAACTTCCTTATTTAAAACTGGTGCAATGAGTATACTTGCTCTATTTTGTCTATGTAATGGCGCTCAAATCAACATAAGACAAGCAGGCAAACCTTTGACTAAGGGCATAGTACTCACGGCAACAAAATTTGTAATTGGTGCAGTACTAGGTATTATTGTTAGTAAATTCATTGGGCCTAAAGGCATAATTGGTATTACACCTCTTGCTATAGTTGCTACTATGACTAATTCAAATGGAGGTCTCTTTGCTGCTCTTGCTGGTGAATATGGAGATTCTACAGATGTTGGTGCGATATCTATCTTATCTCTAAATGATGGTCCATTTTTTACGATGCTTGCCTTTGGAGTAACTGGACTTGCAAATGTGCCTATAGTAGCTTTATTTGCAGCACTCATACCAATATTACTTGGATTTATACTTGGTAATCTCGATGAAGATATACGAGAATTTCTTGCACCTGGTACAACATTGTTAATACCTTTCTTTGCTTTTCCTTTAGGAGCTGCATTAAACTTTAACCAAATTATAACTGCTGGATTCCCTGGAGTTATACTAGGTCTTGCTGTAACTCTAATAACAGGTATGGGTGGATATTTTGTAATGAAACTTATACGTGCAGAACATCCAGCAGTAGGTGCAGCTACTGGTACGACAGCAGGTAATGCGGCTGGTACTCCTGAAGCTTTAGCCGCTATTGACCCTACACTTGCTACAATTGCGGCTGTTTCAACAGTACAAGTTGCTGCAGCTATCATTGTTACAGCAATATGCTGTCCAATGCTCGTCTCCTATTTGGATAAAAGAGAAAAAAGAAAAAAAGCTATTTTTAAAACAAATAAAAACATAGAAGTAAACTAATATTTTTAGGAGGTAAAAATATGAATGCAATTATTCATGCAAATGAAAAAGACAATCTAGTTACATGTGTTAGACCTTTAGTTAAAGGTGAAAAAGTTTCAATTGATGGAAAATCTTATATAGTAAATGATAATATTCCTGTTTTTCATAAAATGGCTACAGAAGATGTGAAAAAAGGTGATGTTGTTTATAAATATGGAGAGATTATAGGAATTGCAACAGTTGACATAAAAACTGGTGACTATGTTCATGTACATAATATTGAAAGTACGCGTGGTCGCGGAGATAAAAAATAGGAGGTAATAAAAATGAAATTAATGGGTTATTTAAGAGAAAATGGACAATATGGTATTCGTAATCATATTTTAGTTATTCCAACATCTGTCTGTTCAAGTGAGACCGCTACAAGAGTTGCAGCACTTGTTCCTGGAGCAATAGCTATCCCACACCAACATGGATGTTGTCAAATTGGCTCTGATATAGAGCTTACAGAAAAAACATTGATAGGATTTGGTAAAAACCCTAATGTAGCTGCTGTTTTAGTAGTTGGACTTGGATGTGATGGTATTCAAGCAAAAGATTTAGCATCTGAAATATCTACAACAGGAAAAAAAGTCGACTATGTTGTTATACAAGAATGTGGTGGAACACTAAAAGCAATAGCTAAAGGTGCTGAAATAGCAAGTCAGATGGCTCGTGAAATATCAAAAGAAGTAAGAGTTGAATTTGATATGAGCGAAATTACATTGGCACTTGAATGTGGTGGCTCTGACCCAACAAGTGGAATTGCATCAAACCCTTCAATAGGAATTGCATCAAATCTTCTTATAGATGAGGGTGGCAGTAGTATATTAAGTGAGACTACAGAAGTAATTGGTGCAGAACATTTATTGGCTACTCGCTTTGAAGATGAAAACATGAAAGAAAAATTTCTTAAATTTGTAAATGATGTAGAAAAAAGAGCAATTACTATGGGAGAAGATTTACGTAGTGGTCAACCTACTCCAGGTAATAAAGCTGGTGGATTATCAACAATTGAAGAAAAATCACTTGGCTGTATGTATAAAGCAGGGAACAAACCATTCAAGGGTGCTCTTGAATATGCTGAAATTTTACCTTCAGATAAAAAAGGTTTATATTTTATGGATACTCCAGGTCAAGATATAGATTCTATCACTGGTATGGTGGCAGGTGGTGCACAGATTGTAATCTTCTCAACTGGTAGAGGTACTCCAACAGGAAGCCCAATTTCGCCAGTTATTAAAATTACTGGAAACAGTGATACATACAATAAAATGATAGATAATATCGATATAAATGCAGGTAGAATTATAACAGAGGGCGCTAAAATTAAAGATATAGGTAAGGAAATATTCGATGAAATAGTGGAAGTATGTAATGGTAAACACACTAAAGCTGAAAGCCTTGGCCATAGAGAATTTGGTATTTACAGAATTGCATCTACTTTCTAGTTTGTAATAAATATAAGGTATTGTTTTATGAATTCAATATTTATACATATACTATAAATTAAAAATCTTTTATAAATGTTTTTTCAACCTCAAAAAGGACTGTATCAAAATAGTTAAAATAATTTTGAAAACAGTTCTTTTTTTATTTATAAAATATTCTAATTCATAACAATATTATTTAATTAAATTCCAGTATAAATTATAAGAATAGCTTCTCTACTTTTTAAAATAATTTACATAAGAATAGACGTAAAGATAAAATTTAGTACCTTCACAGATAGAAATATTTGGTATAATATGTCTGAGAGGAGTCTTCTTTGTAAGCCAATAAAGGATGGAGGATGGAACATAAAAAATGTATACTAAAAGCGTACAAAATAAAAAAATAATAATTACCTTATTACTAACACTCCTTATAATTGTGTCCTTAGTTTGTGTTTCTTTTGTTATGACACTGCGTAAAGTAACTCATCGTGAAACAGAGCGGTATCTTACAGAAATCTCAGAGAGTGTCTCCACTACAATTAATGAAAAATGTAAAAGTATATTTAAAATATTATACTCTATAGGAGATACTTACTTTCAGTTTAGTGATAACAATAAAAATGTCACTGAATATTTATCTAAAAAATCAAAATTACTGAAGTTTGATTGGTTAGGTGTTGCTGATTCTAGTGGGAATTTTATAGGAACTGATGAAAGTACAGGTAATGTTAGAGGGCAGTATTTTTATAGAAAAGCTCTTCAAGGTGAAGAGACAATTACTCCAATCAAATCTCAATCTGGTATATATGGAATTTTATATTCTGTACCACTTTATAAAGATGATAAAATAACTGGAGCTATTACTGCTTGGAATACTCTTGATACTATGAGAACGTTACTAAGCGTGGAGAGTTTTGGGGGTGAAGGATTTTCTCAAATCATTGACAAAAATGGGAATTTCATTGTAAGTTCAGACAACAAAAACGCACCAAAAAATGTTGTAAACTTTTTTGACACAATTAAAAAACATGGAAGCTATACTGGTAAAGATACTCTTAGAGAAATGAAGACAAATTTAAAAGAGAACAAAAAAGGTTCTATGTACTTTACATTGGATGATGGTATTTATAAAGCTATGCACTATGTTCCTCTGGAAGAGGAAAACCTATATCTACTTTCAATTGTTCCAGTAAAGGTAGCAAATGCACAGTTTGATTTACTTCTAAAAAAAGCAGTCTTTATCAACATTTTAATTATTATATTATTTTTATTACTTATCATGTTGATTATATTTATAAATCGCAAAAATAGAGAGCAACTTATAAAAATCGCCTATGTAGACCCTGTAACTAAAGGCTATAGTAAGGCACGTTTTGATATGGAAGCTAAAGCAATCATAGAATCAACTTCAGCAGGGACCTATTCATTAGTATCTATAAATATTAATAAATTCAAACTTATTAATGATTCTTTTGGTAGTGATGCTGGAGATAAAACATTAAAATATATACATGATGTAATTGCTAATTATTTGGAACGAGAAGAATTACTTTGTAGAGTTTCTAATGACCAGTTTAATATTCTTATTAAAACTATTTCACAAAAAGAAATTCTTAAGTACATAGAAAATATTACAAATGATATTAACAGTTTCAACAAAGATAAAGAATGTAAATATTTTATAGCTCTTTCCATAGGTGTCTATAAAATTGATGACCCAAATATACCACTAGTATCAATTCAAGACCGTGCAAATGTAGCACGAAAAAACATTAAAGGAAATACTGTAACTCATCCACTTTACACATGTGTATTTTATAGTGATTTAGAACGTTTGAGAATGCTTAAAGAAAAAGAAATGGAAAATAGAATGGAAGAAGCATTAGATAATAATGAATTTGTAGTCTATCTCCAACCTAAAGTAAACCTTAAAAACAATAATATTGTAGGTGCAGAAGCATTAGTGCGATGGCAAGACCCAGATAGAGGTCTTATTCCACCAAATGATTTTATTCCTTTTTTTGAAAAAAATGGCTTCATCATCAAACTTGACCATTATGTGTTTGAAAAATCGTGTGCCATGATACGAAAATGGATAGATAATGGGGAAACTCCAATACCTATTTCAGTTAATTTTTCACGTGCTCATTTAAATAATAAAGATTTTTTAGAAAAATACAAAACAATTCGTGATAAATACGATGTCCCTGCTAAACTTTTGGAAATCGAATTAACTGAGACACTCATCTTTGATAACTTACAAATGTTACTCAATGTAATAGACCAAATCCATGAGGAAGGTTTTCAATGTTCACTAGATGATTTTGGAAGTGGATATTCTTCACTTAACATGCTAAAAGAAATAAAAGTTGATACTCTAAAACTTGACCGAGCATTTTTTAGTTCTCCCAACGCAGATAATGTATCTGAAAATTATGTAATAGAATCTGTAGTTGAGCTAGCAAAAAAATTAAATATGAATAGTGTATCAGAGGGTGTTGAAACAATCTTACAGATGGAATATCTAAAGAAAATTAATTGTGATATGATACAAGGATATGTTTTTTCTAAACCTATACCTCAAGAAATATTTGAAAAAATGACTTTTGGAAAAACACTAGATGAAGTCAATACAAACGATGCTGTAAAATAATATCCTGTCTCTATAAAATGATTTTAATCATTTTGAGACAGGACTTTTTATTTTTCAACATTTTATGCTTGATTCATCTTAAATTCTCGTCTTAAGAACAATAATACAATTATCATAGCAATAAAATCTGCAATTGGCTGTGCTAACCAAACTCCATCTAAATTAAATCGAATTGGAAGTACAATAATTAATGGTATAAATAAGATAAACTGTCTCAAAAGAGTCAAAAACATAGAATGTTTAACTTTACTCACACATTGAAAATACACAGGCCCAACAATAGAAATCCCCATTATAGGTAAGGTGATTAAATTTATATTTATACCTCTTACAGCTATTTCCATTAGATTTGAATCTTTATTGAATATGCCAACAAATACTTCAGGGTATACCTGCACTACTAAAAATCCAAAAGATAATATAACTATAGATACTATGATAGACAATATTAAGGTTTTCTTTGCACGTTCAAATTGCTTTGCTCCATAATTATATGATATTATAGTTTGCATACCTTGATTTAGACCAAATACTGGCATCATAAACATCAATAAAATAGATGTAAGAGCTGTCATAGCTCCAATAGCTAAATCTCCACCATAAGCCTTTAGAGAGTTATTAGTAAATACATGAGTTATACTTATAGCTACTTCCATTGCAAATGGTGTCATACCTATTGCAAATATTTTTTTTATTATATTTGTATCTAATTTTAAATTGTATTTTTTTAATTTTAAATTAGATTTTCCTCTTATAAAATAATGTGCTACCCAAGTAAACACCACTACTTGACAGAGTACAGTTGCTATAGCTGCTCCTTTTATACCTAAGTTAAACACAAATATGAATATTGGGTCTAATATCAAATTTAGTATACAACCTACTATCATTGTTCTAGCTGCTAACTTAGGATTTCCCTCTGCTCTAATTGCATTATTTAAAGAAAATGCAATTAGATTAAATGGAGTTCCAAGCAATATAACACTCATATAATCTTTTGCATAAGATATTGAATCTTTGCTTGCTCCCAAAAGAAAAAGTATGTCTTCTAAAAAAACTAATCCTAATACAGTTATAATTATAGAAATAATTATAGATAGTGTAAGGGCATTACCCAATATTTTTTCTGCTTCTTTTTTATTTCTTTCTCCTAGTTTTATAGACAAGCTTGTACTAGCACCTACTGATACTAACATTCCAAAAGCTATTATCAGTGTAAACACTGGCATAGTTACACCAAGTCCTGCAATAGCTATAGACCCAACTCCTTCCATAGAACCAATAAAGGCTCTATCTACTACATTGTAAAGCGATGTTACCATCATAGCTATTATTGCAGGTATTGAGTATCTAAATAATAAAATCCATATTTTTTCATGTCTTAATGCTTCTTGATTTTCCATGTTGTCACCATTTATACCATGTCATAAGTTATACAAATTGGTTTATTTGTCCTTGGGTCTGTAGCTATCTCTGCATCGATATTAAACAACTCCTTCAGATTGTCTTTTGTCATAACATCGTATGCATTACCTTGACAAACTATCTTACCTTTCTTAATACCTATCATGTGGTCAGCAAATCGTGCTGCGTTATTAAGTTCATGTATTACCATGACAATAGTTCTTCCTTGTTTTTTGTTTAATTCCTCTAATAATTTTAGTATTTCTAATTGATGAGCTAAATCTAAATATGTTGTAGGCTCATCTAACAAAAGTATATCAGTCTCTTGTGCCAAAGCCATAGCTATCCATGCTCTTTGTCTTTGTCCGCCTGACAAATCTTCCATATTTCTATCCTTAAATTCTGAAATTCCAGTAACTTCTAAGCTCCAATTTACAATATCTCTGTCTTCTCTACTAGAATTTCCAAATCCACTTTTATGAGGGAATCTTCCATATGAAATTAGCTCTGAAACAGTAAGCCCGCTAGGAGCTTGAGGGCTTTGTGGAAGTACAGCCATACTTTTCGCTATCTCCTTAGATTTTTTCTTATATATATCTTCTCCATTTATATATATACTTCCATTTTTAGGACTAATAATTCTCCCTATTGTTTTAAGTATTGTAGACTTTCCACAACCATTAGCCCCTATTATAGTAGTTATTTTTCCTTTTGGTATATTTAAATTTAAATCTTTTATAATATCTGTATTTCCATATGATACATTTAGATTTTTAGTATTTATACAATTCATAGTAACACCCTTTCCTAATCATTTGACAACATTAAATAAATAAAGTATGGTACTCCTATTATGGATACAACTATACCTACTGGTATTTCTATAGGAGCAAGAATATTTCTAGATATAGTATCTGCCACCAAAAGTAATAATGTACCTATCAGTGCTGATACTGGTATTAGTCTTTTATGTCTCGGACCTATTATCTTTCTTCCTATGTGTGGTGCTATTAAACCTAAAAACGAAATACTACCTGCTACTGATGTTGATACACCAGATAAAATTACTGCATATATTATGAGTCTTCTTCTTTGCTTCTCCACATCTACACCAAGACTTGTAGACACTTCATCACCTAAGTTCAAGACATCAATATACTTAGCCTTATACATAGTTATTCCCATAAAAATCACTATAAATGGGAGTACAGCTATTACATATTTCCAACTAGTTCCCCAAATGCTACCTGATGTCCATACCATAACTCTATTAAATTCTTGTGTTGTAAATTTCAATTGAAATATCGTCAAAATTGAAGTAAAAGCTATATTTACACCTATACCAATCAGTAGTAACCTTGATGAATTTATTCCACCTTTCCATGCAAGAGAATATATCAAAAATGCTCCAAACAAAGCTCCTACAAGTGCAACAACTGGCATTGTAAATACAGTGAGATTACTCATACCTTCATAAACATTACCATTCATAAGATATATATAAACTACTACAAATAATGCTGCTCCTGAATTTATACCCAAAATTCCAGAGTCAGCCAAATCATTCTTTGTAACTCCTTGAAGTATTACACCTGCTGTTGATAATGCTGAACCAACCAATAAAGCTATTATTATCCTTGGCAATCTCAGTTTAAATATTGCAATTTCATGATTACGTTGACCTTGTCCTATAAAAGTCTTTATGACATCCATTGGTTCTATAGAAAATGAACCTAAATTTAAACTAACTAGAAAAGCAATAAAAATAAGTACCATTAAAATTGAAATAACAAGTAAAGTTTTAGAATTTGTTTTTATAATATTTTTCATAGCACCTATTTATTCCCCTTTCTAACAAGATATATAAATATTGGAACTCCTATAAGAGCTGTTATAGAGCCCACTGGAGTCTCATATGGAGGATTTATCATTCTACTTAATATATCCGTATATACAAGTAGCACAGCTCCTAGAACCAAAGAACTTGGTATTATATACTTATAATCTGAGCCTACTATTCCTTTAGCTATCTGAGGAACTATAAGACCTATAAAAATAATATTACCTGATACTGAAACAGATGCTCCAGTCATTAATATTACTAAAACTATACATATAAATCTAACAATGTCAGTTTTTTGCCCTAACCCTATTGCCACTTCTTCTCCAAGACTTAGGATAGTTATTCTTGGGGCCATAATCATAGATAGGATAAATCCAATACCTCCAACTATAAATAATAGCTTTATACCTTCCCACGTTACGCCTACAAGTCCTCCTGATATCCAAAAACTTAATTGCTGAGATAGATTAAAGTACATAGATATTGCAGAGGCCAAAGAAATTAACAATGTACCAAGAGCTACCCCTGCGAGAGCTAATTTTACATTATTAACTCTTCCTCTTGATTTTGAACTTACAAAATATATAAATAAACCACTTATACTTGCTCCAATAAATGCAAATATCATTACACTAAAGTTACCATGTATAAGTTTAGGAAATTTTTGTTGAAGTACTAATGATATTGCAATAGCAAATGTAGCTCCCTGTGTAATTCCTATAACAGAAGGTTCAGCTATAGGATTTCTTGTTATTCCTTGCATTATAGCACCTGAAACTGCTAAAAATCCTCCAACAAGTGCTGCTGCTATTGCCCTTGGAAGTCTAACATCCTTCACTATTCTCATATTTATTCCATCTTCCATATTTATTAAACTACTTATAACAGTCGATAGATTCATATCTTTAGCCCCAATAGTTATGGATAATACAATTCCAAATACAAGTGCAACTATACTTATTAATATCAACGAATAAGTCAGATTTTTTTTACTAAGTGTAGTCAATTATCCTACCTCCTTTTCCCTTTTAATTCCAGTGCAGTAATATATTTATTAAGTATTTTATGATTTTAAACTTATTAAAAATAGGTGTGAAAAATGAACATCATTATCTCACACCTAATAAGTTAAGAATTACTTTGTTAATTCATTTTTAACTGATTCTAATAACAACTCTTTTCCAATTGGATTATATGATTGGCTGAAAAATGGAGCTGCATCAAGTATTGTTACATTTCCATCTTTTACTGCTCTCATTTGAGCCCATATAGCACTATTTTCTAAATCTTTTTTATCTGATTCTGTAGCTATCACAATTATATGGTCTGCATCTATATCTGTAAGACCCTCCATACTTACCATTGGCAATGTTATTCCATCTTGCTTTGGCATATTTTTAGGTCTAGCTAATTTCATATCATCATTAATTAAAGTTCCAATTCCTCCATCACTAAACACCATAAATTGTCCCGAACTTGCTAATACTGGTAAATAAGTTTTTTCTCCATTTTTTTCTACAACTTCTTTACCTAGTTTTGTAGCTTTTTCATCATACTTTTGTAACCAATCCTTAGCTTTCTCTTCTTTATCAAATATTTTTGAAACATCAGTTAACTTACTTCTCCAGTCATTTGCATAATCTTTCATCATGACTACAGGAGCTATTTCTTTTAATTGGTCATAGATTTTTTCTTGTCTTTGACTCATTATTATTAAATCTGGATTTGCTTCTAATATAGCTTCCATATCCATAGTATCCATCATAGAGTGACCTACTATCTTTACATCTTTAAGTTCTTCTCTTATGTAACTTGGCAATTTATCAGTTTCATATGAGTCTACATTTGCCGTTGCAATAGGTTTATGACCAGCTATTAACAATTCCTCACTACTTCCTGATATATCAACTATTTTTTTAGGATTTGATGGTATCTTCACCTCTCCCTTAACAGATTGTACAACTCTTGTATCTGATTTTTCTTTATTATCTGTGTTACTATCTGAACATGCCGTAACAAGTACTAACGTAGTTATAATAGATATAAATATTGCTAATGATTTTATTTTTTTCATGATTATTTCTCCTACTTGTTTATTATACTTACATGATATTGATTATCATAAGCACATATTTATTATAGCATTTTTCTAGTTTTAGTCAATATTATTTTGCAAAAGGATAAAAATTCCTAATTAATCTTAATTAAATATACTATAGATAAGGTTTTCTTTCATTGAACAATAAATTTTATATCTGTTCTTTATGTAAATATAATAAATAGAATGACTTTTCAGTTAAACAATGATAAAATGCAAGATACAGAATAGTAATTTAGTAAGGAGGATTTAAAGCGTGGTACATTTAGTATATTGTGATAATGCAGGTAAAAAAGGAGAAAAGGTATTAGATAAAATTTTAGCTGGAACGAAGACAATGGTAATTAGAGGTGCTGCTGGTAGAAAAATACCACATAGCAGAGTATTTCAAGGAGAGTTACTTTATTTTATGGAAAAAGGAACTTCAAGAATTTCTGCAAAAGCTACTGTTAAAAAAGTAGACAACTATATTAAATTAACAGAAGACGAAATTTGTAAAGTTCTAGATGAAAATCAACCAAAACTAAATTTATCTGATAAGCAAAAAGTTCGTTGGCATAAAAAATGCTTATGCTTAGTTGAATTTGAAAATGTTCAAGAAATAACACCTCTTGATTTCGACCATCAAGGAAATATGGATGATTGGCTTATTATTGAAAAAATTGAAGATGTAGTTGTAGGTACTAGTATACCTTACAATTACGAGAAATCTAAATTTTAGAACATTAATAAAAGAATAATAAATTGCTAAGTTATAACTTTTTAACATATTTTAATAAAAAAGAGTGTTTTTAATAATTATAGAAATTATTAAAAACACTCTTTCATAATAGTTAAATTAGACTACTTGCTTTCCAATCTTTCATACAAATCTACAAATTCTTCTGCTAGTTGTTGAAAGTTCATAGATGTCATTAAATGGTCTTGTGCATGAACTAATATAACACTCATTTCAGTTTTATTACCACTAGCTTCATTTTGTATTAACTCTGTTTGGAACTTATGTGCTTTATGAATTGACTCTTTTGACTTTTCAATACACTCTCTAGCTTCATCTATATTTCCGTTCTTTGCTTCTTTTATAGCTTCAAAAGCTAGACCTTTTGCATCGCCTGCAAATCCAATTATTCCAAAAGATATTTCTATCATCTTCTCATCCATCTGTATACCTCCTAAATATCTCTATAGCTTGATATGACTAATCCATTTTCTCTCAAAAACTCTTTGACTTTTTTAGATGTAAGTATTTTATGCTCTTTTGTTCTATCAATTGCATAAGATGTAGAATTTAAAATATAATCGTCTAAAAAAGCTGGGTGAGACATAATATCCACTACATCATACTTCATTATTTCTTCTATATTTTTTGTAAAATACTCTTCACTCACATTTTCTTTATAAAAGCTATCTATTAATGGAACTATTTTTGAATACTCTAAATCGTATTCAAACCCTCCTCTTATTGGAAGATTATACTTATTTACAATTTTCTCTATTACTGGTTTTAAATTTACTAAAGTATGAATATGATGATGACTATCTAAATGAGATATGTCTATTCCAAGTTCTTTTACTCTCTCTATTTGAGCACAAAGTTCTTCATAAATCTCATCATAATCCATTTTTTTAATAATTTCGTCTGTAATTCTTCTAATAAAAAAACCTTCTTTATCAACAATAGTTTTTAAGTTAGACAATAATGGTCTACCACAACTTAAAGTCATATGAACTCCACAATTTAAATCTCTATTTTCTTTAAGTAGCTTTACTCCATGTTCTACACCAGGCATATTTGCCATCATAGATGTGGACTTAACTATTCCATTATTATGAGCTGATATTATACCATAATTCACAGCTTCGCAATATCCAAAGTCATCTGCATTTATTATAATTTTAGTCATACCATAACCTACTTTCTATAAACTATCTATTAAATCTAGGAAGATAATCTTTATGAGCTTCTAACATTTCATCTAATATAGTTTTTGCCAAATCATCCGATGGAATCAATGGATTTATACAAAGTGCCAATAAAGCAGATTCATAATCTCCATATACAGCTGCTTTGGCTGCTAAAACTTCAAATGACTTAATTTGACTTACTAACCCATGTACAGAATCTGGTAAATAGCCTATACTTAATGGTCTTGGTCCATTTTTTGTTATTACACTACTTACTTCTACCGCCTGCTCATCTTTAAAGTCTCTTATAGCGCCATTATTTAATGTATTAACTACTTGGATGTCTTTTTTATCATTGTAGATAGAACTTATTAGATTACAAGCAGCATCACTATAATAAGCTCCTCCTCTTTTTTCAAGTTGAGGTGGTTTTATATCTAGCTTTTCATCTTTATATAGTTCAAATAATTGTTCTTCTAATTCTTTAACCACTTGACCTCTAGCTTTTCCCTCTTTAAACTCTATTAACTCATCTTCAAGCATTTCTTTAGTTTTATAATAATATCTATGATATGGGCAAGGTATAGCACCTAGAGATTTTATAAAATCAGCATTAAAATCAATTGCCTTTATATTTTGCATACTTATATCTGCTTTAACAAATTTATCTATTGCTTCTTTTGTAACATCTTCTCCGTCTAAAGCTACATTAAGACCATAAACCATATGATTAAGACCTGCAAAATCCATACTTATTCTATCACTTTCTACATTGAATAGTTTAGCTACATCATTTTTTAAATGAATTGGTACATTGCATAGACCTATATATTTTTTAAAGTTAGTGTATTTGAATACAGCTTCTGTTATTATTCCTGTTGGATTTGTAAAGTTCACCATCCATGCATTTGGACATAATTCTTCCACATCTTTTATTATATCAAATATAACTGGTATTGTACGAAGAGCTTTAAACAACCCACCTGCACCATTAGTTTCCTGTCCCATAACTCCATGAGATAAAGGAATAGTTTCATCTTTAATTCTTGCATCTAAAAGACCTACTCTGAGTTGTGTTGTTACAAAATCTGCGTCTTTTAAAGCTTCTCTTCTATCTAAAGTAAGATTTATTTTCATATCTATTCCAGCTTTTTTTACCATTCTTTTAGCTAGATTTCCTACTATCTCTAGTTTTTCTTTTCCATCTTCTATATCTACAAGCCATAACTCCTTTACAGGTAACTCCTTATATCTATTTATAAAACCTTCTACAAGTTCAGGAGTATAACTTGAACCTCCCCCAATTGTAACTATTTTTAGCCCATTTTTCATCTCATTATACCATCCTTACTTATAATTTAGTATATATTACAGAACTTTATCTGTTTATTGTCGAATAAAATTACCTAGTTGTCAATTTTTGTTAATTTTTTAGCTTCCATTTTTTCAGATGCTATAACAAACGGAATATATATTAATATTGACAATATTAAATTAAATAGTGCTAAAGCTCCTCCAGTCCAATCACCTGTAGCCATTGCCCCACCTAATATAGGAGGTGTTACCCAAGGTATTTTAGGTAAAATTACTGGTGCTACTAATCCAAAATCTATTGCTAAATATGATACAGCACTACATACTACTGGTGCAAGTACAAATGGAATCATAAAAATAGGATTTAAAACTATTGGAAGCCCAAATATTAATGGTTCTCCTATGTTAAATATTGCTGGAGGTCCCCCTAACAATATCATCTCTTTACGTCTTCTTCCTGCTATTAATAAAGCTACAATTAATCCTAATACCATTCCTGAACCACCTAAATACACAAATGCATCAAAGAATGAACCTGCAAGTACATGATAGCCTTCAGTTGCACCTGCTTGAGCTAAGGCAGCGTTTTCTCCACCTAATTTCATAAGTATTGTTTCTGTAAAAGGAAGTGCTATATTTGCGCCATGAAGACCAACAGTCCAAAGTATATGAATTATAAATGCAATAAGCATTGTAGAACCTAAACTATCAGCTACATTTGATAGTGGTGCTCCTAAGTAAGTATTCAAAATATCTGTTAAGAAATTTCCATCTGAAAGCATTTTTATAAATATTCCTATTACAGTAAATATCATTATAGTCAACATTCCTGGTATTAACTTTGCAAATGATCTTGAAACTGCTGGTGGAACTCCATCTGGCATTTTTATAGTTAATTTCTTTACTTTAGATAATCTTACAAATATCTCAGCAGACAACAACCCTATTAATATAGAAGAAAATAGTGCTGCTGTTCCTAAGTAAGTCTGTTGTATCATTCCCCATCCTTCAACTGCGCTAGTACCACCTTCTGGAACTATCTTACCAATTTGTGGAGCCATTATAAAAAAGATAGATAGTGCTATAAGACCAGCTTGTAATCCATCACTTTCATAAGACTTTGCTAGGAAATAGGCAACACCTATTACTAAAAATACTGCCATCGTACCTATAGCTCCCCACCAAAGGTCTCCTCCAAACATAGTCCAATTTTCTCCAAATATACTTGCCATCAGATTTTTATATGCTTCTAATGGCAAGTTGTTTATCAATGTTCCCAATGCACCTACCATAGTTATAGGTATCATTGCTATAAATGCATCCCTTACTGCTACTAAGTGCCTTTGAGCTCCTACCTTTGCAGCTACAGGCACTATATATTTATCCATAAATGACATGAATTTTTCCATTTTACATCCTCCAGTACAACTTTATTTTGAATTATTTAATTCCACTGCTCTATCTAAGACAGCTTTCCCATTACATCTTCCATAATCCATCATATTTATAACTTCTACTGGAATATTATATGGTTTTGCCATTTCAGTTGCTTTTCCTAATACATATCTAACTTGAGGTCCTAAAAGTAAGACATCACAATTTTCTATTTCATTTTTTAAGTTCACTTCTGATATAGCCCATATTTTTGCTTCTATACCGTTTTCCTTCGCGGCATTCTCCATTTTTGTAACCAATAAACTAGTTGACATCCCTGCTGAACAAGCTAACATTATTTTTATCATTTTCTTACCTCCAAATTAGAATTTATTAAGTATCTTTTTAAGTCATAATATCTTTAAACTATACATTTAAAGTGTCCTTATTTATTAATTTTTATTTTAATGTATATATTTTATTTTTAAATGTATATACATTTATTTCTTGATATTATTATATATCAAATGTATATACATTTCAAGAAAACTTTTTCATTTTTTCTTAATTTTTATTCGACAACAGCACTTAAAGTTAAAGTATATCCATGATGATATGTGTGTGAGTATTCAAAAACCTCACTATTTTGTAACTTACAAACTTGATTTATATATAAAAGTGCTTCTGGTTCTTCAATTTCTAAATTAGTCATACATTCCTCATTTGATATTACAGCTTGTACTTCTCTCTCTGACATAGCTATTTTATATCCACATACTTCTTCCACAAAATTATAAAGTGAATTTTCACAATGAATTTTATTTAAATTTGGAAATAACTTAACTGGCATATATGTAATCATATATGAAACCCTCGTTTCATCTGCCAATCTTACTCTTTTTATCTCCCATACATTTTCTCCTAAGCTAATATTCAATTTACTTGATAATTCTTCGTCTGCTTGAACTATTTCAAGAGATACCAATATATTAGATACTTTATAGCCTTTACTTTCCATCTCCTTAGTAAATCCACTTACAGAAGATATATTATCATATATTTTATTTGCGAGTACTATACTTCCTACACCTCTTTGCCTAGTTATATAACCTTCCTTAACTAGATTATTTAATGCTGACCTTACAGTCATTCTAGTCACATTAAATTCTTCACTTAATTGCTTTTCAGATGGGATTAAATCCCCTTCTTTCAAACTATCTGAATTTATTAGTTCTCTTACATGATTTTCTATAACTTTATAAATTGGTTCTTTCATTTAATTCACTCCTCATCAATTCGAACTTTTATATGATAAGTTAATTTTATATACAAATAAACAAAATGTCTATACATTTAATATAAATTAAATTTTATTTAGATACCTTATATAATTTCCCAAGTTTAAGCAAATATATAAATAAACTTATCATTAATATTCCCTTTAATATACTTGATAGTGTTATACTCCACCAAACACCATTTAATCCTAATATTTCTGGTCTAGATATAAAGTAAGCTAGTGGTACTCTTGCACCAGTCAATACAGTAACTATTATAGAAGGTATATAGGTTCTACCTAATCCTTTAAAAGCTCCTGTTGTTATTATTTCTAGACACATAAAAAATTGAGAGTATCCTAATATTTTAAGATACATAGCTCCTTTTTCTATTGCTTCACTTTCATCTATAAAAACAGAAAAAATACTTCCACCTGCAAATATCAATACTAAGGTTGTCATTATTCCAAGTATAGAAGATACAATTATAGCTATTTTACATCCTTTATTTATTCTAGAATACTTTTTGGCTCCATAATTTTGTCCAACAAAGCTTCCTAATGCAACAGCTAATCCTTCAGCAGTCATCCATGATATTGCTTCTATTTGTGACCCTACTTTTTGCACTGCAACTGCAACAGGCCCCCATGAAGCCACTATTACACCAAGCAACATTGAAAATATTGTAAACATTCCACTTTGTATAGCTACAGGAAAACCTAACTTATATAACACTTTATAGTATTTAAGTTCTATTTTTCTGAAGATTTTTATCTTAAAATACTCCTCTTTACTCTTAAGTATTATATATAGAAAACATGTAGTAACTACTATTTGTGCAAATACAGTAGCAATAGCAGCCCCTGCAACTCCAAGTTTTGGAGCAGGTCCCCATCCAAAAATTAGAACAGGGTCAAGTATAATATTAGTTATTAGCCCTATTGTATTGATGCAAAAAGGTGTTCTACTATTCCCAAGTCCATTGAAAATTGCAGTAAATACTGGATTGATAAAATAAAATACCATACCTAAAGCTACTATTATTAAATATTGTCTGGACATAGATATAACTTCTAAATCTCCCAATCTGAAAAAACCTATTAGTTGTTTATTGAGTACTATCAAAACCATAGTATATATTATTGCCAACATAAGGTTTATTTCTACTGCTGATTTTATATATGATTTAGTAGTGCTTATATTATTTTCTCCTATACTTTGTGCTACCTTTACTTCACCACCTACTTTTGAAATCATAATAAATGCCATTGCAAGCCATGGAAAAAATCCCGCTGTCCCAACTGCAGCTACTGCTTTACTTCCAGCTTTACCAACCCATATCATGTCTATCATGTTATATCCCATTTGTATAAATGAAGTCCCCATTATTGGGAGTGATAGTTTAAGTAACTTTTCAGTAATACTTCCTTCTGTTAAATCAAGTCTATTTTTCATTTTCCACCTCTTTTATATTATAATTATAAAATTAAAAAGCCCTTTAATTGTACACTTAAATCAACTACTATGTTTATTTAAGTAAATTTACCATCATAAATAAATTTATTATATTTAAACTCAATAAGTTGAAATAAAGTTACTAATTTAAAATGATTTTTAGCTTCTACTTTTCTAATCTACCATATATTATTTCTCTATAACAGTACATTTAACACCTTGAATATCTATATTATTCTTCCCAGTCATTAATACAAATTCTACTCTGTACAATATACCCCATTTACAAGAATTTACTTATAATATAGTATTTTTAGATTATTTAATATATATTACCTGTCTATGTAGTTTCAAATTGTGTTAACTATAATAAAATATGGTAATGTTTATCATTGATTTTCAGCAATAGATATAATTATATCACTATCTCACCACTATGGTTCTTATTTTAATACCATTAAGTAAATATATCAAAATCACCAACAAACTTGTTATATAGGCCAATATATTCCACTATATTTTCCAAAGATTGACAAGTTTTTTTGGGGTTGATATACTAATACTTAAAATATTTTAAATTCGTATGAGGTGAAGCAATGAACATAAATGAATATATCAAAGACTCTGTTTTAGTTTTTGATGGTGCAATGGGTACATACTATTCCAAACTAAAAAATAGTCCTTTCAATTGTGAAATAGCCAATATAAATGATGCATCTACAATATTGTCTATCCACGAGGAATATATAAAAGCTGGATGTATGGCTATTAAGACAAATACTTTTGCAGCAAATGAAACACTTCTAGAGTGTGATTTTAAAACTGTCAAAGATATTATAAAAAGTGGGTATGAAATTGCATTAGAGGCAACAAGAAATACAGATGTATTTATATTTGCTGATATTGGTCCAATACCTGCTCTAAATGATAGAAATTTGTTACCTGACTATAAGAAAATAGTAGATGTATTTTTAGAAATTGGAGCAACTAATTTTCTATTTGAAACATTTAGTAGTGATGAATATTTACCAGAAATCTCAAGTTATATAAAAGAAAAACAACCAAATGCATTTATCTTAACAGAATTTGCAGTTAATCCAGAGGGCTTTACTAGACTTGGAAAAAGTGGAACTAACATCTTTAAATCTATTTCCAAGGACAAAAATATTGATGCATTAGGATTTAATTGTATCTCTGGCCCACACCATTTATTACATTTTATAAAGACACTTGATATTAATGACAATATAGTTTCTATTATGCCTAATGCAGGCTATCCAACTATTATCAATAATCGTACATTTTTTGAAGATAACTCAGACTATTTTTCAGAACAGATGCTAGAAATATTAAATCAAGGGGTTCATATACTAGGTGGATGCTGTGGTACAACACCTGAATTTATCAAAAAAACTGTTGAAATAATAAATTCTTTATACAAAGGCAATGTTGCCATAAAAAATGATATTTCTCCAAAAGAAAAAATTAAATCTGTGGCAAAAAACGAACTCTTAGAAAAGCTTGATGGAGGTAAAAAAATTATAGCAGTTGAATTAGACCCTCCTATTGATACAGATATTGAATTTTTTATGAATAGTGCTGAAAAACTAAAAAACTACGGAGTTGATGCAATAACAATTGCTGACTGCCCTATAGCAAGAGCAAGAGTTGATAGTAGTTTATTAGCTTGTAAAATAAAGAGAGAGTTAGACATCACTCCTATTCCACATATGACATGTAGAGATAGAAATATTAATGCTACAAAAGCTCTTCTTTTAGGATTAAATATTGAAAACATAAACAACGTGTTAGTAGTAACTGGAGACCCTATACCTTCTGCTGAAAGAGATGAAATAAAGGCCATGTTCAGTTTTAACTCTTCTATACTAGCAAATTACATAAAAACTTTAAATAAAGATACCTTTAATACTCCATTTAATATATTTGGAGCTTTAAATATAAATGCAACAAACTTTGATTCTCAACTTAAGCACGCTAAGATTAAAATAGAAAATGGGGTTACTATGTTTTTAACTCAACCAGTTTTAACAGAGCAAGCTTTATTAAACTTAAAAAAAGCTAAGGAAATACTTCCTGCAAAGATACTAGGTGGAATTATACCTGTAGTAAGTTACAAAAATGCTTGTTTTATGAATAATGAAATTTCAGGAATTACTGTTTCACAAGACATTATAGACATGTACAAAGATGCTTCAAAAGAACAATCTACTAAACTTGCTATCAATATATCAACTCAAATAGCAAAAGAAATTGAACCTTATGTAGATGGTTATTATATTATTACACCATTTAAAAGAATTGACATAGTATGTGATATATTAGCAGGTATTAATAAATAAAATAATTATAATATAAATACTATTAAGATATTATAATGTTTATTTATTAAAGTATAGTGTAATTTTAAAAAGCCTTGTATTTGAATCTTTTAAGCTAAATTATAGATTGTAATTTTTAGATGATTTTGATAATATAGATGTATATTATGGTAATATTTATAGATATACATTAATTATGGGGAGATTTTGTGAAATATTTTTTTACAAAAAATTTGGGATATGGAAATAAATAAAAAATTCAATAGAGTTGATATGCAAGTTTCAATACTTACTGCAATTATTGTAATAATTTCTTCTTCATGTGTTTATTTTTTTAATTATGTACTCACTTATAATGATATGATTTATACTTTAAGTGAGAGGTCAAGACATATATATAAGTATGTAGAAAAAAATCTTGATAAAGATACCTTTATTGAAATTAATTCTGAAAAAGACCACTCAAAAGAGTCTTATAAAAGTGCTAAAGTGCTATTGGAATCTGTAAAGAATACTACTGGAGTTATGTACTTATACACTGCAAAAAAAACAAAAGATGGCTCATTAGTATATGTTGTTGATGGTTTAGATTCATCTAGAAGCGATTTTAGAAATGCTGGTGATTTGATAGAAAAAGAGATTTGGGGTGACCTTAACAAAGCACTAGATAATAATATATTGCTACCTAAAAAAATAAAAAAAACATCTTGGGGACATATATTTATATCGTACTTTCCCATCCATAATGATGTTGGTAAAGTCGTTGGAGTAATGGGAATTGAATTTGAAGCAAAACATCAATACAATACCTTTAGATTTATAAGTATAGTTACTCCTTTTATAGCTTTATTAACCTGTTTAATATCAGCATTAGTAGCAGTAATCCTGTTTAAACGTATATCTAATCCTACATATACTGATTTTGCCAATACTGATTATCTAACAGGATTAAAAAATAGAAACGCTTTTGAAATAGATATGAATAACTTAAACAATTCAAATCTTAAACAACCAATTTCTATAATGTCAATAGATTTAGATGGCCTTAAAAAAATCAATGATAAATTTGGCCATCAAACAGGAGATTTATACATTAAAAATGCAAGTAAAATTATACAAGATGTAATAAATAAAAAACATATAGTTTATCGCGTTGGTGGAGATGAGTATATAATTATTTTAAAAGATTCCTATCATGAAGAAATAGATAGTATTGTCAATAAGATTAATTTAAAAATAATTGAAGAAAACGCTACTAATGAATTAAATTTATCCATGTCTATTGGATATGCAGTTTTCGATGAAAACTTAGACAACTCTTTATTTGATACATACCATCGTGCAGATTCTGAAATGTATTGTAACAAAAGAAAAATTAATAAAAACGATTAATATTTATTTTAAATTTATATAAAAAAGTCTATTCTATAAACAATAAATTATAAGAATAGACTTCTTTAATATGTGTATTTTTATACAATAACTTCTTTAGTTAAAATTTGCTCTTTTTTCCAAACGATTTTTTATAAATTCATGTATTACCTTAACTAGTACATTTGTAATTAATATCAATACAGCTAGTGCTGCTGCTTGTGCTGTACTTCCCTTATCATCTAACTGTACAATTGATATAGCTGCTACCTTTGAACTTGCTGTATATATAAATACTAGTGCTGATATTGTTACCATAGAATTTAAGAAAAAATACATAAAGTTTTCTAAAACTGCTGGTAAACAAAGTGGTATTGTTACATTCTTAAGAATTGATGCACTATTTATTCCCATTGATTTTGCCACCATGTCTAATTCTTTGTCCACTTTCTTAATAGCTGTAGTTGCAGTTATAAAAGCTACTGAGAAAAAATGTACCACATTGCATATAACCATAATAAATAATGTTCCGTACAATCCATTAAACAAGTTCTTAATGTATATTGTATCCATTAGATTAAACTCTAATTTATTAAAGAATAGTACATAAGCTATACCTAACACTAACCCTGGTAATGCCATAGGCAATGTACTTAAAAAATATCCAAATGATTTTAAATATGGAGCTTTTTCTGTTTTTTCGTTTAGATATGCAAATAAGAAAACAAAACTTGTCCCAAGAATAGCTGTCAGTAATGACATTTCTATTGAATTTATAAATGGCTTAATTCCATCAATACTACTTTTCATAGAAAAGTGTTCAAGTGTGAGTCTTAAATCATATGGCCAAACAGATATTAGTGAAGATAAGATTACAGTCAACATTACAGCTATTATTCCAAATGCAATAATTCCTACAATGACTCCAAATATACTGTCTCTTAACTTATTAAATTTAACCTTATATGGGATTGATTTTGAATTTATATATGAATTTTGATTTTTTTCGATTTTTTTAGTTACTATAAAAGATATTATTGCAGGTATCAAAAGTAATATTGATACAGTTGCTCCCATAGGCATATTTTGCTGCCCTATAATTTGCTTGTATACATCTATTGATAATACATTGAAATCTCCTCCAATAACTTTTGGAGCTCCAAAGTCTGTAAAGCACAATGTGAATGATACAAATGCTGAACTTATTAAAGAGTACTTAATGCTAGGTATCGTTATACTTAAAAACTCTCTTATCTTGCTTATTCCCATAGCATTGCTAGCTTCATATAATCTATAATCAGTTGAATTTAGTGATATATAAAGTATCTGAAATGATTGAGGAAATACATATATAATTTGTGCTAATACTATTCCAATTGAACCATATATCGGAATATTTATTCCAAGTAAATTAGTCACTACCCCTTGATTTCCAAATAAATATACCAACCCTATAGCATGCATCATTGTAGGGGCAAACATAGGAAACATCGCTATAGATTTAAGAAGTCCTTTAAACTTAATCTTTGTTCTTGTTAGTGCATATGCATACACTAGTGCGAGAGTTAAAGATATTACAGTTGATATAACAGATACAAATATTGTATTTTTCAGAGAATTTAACAGTGCTTCAGAAGCTAAATACTCTTTAAAATTTTGTAATCCAACAAAAACTCCATCTTTATCTAAAAATGCTTGTACAAACAGATAGATTATGGGCGCCAATAAAAATATTACCAAAGACATAACTAATACTGTAAGCATACATTTTTTTATATCTAAATTCATTTTAGATTTAATATTTAAACTTTTAGAACTTATAGCATTATTATTCATATATTTATGCTCCTTTAACTTTTGGATACTTTAAATAGTATTTTTCATCTATACTTACACTTACAAAGTCACCCTCTACTAAATTTAAATTAACCCATTCTTTTATAGAAACATCACTTATTATAAAATTTTCATTTAATTTATCTTTTATTTCTACTCTCAATAGATTCCCTCTAAATTCTATATTAGATATTGTTCCATGACAATTTTCTTTTGTTGACTTTTCTATTTGAACATATTCTGGTCTTACAGTTAATATAGAATCTCCTCTATCAAAACAGTTTGTATCTCCTATAAATTGAGCTGTAAATAGGTTTTGAGGATTTTGATATATTTCTTCTGGAGTCCCTATTTGCATTATGTCACCGCCATTTAAGATTGCAATTTTGTCTGCCATAGTTATAGCTTCTTCCTGGTCATGTGTTACCATTATTGTTGTTATATTTAATTCTTTCTGTAGTTTTTTAATATCCATTCTAAGTTTGTGTCTAACTTTTGCATCAAGTGCAGACATTGGCTCATCTAAAAGTAAAAACTTTGGCTCAAGTGCTAATGCTCTTGCTATTGCAATTCTCTGCTGTTGACCTCCTGACAATGCTTTAGGATACTTATGAGCTTCATTACTCAATCCAACTGTTTCAAGCACTTCTCTAACCTTCTTATCTATCTTTTCTTTTGGTACCTTTCTTTCTTTAAGCGGAAAAGCTATATTATTATATGCTGTCATATTTGGAAATAATGCATATGATTGAAATACTATCCCAAAACCTCTCTTTGATGGCTCTAACTCTGTTATATCTTTATCTTGAAGAATTATAGCTCCACTATTTACATCTTCAAGCCCTGCTATTATTCTAAGTAATGTAGTTTTTCCACATCCACTAGGTCCAAGTAAACATAGAAACTCACCTTCTTCAATATCTAAACTAATATTGTTTAACACTCTTTTTTGGTCATAACTCTTGAACACATTATTTATTTTTAAGTAACTCATATCTAATCTCCCCTTATACAATTATATTTGTTTTTTTAATTTTATATTTTAATTTTTCTTATAAATTTCTTTTCTCTATTTCTATTAAAAAATCCATTTAACTTTTACTTACTTTCAGATTTTGAACCATACTTTGATTCCCAAGTTTTTAACACTGCACTTCTATTTTTTGATGCAGAGTTTAAATCAACTTCTTTAATCAGCTGTTCTAATGGACGTTTAGAGTAACCTTTTGGTACAGGATTATCTGTCTTTATAGAAGTCACTGCTACTTCATGTGCATATCTGTCCATAGCTGAATCACTTATTGCCCAATCTAAAAACAATTTTGCTTCTTTTTTTATATTATCTTTCTTAACCAAAGCATTTGCTTCTAAATCCCAACCTGAACCTTCTTTTGGAAATACTACTTCTATAGGTTCTCCACTAGACAATTGCTGTGTAGCTCTATATCCAAGTGTAATGCCTATTGGGTATTCTCCTGAACCAGCTAGTTTTGCAGGTTTCGAACCTGAATGTGTATATGTAGCTATATTCTTATGTAGTTTATCCATGTAATTATAAGCTTCTTTTTCACCCATCATTTGAATAAGTCCTGATACTGTAAGATAACCTGTACCAGATGATGCTGGATTTGGCATTGTTATAAGACCTTTGTACTCTGGTTTTATTAAATCATTATATCCTTTTGGAACATCTAGGCCTAATTTTTCAAGTTCTTTGTAATTAACTACTATTGCTGTCTCTGGTACACTCATACCTACCCATGATACATCTTTTCCAGTATCCTTAAATCTCTTATCTACCTTGTCATAATTTTTAGGCTTATATGCTTCAAGTGCCCCATCTTCTTTTAGTTCTATCATATTCATTGCTGATAATCCCCATATAACATCTGCTTGTGGATTATCCTTTTCTGCTAATAATTTTGAAGCTATTACACCATGAGAATCCATAACTATTTCTACATCAATATTAGGATACTCTTCTCTAAATCCTTCCATATAGTAAGCTATTTGCTCTTCTTCTAATGCTGCATATATTGTAAGTTTATTATTTCCTTTTCCTTGAGTAGTTTGTGGTGTTGTTGATATGCAACTTGTCATAAATGCAATTACTACAATACACAGACAAGTAAATATAAATTCTTTCATATCTTCCCCCTTTTTGTGTTTTTGTCTTTTTTTAATTGTTTTTTATTGTTTTTGCTTATGTTTATATAATACACCTAATTTGTTAATACGAAGTTAAGTGTAAATTAACAGTTCGTTAATTTTTAGAAATTTTTGTTAAATTTATTATTTTTTTACAAAGTTCTAGGCATATAGACCATTATATCTTCATAAAAATTCTTATAAAAAACACCCTTTTACCCATATGAGTATGATTTTATTTGAGCTTTTTTATATACAAGGTAGAATATACATAACTTTTACATCTGGAGTATTGAAATGAATATTGAGAGATTAATAGGTAATTAATTGATACCGCCAATTCCGAATATGTGCTTACTTGCACTAAAAAGCCTAACTCCTATAAACTAGGATGTTAGGCTTATTTTTATAAGTATTTAATTATCCAACCAAATCATTTTTCTTTTTTTCTTCAAGTGCTTTTTTAAGCACCATATCCTTAACCTTCATAAGTCTAGTAGTACTTGCTCTCTCATTTTCTTCAAGCTTCATAGCAATATACTTAATAGTTTCAATGTAATTTGGTATCATTACATTTTCAAGAGCATTAACACGTCTACGTGTCTTTTCTATCTCTTGTGCAAGAAGCTGTGCACTTTTTTCACTTTCTGCAAGTCTTAAAAGTGGTTCCATTGCATCTGAAAATGCTTCCATAGCAGAATCTAATTCACCTGATGTAAAAGCAAGACCATAAGGATAAATATCACTTTGATTGTTTTCAGTTTTAAAGTCAAACACAGGAACATCAACACTCATTATGTTTCTTGTAGAAACACCTACAGAAACAGATTGTTTTGGCATCATAAGTGCTGAACCTAGATACTCCTGACTCATAACTGCCCTTGCAATTATAAAATTTTTATAAGCAACATCGAGAGCATTTTCTGCTTCTTCACGTAATCGCTTATTTTCTCTTACAATTTCAAGAAATTGTTTCATAAGTTCATCAAGCTTATCTTTAAGAAGCTTATGACCTCTTGTCGCAGTTTTAAGGAGTTTCTTAAGTCTAGTCATTTCCATACGTGTTGGATTTATATTTAATCTAGCCACAGATATCACTCCTTAGGCATATATTTTTCAAAATATTCATCACGAATACGTTTAAGTTCACTTTTTGGTAACATACTAAGAAGCTTCCATCCAATTTCTAATGTTTGCTCAATAGTTCTGTCAGTTCTAAATCCTTGTGAAACGTATTCTTTCTCAAATTCATCTGCAAATTTTGCATACATTAAATCAATTTCAGAAAGTGCAGATTCACCCAATATTGCCATAAGTTCTTTTGCATCTTTACCTCTTGAATATGCTGCAAAAAGCTGGTTCATTGTATCTGCGTGGTCCTCACGAGTCTTACCTTTACCAATCCCCTTATCTTTAAGACGAGAAAGTGATGGTAAAACATCTATAGGAGGTTGTATATCTTTTTTATAAAGTTCACGGTTAAGTATAATTTGTCCTTCTGTAATGTATCCTGTAAGGTCAGGAATTGGATGTGTTTTATCATCCTCAGGCATTGTAAGTATTGGAATCATTGTTATAGACCCTTCATGTCCTTTCATTTTTCCTGCTCTTTCATACATTGTAGCAAGGTCAGTATAAAGATAACCTGGATATCCACGACGTCCTGGAACTTCTTTTTTGGCTGCGGAAACTTCACGTAATGCTTCTGCATAGTTTGTAATATCTGTTATTATAACAAGTACATGCATATCTTGCTCAAAAGCAAGGTATTCTGCTGCTGTAAGTGCCATTCTAGGTGTAGATACACGCTCTACTGCTGGGTCATTTGCAAGGTTTACAAATACCACAGAACGGTCAATTGCTCCTGTTGCTTTAAAATCACTTATGAAGAAATCTGCATCTTCAAAAGTTATACCAACAGCTGCAAATACAACGGCAAACTTAGAGTCAGTTCCACGAACTTTTGCCTGTCTTGCAATTTGAACTGCAAGATTAGCATGTGGCAAACCAGAACCTGAGAATATAGGAAGTTTTTGCCCTCTAACCAAGGTATTAAGCCCGTCTATAGCAGAAACACCAGTCTGTATAAACTCAGCTGGATAATCACGTGCTGCTGGATTTATAGGTGCACCATTTATATCAAGTCTTTTATCTGGTATAATTTCTGGTCCACCATCAATAGGTTTACCCATCCCACTAAAAACACGACCTAATATGTCTGGTGAAACTCCAAAATCAAGACTCTTTCCTAAAAAACGTACTTTACTTTCAGCAAGGTTTATACCTGTTGAACTTTCAAAAAGTTGAACAAGTGCAGTATCTTCATTTACTTCTAGAACTTTACAACGACGAATTTCTCCACTTGAAAGCTCAATTTCTCCAAGTTCATCAAATTTTACACCTTCTACGCCGTTTATTAACATAAGAGGACCAGCTACCTCTTGTATTGACTTATATTCCTTTATCATAGTTCTTCAGCCCCCCTCTTTTTAATAAGGTCAGCAAGCTCGTTGTCTATTTCATCTTCAATTGCATCGTAAGCAGCATCTAGTTTATCTTCTTCTACATACTTAGCACGACCAATCTTTTCAAGAACTGAAAGCTTGATAATATCATTTATAGTAACATTTTGCTTAATAGCATCTTGTGCTGACTTATAGAATTTTAGAATAAGCCCCATCATTCTATACTGTTTGTGAAGTGATGTATAAGTATCAACTTCATGGAAAGAGTTTTGATGAAGGAAGTCCTCTCTTATAGAACGAGTGACTTCTAGTATCAATCTATCTCCATCTGAAAGTGAGTCAACACCAACCAATTGAACTATCTCTTGAAGCTCAGATTCAACTTGCAAAAGTTTCATAGCTTGAGCTCTTTGAGCTGAGAAATTATCATTTACATTTTTATCTGCCCATACATCAACTTTCTCCTGATAAAGTGAATAACTTGTTAACCAGTTAATTGCTGGGAAGTGACGTTTATATGCTAATGAAGCATCAAGTCCCCAGAATACTTTTACTATACGAAGTGTTGCTTGGCTAACAGGTTCTGATGTATCACCACCAGGAGGAGAAACAGCACCAATTGCTGTAAGAGTTCCTTCTCTATCATCCATACCTAGACAGTTTACTTTTCCTGCTCTCTCATAGAATTGAGCAAGACGCGAACCTAAATACGCTGGGTAACCTTCTTCACCTGGCATCTCTTCCAAACGACCACTCATCTCTCTAAGAGCCTCTGCCCATCTTGATGTAGAATCTGCCATAAGTGCAACACTGTATCCCATATCTCTAAAATATTCAGCTATTGTAATACCAGTGTATATAGAGGCCTCACGCGCAGCAACTGGCATATCTGATGTATTAGCTATAAGTACTGTTCTTTGCATAAGTGACTCACCTGTTCTCGGGTCTTTTAGTTCAGGGAATTCAAGAAGAACATCTGTCATTTCATTTCCACGTTCTCCACATCCTATATATACAACTATATCTGCATCTGCCCATTTAGCAAGCTGATGCTGTGTAACAGTTTTTCCACTTCCAAAAGGTCCTGGAATAGCTGCTACCCCACCTTTTGTAATTGGGAAAAATGTATCTATAACTCTTTGACCTGTAACAAGAAGTGAATCTGGTGTTTTCTTTTCCCTATATGGTCTTTCTTTTCTAACTGGCCATTTTTGCATCATAGTTACAGCTATATCATTACCTTTTTCGTCTGTGATAACACAAACTGTATCCTCAACAGTAAATTCTCCAGAATATATTTCTTTTATAGTACCTTTTACGCCATAAGGAACCATAATCTTACATTCCACTACAGCAGTTTCTTGAACTACCCCAATTATATCTCCTGCTACGACTTTATCACCAGCAGATTTTTTAGGTTTGAATTCCCATTTAATGGTTCTATCAAGTGAAGATACTTCAACACCTTTAGTTATATTAGTACCTGAAATTTCATACATTTTTTCAAGTGGACGTTGAATACCATCATAAATAGTTGAAATAAGACCTGGCCCAAGTTCAACACTCATAGGCATTCCAAGAGAAACCACTTCTTCTCCTGGTCCTAGACCAGAAGTTTCCTCATAAACCTGTATAGAAGCCTTATCTCCATGCATTTCAATAATCTCGCCTATAAGATGTTTATCAGAAACTCTTACGACGTCAAACATATTCGCATCTCTCATGCCCTCCGCTACAACAAGCGGTCCTGACACCTTTACAATTGTGCCTGTTTTCATATTCTCTCACCTGCAATCATATACTTTATCAAAATTTAAATATTCCCTCCTATATTTTATCAATACATTTTTTAGCATTAACAAAATTTGAGATTGTCTCTTATTCAATTTGCATCTATTCTTTAAATAATATATCTGCACCTATAGCACGTTTACTAGATTCTCTTACTTCATTCATACCTAATCCCATACTTCCTCCAATACCTGGAATAACTATAATAGCAGGAAGTTGATAGTCTTTGTATTTTGCTATTGATTCTTTTGCAAGCAATGACGCCTGTTCTGTAATATAAATTATCGCATATTCATCTTCAACCAACTTATGTATACTTTTTTTAATTTCGTCACTATCATAGGCTGGGAAGATATCTATTCCAAGAGCTAAAAATCCCATGATGCTATCTTTATCTCCAACTACTCCTACCTTATACATAAGCATCCCTTAGCCTTTCTTTTATAGTATCTGCGTCTATATTATTAAGCTTACTAGTCATAATAATCCTAATTGTTTTTATTTCTGATTCTTTAGCATATAAATATGCAATTAGCGGTTCTAGTGTAAGAGGTTTAAATTTTGCATCTCTAACATATTCCATAAGATAATCATCACAAAGTTTTTCAAAGACAGTAAATCCACTATCCATGCCATTTTTACAGACATCAGAGTAAGAAGTGGATTTAAAACATGATGCTGGAGTGTCTGAAGAAAAAGCTTCTAAGAATTTTTCTTTATCAAGTGAGCCACCTGAAACAAACACATTCATAAACATATCAAAATCTTTCTTCATGTTTTTAACTCTTATAAAACTCTTTAGATTTGTTAAATCACAAACTTTCATAACATAATCTATTACAAATTTATTTTGACTTTCTGTAGCTGTCTCTTTCATACTTGAAAAAGTTGCTTTATCTAAAACAATATCAACCATCTGACCATTTTGTGTTTTACTATAAATATCAAATGCATCTATTATTGCTCCTGCCATTATCTTAGGTAAATCACTAAAACTACGATTTGCTAAAGATTCTTTAAGCTTCGCAAGTGAAATTGTACCTCCATCAATTAAGTACTTTTCACCATCTACACCAGAAATTTCTTCTTTAATCAAAACTTTTAAGTTATGATAATCATTTTTATAAAGGAATACATCAACAAATTTTTCTTCAGGGGCTAGACCTTTAAGAATTTCATATGTTTTAGATAATTCTTGAGTCAAAACATTCTCAAAATTGTGAACATTATTATTTGACGAATCCGTATAACCCGCTTCTGCTATAATTCTTAAAGAGTCTTCAGGGCTTTTAGCTTCTGCCATTTGAATAAACATTTGTCTGTTAAGAAGCTGTTTTTCAAGCACTCTTATTCGTGCCACGGCATAGGGATAAGTTTTTTCTTCTGCCATCTTTTAACCCCCCTCCTTAATTAAACAAAATTTCTGCTGCAATTTGCTCAATATCTTCATGCTCTACTGCAATTATAGCTTCAAACGAATAATTATACTCAATGTCACCTTTTTTAACTATGAAACCTCCAGTAATATCTCTAGTTTCATCAGATACTTTAATGCCTTTTTTAGATAATACATCTTTTAATGTTTTTCTATCTTTTTTAGATAATACTATCTCAGATCCATCTGTACAATTCGCTTTTTCAATCATATTTAATATAATTTGTTCATATTCACTATCTTTAAGATTTAGAAGTTTATTTTTAGCTTCTAAAATTACTGCTTCTAAAATCTGTTGTTTCTTTGATAATATTTGTTTCTTAGCCTCCATATAAGCTCCTGATATTTCCTTAGAAGCTGCTTTCTCTGCTTCTGCCTCTGCAAGCTTTGTATAGGAAGCCATTTCCTTTTCAGCTTTTTCATTAGCTGAACTTATCTTTAAATCTGCTTCACTTTTAGCTTTATCCAATATTTCTTGTGCCTCTTGTTTGGCATCAGCTATAATTCTGTCAATCATTTTTTGTTCATTACCCATAGGAGTGCTTCCTCCTTTTCATTTTTTTTACTTATGAATTATATTCTATAATTAACCAACTGCAATTCCATTGTAAGCTAAGAAAGAAACAAGTAGTCCTAAAAGAGCATATGTTTCAACTATCGCTGCAAATGTTATAGCTTTACCAAGTTCTTCAGGTCTTTTAGCAACTATTCCAACCCCTGCTGCTGCTGCCTTACCTTGTGCAATACCTGATACTAAGCCAACTAGACCAATTGGAAGTCCTGCCATAAGAAGTTGTAAACCTTGAGCTGATGTTGGTATCGCATCTCCACCAATAATTCCTGCTTTTGATAAAATAAGGAAAGCTATGATAAATCCATATAGACCTTGTGTACCAGGAAGAAGTTGCAAAACTAGAAGTTGACCGAATTTACTAGGGTCTTCTGTTACAACACCTGCTGCGGCTTGACCTGCTATTGAAGTACCTTTAGCAGAACCCATACCTGCAAATAACGCTGCTATAGCAGCTCCTGATATTGCCAAAAATTGACCATTTCCTAACGCGTTTAAAAATTCCATATTTACATCTCCTTTTTATTAATGCTTGTATATTTTGTTTTATACTTAAACGGAACAAAAGGAACTCCTCCGCCTTCATAAAACTTATTGAAAAATTCTACATACTGTAACCTACTTGTATGAACATATGCACCTAGTGCATTTATAAGAAGGTTTATTGTGTGTCCTACAACACCAATTACAACTGCAAATATTGGACCAGCTATAGCCCCTAAAAGATTGATAACCTGCCCTATAACTCCTGTTGTTAGACAAAGAGCCATAATTCTTGTATAAGATAATATATCAGCAAAATAACTTGTTATACCATAAAGACTTGAAAATCCTTTAAAAAGCTTAACAGGAACACCTTTAAAGCTTCTTCCTTGAGTAAGGATAAGACCTATAGCACCTATAATTGCTAAATATTTTCCTACTTCAGAAAATACGCCAATATCTCCTGCAACAAAAGGTATTATAAGTAGACATACCCCTGTTATACATAAATACCAAAACCCTATATCAAAAATTGCATCTATTACCTTTCCATCTCTTATTAATGTATATGCTTTAATTCCCAAACCTACATATATATGGATAATACCGAACAGTAATGACATCCCCATAAGTACCATAACATCCTCTAAAGGATTAATTAAAGCTTTTATAGGAACTAAATCCCCCAAAATACCCCCGAATATAAGACCCCATATAGTAGTTGAAACTCCACAAATACCAATAAGTTTAATTAAATTTCCTTCACCCTTTTTCATTTTTGATTTGTATACAATAAATCCACAAGCTAGGGCAATTATTATCCCATATGCAGCATCACTTAGCATCATTCCAAAGAATACAACATAGAAAAAAGTCATAATCGTATTTGGGTCAATATCTTTTGTGCTTGGACAACTGTACATGTTTGTTACACTTTCAAAAGGTGTTACAAGTTTATTGTTTTCAAGTAGAATCGGGAAACCTTCTTCTTTGTTTCCTTCCTCTGTTTGAACACAACAATCAAACTTTTCTGTGATTTCACTAATTAGGTCGCTTGCACTTTTACTTGGTAACCAACCATTAAGACAGAATGTTGTTTTTGTTTTTACAAGTCTCTCTATAATCTTTTTCTGGTCTCTTTCTATAGTGTAAAAGTCATATAGATTTTCAAGCATGTGTATATTATTTCCATGATTTTTGATTTCTTCTGTCTTATCTTTAGAAACGTTTTCCTGTCTAATTATCATTTCATTGTATTTCTTGATAGCTTGTGATGGTGTACCTTCCTCACTTGGTAATGTAACTATTGTAAAATTAAATTCTTTAAGAACTTCTGTAGCATTATCAAAAGTTTCTTTTAAAGTAATTAAATAAACATAGTTCATTAACTTGTCAGAATCAATAATTCCAAGAACACTTTCTGGCACTTCATCCTCTAGTCTAACTCTTAAAGCATCAATATTTGCATTTGTGGGTATAGTTCCTAGAATAGTTTTTGTATACTTAGTTTCCATCTTTTCAAAAGGAACATCAAAGTTTACCCATGGCTCTAACATACTTTTATTATTATTTAATAAATTTATGTTACTCCTTATTGTACCTATCTCTTTATTTAGATTATTTAACTCCAAAACTTCAGCATAAATTTCATCTTCTTTTTCACTGTCAATTTTGTTAAATTCTCTTTTTGGTGCAAACATAGCTTTCTTTTGTTTCACTAGTGAAGAAACAATGTCAATCGCTTGATTCACATGTGCCATCTTCTGTTCTAGCATTATAACCTCTGACTCCTCACCATCTTTTGTAAGATGATTTTTTAACTCATCCATTTCAGTAAGAAAGGCACTATCATCAATCTGAACAAATCCACGGTTCATAAGTAGCTTTAAAATTTGGCTTTTTTGAGCTTCTAAGCCAACAATAGATATCTTGTTCATATTAACTATTGCCATATTATCTCACTACCTTTCCAATAACCGCTTCGATTGCCTTACTTCGTCTTTCTGTCGCAGTTTTTTCAATTTTCAGACATTCACTTTTAGCATCTGCCAAGATTTTATCAACCTCTGCTTTACTGTCGGTGACTGCCTTCTCAACAAGAGTTTCTTCCATAAGCTTTGCTTGCTTTTTTACATCAGTCAAGATGCTTTCACATTCGTTTACAGCATCAGCTCTGATAGACTCTGCATCAGTAACAGCTTTTACTTTAATACTGTCTGCTGTCTGCTCTGCCTCAACAATGCTTTTTATTATTTCAAAAGCCATCCAAATCACCTCTCTTACCTTTTTACTATGTATATAACTAATTAGAGTTTTTTATTCTAATTAGATTACTACCTCATTGTTAAAGTATAAACAGCATTTTTATATAATAATTAATTTTTTTCAACATTTATTTTTTAATAAAACATATTTTAGAGTAGTACTTGCTTAGACTTACATTCTTTTTTGACTTACTTTTAGACTATGACATGAGTATGATTTTTAAATATCATTATTTTCAATAATTATAATTTAAAGCAATATGGTTTGTCAATAGCGTTATTTTGTTTTGAAATTAACGGTTTATCGACATTTTCAATTTTTATTTCAATTTTTTTTTACATATAACTTTATTTATTCCATATAAATTATTTTTATCTTTTTTTTCAACACATAGAATGATAAAACTTATTGTTTTTTTTGAATTTTTAGAAATATCTTATATTTTTTCATCTAACTTTTATAAATCATCAGCTCATATCGATTTTTGTCAGCTTATTTTAGTTTAATTTTTTCTAAATTTATTAGATATAAGTTAATCCTTTTTTAAGATTGATAAAATTTACACTTATTTTTAAATACTTTAGTCCCTCAATCATTATCTTAACTTTAAATAAGTAATACCACTAATTAGTTTATATATTATATATTCGCCAACATGATGAAAAAATCCTCGAACCAATCACTCCAATCTTCAATAGGATATGCAGCTCCTCCATTTACGCTTTTTAAAAGATTGGATGTATATTCTTCTCCTATAGAAAAAAGTTCACCTATCGTTATATCATATCCTCTAGATGTAACTACTTTACAAAATGAATCCATAACATCACGTTGTTTTCTTGTTTCCATAATCTCTTTCTTAAACTCTGAATCGTTCTTTGCTTCATCTAAAATTTTAATTAATTTTTCATTCATTATATACATTCCTTTCTATATAAAAAAGAAGCCATCTAAAAAAACTAAGATGACTTCACTTAATCGTTATAAACAATATTTTTACTAGTATAAAATAATTGGTGTACCTGGTTCTATATTTTCATAGATTTTCTTTGCCTTAGAAAAAGGTGTGTTTACACATCCATGTGAACCTGAAGATCTATATATACCTCCACCAAAAGAACCTCTCCAAGTAGCATCATGAATTCCTATATTTCCATTAAATGGAAGCCAATAACTTACAGGTGAACTATAGCCTTGACCAGTTAAAGAAACATTTCTAGCTTTATAGTTAAGAGGATATATCCCTGATGGGGTAGCAAATCCTCTACCTAAATCGCCTGTTACAACATCTGTTGATACAAGCATTTCTCCATTCTTAAAGAACCACATGTGTTGGTCAGAAAGACTAATCTCAACATATGTATTACCAATATCATCTTTATTACGAGATACAGCTTTTTGTATGTAGATAGGTTCTCTTGTAACATTTTTTCCAGCTTTTACAACATCAACTAAAGCTTCTGCTTCTTTCTTTTTATCTATCAACCATCCATAAATTCCACCTGAAATAGTAATCTCTTTGCCAGTTGCAGTTTTAAATGGTCTTGAATCTCCAAAAGTACTATATTTTTTGCTTAATCCTCTTGTATACTCTACCATCACATCATTATCGAAAGTTATGTCATAATTTTTTTCTGAGTCTACCTTTAACCACTTATTAATCTCAGAACCATCTAAAGTTTCCTTACGGTCACTAAAATCATATGTAACAACTACACTGACATATTTATCTAATGTCTTAATAGCCTCTTTTAACTTTTCTGAATCCTTTGTATTGTTTGGAACTTCATATAATTTACTCTCCTCTAAAGAAACAGAAGTAACACCAGAATTAATTGATTTTTTTACTAATTTATAAAAATCATCTTTTTTTACTTTGTTTCCAAGTACTTCTGGTACTATAACATAAGCATTTTTACTGCTATCATACTTAGGGTATGCACTCTTAGGCTCTACAACATTTTTACTATCAAAACAAGATAAAGCATTAAACCCTTTTTCTAGTAAATCTTTATCATATGAAAGAGTTACCATATTATTATACTCTTTAGATTTAAATATTCCACCAATCCATCCAAACGCACTTTGGCTATCTTTTATTTTTTGAACCTTATCATCTGGTGTAAACTTTAAATCTATATCTTTTGCTTTTATTTGTTCTTTTTTATTGTTTCTTTCCTCTAGACTTAAAGTATAAGAATTAGTACTTGATGCTAATAAATCATTTACTTGTTCAACTGTCTTTCCTGAAGCTTTCACACCATTAATAGTTGTACCAAAGTAAAAATGATTTCTAAAAAAGATTGCCATCCCTATATAAGCTACAATCAAAACACCTACTACTATAGCTATCTTAACTTTTAGATTTTTTTGCCCACTTTCTTGTTTTGCCTCTTTTCCTTCAATCATAACTAAATCCTTTCTTCATTATAATTACCTATGTACTTTACTAGTTTTAAAAAACCTTATTTCTTCTATATACCCAAACTATTATATTATTAATTTATATTTTTAAAGATAGAGTTATTTACATGATATCAATTTATATTTCAGATAAAATGATTATTGTCAATTCCCCCTTTCAAAATCCCTTAAATATAACCTCTGCTATAATAATATATTACCATACTTTTAAGCATCAGTGTGGCTATCTGTCTATTTTTGTTACATTAAACTACTATTTCCAAAAAAAGAAACTAATATCTTGTTAGTTTCCTTTTTTGATTCGTTCTTATATATTGGTATCCAACTTAACATAACGTTGTTATATACATTTTATATAATTATTATTTAATTATTTTAGTTTCTATATCCTTTCCATCTGCATACTCTTTAAGTAAATCCTTAGCGTATCCAAAGTACTCTTCAATATCTGATTCCGAACTAAATGAAAATATACAAATTAGTATTTCAATTGCATCTGTTGTTATCATAGCTCTCTCGGAATCACTAGTTGGGCTTCCAAATTTACCTAATGAATCAGATAATATAGGTAGATTTTCTATATTTATCAACTCTTTTCCAATACCTTTATACTGCTCGCCTTCATCACCTACAGTAAAACATATTGGTGGATGTAGTTTACTTACATTATATGTACCAACTGGATATAATGATTTTATAGATATTAGATTATTTATTTCAACTATATTATTTATTGTATATAGACCCTTACCTTGAACAATTCTTCTAACTAATGCTTCTGAAGACGTTCTATATCTACTTGGATTTTTACCAAGTTCTTTATATGCATCTCTTGCATCTTTAATCTTATCCAATTTCGTAATATCTTCAATTTCTAGCTTTTGATTCAAAATATCACAAAACTCATTTATCCCATTTATTAACTTTTCTGAGCTTTTATTTACTACTACTTTTGCTTGGATACATCCTAATTTTGCATCAGGCCATTTGTCCTTAAGTTTTTTATCAATGCTTATATCTATCATACTCAAACAACTCCTATCATTAAATTTTTATTTAAGTTTTTTATCATCTATACATTATAGTACTATTCTTTTGTTAATAACATATTTATGTCCAAAATAATTTATTTTTAACAGATTTTTATAAAAGATAATTACTTTCCTCATATCTGAATCTTACAAAATAAAAACACTAATTATCTAGCAAGCATTTATTAAATCCAAGCATATATAATAGTGTTTTATATGAAAAAATAAATTTTATTTTTAAAGTAATTTCATAAAATTTTGAACTGGCATTGGTCTTGCAAAATAAAACCCCTGAACTAAATCACATCCAAATTGCTTCATTAACTCAGCCTGTTTCTTACTCTCAACGCCTTCTATAATTACAATTAAATCTAATGATTTTGCTAGAGATACTATAGACTTTGCTATATTACGACTTTTCTCATCATTTTCAAGACCATTAAGAAAAGACTTATCTAATTTTAATACATCAATTGGCATGTCCCTTAGACAACTAATAGAAGAATAACCTGTTCCAAAATCATCCATAGAAATTGAAAATCCATGCTTCCTTAATTCATTTAAAACACTTTTTAGTATATTTAATTCATTAATAACTACAGTTTCTGTTATCTCTAATTCAATTAAATTTGAATGTATGTTATATGTTTGGATAGTACTATTGATAAATTTTACAATATCTGGTTGATATAACTCAACTCTAGATAGGTTTACTGAAACTGGTACTAATTTTTTCCCTTGTTTTTCCCATTTAGATAAATCGCTACAAACTCTTTCAAATACAAATCTACCTATTTTTAAAATCAATTGACTTTTTTCTGCTATTGGAATAAATATAGCTGGACTTATAAACCCATGTTCAGGATGATTCCATCTTATCAGTGCTTCACTTCCTATCATCTCACCATTTACAAGTGAAAACTTAGGTTGATAATAAACTTCAAATTGATTCTTTACTAATGCTGTCTTTATATCATCTAAAATTATAGATTCCTCACTAAGCTTATTTCTAACATCTTCATTATAAATAGCATAGTTTATATTTTTACCTTTGGCAATAGACCTTGCCATATTAGCTTTATTTACAGCCTTTTGAGCATCTACTTCTCCTTCTTCTACGAAGTAAATACCCACACAAAGAGAAATTTCAAATACTGTATTTAGATTATTTTCAATATTACTTCGTATACTATCAATTTTTTTTATAATTTTATTTCTTCCATTTTTATATTCACAAAAAATAGCAAAATAGTCACTTGAAAGTCGTGCATATATTTCACCTTCTGTTAGTTCCTCTTTTAAAGCACTTGCTATAGTAATTAATAGATTATCACCAAATTCATATCCAAAAGTATCATTAATCATTTTAAAATTATCAATATCAAAATATACTATAATATAATTTAAAGATGGTTTATTTAAAAGATACTTACTACATTCTCTATAAAATTTATTTTGATTTCCTATATGTGTAACTCTATCTTCATATGCTAAACTTAATATTTCTTTTTCATTAGATTTTTTTATGTACATTATATAGAAAATAATTGCAATAAACACAAATATAATCAATAATACTGCATATACAGCTCTCTTAATAATTTGCTCAGAATTACGGAATATAACATTTTCTGGAATTGAAAAAATCAAGTTCCAATCCTTTATATAATTATCTTTTTTCTTTCCATTATCCATAGTAGCATATCCTAGGTATCGTCTTTCTCCTGACATATTTAAGATTGCAGCACCTGTTTTATTTTCTTCTAATTGTTTTTTTAATTGATTTACATCTTTAATATCATTATCCTGCTTTAACAATTCATAAATATTTCTTGATAATCTATCTTGTTGAGGATGAAGTATAACTGTCCCATTATTTTTTACAACATAAGATATACTATTATTTTCATAAAAAGATACATTTATAAGTTTCATTAGAGTATTGACATCATAAGTACAATACAAAACTCCAACTACTTTATCATTATTTAATATTGGTACTGAGATAGTAATCTTTTTTACAGACTTATTTACTTCATCAATATATGGGCTTGAAACATACTTTTTACCATTAATTGAATTTTTGAAGAATTCTCTATCCTTAACAGAAAACTTATTACCCTTAGTATTTTCTGCATTCCCATTTATATCAACAATTGCCATAGTATAAAATTTTTGGTTTTCCATTTCATCTAAAAGCTTTTTTATTTTTTCTTCATTAGACATGTTAGGATTTGAAGTATAATAACTTGAAAAAATATTTAAAATATCTAAATCTTTTTCAATTTGTCTTTGTGCTAACTGAGAACCTTGTATCGCAACTTCTTTTATATGTACTTCTGCCTCTGATATAAGAAGTTTTCTTGTATCTTCTATATATAGATATCCTAATATCAGAAATAATGATGCCATTAAAAGAATTATAATTAATGTAACACTTTTATTTCTTTTAGTCATCTTACCCCTCCCTTAATTAGTCAACACTTTATATCCCTATTTATATCTTTATTAATACAAATTTATTACTTATCTTACATACAAATATACCCAAATATTACATATAGATTCATTCTAATTATTATAATAACATTATTTAATTGAATTTTGAATTAAAGTTTCAAAACTATTTATGTTTTTTTAAACGAAAAATCCCATATACAATGATATTATATATCTAATGTATACAGGATTTTAGTTTATTTATTTTATAGTAAGTTTTATAGTAAATTTATTTTCCATAATATGAATTTAAATACATTTCTTTTATTTCATTCATAAGAGGATATCTTGGATTCGCACCTGTACATTGGTCATCAAAGGCTTGAATCACCATTTCATCTAGTGAATCTATAAATTTAGATTCCTCAACACCAAATTCTTTTATAGTTTTAGGAATACCAACTTTACTCTTTAAATCTTCAATAGCTATCAATAAACTTTGGAATTTTTCTTCATCAGAATTTCCTTTTAATCCCAAGAATGAAGCTATTTCAGCGTATCTCTTTAATGCCTCTGGATACTTATATTGAGAGAAAGCTCCCATTTTCTTTGGTGCATTAGAAGAATTAAATTTCATAACATCTGTTATTAAAAGAGCATTTGCAACACCATGTGGTACATGATGGAAAGCACCTAACTTGTGAGCCATAGAGTGACAAACACCTAAAAATGCATTTGCAAAAGCCATTCCTGCCATTGTAGAAGCATTTGCCATTTTTTCTCTTGCTTCTGAGTCTTTTGCTCCATTATCGTATGCACGTGGAAGATATTCAAATATGCTCTTAATAGCTTGTAAAGCTAGACCATTTGTATAGTCAGTTGCAAGCATAGATACATATGCTTCTAATGCATGAGTCAAAGCATCAATACCAGAAGCAGAAGTTAATCCTTTTGGCATATTCATCATCATATCCGCATCAACTATAGCCATATTTGGCATCAACTCATAATCAGCTAATGGATATTTAACACCTGTATCTTGGTCAGTTATAACTGCAAATGGAGTTACTTCTGAACCAGTCCCTGCTGATGTTGGTATAGCTACAAAACTAGCTTTTTCACCCATTTTAGGGAACGTATACACTCTTTTTCTTATATCCATAAATCTCATTGCTAGGTCTTGGAAATCTACTTCTGGATGCTCATATAATGTCCACATTATCTTACCTGCATCCATTGCACTTCCTCCACCTATAGATATTATTACATCTGGATTAAACTCTCTCATAGCTTTAGCACCTATCTTAGCACATTCTAAAGTTGGGTCTGGTTCAACTTCAAAGAAAGTAGTATGCTTGATGTTCATTTCATCTAATAAGTCAGTAACTGTCTTAGTATATCCATTATTGTAAAGGAATGTATCTGTTACAATAAAAGCTCTCTTTTTATTCATTACATCTTTAAGTTCTTTTAACGCCACTCCTAAACAACCTTTTTTAAAATAAACTTTTTCTGGTGCTCTAAACCAAAGCATATTTTCTCTCCTCTCAGCTACTGTCTTAATATTAAGTAAGTGCTTAACTCCTACATTTTCAGATACTGAATTTCCTCCCCAAGAACCACATCCTAAAGTAAGAGAAGGAGCTAGTTTAAAATTATATAAATCACCTATACCCCCTTGAGAAGAAGGAGTATTAATTAAAATTCTACAAGTTTTCATAGCTTTAGTAAATTTATCAAGCTTTTCTCTCTGATTTACATCATCAATATATAATGAAGATGTATGACCAAACCCTCCATCTTCTACCAATTTTTCTGCTTTACTAACTGCATCATCAAAGTTGTTTGCTTTATACATTGCAAGTACTGGTGAAAGTTTTTCATGAGCAAAAGCTTCTTCTATTTCAACTGATTCAACCTCACCTATTAAAACTTTAGCATCAACTGGAACTTCAAAACCTGCTAATGTTGCTATTGTGCAAGCTGTTTGACCAACGATTTTAGAGTTTAATCCCCCATTTACTAAAATTACATTTCTTAATTTTTCTGTTTCTTCTTTATTTAATAAGTAAGCACCACGCTCTTTAAATTCTTTTTTAACTTCATTATATATATTTTCCAATACTATAACTGATTGTTCAGAAGCACATATCATACCATTATCGAATGTCTTAGATACAAGAATTGAATTTACAGCAGTTTTTATATCTGCGCTGTCATCAATTATTGCTGGTGTATTACCTGCACCGACTCCAATAGCTGGTTTTCCAGATGAATATGCTGATTTAACCATTCCAGGACCTCCTGTAGCAAGAGTTAAGTCAACTTCCTTCATAACAGTCGTAGTTAATTCCAAAGATGGCTCATCAATCCATCCGATTATACCTTCAGGAGCTCCAGCCAGAACAGCAGCTTCAAGAACTACCTTTGCTGCCTCTATAGTAGAATTTTTTGCTCTTGGATGTGGAGAAAATATTATTCCATTTCTAGTTTTTAGAGCTAAAAGTGATTTAAATATAGCAGTAGAAGTTGGATTAGTTGTAGGTATAACTGCTGCAACAACTCCTATTGGCTCAGCTATTTTAGTCATACCAAAGGCTTCATCTCTCTCTATAACACCACAAGTTTTAGTTTCTTTATATGCATTGTATATATATTCTGATGCATAGTGATTCTTTATAACTTTATCCTCAGCAATTCCCATACCAGTTTCTTTTTGTGCCATTATAGCTAGAGGAACTCTTTGCTTATTAGCTGCTAAAGATGCTGCTAAAAAAATCTTATCTACTTGCTCTTGAGTGTATGTAGCAAAGATTCTTTGAGCTTCTCTAATTTTTGCTAATTTTTTAACTAAATTTTCAACATTATTTACAACGCATGCATTATCTGCCATAGCTTCTTCTCCCCTTTTATTTTCTATTATAGTCTGTTCTTTATTAGCCATTTCAATGCCCTCCTAGAATAGTATAATCTTCTTTTTCTGTTAATTTATTAACAGTATAGCATGTTATCTTTACATTTTCAAGTTATTTTTTTAACATTTTATTTTTTGTTTAGTATTATATTATTTATATTAATAATAATATACTTTACAAATATCTAGATTAATTATATGTTACTTTATTTTTTATATAAATCGTGAATAAATTCATCTCAATACTTAAGGATAACGTTATTATTTTAACACTTATCTTTTCATTTTTTTAATGAAAAAATCAAAAGATTTTTTTCAAGTATAGTATTGTATAAAAGTTATAAAAAAAAATACATTAAGAAGAAAATAAAGACTTAAAGAGTAAATTAAATACTCTGAGATATACAAACAGTTATAATATGTATTATAATTAGAGATATACACACTGATAATTTTTATATACTGTGAAATAAAATATACTTAATATATTACAAGTTAAAGTCCAGCAAATAAGATTGCTGGACTTTGTTAATATTACTAAATATACATGTATATCAGATTACATCATTAATCTATTGATGTGGACTTTTTATAACAGGTTGTAACTGTTTATTATCAAGAGCAAGCTCTATTGTTGGAATTATTAACTCTGTATGTGCAATCATAGAATTAGGCTTTGCATTACAATTATCTTGACCAAAAGGTACAAAATATATGTTTTTAGAGTTAAGAAGAGTTCCAATGTTTTTGAAATTAAAACTTAGAGCATCATTAGTTGATATTGATACTACAAGTGGTTTATCATTGCGAAGATGACCTTTTGCTGCCATCAATACTGGAGAGTCTGTAATGCCATTTGCTAGCTTAGCAGCAGTATTTCCAGTACAAGGGGCTATTATTATAATATCAGCAATTCCTTTAGGCCCAAATGGTTCTGCTTCTTCAATTGTAACAATAGGTTTATTTCCTGTCAGTTCATATGCTTTTTTCATAAATTCCTCAGAATTTCCAAATCTACAATCTATATTTTGTGATACATCTGAAAATATAGTGTGTACATTTGCTCCTGCTTTTACCAAATTCTCTAACTCTATAAATATTTTATCATAAGTACAAAACGAACCAGTAAATCCTACTCCAATTGTAAGTCCTTCAAGTCTCATCTCTAATCCCTTCTTTCATTTATAATATTTTCTATAGCGTTAACAAGAATTTCACCAGATGTCTTTGGTGAGTATTTACCAGGAAGCCCAAGACAAAGATTTGCATTAATACCTAAATTTTGTGTAACAGAATAATCTAATCCACCAGGAGAAGAAGCTATATCTATAATAGTTACTTCTCTTGATACTTTTTCTAATTTTTCTTTTGTTAAAATACATTCTGGTATGGTATTAAAAATATAATCAAACTTTGAAAGATTTTCATCAAGTTGATTTAAAGAAATACTAGAATACCCAAATGCATTAGCCGTACTCCTTGCATCATTATTTCTTGCTCCAACACATATATTTGCATCTAAAGCATATAATTTTTTAGCAATTATTTGTGCACACCTTCCAAAGCCTAGTACTAGACAGTTACTTTGGTGCATATTGATTAGACTTCTTTTAATCGCTTCTGCTATAGCTCCTTCAGCTGTAGCAACTGCATTTAAAATAGCAACATCATTCATCTTCATAAAATCATAAACCTGAATAGAGTGTTGCTCACAAAATTTGTAAACTTTAGTTGGTATGTTTCCTCCAAATAGTATTTGATTAGGAGATAAGTTAACTAACAAGTTATCAATAGTAGCATCGAGACAACCATCAGTATTTTCAATACTAAATTGATTTTTTGTAAATGGAATTGGACATAAAATAATGGAACTTTTGGATAGTGCTTCAGCTAGTGAAGTTGCTTTTCCAGCGATTCCATTTATAATTTCATTTGCTATTCCATATATAACTACAGAATATCCTTTATTAATTAGTTTTTTTACCATGTACACTTGTCGCAGGTCTCCGCCTATAACAGTTATATCGTATTGATTTGACATATTGTAAGCCTCCTTTACTATATACAATATGTTTTTATCAATATATTGGTTCACTAAAATTATTAAATATTATACTTCTAACATTTCTAATAGTGCCAATCTATCTATCTTTTCAGAAGATGTATATGGTAATGAATCTAAAAAAATAATTTTTCTTGGAATTTCATTTCTAATTAAATAATTTCTAATCTTAATCAATAAATCCTTTTTTGTAATCTTACCTATGGTTGTTACAAATAATGCAATTTGACTTCCCCTTATAGTATCTAAATAAGGTAATGCAACTGCATCTTCAACTTGAGGAATTCTTTTTACTATATTTTCAAGTTTGATAGAACTGACTTTAAATCCACCAATGTTTACAACATCATCACTTCTTCCTTCAAATATCAAATATCCATCATCATCAAAATATCCAATGTCATTGACAGAATAAGGCTCTGATGCATTATATACTGCATATTTGGTATTTACAAAAATTATTCCATCCTTAATATATACATCTATTTTTGGAAATGGTTTACCTACACTTAGTGCTTTCTCAATCAATTCATCATAACACAAATATGTAATGTAGTTTAATTCACTTGCTCCATAATATAAAATGATTTCAGAATCTGGCATATATTTTTTTATTTTTATTGCTGTATCCTCAAACAACAATTGAGAACCTGTAAAAACACTTCTAACTTTAACTATTATCTCACTTAAATATTTAACCAGTAACTGAAGCTTTGTAGGTATAATATATATATTAGTTATATTATATTGTTTTATTACATTTATCCATGTTTTACAATTTAAACCTGAATTTATTACAACACTACCACCTTCATATAGTACTGACATTATAGAATTTAGATTTCCTGTAAAACTAAGTGTTCCATTGATAAATAAAATAGAGTCCTCAGAAATATGGAAAATTTCATTTTGTATAGGAAAAAATCCAGCCCAGCTTTCATATGTTCTATATAATACTTTTGGTACATTTGTAGAGCCTGAAGATAAAGCTCCCATACAAATCTCTTTATCTAAATAGTTTAAAATATTATTATATTGATATACATTTATACTATAATGTTCTGTAGAAGAATTAGCTACCTTTAATATTCTATTGCAACTACCATTAGATAAATAATTTATATCTATATTCTCATCTGATATAACAATTGAAATATTATTCTTTATTAAAATATCACTTAATACTATTTTAGAAAGATTATAATGACAAATGATAGGAACATTATTTGAATAGTTAACACCTAAAAAACTTACTAATTGGAACTTTATATTTTTAGAATAAATTAAAACAGGAATATTTTCACCTATAGAAATCTGTCTCCCAATCTCCTCACTATCTCTTAATATATTGTCATAAGTATACTTTTCTCCATCTATAATCAAAAAATCTTTATCTTTATAGTTGTTTCTTTTTACTTTTAAAAGTTCATAGTAATTCATAATCTACACCCTTTCAATCAATAAAGCAGAACCCAATCCTCCAGCAGCTGCTATAGAGCAAATTCCATACTTCCCATTAGTCTTTTCAAGTGCTTTTAAAAGATGTAACGCAATAATTGCACCAGAAGCACCATATGGATGACCATATGCTAAAGCCCCTCCAAATATATTATATCTATCAATTAATTCTGGATATTTTCTTTGAAATAAAACATCTATAACTGCAAATGCTTCATTAAATTCAATAGCAGATATGTCCATATAGTTAAGCTTTTCTATATCCAAAAGCCTCTCCATAGCTTTTATAGCAGATGTTGGACTTAATTGTGGCTCTGTTCCTATTGTACAAGAATTGATAACTTTAGCCTTTGGATTCTTTTTTGTATTCTCTAAATATTTTTTAGAACACAGAATAAGAAATGAAGCCCCATCATTAATAAGACATGCATTTGCTGCATTTGTAATACTTCCCTTTCCTAAAATTGAAGGTATCCTATCTAATAATCTTTGGCTCATTTTATCACGTATACCTTCATCATATGTATTGCTATCTATAGGAAATATAATATCTTCAAGAAATTTTTCTTCTCTTGTGTTTTTTGCTCTTCTATGACTTTCTTTCACCCAATAATCTAATTCTGCTTTCTCAATTTTATATAACTTTGCCACTCTTTCTGCACCTTCAAGCATACTATTCTCACTATTATTATCTGGAGAAAATTGAGCAACTGCATAGCTTGGATTATTAATATTATATCTCCTATCGTTTTTATGATATGTACGCATTGGTTGTAGAGAACTACTCTCAAAACCTCCTGCAATAATTAAATCGCATTGCCCAGATTTAATCTTTGAAAATGCTATATCTAAGCTCATCATAGCAGAAGCACATTGCATATCTACAGTAAAAGCAGGAACTTCACTTTCTATTCCCGCTGTTAAAGTCATTAATCTTGTGATATTTCCTCCTGTACCAACTGCATTTCCACATATAATCTCATCAATCTTATCAATCTCATACTTTTCAATTAGGTGTTTTAAAACCTTTGCTCCTAGTAATTCTGGTTGAACACATTGAAAAATTCCATTTTTTAGACCAATATGACTTCTTAATCCTCCTAATATAAAAACATCTTCCATACATTATATCCTCTCTTCATCATAGATTTCTTTTTAGTACGTTATTTAATTTAACACCTAAAAAAGATGCAATAATTGCTTTTATTGTATCTCCAATTAAAAATGGTACAACAGCTGCAAAAAGTGCTGCTTCTACCGTCATTTGATTAAAGTAACACATAAATACTGTTCCCATAAAATATATAATAGGCATACCAACAAAAATTGTTATTGGTATATATCTCTTAATATCATTATTTTTACCTTTTAATAAGCTAATAATTAGTGCTGCAAATAAAAATCCAAAATAAAAACCACCTGTTGGACTTAGTAATTTACCAATTCCAGATGCTCCTCCTCCAAATACAGGTATTCCAATTAAACCTATCATTATGTATACACCAACTGTACTAAATGCTTGTCTTGGTGTTAATATTAAAGCTATTAGATTTATCATTATTGTTTGTGCTGTTACTCCTGCTGGTGTAAATGGTAATGGTATATATATGTATGATGATATACATAATAATGCTACACATATTGACATTTTAGTTAAATCTTGAATATTTACTCTATTATTTTTCATTTTCATAATTCCCTTCATATGTCTTATTCAATTTAGTTTATATGTACATATACAAATCTTCTATTAAAGCTTTGTTTTAGTATAAAAGAAAGCTGTTTTTTTGTCAACCTAAAACATTGTATAGGTTTACATTCAACTTATAAGTAAACTTGCTTCTAATCCTTTATGTTTTAATGGTTATTTATAAAATTTTACTTATAAACAAATCTATTTGCCCTATACTTGTAAATTATAATATGATATATTTTATATGAGATTTTATTTCATATAATAAATTAACAAGGAAGTGACAATATGAAAACTAATGAAAATCAATTAAACAACATAGATAAAGAACTAGATGAACTTAGTAAAAAAGTTTATCTAGAATCCCCAGATTTTTGGATAAGTATTTCTGATAAGATAGTAGATAAAGTTTTTGATGAAATGTTATTATTTTTTGCAGTAAAATATGATTATTACAATATACTATCTTTTGCAATTGAAAACAATTATATAGATTTAAATATGTCATCAAAAAATAAAGACTATCCAGATATAATGAGTCATTTTTTATACACAGCAAAACAAAATAAAGATAAAAAGATTTACAATTACCTTTTAAACTTAAATAAAAAATATACCATAGGTGAAAACTCCTCTTTAGATGATTCAAATCGCAATACTGAAAAGGACACTTTTGAAAAAAAAGATGTATATATTCCAAAATATATGTGTCCAAATTGTAATACAAATATTTTTGATACAGGCTATAGAGTGTCAAATGATATAACATATAAATTTTCTTTTCAAGATGCTGAACCGATTGAAGTATCTAATGAGATTTCTTCTATTAAATGTTGTAATTGTGATAAATTAATAGAGAATGTAACTACTGACAAATTGTATAGTATATGTAAAATTCAAAACTGTGATAATTGTGGTTCTAGCTTAACTAAAGTAGGAATTATTGCAAAGAAAAAAATGGAGTTTAATGAGAATACTGAAGAATTTGGGTATGTTTCAACGTCTTATTGTTGTAGCAATTGTGGTTCTGAAATAGATTCTTCTCAACGAGAATATTTTAAGCTTTAATATTTTATATTTTAAAAATAATTTCAAATAAGAATACTATGTTATTAAATATTATTATAGAAATTTTTGTGGACATATTTGGAGATATAATTTAAATGCTTTTTGCATAGACACTTTAATGGTAATTAAAATTGCTATGAAATTAGATATTATTAGACTAATTTCATAGCAATTTTTAGTAATATAATTTTTATTAATTTTGGACAAATTTTATTTTCTATCTCTTTAATGTACCGACCATAACTCTTAAATCAATTGTTATATTAGATATCCCTGACTTTATCAACCTTAAAATCTCTTCTTCATCTAATGTTGATGTTAAAGGAGTCATTTTGACTAAATTCATTAAATTTAACACACTTATATCAGTTTTATAATTGATTCTATTTTCATAAACCACATTTAGATGTTTTTTAAATACAGCTACAATGTTTTTATTGTCATAATCATTATTCTTTATATTTCCATGTATACTTGTCCTTATTTCTTTTAAATAATTTGATTTTGGAACAATCTTTGCTATTATCCCATCATCAGTTAAAACCCTTGTAAATTCCTTATAATTTGCAGGAGAAATTATATTTAATATTTTTATCTTCATATAATTTATTTAAGAAATATCCTTCTCCACATCTAGCATCTAAAATGTGGTTATGCATTACATACTTTATTTCTTCTATTAAATTATCATATACTTTAGAATTATATATTTCATGTCTTGATTCAAATAATTCTTTATCATAAATAGTTTTAGTATTACTATTCAATTTAAACAGCACGAAATTATGGCTACTTATATAAGGTATATTTTTCTATCTTATATAAAATCATGTTATAGGTTTTTGTAAAATAGCCACAACTTGTGCGCTATCCTCTTATTCTAATATAATGCATAAATGCTCTTTTATTCATTACTTTATCCTCCCATATCATTATATTTTTAATATCTCAAGTACATATAATTTATAATTTTAAAAATTATTTTTACAAATATACTAACTGAATAACAAATACATTTATTATTCTTCTAATAGAATATATTAATGTTATTTACTATATTCCATTATGTATTCTTTAAATCCTGAGTCTTCATTTATTTGCTCTTTTATTATATTAAATCCTTTTTTATTATAAAATACAACTGCTTTTTTATTGTCTTTGTATACTGCTAGGTTTAAATTTTTATATTCTTTAGTTGCATAGTCTAAGAGTTTACTTCCTATTCCTAGACTTTGATAGTTTGAGTTTATGAATAAGGCCCCTATAAAGCTTTTTTCTATTATGCTTATAAATCCTTTTATTTCTTCGCCATCATCATATACAAATGTATCTGATATGGGTATATATTCACTTTTGACAGTATTATAGTTATTTTTCCAGTATTCTTTACTTATAAAGTCATGTGCTTTGATTGTGCTTTCTTCCCATATTTCCATGATTTTACTTATGTCTTTATCATTTGATTTTCTTATCATAAATTTTATTTCACCTCGTTTTTATATTGATTTTTTGTCATATTTATAGTGCAAGTGTATTTTATTTAGATATAACTTAGTTAATATAAAACTTTATATTTAAATGAACTCAATTGGTAATTATCATTATTTTCAACTGATTTAGTTTTTACCTCAAAGTTTATTTTAGATTTTATTGACATAAAAATTTAATACCCTCATAGTATCAATTTTATTATTTTAACTGTCTACTATAAGGGTACTTAATATTTGTTCTAACTTTTCTTTTTCTGCAAGAACAATTTGGAAAAGTTGTTGTAGATTATCGTATTCATTGTGTCTTAGAGACTCTACAATTATACATACAGATTTAAAAATTCCTGTAAGTCCTAGATTACCAGACACACCCTTTAGAGTATGAGATTGCTCAAAAGCATAGCTGAAATCTCTATTTTCTATTGCCTCACCAAGTTTGTCAAAAGAGGTATCTTCTATAAAAGACAAGAGACAAGTGTAGTATAAGTTCTCGTCATTTACAAATCGTTCCATGACCTTTTCAATATTTACACCATATGTTGAAAGTTTATCTATAAACATACTCATTATCATTATACACTCCTTTATCTAAGTAAGATTATATATATTACTCATCATCTCCAAACCACGATATTATTCTTATCCTTCTTCTTGTATAAACTTAGTTAACTCTCAATTTATTATTTATTCTCACAAGAAAAGAAATTATTTATGGTACTGAATAATTTCTTTGGCTCTACAGGTTTAGCAATATGGGCATTCATTCCTGCTTCCTTTGTTTTCTCTATATCTTCATCAAAAGCATTAGCAGTCATGGCAATTATAGGAATAGTTGCTGCATTTTTCTTACGCATTTGACGAATAGATTTTGCAGCTAAAAGTCCATCCATAACTGGCATACGTATATCCATAAGGATAGCATCATAGTATCCTGCTGGTGCAGAAGCAAATGCCTCAATACCAAGCAATCCGTTTTCTGCAACATCAACTTCTAAATTTTTAGAATTAAGTAATCGTTTGGCTACCTCAATATTTAGCATATGATCTTCTACAAGCAATACTCGTTTACCAGTAAAATCATATACACATTCATTTGGTGGCACAATTTCTTCATCTTTTTTCATATATATTTTTTCAAATGCAGATGAAATAGAATCACGAAATAATGGCTTACTAATCAGCATATTAACTCCTGCACTTTTTGCTTCTTTTTCTATTGAAAGCCAATCATAAGCTGTCATGATGATTATAGTAACATTTTGACCTACAATTTTTCTTAATGCGCGAGTTGTCTCAATCCCATCCATATTAGGCATCTTCCAGTCAACTAATATAATATCATAATATACATCTTTATTCCAAAGTTCTTGCACTCGTTTAATGGCACTCATCCCTGAATCTACATAATCTGCTTTTAAACCCATATCTTCTAAAATTTGCTCTGTATGTCGACAGATGATAATATCATCATCTACAATAAGTGCCTTCATTTTATTAAAGTGAACTTGAGATTTTTTTATGGATTTTTTATGACTCTCTTCGCTCACTCCTAACTTTAGTTCAATTACAAATTCACTACCAACTCCCTCAATACTATTTACACTGATTTCTCCACCCATTAGTTCTACAAGGTGTTTGCAAATAGCAAGACCTAATCCAGTTCCACCATACATGGCTGTAGAACCCATATGCTGTTGTGTAAATGGCTCAAAAATATGATTGACAAAATCTTCACTAATACCTACACCTGTGTCATTAATAATAAATTTCATGTTTGCAAAATCCTTGGTTTGTTTTTCTTGACTTATAATAAACTGTACTTTACCACCTTTTGGTGTAAATTTGATTGCATTACTGATAATATTAACCAATACCTGTTGAAGTTTCATGGCATCACCAATATAGTAATTTTCGGTAAAGCTTGTAACAATAGCATCATAATCAACACCTTTATCTTGTGCCTGCGTATAGCTTATGGCGTTAATACCATTTATAAATTCTTCAAATGGTATTTTTTCTTGTTTTACAGAAAGCTTACCACTTTCAATACGACTCATATCCAGAATATCATTAATCAATGACAGTAGAAAACGTGCTGAAATACCTATCTTAGATAAACAATCAGAAACCTGTTCAGTATCATTGACAACCTGTGCAGCCAATGTAGACATACCAATAATTGCATTCATAGGAGTGCGTATTTCATGGCTCATATGGGATAAAAATTCAGTTTTTGCTTTATTTGCCTGTTTTGCTGCTACCAAAGCATCATGAAGAATTTCTTGATGCTTCTTTTCATTATTTATAATCTCAGTAATGTCACTTTGCGTGTAAAAAAGCGTTTGTGCTTGTTTATCAATATAAGCAAATTTTAATTGTTTTCTTTTCTCTACACCATTTTCAACCTTAATAGTATATTCAATAGTATAAACATTTTTAGTCTCTAGTTCTTTTGTAACAACAGAAAGTAATAGTTTATTTATTATTTCATCATGCTGTTTTCTATCTAAATATTTTGAAAAGTATTCAGAAATAGTACTTTCATAACTTTTTTTCGTGTTCTTGGATAAAACTTTTTTACCATTATCAGCGAATAAAATATAACTAGCATTAATCGCATTGATGTAACCTACAAAATCATAGTTGGTATGTGAAATTAGATCCATAATTTGATGAAATAGTATTTCATTATTAATATCATAACTATATAGAAAACCAACAATATGGTCACTATTTGGTTTTTGAAAGAGTTTAATGGTAGTAGACACCCAACGATATGTATTATCTGGCATTTTACGTTGTACATGGAAATTTTTTTTGGTCTCTCCATTTTTAAAATCTTCAACCAAAATATCTGTCTGCATTGATGATAAAAAATCGTTTTTCTGTTCATCATTAATAAGTAAGTCAGACAAGATAGCAACACACTCACTATAGTTTTTTCCAAAATAATTTTCAATTATTTCCTCATATGGTGAATCGACTTCCTCTACCAAACCAGATGTAAGGTCAACACGCATACTTGCAACTATATCTTCAGATATAAGTGCATTTTTGTATGAAATTTCCTCATTATAGCGACTTTCTGCAAGTTTTTTAGTGGTAACATCTTTACCTATGGCGTGGGCATAAACTGGTTTTCCAGTTTCATCAAAAACAGTAGTATAGTCTATATGTTCACACCACCATCCATTAGTATCTAAATTCTTCATCCAAAATTCACCAGAAACAGTTTTGGCTCCATTTCTCATTTTATAGTACATTTCTAAATATTCTTTGATAGAATCGCTACGAATATAGCCCTCTTCAACTAGTGATTCAGGCACATTTTTTACAATGTTGTCATATCCATGCATAAATTTTGATGATTGTGTTTGGAAAATTTCTTTTTTCTCAAAATTGTATGACCAAAACGCTACATCAGAATTTTCAGTTGCAATCCTAAATTTCTCTTCACTCTCACGCAATGCTTGTTCGATCCTTTTTTGTTTGGTAATATCCATTACTACACCATTCATAAGAGTTACTCCATCTTTATTATCAAATACACCACTACAAAGAATATATCGAATATTTCCATTGCCAGTTATAACACGCATGTCCCACTCCACGTAATCTTTCCCAGAGTTTAATGCAGTGTGAATAATCTCATGCACTATAGGTAAGTCATAAGGATGAACATATTCTGAACAATGATTGTGAATACGTTCTAGCATGCTCTCTTTTGTATATTCATGTATTTTATAGTACTTATCATTTCCATAAAGCAGTGTGAAATTTTCATCTACTACTACAGTGAAAACACCACCAAGATCTGTGGTACGATAAAGATCTATTTGCTTACGTAGATCTGTTTCAATTTCGGTTAACTGTAATATCTTCTCCTCCATTTGTTTTTGCTTTGTGATATCAGTAATGTAGCCATCAAATACTTTCTCATAATTTCGAATATTAAAACGTCCACTTACAAGTGTATGCTTAATTTTTCCATCACCAGTCAAAATACGCATTTCCCATTCAGCTGTTTTACTATTCGCTTTCTTTGCCTTAAAAAGAGCCTCTTGCACATTTTTAAGGTCTTCTGGATGAATAAAAATGGTACAGCTTTTATTTAGTAATTTTTCCTTCTGATATCCATGTAGCTGAAAGTACAGGTCATTTCCATATAATAAAGTAAACTTATCATCCATTTTGACAGTATAAACTCCACCCAAGCTTGATGAACGATATAGTTCAAGTTGATATTGACTATCATCTATTAAGTTATTTTTTTCCTCTTCTATATTCATACCATTTTATCTCCTTAGACAATTCTTTAAACAAATCTATTATATCTGATTTCTCAAATTGAAATTCATATACCAAGCTTATATTTCTCTTTTATAATTTTTATTCTTTGGTATATTCATAAGTGTGAGAATAGTTCTAATTTCCTCATAAAAATCAAACCTTTGATTAAGATATTCACAATATCACAGTTGCAATATTGATAACAAAATAATTGGTAACATTTTTGACCTATAAAACTCTCTTTATCTTTTCCAATCAGTTTACACACTGTTTCATTGATATAAATGACTTTATTGTTTATAGCATCACAAGCAAATATAACATCTAAAACATTGTCAGCAAGTATTTGCTCTTGTTTTCAAGAGAAGAAGGAGTTGGCAATTTCATACCTTGACTAAATATTTCAAATTTGCTTTTACCATGTCGCTTTGCTAATAGAAGTGCAATATCTGCATTTTTATAAAGTTCTTTACGATTAATACCATAATCAGGAGTAAGGCAAACGCCTGCCGAACAAGAAATAGTGATATTATTGACATCTAAATTATTAGGTTTACATATGTGAATCATCTTTTCCTGCAATTGCAAAAATGGAATGGTATAGGGAATAAACAAGGAAAATTCATCGCCACCAATGCGTCCAATGATATCTGTTTCTGGAAAAATGTGTTTTATCATTTCAGCAACCATGTATAATACCTTATCGCCAACTACATGTCCATAGGTATCATTAATAGACTTGAAATTGTCTATATCTAATATTACAAAAATACCACTTGGATTGTAATTATTATGAAAAAAATTATCAATTCGTACTTCATATTCAGCACGGTTTAATAGACCTGTCAACGCATCATGTTCAGCACGTTTTCTCATTTCTATAATAGTTGAGTTAACTTCTTTTTCATATTCAAATTTTTTCATTTTAGCAAATGCAATAGCATTTTGGATACGTAGATTTAACTGTAGTAAATCATATGGCCTTTCAACATAGTCATATATATCCATGTTTAGGATTTTATTTTTTTTATCATATATCTTATCATACAATACGATTACTGTAACATTGATTTTCTTGCAGACATCAAGTATTTGCAACATCTGCTTAGGCCTGATATATTTAGAAATACTTACTATAATAACTGAAATTTTTTCTTCTAATTCGATAATAAAGTCTATGGCATCAGATGCTCTATGTACATGTTCTACAAAAAATTGATATTTATAATCTTTTTTAAGCCTTGAAAAATCAACAGAATCAGGATCTAAAACAAGCATAATATTTTTTTTATCTTTAAAATTCTTAACAAAATGTTGACATTCTTTTTTATTTTTATTCACTACTTGTATATGAGATTTTAATAAATGTTGTTCAAACTGTTCCTGTGGCAGTGGCTTTGAGTAATAATACCCTTGTGCATACTCACAGTTCAATGCTTTTAAAAGCTGTACTTGAACTTCAGTTTCTACACCTTCTGCTATAACCTTTAAATCCATCCATTTTGCAAGACTTATAATAAAACTTAAAATACTTCTGTCATTATTTTTCTTTTCTTCTCTTTTAATAAATCGCATATCTAGTTTTAAAACATCAATTGGAAGCTCAGAGAGCATATTAAGTGAGGAATAACCTGTTCCAAAATCATCCATCTCAATAATAAATCCTATCTTTTTCAGTTTTAATACTACTTCAATCAGTTGTTCTGGATTTTCAGTATAAGCAGTTTCTGTGATTTCCAAATGTAGATTTTTTGGACTAAGCTTATATTTTTGAATCATAGAAATCAAAATTTCTACTATACTAGGATTATAAATGTCAGCACGAGATACATTAATGGAAATTGGAATTGAAGTGTACCCCATATCTATCCATGCTCTTATCTTTTGACAACATTGATCCCATACATAAATATCAAGATCAGTAATAAATCCATTTTTTTCGAAAATGGGAATAAAATTACTAGGAAGCATAAAACCTTTGGTAGGATGAATCCAGCGAACTAATGCCTCAGCTCCTACAATTTCTTGTGTCTTTAAATCATATTTAGGCTGAAAATATACCTTGAATTGATTTTCTATCAAAGCATTTTTCATATCTGAAACAATCATTTGTTCATCTAAAAGTTTTTGTCTGATATTATCATCATAATAAGCAAAATAAGTATCGTATTTACCTTTTATAGATTCTTTTGCGAGGTTAGCTCTGTCACACATAATATTGATAGGAGTAGATCTATCTTCAATACAGTAAATTCCATAACGTAAAATTAAATTTATTTTTATTGTATCAGAAAAACCATTAATCATTTCAGTTATATTTTTAAAATATTCATTTTGATATTCTTCACAATGAGGAACTAAACAAATAAATTCGTCTGCTGCTATACGTCCACAAATACCATATTCATTGACAATACTAATGAGCGTCTTTCCAACATGCTTTAACAGATCATCACCGACTTTAATACCATACATATCATTAACCAGCTTGAATCGTTCAATATCTAAACAAATGAGATCGTATTGTTTTTGTGGATTGCTTTGAAGTGTTTCTGCAGCACACATATAAAAATATTCTTTGCTAAATGTGCTAGTCAACGAATCGTTTTGTACTAAGTTTATAAATGCAGATGTTTCTCTAAGATATATTGTGTTAGAGACACGATGCTTGATAATCTCTGGTTTATATGGCTTAATGATATAATCATTTGCACCTAAAGATAAGGCTTTAATCTCAGCATCTTCACTATTTTGACCACTTGTTACAATAGTAGGAATTTTAGACAAAAAAATGTCCTCATGCATTCGTTTAAGTAACTCATAACCATTTAAAACAGGCATAATAATATCAAGTAAAACTACAGATATATTTTCATGATTTTGATGCAGAATAGATAATGCAACTTCTCCATTTTCTGCTTCAATTATGTTGTATTGGCTACTCAAAATTTTATTGAGTATTTGTCGATTGACCTTATTATCATCAACAATAAGGATATTTTTAAGAGCAGGTATAATAATATTTTCTCCATTTAAACATGGATTCAAATTTTTCATACTATATATCTCCTTTTAGTATTGTTTTTAAAAAATGTCATATCAACATAAAATAATGTTAAATTCTTTTGATTGCATCTTTTCTTTTTTCTTATTCGTATATGTCCTTATATGCGACAGGATTACTTATAAAAAAACACCATATCACCATCATACAGTGTTAGCCTTTTAAATATAAAGTTATAACTTTGATAAATGAATCTATTAATCTATCAGGGCTTACTTCATTTTTTATTTCTTTATTGTTATATAAAAAAGCTATTCTTTGCAACAAACCCTTATATGTTGTTGATAGAACATCAATAGCAGCAATTTTATCTATATCACTTCTAATAGATGAATCATTTAAAGCAAGATCAAGAGATTTAGACAATGCAATATCCACATATCCAGAACCTCCCATGTAATTTCTAAATATTTCTAGATTTAAATTATTTTTAGAAAAATACACTTCTAACTCAGTAAGGTTGATTGTAACTTCAAAATGCTTTTTAACATGTTCTGCTCTTATTTTTAGGATTTCTATTATTTGTTCAAAGCCTGTTTTAGATAAAAATTCTTTACTCTCAAAAGAATTTTTAATTTCAATATATGATTGATTTAGCAATAAGGCCATAGCCTGCATCACCAAATTATTTTTGTTACCAAAGTATCTTTGGAGAGAACGAGTTGTAAGACCAACTTTTTTTGCGACCATTGTAACTGTAGTTGCTTCCAGACCATGAATTTTAAAGCATTCAATAGCACAATTTAATACTTTTTTTATATTTTCCTCACGGATTTCTTCATTAGCCATTAAAACCCTCCTTTCCAACAATATGCATAAATATAACTATACTTAACTCATGATATTGTAAATTTCTATAAAAGTCAATAATTTACTAAAATTTACTATTATTAAATTTTAGTAAGTAAAAAATTTTGGATTAATGTTGTATGAGCAAATTAAATTTATTCTGTGATAACTCCTTTTTACTTGTATTAACAAGTATATTTTTAATTACTTTACATAAAGTCTCTATTATAAACAAAAACATACTTAACAAATAGAGCTAAAAATATTATTAATGTTGTAGTGTTGGTTGCTTATTATACTGAACTTAAGCAAACTATATATTATATGCTGGTTTCAGTTGTTTATCTTTACTATCCATGATTTTTATAAATATCATTATTATACTTTAGTTGTGAATTTATCATATCTAGAATTGAAACTTCATTATCTAATAATCTAACTTTTTATTTGCCTTTCACTTACTTCCAACTCTTCTGCTAACTCTTTGCATTTCATTTTACCTTTACTTTGAATTAATATCATCATTCTCAATGCATTAGCTAATTTACTAATAAATAACACCCCCTAATAACATTAATTAATATTTTATATTATTTATTTCTACAGATATGTGCATATAACCTCTTTATACTTTATATAAGTAGAATATTTTTATAATTTTGACATTTATTATGTCATATTCGTATAGAATCTTAATAATTAATACAATAAAAAATATTACTGAAAAAATAAACATTTATAATTTCAGTAATATTAATTAATTTTAAACCTTTTTGTTATTAGTTAATTATATCCATTAAAAATTGACTAAATTTAATCTTACCTCTTTTAAATAACTATTTCTTACAAGTAAGAAATACACTATTTGAACTATAAACAAGCTTCCCATTACTAAAATCGCAGATGACGCAACCTCTATATCAAATGAATTTTTCAGTGCAGTAAGTGCAAATATCGAATGTATAACAGCTACTACATAAGGTAACAAAAACACAATCCCAATCTCAATGGTTGAAGCTCTCTTAATCTCCTTATATGTCATTCCCAATTTATTTAACTGTTCATACTTTTTCTTGTCAACTTGACAATCCATATAAAACTTATTATATAAGAAACTGCTTGTAGTAACAAAGAAAATTAAACCTATAAATATTGCTAAAAACATAAATGTAGAATATGTTAGTTTACCAGTTTCTATCATTAATTCTTTGGAGAAAAACAAATATGGTTGCATTCCAGACTCATTATCAAATTTATCTTCGAATTGTTTACATACATCTATAGTTTCACTTGAACCTTTTACCTCAAATGCTGAGAATCTATCTACTATAAATTTTGATTTTATACTATCATAAAAATTATCCTTTACCACATACATATTTTTATAATATGCTGGCATAACACATTCTTCTACCTGTTTTGCCACTCTTAAGCTTATATTCCCTATAATGACATTTTCTTTTACCTTTTTATTACCAGGTAGTCCTGATGAAAATAATGATATACATTCATTATCTTCAAAATTTATAGGCTTAACCCCTATACTCTTCGTAATTTCTAAGTACTTGGATTCTTTAATTATTCTTACATTAAAATCACTTTTCTTAGGAAATACAGTTTTAAACTCACCATTAACTCTTTCATAATCTATACCTTCTTTTTTTAACTTACTTTCTATAAAACTCATTCTTTCCTTATCTTTCTCTTTACTATCAGGTTTATTAGTGTCATTATGCAGAGTCATTGTTGAATAATATATTGTGTTAGGGTATATTAAATTAATTTGACGTTTTACATCTTTCCAAAATGAGTAAACTGTACCTATAGCAGTGAATGCCACTGCAGAAGTTATAGTTATCAAAAAGAATATCCTAGCATTATCCTTTACCTTATAAATTAAATTTGAAATCCAAAGCATATTTGTATTTCTTCTATAAAAACTTTTCTTCATCTTCAATTTTTTTATAAAGTACACACTAAATTGAGAAAAGAATAAATAAGTTGCTACTATAGTAAGAGATGTAACTGGAACTAATCGTAAATAAGTTGTATACTGGTCAGTTGATGTAACAGCACTATAATATGCTATTACAAACAGACAAATACTTAATATAGCAAGTATTAGTGATGTTTTAGGCTCTGGTTTTGGAGTTTTTGTACCTTTAAGTAACCTCAATACTTGATTTTCTTTAATTATAAAAGAAGTAAATATAGATGTTAATATAGCTAAAACCATAAAATAAATTAAAGTGGAAAACATTGCATTTAATGGTATATAAAAGTTTAGAGGTGATAATTCTAAAAAGGTAGACATAACTACTAAAAATACCTTTGAAAAAATTAAACCTACTATTATTCCAATTACAGAAGATACTATATTTATTACTATATTTTCTATAAGAACCAATTTCATTACTTGTCGTTTTGATATACCTGTAATATAGAGTATTCCAAACTCTTTATATCTACTTTTAAGAAAAACACTCACTGAATAAAATACAAAGAAGAATAAAAACAAATATGCAATTATTTTACTCATCTTAAGCCCTTCTTTTAAATAGTCAGGAAATTGAGATATATCTAAATCTGGATGACCTGTAAACATAATAAAAGAAAAAAGTAGTGACGAGGATATAACAATACTTGTTAAATATCCTAGATATGCTTTAATATTTCTTGAAATATTATTAATGGCAAATTGTTTTATGTTCATTAATTATCTCCTCCCAATAATGTAAGCACATCCATTACTTCTTGATAAAATTGTTCTCTACTATTTTCCTTATATATTTCATTGTATATAGCTCCATCCTTTATAAATAAAATACGATTACAATAGCTTGCTGCTAATGGGTCATGAGTTACCATCATAGTAGTGACTTTATTGTCTTTATTTATCTTTTGAAATAGTTCCATTACAGTCTTTGATGACTTTGAATCTAAATTACCTGTTGGCTCATCTGCCAAAAGTATTGATGGTTTATTGATTAAGGCCCTAGCAATAGCAGTTCTCTGAGCTTGACCGCCAGACACTTCAAAAGTTCTTTTATTTAATAAGTCTTCTATACCTAAAATTTTAGATACTTCATTTAGCTTTTCATCTTGCTCTTTTACACTTACCTTATCCAATGTCAATGGCAATACTATATTTTCGCCAATAGTTAAAGTATCCAATAGATTAAAATCTTGAAATACAAACCCCAACTCTCTTCGTCTAAATAATGCAAGTTCTTCACCTTTTAGTGATAATGGATTTTTACCTTTTAATTCTATTTTTCCTGTAGTTGGCTTATCTATAGTAGAAATCATATTTAAAAGAGTGGTCTTTCCACTTCCAGATGGTCCCATAATTCCTACAAATTCTCCATCATCTATACTAAAACTTATATTGTTTAATGCATTAAAAATCATTTTTTTACCATATACCTTGCTCAAATTACTCACAATTAAAGTTTTCATTATTTATAGCTCCTTTATAAGTTATAAAATGACATGCAGTATATATTAAATACTACTCATATTAATTAAAGAAATTTTATATAAATACTGAATTTATTTTAGTTTATATACTAATTATGTTAGTAAAAGCTAATACAGCAAGTACTATACCTGCCACTATTCTATATACAGCAAATACTCTCATTGGTTTTTTCTTTAAAAAATTTACGAACTTTTCCATAACTACTATAGACACAAGAAAAGCTACTATAAACCCAACAATTAAAGCAATCCATAAAGTTGGTGTCATTATTGAATAATCAAATTCAAATAAATCTAGTCCTGAAGAAGCTACCATTGCTGGTATAGCTAAGAAAAAAGAAAATTCCGCTGCTGTAGGAGAATTAAGCCCTGCTATCCATCCACCCATAATAGTGGATGCACTTCTTGACATTCCCGGCCACGCAGATAAAACTTGTAATATACCAATCTTCAAAGCTTGTACTGGAGTAATTTTATCTATATTATCTGTTGAGTGCTTCTTTTTTCTGAATAGAGTTTCTACAACTAATAATAAGATTCCTCCAACTATAAACCCTACAATTACAGATTGTAAATTAAACAATGCTTTTATGTTATCATAAAATATAACTCCCACAATTCCAAATGGTATGCAACCTACAATAACATTTATTCCAAACTTAAATCCAGTTTTTCCTTCCTTTCCTCCAGTAAATATAAATTTAAAAAACTCTATAACACTATTCTTTATTTTTTTCCAATAAAGTACTACTACTGCTAGGATAGCTCCAAGTTGTATTACAACTTCAAACATTTCAGCAAATTGACCTTTAAAATCTATCAAACTTCCCACCAAAATCATATGACCTGTAGATGATACTGGAATAAATTCTGTAAGTCCCTCCACTATAGCTATTATGATTGATTTTAATATAAAAATGATATCCAAACTCATTGATAAACACCCTTTCCTTACTATATAATCTTCTTAAAATTTCTTTTCTTATGTCATTTCTTATACTAATTTTAATTGACATTAGAAAGTTTCACTATCTACAAACATTACACAAACATTACATCTATGTAATGTTTGCAAAAAATAAACTATTTTAAAATTAGATTGTATAATTATAAATCTCATTAAAATATATGGACATATTAATTTTAACAAGATATTTAAATTATAAATACAATATTAATCCATCTTAAAATAGCCTCTTATTAGTTTATATTATCTTTACTGAATATTATTGAAACTTCAGTTCCTTTCCCAACTTCTGATTTTATATTGACCATATGACCTAAGTTGTCACATACTTTTTTTACTAAATAGAGTCCCATACCTGTGGATTCTCCAAATTTACGTCCATTTTCTCCTGTAAAAAATGGGTCAAATACTCTTTTTATATCTTTAGATACAATTCCAACACCTTTGTCTATTATACTTAAAATTATAGACTTATTATTTTCTTCAGATTTTATAATTAAATCTTTACTGTAATCTTTGGAATATTTAACTCCATTTGTAATTAACTGATTTATTATAAATTTCATCCATTTTATATCTGTATAAATATAAATAGATTTATCTATATGTATTTTAGGAATTATACCATTCTTTATGAATAATCTCTTTTCCTCATTTATAGTATCTACTATGATATCATTCAAATTAGCTTTTTCAACCACAAAATCTTTCTGAAATTCATCCACTCTTGCGAAATACATGGCCATGTTTAAGCCTTTATTAAGTCTATCTATCTCTTTTTTTATATTTTCAGTAACTTCTTCACCTTCATATTCCTGAAGTTGAAGACTTATAACTGATATTGGAGTTTTCATTTGATGAATCCATTGGTTGATAAAAGTTAAGTGTTCACTATGTATTTTTTTATGTTCTTGAATCATTGATTGATATAATCTATGTTGTTGTTTTAAAATAACTGATATGTTTTCTCCGAAAAAAGAGTTCCCTAAATATAAAAAGGATTCATCTAAGGAGTTTATACCTTTTGTAAATATAGTATATACTTCTCTGTTTTTATAATATTTATATACCAAAAAACATAATAATATAAAAGTACTAAACAATAAGATATACAAAGCTTCTTCTACATTAATAAATTTCATAAGACTACAATAAATAATTGTCATAGATATTCCTAAATAATATATAAAAATATAGCCTTTACAATCTTTAAATAATAATTTCATATTTTCTCCTTACCAATTTTTATTTAATTTATATCCTACTCCTCGTACAGTTTGAACAGCATCATTTATACCTAACTCCTCAAATCTTTTTCTTATTCTGCTAACATTTACATTTAGAGTATTTTCCTCTACAAACTCAATATCATCCCATATCTTTTCTAATAGATAATCTCTACTTACTACTTTAGGGTATTTTTTTATAAGACACTCAAGTAATATTCCTTCTTTTTTGGTGATAACCAAAGTCTTATCCTCTAACTCTATCTCTAATCTTTCTGGATAAAATTTTAGTCCATCTAGTTCTAATATTCTCTCATCTATTTTAGGCGAATATTCACCATATACCCTTCTTATCTGACTTTTTATCTTTGCCATTACTACATCATAATAAAAAGGCTTTGTTATATAGTCATCTGCTCCACTTTCTAAAGCTCTAATCTGGTCTAAATTACTATCTCTAGCTGATACAAAAATTATAGGAATGTTTGACTGTTGTCTAATACATCTACACCAATAGAATCCATCAAATTTTGGTAAATTTACATCTAAAAGCACTAAGTCTGGCTTGAAATTTGCAAATGTAGTAATTATATTATCAAAGTTTTCTTCAACCATTACTTCAAATCCATATTTCTCTATATAATCTTTAAGTAATGTACTTATTGATATATCATCTTCTACAATATATATTTTATGACTCATATAATTCCTCCATATTTTAGTTTTCTTATTTACCATATATTCATATAACTTTCACATATGGCTTTATGTATAGTATAGATACCTACTCAGATATCTATCAATTTATTAAATTTCAAAATACAGTATATTAATATTTATTAACAATTATTGGTAATATTTATACTTATAATTTTCTAATTTTTTGTTTGATATACACTTATTTACATAATATTATATATTATATTTATACCTGTATACTATCTATATTAAGCATGATATCTTTGTATCTATATATAATAAAATATTATTGTTAACTTTATTAATATAATTGTATTATAAAATACCTTATATAAAATACTATAAAAATATCTTCTTCTATCTGTAAATAAATATATTATATCTTTAAAAACACTCTAACAATTTAAAATTAAAACATATCTCTTCGCTATATAAACATACCATTAGCATATATTTTTATCAATAGAATAGAAAAAGTTACCTTAAATAAGGTAACTTAAACTTTTAACACTATTATCACTACTACTTAGCATTATATATTAATTCTTTTATGTTTACTTTTTTCTCTTGTAATCCATTTTTTATTAAGAAGTCTTGTGTCTCCTCAAGAGAAGATATATCTTTGTCTGTTATATCTAAACTAAAATCATACCAAGCATATAATTCTTTAGTTTCTTCAACGCTTAAATCAACTTCTTTTGCTACCTTTTCCATAGCTTCATCAAAGTTATTATCTACATATTCTAAAGTTTCTTTTTCAACTTTCATAAATCTTTCAACTACCTCTGGATGTTTTTCAGCAAAATCCGTACTAACAGCAGTTACTATTATGCCATCTACTAAACCTTCACCATTTGCTACAAGTTTACTTCCAGACTTCATAGCTTTAAGAGCTGCTGGTCCAGCAATCAATGCAGCATCAACACTACCATCAGAAAGAGCTGCTGATGCTTCTGGAATACCCATGTTAACAAACTCTACATCATCCATACTTAATCCTTCTTTATCAAGTGCTGCAATTAATACTTGATGTAATATAGTCCCTTTTGGTCCTGCTACTTTCTTACCTGCTAAATCTGCTGCTGATTTTATTGAACCATTATTTGTTAAAATCATAAATCCTTTTGGTGACCTACTATAAGTGTTTAGTATCTTTAATTCCACTCCATTAGATGCAGCTATCAAAGCTGATGTACCACCTAATGCATGTAAAAAGTCTATTTCTCCAGCAGCTAAAGCCTGTGTTTGCTCTGGTCCTGTAGTAATTTCATGAAAATTAACTTTTATATTATCCTTTTTAAATTCTTTCCCAAATAAATCATCCTGTTTTTGAATTATAGAAGGTACATTTAGTGGTGATTTTACATAAGTTAAATTTATTTCTGAAAGATTTTCACTATCATTCTTTTTTGCACATCCAGCTAAAGATGCTGTCGCAAGTGTCAATATTGTTATACCTATCAATAGTTTTTTTAATTTCATATTTTTACTCCTTAAAATATTATTAATTTCTTTAAATGCCTTTATTTGATTTCATTGTCATTAAAATATCTTTTTTTAATTTAATATAGTAATTTGAAGTTAAATCTCTATTATAATCATCCTCTATATTAAATTCTTCTATTTTTCTTTCATTTGTAAAAACAACTATTTTCTTGCCTATCTTTAATGCTTCATCAATATCATGAGTTACAAATATTACACCTTTATTGGTTGACTTATGTATTCTTACAACTTCATTTTGCATATCAATCCTTGTAAAATAATCTAGTGCTGAAAAAGGCTCGTCCATAAACAACATATCTGGATTAAAAGAAAGTGCTCTAGCTATACTTACTCTCTGTGCCATACCTCCTGAAAGCTCATTTGGATAAGAATTTTTAAACTTCTGTAAGTTCATCATTTTAAGATATTTTTCTATATCAATACTGTCTTGCTTATTTGATTCACTTACTTTGTTCTTCTCATTTAAATAAATATTATTATCATGCCTATCTTTATTAATGGTACTTTTTGAGTGATTTAATTTATTGAATATTTTATTTAAAAGATTACTTTTTTGTTGATTGTGAAAAGCTATGTTTTCGCTCACATTTAGCCAAGGCATCAATCTACTTTCTTGAAATACAAAACCAACATTAGGTTTATACTCTTTATTATCTTTTACAAACCTAATCTCACCACTATTTATATCTTCAAGTGATGCAATTGCCCTAAGTAAAGTAGTCTTCCCACATCCACTTTCACCTAAAATTACAGTTATATGACTTCTGTCTATATCTAAAGAAATATCACTAAGCACTACATGTTCTTCATTATCAACTTTATAACTTTTAGATAGATTTCTGATTATATATCCAGAATTACATACTGTATTACTCATATGCTTCCACCATCTTTCCCTTACTTACCTTTTTTACAATAATTGAAAATATATAGTCTGTAATTATTCCTAGAAGTCCAATTACAATTATTCCTACAATAACAACATCTGTCCTAGACATTTCTTTTCCATCAGATATTAAGTATCCAAGACCAGACGAAGCAGCTACAAGCTCAGCTCCTATAATTGCTCTAAAACTATATCCAAGTGCTAACTTTAGACCAACAGCAATATCGAGAATTGCATTAGGAATAATTATTCTAAATATTATCTGAAGCTTTGACAATTCAAATACTCTACCTACTTCAATTAACTTTGAATCACAATTTCTAATCCCCTTTAATGTACTTGTAAAGATTGGGAAAAAAGATGCCAAAATTATAATTATTATTTTTGATTCTTCACCTATACCAAACCACAATATAAGCATTGGTATTAAAGCAAGTGGTGGTGTATTTCTCAAAAAATTTATTAATGATTTAAAGTACTCATAAACTTTACCATAAATTCCAAAGAATATACCTAAAGGAACACCTATAATTGTACTTATTACAAACCCTATCAAAACTCTTTTCATACTTGCATATACATTAACAAATATTGAACCATCATTTATCATATTTAAAAATGTACTATACACTTTTTCAGGTGGTGGTAATATATATTCACTCCAAATACCAAGATAATTTGTAATTTTCCACAATACAAGAATTATAAAAAATATCAAAACACTTTTTATTAACCTTAAAAGTTTATCATTAATTTTATTGCCCATTTACAAACCATCTCCATTATTACATCCATCTTTACAATAAAACATTTCTACTATATCATACTTATCCTCAGAGCCATTTTTAATTTCTTGTATTTTACTTAATATTTCATCTTCGCTTGACACTTCAAGAACTTTTTCAAAAGAATCCTTAAAATACCCTAATGGAATTGGAGATTCATCTATTTTTCCAAGTGATTTTATACCTTCTTTTTCAGCAAATTCCTTCCATGTATAAAATAGAGCATTATCTTTATCCTTAAATTTTTCACTAGCAAAATCTCTTAATTGTGTACATGGACAGGTTACTATTAACATATCCTCTTTACTCTTAATATATTTTTCGTATAAAACTCTACAAGTCCTTACTAATATTGGTTCTATCATAGGAACTTCAAAACCATCTATCAAATTATTTCTTTTTAAAAGATTTATGCTTTCTGGACATCTACAATCTAATATCGTGTTTTCAGTCTTTTTTGCATATTCTTTGTACTGATTCTTTACATATTCTAATTGTGCCTCACATTCAACCATTATGTACCCTTTTTTTATCAAAGTTTCTTTAATAGTATTAAACTTTTCCTCATACATTTTTTCTGCTACTGGATTTATTAGAAGATATTTATTCATAGCTCCTCCTATTATTTAATATTGAATATTATTCTCAACTATTAGTTTAAATGAGTACTTTATTTTTGTCAATATATTAATTTTTTCTTTAAAAAATAATGTTTATTTACAATTTTTCACTTTTTTACTTACAATATTAAAATAATACATTCAATTTATTTTAACAATAAGATATACATTTTACTATTAATCTACTTATAATGACAAATATATAATTAGTTTCGATAATTTGATGTCAATGTTACACATGTAAAAATATACATATTATACAAAAATCAAACTGGGTTTTACCAGTAAACTAAAAAAGTGAAGTCTAATTAATACTTCACTTTTTACAATAATTATAAATATTTTATTTTAATATCATCAACAATCTGTAAAATCTTATCTCTAACATCTATGGGTTCTAATACTTCAATGTGATTTCCAAAAGAGAGCACATATCCATAAATCCAATCATTTTGAGGATACTGTACATTTACAATAAAATTTCCATCGTTATCGTATAATATATTATCAATATCAAATTCATCATAAACTCTATATGCTATATCTTTAGAAATTTTCAATTTTAAAATAATATTTTTATTCTTATCTTCTTTTATCTCTCCCACTTCAATTGGTATGCTTCGTATAAATGTCTGCTCACAAATACAGATATTCTTCATCCTTACGACCTTAAAAATTCTATAATCATTTTTTTGACGACAATAAGCTTTAATATACCATGACTTTTCTTTAAACCAAAGCATAAGTGGCTCTACACAACGTTTAGTTATCTTTCCATAAGTATTTATATACTCAAAAGTTATAATATTACAATCTAATATAGCTGATTTTATCTTTATAAATTTATCTTTTTCTACATCATTACTACACCAATGAGAAAAATCAACAGTTATCCAATTTAAATCTGATTTACAAAACAAGGCTCTAAGTTTTGCTAATGTAGAATTCATATCTGGATATTTAAGCATATTTAAACCCTCTAGTGATGCTAGAATTTCTTTCTGCTCTTGCTCAGATAAAATAGATTTATCAAAAGTAAAATTATCTAAAATACCTATACCACCATTTCTACCTTTATCAGTATAAATTGGAATACCAGAAGATGACAATATTTCAATATCTCTACAAATAGTTCGCCTAGATACTTCAAAGTGTTCAGCTAACTCCTTTGCAGTTACTCTTTTCTTATCTAACAGGATATAAATAATTTCAAATAATCTATTACTTTTCATATAATCACCTCATTACTTTATTATAGTATAAAAATAAAGCAATCTAATATCATAATATAATGCTTACATTTCCCTTTCTACTTCAAAACGCAAAACAGTTTTCAATGACTCAGGAGATACTTTTCTAGCATCACTTATATAAATTTCACGATGTATATAAGATTTTCTTAGAAGCTTATTTTTTTTACAAAATTCACTCATAATGTCAAAGCTTTCTGGTTCATCATCATATGAGCCTATATGAAGCATTTGAACACATAGACCTTCATTAATAGACCCAAATCTAACTTTTTCAAGAAGATTATGTGGTTTCTTCTTTTTTAATATATCAATAGCTTTATTTAACAGGTCTTGTGTAACAAAATCTGGCTGACGTATCATTATAGTATAAATCAAATCTTCTTTAATAAGTATATCTGAACATTTGCTTTTTTCTCCCTTATTCCATATACCTTCTAAAGGAAAAACAGTATAATCAAAATACCCTTCTGGTACAATTCCCTTTTGGGGCATAGTTTTTATTGCATATGCCAAAGAGTAAAGTACTCCTATTGCTTCAGTAAATTCTTTAGTATTTGGGTCTCCACTGCCTTTTAACATGATAAATTTCTGCTCTGGTACTTCAACTATCACAGGATTCTTCTTAGGTAAATATAACTCTTTATCTTTTTTTCTCCATTCATATTTCATAAAAAATACCTCCGTATATACATTTTATACATTGATATTATCATGCTAAAGATGACATCAGCGTGTCACATTTTATAAAATAAATTATATTATAAAATCTTCATCTTCTAACTCTTCATAGACCCCTTTTTGATATCCATTACCTTTAGTTGAAAAGAAATCATGTGTTTTAGTTTCAGTACTAAGTCCATTTAACACAATTGGATTGATAGCATTTACATTATAGAGTCTTTCAAATCCTAAATTTTCTAAAGCTCTATTTGCATTGTATTTCAAAAAATCTACAACCTCTTCTTCAAGTCCACTATCTTTATATATTACATTTGTATACTCTATCTCATTTTCCATAAGACTAGCAAGTATAGAATACATCTTATCTTCTAATTTTTTCTTATCAGTATTATTAAATGAATTGTATATCTCTTGTGCAAGAAGCCCTATGTATTTACCATGTAAAGATTCATCTCTAAGAATAAGTGATATTATTTCTCCACTAGCCACCATTTTTCCTTGACCAGACAGATACAATGGATAAAAGAATCCTGAATAAAACAAGAAACTCTCCAAAAACACGCTTGTAACCATTGATAAATATAAATTCTTTTGGTTTGTAGTATTTTCATATTGAGCTAGAACTAAATCAGCCTTTCGTTGTAATGTTGGCTCTGTTTCTATCCATTCAAATAAATCATCTATCTCGGAGTTAGAAAGCAAAGTCATAAATATGGAAGAATAACTTTTTGCATGTATTTCTTCCATAGTACCCATAAAAGATAAAACTGCTTTTCTTTGAAGATTATCTGTTAAACCCATCATTGATGGAATTCCATTATTCCCTTGCTTTGTATCCAATAAGGTCAGTCCACCTAACACTTTTTTATATAAGTCTTTTTCATTATCATCTAATTCATTCCATACCTTAATATCTTTAGAGACAGATATTTCTTCAGGAAGCCAAAATTGTTTTACATTTTGTTCCCAAAAAGCCTGTGTGAATCCATCTTCTTCTTTATTCCAATTAACTGCATCATGTGTTTTATGTAATTTAAATGTCATATATTTCTCTCCCTATACTGAACATACTAGACACTCATGAGTATCTCTTGTCATCTTTGTTCTTGTGTAATATAAACTTTTAAGACCTTTTTTATATGCATATATGTAATGTCTAGCTATATCTCTAGTTGTCTTTTCATCTGTAACAAACAATGTTGTTGATATTCCTTGGTCAACATGTTGTTGAACTGTTGATACTAAATCTATAACTTTCCTCATATCCATTCTATATGCTGATTGATAATACAACATATTTTCATTAGTTAAAAATGGCATTGGATATATTGTAGTTGAATCTCCATATGTTCTTACTTCTACTGGCTCAGTAATTGGCATTATACTTGATGTTGCATTTTGGACATAACTAATGCTTTGAGTTGGGGCTACTGCCATTAAATATGCATTATATATACCTTTTTCTTTGACCTCATCCAATAATTTTGTCCAATCTTCTTTTGTTGGTATATAAATACCTTCAAATAATGCTTTTACCTTTTCTAGCTTAGGTAGATAAGATTGTTCATAGTATTTTGATAATACCTTGCTTTTTCTTCCCTTAGCATATTCTGATTTTTCAAACCCTTCAAAAGTTTGATTTTTTTCTATAGCTATTTTCATAGATGCTTTAATTGAATAATATCTAATCATTGCAAAAAATACATCAGAAAACTCTACAGCATCCTCTGAAGTATATAAAATATTTTCTCTTACTAAGTATCCATGCAAATTCATAGCTCCCAATCCTATAGAATGAGATTTGCTATTACTATTATTTACAGTTGGTACTGGCTTTATGTTTGTTTTGTCCGCTACAAATGTCAATGCTCTTATTGATGTCTCAACTGTGCTTTCTATAGTTTTATTGTCCATAACATTTGCTATATTTAAAGAACCAAGATTACAACTTATATCTTGACCCCATTTATTTTCTCCACCATAGCCTTCTATTTCTGAAGATGTTTGATACTGGAAGATTTCACAACACAAGTTAGACATTTTTACCATACCAACCTCTTTCAATGTATGTTCCCTATTGGCTGTATCTATATACACTACATATGGATATCCACTTTCTTGTTGCATTTGTGCTATTTTAGTCAACATTTGTCTAGGATTTATTTCTTTTTTTCTTATATCTTCATCATTAACTAATCTATCATACCACTCACTCATTTCTATCTCATCAAGGTAAACTCCATACTTTTTATACACAGTATGAGGATAAAATGCATAAGCTACTTCATTTTTTTCTGCTAACTCCATAAATTTATCAGGTATAATAGCTCCCAGCGATAATGTAGCAAGTCTTATTTTTTCATCAGCATTTATCTTTTTAGTATCCATCAATAATTCAAAATCAGGATGAAATACTGTGAGATAAACTGCACCAGAACCTTGTCTAGCTCCCATCTGATTAAAATAGCTGAATGATTGTTCCAACATTTTAGCTACTCCAACAACACCTCCAGCTGCACCTTCTATATCTTTAATAGATTCACCTGATGCTCTAAGCTTAGATAAGTTTAACGCAACTCCTCCACCTATTTTTGATAAATGATTTGATGAAGATATCGCATATGAAATACCTTCTGTGCTATCTTCTACAGATAGTAAAAAACATGATACCATTTCTCCTGCTCTCTTTCTTCCAGCATTTAAAAATGTAGGTGTAGCTGGTTGAAATTCTTGTTTTACTATTTTGTCTGCCAAGTTTAAAGCTAGACTCTCATCACCATTTCCTAATGTTAAAGCTACAATTAATACTTTTTCATTATATGTTTCTAATATCTCTTTTCCATCATTACTTTTTAATGCATAATTTTGATAAAATTTATTTGCACTCATATATGATTGAAACTTAAATTTATGTTCCTCAATAAGTTTGTATATCTTTTTAATAAAATCCATGCTATATTTATGTATTACTTCTTCTAAATAATAACCTTCATCCATTAGATACTTCAATCTTTCTTCTAGATTATTAAATTTCTTTAACTTTGGATTTATAAATTCTTCTATGTAACTACTTAGGGCTTCCTTATCCTTTTCCAGTTGATATTTCCCTTGTTCATTTTTAATTATCACTTGATTGTTAAGCTCTATCCAATTCATTATTTACCGTCCTTTTAACATAATCTTGTGCTATAATTTCATTTAATTTACTTATTATTTCTTTTAATATTTATCAGCGTAAATTCCAAAAACAACCTATAATTATAGGGCATAATAAGTATTTTTCAAAAACAAAAGCACTACATATAGTTAGTGCTTTATCTATTATATACTACATATAGTATATACACAAATTTTTTTATATCTAAACTTTTATTATTGTATTACTGATATTATTTTATTCTTTAAATAAAACCATAAAAATGTTTACCCAGTGTTTATATGTTACTAGAGATAATAAATCTTCAATAATATATTTAATATTTTATATATTATTTAGAAGTTTTTTATTCATTGTTATATAATTAAATATATGACTATTTTGCTACTAAATATATAAAAATAAATTTGTGAAGGTGATTTTAATGAAAACTATTTCTAAACAAGAATTAGAAAAAACACTTGAGAAACATTATTTATGGCTTAAAAATAATAACGATGGAGAAAGAGCTGATTTAAAAGAAGTAAGATTAGAAAATATGGATTTAAGAGGATATTATTTAAGTAATATTGACTTTTCCTGGTCTGACCTTATCAATTTAAATTTAGAAAATGCAGATTTAGAAAACTCTAGCTTTAAGAATTCTTATTTTTCAGATTGTTCATTAAAAAATTCTATATTAAAAAATACAGACTTAAGTGGTGCAAATTTTAGATTTTGTAATTTATCTAACTCAGATATTAGAGGTACTAATCTAGAAAATTCTAATTTAGAATATGCTACATTGGATGGAGTAATATCAGATGAAAGTACTCGTTTTTTTAAATTATACTGTCCTGAAACAGGAGCGTTTATAGGCTATAAAAAATGTTTTAATTTTAGAATGGTACAATTATTAATACCAAGTGACGCAAAAAGAGTATCTGCTACATCAAATGCTTGTAGATGTGATAAAGCAAAAGTACTGTCGATTACAAGTATAGATGGCAAAGAATCTTTTAAAACTGCTCGTGCATATGCTGATGAAAATTTTATATATAGAGTAGGAGAAATGGTGGTAGCTGAAAATTTTCATGAAAATAGATGGAAAGAATCAACTACAGGAATTCACTTTTTTTTAACTAGAGAAGAAGCTGTTGGTTATCTGTAAAGTATTATTTTTTTATTGAAGTGTGTAATTGAAAATACACAATAAAAAAATGTATTACTAAATAAATATTTTCTAAAAAAGAGTATCTAGAGATTTAAAAAATGCACTTTAAAAATCTCCTTATGATACTCTTTTATATATTTTATCATTTCTAAATATGCCATAAGTTACAATTTACAGTAAATTATTTATATCAATACTATCCACCATTTTAGAAACTTTATCTACATATTCTATATTATTACTCAGACTCTTATAATACTTATTACTCTCACTTTTATTTCTAAATGAATAAACTTTTTTATTTATTTTTAAAGCCTCTTTTATAATATCTATATTTCTTTTATTAGTTTCTCCTACGCTAAATCCTGTGTCTATTATAATCTTAGAATTATTTAAATTTCTAATAGCCAAATCGAAACTTTCATCACTTATTGACTCAAATGGCTTTTCTGTAAACAACTTTATGCCCATAGTCCTACCAATTTCATAATCAATATCATTTTCATGTATTATGCCAGAATATATACCTATGCCTCTTTTAGTAAAAGCTCTGTAGATTGGTGTTGCTTTACCACCTCCACCAATTATAAAAACTTCATTTTTTGATTTATTGCTAATTTCTACTGCACCTAATAAACTATTAAAATTTTTATCCTCTAATTCATAGAGTGAATTTATCATATTTTCGTCTACCATATCTTCTGGCTGACCATAAGCTATAACTTTGTTATTTTTTACAAGAGCAACCTTATCACAACTTTTTAGTGCTATATCTATTTCATGTAATGAAAGTATTACTGATATTGATTTTTCCTTACTTAGTTTTTTTAGTATATTCATAAGTTCCAATCTATGCTTTATATCTAAATGGGTTGTAGGTTCATCTAATATGATTATTTCTGGCTCTTGAACTAATGCTCTTGCAACCAAGACTTTTTGTTTTTCACCATCACTAAGTTCATCAAAATATCTTTTTTTTAAATGAAGGGCATTTACAGATTTTAATGAATCATCCACCATCATTAAATCTTTTTTAGAGAGATTTCCAAAAAATCCTGTATAAGGATATCTCCCCATATTAACTACATCTTGTACAGTCATTAAATCTCCTAATAATCTATTTGTAAGTACTAAAGCCATCATTTTAGACAATGTCTTTCTGGATATATGCCTTATATCCATATCGTTTAAATATATTTCACCTTTTATCGGTGTTATAAGTTTAGATAGAGACCTTAATATAGTAGTTTTCCCAGCTCCATTGCTTCCCAAAAGACATAATATTTCTCCTTTTTTCACCTCTATGTTTATATCACTTACAACCACTTTTTTATCATATCCAACACTTAAATTGTTAGTTTTCAACATGTCTAAGCCCTATCCTTCCTTTTCATCAATAACATTATTACAATTGGAGCACCTAATAATGAAGTTATTGCACTTATTGGTAATTCTATTGGTGACAAAATTACTCTGGATACTAAATCACAAAGAGCTGTAACTATACTTCCTAAAAGAATTACTACTGGTATCAATACTCTATTGTCTGATGTTTTAAATATCAATTTTGAGATTTGTGGTACTGCAAGACCAATAAATCCTATAGGACCTGCAAATGCTGATACTATTGCCGCTAGTATACTAGATATAAATACTACCAAAAATCTAAAAAATTTTATATTTACACCAATACTCTTTGCATATTCTTCTCCTAGTAAAAAAGCATTTAAAGGTTTTATTATGAATATAGTCATCAAAAGACCTAATATCCCAACTATCATAAGTATTTCTACTTTTTCCCATGTAAATCCGGAAAAACTACCCATAGACCACATAGTAAATTCCTTCAATTTTTCATTATTTGCAAATGATTGTAATATATTTGTAATTCCACTACATACATAGCCAGTCATAATTCCTATCACCAAAAGTGTTGTTATATTTTTTACTTTGCTGGCAAATAGAATAACTATAGACATTACAATTAAAGCTCCTACAAATGCTGCTATAAATATACTCATTGAATTTATACTTTCAAATCCTAATGTATATCCTCCTAAAATCATAAGTGCTACTGATAAAGTCGCTCCTGAAGACACCCCTAATATATATGGTTCAACTATTGGGTTTTTAAAAAATATCTGTAGTAAAATACCAGATACTGCTAAACATGCACCTCCCACCATAGTTGCAAGGACTCTAGGAATCCTTATATTATAAATTATTTTATAGTGTTCTGTACTATCCATTCCTCTTAATACAACATCTATTATTTCTTTAAATTCGATTTTTACAGAACCAAATGCTACACATATCAAAAAAGTAAGTATTATACCTACAATTAAGGTTATAAATATAGTAGTCTTTTTAATTCTGTTTTTATTGGTAAAGTCCATCTATATACTCCTCTTAATAAAACTAGATTAACTCAAATTTATAAAGTTTTCTTGTTAATTTAATCTTATTTATTATTTATCATAATTTATATAATGCTTAATCTTTTCACCTGTAGTACCTGGATGAAATATTTCAACTAAATCCACTATTAATTCATCTGTCTTATCCACTGATTGATAATAATCCGGAGCAAACACCCATAAATTTCCATTTTTGACAACATCTAAATCAGATAACACTGGTGCACTAGATTTTATAGACTCTAAGTTTGGTGCATAATCTGAACTTGATGAATATACAAATATATCTGCATCTTTTGCCACTTCATGTAATTGCTCAATACTTACTCGCCCTTCATTTGAATCGATTGAAGCACAAGCATTTATTCCACCTGCCATGTTTATCATATTATCTACATATGAATTTTTAGGTGCTATATAAGCATTACCTTCATATACAGATGCCCATACAACTTTAGGTTTACTTTTGTTTTTTATTTTTTTACTAACCTCTTCTATTTTTTGTACTGTTTTATCTAATTCACTAGTAGCTGTATCCTCTTTATCATAAAATGCAGCTATCAAGCTTGTCCACTCCATTCTTCCAAATGGATTTTGTTCCTTATATTCATTATCTACAACATAGTTAAGTCCCAATTCTTCTAATTTATCTATAAATTTTGTATCCGCTTCTGATAAACCACTACTCACTATAGTCAAGTCAGGATTTAAGTCTACTATTTTTTCATAATCTGGTGCTAAATTTGAACCAACATAATGTATCTTCCCATCCTTCATTAAATTTTTAATTTCTTTGATAGTCCAATATTGTTCTTCTGTTGTTACTGCTTTTATACTATCTAACTCACCTATTGTCCTTAAAGAACAAGCTTGTGTTGTAGATGCTATCAATACATTATCCACAGGTGTTCTAACTATATTTGCATTCTTGTATTTTTCAGGTATTTTTATCTTTTTAGGAATCAAAATTAGTTCTCTATTATCTCCATCAACAACCTTTTTAATTCCATCTTCTAAATTCTCAACACTAAATCCACTTGCATATTTTAATTCTAATTTTTTCCCATTACTAACTTGTTCATTAGTTTTGTCTTTTTTGCTACAACCTACAATACCTCCTGCCAAAAAAATTACCATTACAACTAAAAAAAACTGCTTTAAAACATTTGACTTGAATTTCATCACTTTCACTCCATTATTTTATTTTTTATGAGTGGCTACACATATTTTAAAAAAATATTTTACTAAAATTAATTTTATAAATATAGCTTTTTAGCAAAATAAAAAACCTCTCCTAAATTAGCAAGGAGAAGCTTCTATATCAATTTTATAAAAAATGAATTGATATCTCACTTTATTATAAACTACAATCTCCACCCTAAATTGTATTTATGTAATACTGGGCAGGTCTCCTGACTCACGGCCTGTCCTCCATCAACCTTCCCAAAATTATTATGAATCTCAGTGGATTTGATTTTGTATCCGTATACAGTAGCGGGGGCTGTAGTGAATTTACATCACTTTCCCTATTAAACTAAAATAGTACCCTAGTATTATTTACATTTAATTTTTCATTAAGATAATTGTAGTTTATTGTTAATTACTTTGCAAGGTTGATTTAATATATCCACTCAAAAAGAGGGCTTAAAATGACTATAAAAATCAATCTAAAACCCTCTTTATCTTCTTAGTTTATATTTAATTCATCCATCAAAGTTTTAATTTTACATACTTGATTTTCATCTGGTTTTATAAATGGAGCAGTTACGTAGTCACTTATTTCTAATCCTCTAATATTCATAGCTTTCTTCATTGCTGGTATAAATGGATTTGTTATTAAATAAAAATCCATTGCTTTATTAATATATTTTTGAATTTCGATAACTTTATCCATATCCTTATTATTATAAGCTTCAGCCCATTTAGAACATACTTCTGGAATTAGATTTGATAATCCTCCTATACATCCTGCTCCTCCAGACATTAAGTTGTGTATAAAATTTTCATCATATCCACTGTATATCTTAAAGTTTGGGAACTCTGTTTTCATAGTATTTATTAAATCTCTAGTATGTCCCATTAAAGTTACTGTATCTTTATATCCAACTATGTTTTCATGCTTTCTTGCAAGCTTTAATGTAAGTTCTGGACTTAAATCATAACCAGTTCTATCTGGATAATTATATAGGTATATTTCAGCATCTGTGTTCTCAGCTATCTTACTATAAAAAAGTTCAATACTATCATCATCAAGCGAGAAATAATAAGGACTTATTATCATAACTCCATCTGCTCCACTATTATGTGCATAATTTGAAAGTTCTATAGACTCATCTGCACACATACGACTTGTACCTATAAACACTTTAACCCTCTTATCGACATGATTAACCACTAAATCTATAAGTTCTTTTTGCATATCCATAGACATATTAAAGAACTCTCCAGTACTTCCCATTATAACTAGACCATCTACTCCCCCATCTATAAGGTAATCATATACTTTTTTGTTTCCTTCTCTATCTAAATTTCCGTCTTCATCAAATATTGTAACAACTGGTGTCAAAAATTCTGCTTTCATAATTTAAACTCCTAAAATTTATTTTGATATGTTCATTCAATATGCTTATAGCCTATGTTTTAAGATTATATATAATAAAACATTTACTTAACATAATTTTTCAATATTCCAATACTTTCAATCTCACATTCAATTACATCTCCACTATTCATATATAGAGGAGGAGAAAAGCCCATCCCTACTCCAGAGGGTGTTCCAGTTGCTATAATATCCCCTGCCTCTAAAGTCATCCCTTTTGAAAGTTCTGAAATTATATCTGAGATATCTGATATGAATAACTCTGTATTAGAATTTTGTCTTTCTTCATCATTTACTCTACTATATACATTAAGTTTTACTGGAAAAGAAATTGCACTTTTATGTAAGATACATGGCCCTAAAGATGTAAATGTATCTAATCCCTTTCCCCTAAACCATTGAACATGTTCTTTTTGCAACTTTCTAGCAGAAATATCATTTATCACAGTGTAACCAAAGATATAATCTTCTACATCTTCTTTTTCTATATTAACACCTGTTTTACCTATTACTACTCCAAGTTCAACCTCATAATCCAACTGATTATTTATATCAAAGTGAGCATCTATCTCATCTTCTGGACCTATCGCCTTTGTCACACGCTTTGTAAAATAGACTGTTTTCTCAGGTTCTTCAAAGCTACTATCAAAATGAGTTTGAGTTTCTTCAAGATGTTCTTTATAGTTTACTCCTACACATAAAATATCGTGTATTGGCTTTTCTATAGGAACATGTATAGTGCACTCCTCTTTTTTAAAAACATTATAGTTATTAAATGATTCTTCACTTATAATATTTTTTAACTTAATAATATCATCCTGAGATATACCTTGAATTAAATCATTTACATCTATAAAAAATTTACTAAGACTTATGGAATTGACATCAATAACAAACAATTCATCCTTTGAGAGAATTCCTACCTTTTTAGATGTATCTTCTATACTACTAAAACTAACAAACTTCATACTATCACCCTTTAGTAAAATTCTAAGTGCATACTTTTTTAAGTCTTATATTTTATACATAATTACATACTCTAGCTATTGCCATTTCAGTATATCCAAGTGATTCTGCTTTTGATTGCTTACCATTTGCTACATCTACAACTAGATTTAATAAATCATCTGTCAATTCTTCCATTGTCTGTGGTCCATATATAACTGGACTAGCATCAAAATCCATATTATCTTCCATATTTGCAAAAGTTATTTTATTTCCAGTTATTTTTATTACTGGAGCTATTGGATTTCCTGATGGAGTCCCTCTCCCTGTACTAAATACTACTACTTGAGCTCCTCCTGCAACCATACCCGCAACAGATGAGGCATCATTTCCTGGTGTATCCATTATTACAAGACCCTTCTTATCAATTTGCTTTGCATAATCATATACTTCACTTATTACTCTGTGCCCACCTTTGTGTATACAGCCTAGTGATTTTTCTTCCAAACTTGTAAGTCCACCAGCTATATTTCCAGGAGATGGATTTCCTTCTCTAACTTCTTCTCCAACTAATTTTAATGAATTTTCATATCTATGTACTATATGTAGTATTTTTTCTTTTACTTCTTCATTTACTGCTCTTCTAGCTAATATATGTTCTGCTCCTATAAATTCAGTAGTTTCACTTAAAATTGAAGTAGACCCTAAATCAACAAGTCTATCACTTAATTCTCCTATTAGCGGATTAGCAGCTAGCCCACTTGTTGGGTCAGACCCCCCACATTCAGTCCCTAATATAAGTTCAGATATTGGGAATTCTTCTTTTCTAAGTATAGAAGCTTCTTGTGCCATTTTTCTAGCATAACGAACAGCTTTTTCTATAGTTTTTAAAGTTCCATGCTCCTCTTGTATTACAAGAGTCTTTATTGGTTTATTTGTTCTCTCTTTTATTGCATCAACTACCAAGTCATTTTGACAATTTTCACAACCTAAAGACACAACTATCACACCATATACATTAGGATTTGCTGCATATCCAGCCATAACATCCATAGTTAATTGTTGGTCTGAACTTACTTGAGAACATCCATTTTGATTATTAAAAGTAACAGCTCCTTGAACTTGTGAGGCTATAATTCTCGTTGTATCTGATGCACACACACTTGTAGGTAATATTAATATGTGATTTCTTATGCCAACTCTTCCATCTGGTCTTTTATATCCATAAAATTTCATATTGATTTCCTCCTAAAATAGTCTATTTATCATACTTTATTTGATTTTCTTGTACTATAAATTTTATTCTTATTGCTAATTAGATAACTATAATCCTACTTGTTTAATCATTTAATACTAAATATGACTTTTATTGAATTATAAATGTTACTTTATATGTTCGATACAATTTGTTTATCTAAATCTTCTCTAACACTTTTAACATTGTGAGTATGTACATGTTGACCAATTTTTATTTCTTGATTAGCTTCTCCTATGTGTTCTCCATATTTAGTAACTTTATCTCCCTCAGACATATCCTTTATAGCCAATTTATGATAAATAGTTATATCATCTAAAGCTGTTATTGTCTTTATCGTTTTATCTTTTAATTTAAAATTAATTTCACTATTCTTAGATATTGTCTCAATAGCCACTGCAACATTATCTTTTTCATCAATTATCACTGCATTTATCATTATCTTTATTCTCCTTTATAAATAATATAATTTTATTAATATACAAAATCATCTTAGTAATTATATATCTGTATTCATCAGGCTACTATTGTCCCATCATCTTTTTGTTTTGGGAATTTAGGACATCCATATTTCTTCGCCCACCAGCTAGTTATAAGAGGAACTAATATTGCAGTAACAACTACTGCAGCTGCTACTTGAGTTGTAGCTGTTGCAACATATGGTTGCCATGTTGGGTCAACTAATGCAACAGCAGCAGGAACAGCAATTGCATTCCCTGCAGTTGTAGCTACAGCCCATCCTGCATACCCTGGACGTTTACCTATAAATCTATCACAGAATACTATAAATATACCTCCTACAAACACAGATATTAATCCAAGTAATACTCCAGATAGTCCTCCTTTTAATATACTTGCAAGATTTATGCTACTTCCAAGTGCAAAACCTACAAATGGTACTAATAAATTACATCCTGGTTCTAAGAATTCTTTCATCTTTTTGTCAAAATTACCTATTATCATACCAACAAGTATTGGTACGATTGCAGCTAATAATGACATTAATGGAACATTTGCAAGTCCTGAAGTCCCAAGAGCTATCAATGTAAAAAATGGACCATCATTCAAAGTAAGTAAACTCATAGTTGCACAATCTGTTTCATCTCCATATGAAGTCATTAATGAAAGATATATACTACCATTACTATTTGTAACTGCACTTATAACTGCCAAAGTTGTAAGACCTAATACTCCATCCATTCCAAATAATTTTCCTATAAGTATGCCTATTAAAGCACCTATAGCAAATTTAGAACCAAGAAGTATTCCTCCTCTTTTTAATACTTTTGGCATTTCTTTAAATTGAAGCTGAGTTCCAAGACATACTAGTTGAACCCCTATTATAGTTGCAGAGCCAACACTTGAGAATACTGCTGTTGTAAATGAACCTATTTGTACAATATCTGGGCAAAATGTATTAATGAAAGCTGCTATAAACATTGGAACTATCATCATACCTGCAGGAATTTTTTTTATAAAATCCATTATCATAAAGTTACTCCTCCTAAAACATGATATTTAATTACTTGTATTAAATTTTTTAGCTTTAATTTTAACGGCCGTTTCGGTTCGTATTTAAGAACTAAGTTTTTATTTACGAATCTTTGAATTAATGATAGCATTTTCCCAATTATGAGTCAATAAAAAAAATAAATTTTTGTCAAAATTTTTTCAAATTATCTGATAATATAGCAATAGTTAGCAATTATCTTCATTATATGCAAAATATAAAAAGTAATTTTTCTCATTTCACATCTATATATCACAATTTATATAATCTAAATTCACAATATTTCGATATTTTTATATAAAATACGATTATTATTGTCTTATCTTAAATTATATAGCTAAATACAGTTCACTTTCTCAGGTATATTTTGGAAATTATTTCAAGTTTTTAGTATGAATTTTCATCAAAAAAATCATCTATAAATATTTATAATTAAAGCTTATTTGCACATGCTGTCATATATTTTATTTCTACATTGTAAATTATCACACAGTATGCTAAAATCAACATATTCTAACACTTTAAATTAACAAAGATAGGGGGAAATTTATGACTTCAGATAATCATCGCCCAACAGCTAGGATATTAGATATTTTAGAAGCATTAGCTGAATCTGAGAATGGATATACTCTTACAGAAATAGCAGATGCTATCAATGCTCCAAAAAGTAGTATCTTTCCTATAGTTCATACACTTAATGCTAGAAAATACATTACTATTGATAAAAATACGTCTAAATATTCCATAGGTATACGTTCTTACACATTGGGGTCTTCGTTTTTTGAGAAAAGAACTATTTTTAACTACATAATTGATGAAATGACTAATATAGTTAATTCTTGTTCTGAAACTTGTCAACTTGGTATACTCGACAATAACGAAGTTCTTTATATTGGAAAAGTTGACTCTCCAGAGCCAATTAGACTTATTTCTTATGTTGGTAAAAAGATACCTGCTAATTGTACAGGTCTTGGTAAAGCACTTTTATGTGATTTTGATAAGGAAAAACTAATAAATTTATATCCAGACGGATTAAAAGGATTTACAAAAAAATCAATTACTGACTTTGATATTTTATATGACCAGCTTCTTGAAGTTCGTGAAACTCAAATAGCTTCAGAATGTGAAGAATCAATGGAATACCTAAAATGCCTTGCTGTACCAATAAGAAAAAACGGATGTATAAGGGCCGCTGTTAGCGTAACACTTCCACTTTTTAGGTCTAGTGAAGAAAAAATAGAACTGATAAAAAAATTACTTCTAAATGCCCAAAAAAATATTCAATCTATGATGGAAGAACGTAATGAAGATATTATAATAAATTAGATTGATAAAAACAAAGTTGCTGACTTAATTACAGCAACTTTGTTTTTTTATGCTCTTTTTTATTTTTAATATTTTTATTGACATGATAAAAATACTATGTTAAATTCTAATCATAATCGTAATTACGAACTTAGTTCTTATATAAAAACTCACAATATATATTTTAACCTCAAAAACCAATATCTAATATGTGAATTAGTATAAGTCTATTGTAGGTATGTATATTGTACATAAAAATTAATTCAAAAAAGGAGATTTTAACTATGAGTATCTATTATGTACCACCAATAAACTTACTTGGAAAAGGGTGTCTTATTGAATCTAAAGACTCAATTAAATCCTTAGGCACTAAAAAAGCATTTATCGTTAGCGATAAATTTCTAACTTCAAATGGTACTGTAAAAAAAGTAACAGATATGTTGTCTCAAATAGGTGTGAACTTTGCTATTTATGATGAAGTTAAACCAAATCCAACTGTGACTAATGTCAATAATGGACTTGAAATATTAAAATCAGAAAATTGCGACTTCGTTATAACTATAGGTGGTGGTTCTCCACAAGATTGTGGTAAAGCTATTTCCATATTGGCTACCAATGGTGGTGACATTAGAGATTATGAAGGTGTAAATAAAACTTCTAAAAAATGTCTTCCTATAGTTGCTATAACTACTACTGCTGGTACATCAGCTGAAGTTACAATAAATTATGTCATAACGGATGAAGATAGGCACGTAAAAATGATAATGGTTGATACAAATGCACTAGCTACAATGACAGTTAATGACCCAGAATTAATGATTAGTAAGCCAGCTAATTTGACAGCAGCTACTGGTATGGATGCACTGACTCATGCTATAGAAGCTGTAGTGGCTAATGGTGCTTATGATGTTACAGATTCAACTGCGCTATATTCTATAAAGCAGATATTTGAATATCTTCCTAGAGCTGTTAAAGATGGTAATGATATAGATGCTAGAGAACAAATGTGTTATGCTTGTTTTCTAAATGGAATTGCTTTTAGCAATGCAGGTCTTGGAAATGTACATGCTATGGCTCATCAATTAGGAGGTTTATATGATTTACCTCATGGAGTATGTAATGCTATGTTGCTACCAATAGTTGAAGAAGAAAATGCTAAATCTGCACCTTCTAAATTCCGTCCAATAGCTGAGATTATTGGAATGAATATACATGACAAATCAGATAAGGAATGTGTTGATTTTGTAATAGATAAAATAAAAGCTCTTTCAGAAGAAGTAGGAATTCCAAAATCTTTAAAAGATGTTGGTGTTGATAATCCTAATTTTGAGTTGCTTGCTGAAAATTCTATGAAAGATGCTTGTGCTGGAGCCAATCCTGTTTTCTTTGATAAAGACAAAATTATAGAATTATTTAAGAAAATCTCTTAATATAATCACACTTATAAATTAATTATGTATATTTATAAGGGAGTGTCTCAAAATATTTTTATTTGATTATAGACACTCTCTTATTATCTAAACCCATATTTTTAATTTAATTTCAAACTCTTTAAAATTAATAAATAGTATTTTTAATGAATTATAACTGTTGTTGTGTCAGGTATATTGTCATATATCCACTTAGCATTTTCTGTACTTAGCCTTATACATCCATGGCTAAGAGCTTCACCAAGCCTAGCATCTATTATATAACTTCCTGTTGAATTATATAACACAGAATGATAATAATACCCACCTTTAATTCTAGTAGCATACTTAACTGAATACTCATCTGTTCCAAAAGAAGGTTTTCTCCCACTTATATAAAAAATACCTGTTATAGTTGGAGTTTCAGGTTTACCTATAGTGCATTCCCATTTATATAATTGCCCCCAACCACCATTATCTTTCTTAAAAATATAAGTGTATTTATTTTTAAGGTCTGTGGTAATTAGATAGTCACTAGTACTTTTAATATTATTTTCATTAACAAATTTAGTCATATCAGTGTAAAAATACTTATAATCTAATTCATTAGGTTTATTTCCATCACTTGACAAGAAATAATTAAAAACATAACCTGTTTTATCATCATATATAACTTTACTCCAGTCCCCTTCTACCTGTAGAACTTCGACTCTAGACTTTTCAGGAATTACTGTAATTATAGTAGAAGTTGTAGACTTATCTTCTCTTAAATTTAAATTACTCCAAGCATATTCGCTTACTGATATTAAATCTCTGTATACATACCCTTCTTGAAAATTGTAGATTACTTTAATCCAATCATCTTCTTCATCTAGAACCTCTAATTTAGAACCTTTAGGTATTACAGTTATAATACTTGAACTTGTAGATTTCGCAGACCTCAAATTTACATTTACTAAAGCATATTTATATATAGGTGCTCTGTATTTTTTAATGTTTATTTTAAATAGCTTCACACATACCCATCCTCTCATATGTCTTTTTACAATACTTTATGAAATTCGATATATATTCGTTCTTCTATTTTTAAACTTACTCTGTATAATTAAAGGTTATTATCCATTTAAATTTACAATATTACAATCTTTAATATATTCTTCAATTATACTTCTAGCTACATTAAAATAACTTATACATTTATCAACTATAACAGCATCACTGCTAACTACTCTATCAAGTTTTTCTAATATAACATCTGCATTTTTTACTAGCTCTACTTCTGTTTCAATTTTCCATACCTTGGCATGTTCTAATATCTTATATCTTAGATTTCCAGAATTAGAAACTGGTGCATCTAAGTAAAATTTAATTTTTGTAGCCTTATATTTATTAAAAAACTTTCCTATTAGATTTAAAGCTTCTTCTGTTTTATCTATAATTTTATATGTTCCTCTAAGACCTGCTAAATCTCTTATATTTCCATCTCTACCTATGACTAGAGTTCCTCCAGATAATGCTACTTCTAGAGCTATTATCAAATTAAAACCATCTATGTATATAATTCCTTCATTTATTTTATCTAAGGAAAGTATCTTTGATTGTCTTATTCTATTTTTTTCATAAGTACATACTGCTCTCTTTAGTGCATCTCTTTGTCTTATTGAAAACTGATATCTATCTCCCACAAAAGTTACAACTGGGTCTATTTTATAATCTCTATTTATTAACCACTCTATTTCTTCTTGAGCCTTTACAAGTCTTACAAGTTCTTTACTTGAAAACCATCGTTTATCACTCTCATCAAAGCCTCTTTTAGATATTTTATTCATAGAGTATTTCACCGCCTTAATATGAAGTTTGCTAATATTATCTTATCCATTTATATTATTCAATATTTAGATTATACCTTTTAATACTCTCTTAAATACAAAATAATTACTTTTTTACTATATTTATACTTTATAATGTAAAGAAAGGATACTATTAGTAAATTCTCATAGTATCCTTTCTTTAAAATTTATTTATAATGATAATTTTAGGCTTTATTTATATATTACACTTATTCTATACTTCCTTTATCATATTAGGAGATAAAACATCATTAAGAGCCTCTGTCATAGTTGGATGTGCATAAACACGGTCTCTTAAATATGTATATTCTACTTCTAAATCTACGGCTAACTGAATTAAATGTATAATCTCACTAGAATCTTCACATATCATGCTAGCACCAAGTATCTTATTGGAATTTTTATCTATTACGATTTTTATAAATCCATCTGTCTTTCCAATTTGTTTAGCTCTTGGAATTGCCTCAACTGGCATCTTTGCTACTAATACATCATATCCTTTTTCCTTTGCTTGTTTAACATTAAGACCAACTCTTGAAAATGCTGGACTTATGAATATAGCATTTGGTATATTTTTTCTATTACTAGTCGTTCTAGTCTTATTTCCAAATAATTGATTGATTATTATACGATAGTCATCTAGTGATATATAAGTAAATTGAGGACCTCCATTTATATCTCCTATAGCCCATATGTGTTTTTTATTAGTCTTAAGGTTATCTGATACTTTAATAAATCCTCTTTCATTTAACTCTATGCCTGCATTTTCAAGTCCTAAACCTTCAGTATTTGCTTTTCTACCTGTAGCAACAAGTATTATATCACTTGTTATTTCCTTTAATTCACTATTTATATCATATTCTACTGTAGCTAAATTAGAAACTTCCTTAATCTCTTTTACCTTTGCATTATTTATAATTTTTACATTTCTCTTTTCAAGTAATTTTATTATTTCTTCTGAATCTTCAATATCTTCATTTGGTAAAATCCCATTATTTGAATTTAATATTGTAACTTCTGTTCCAAAGGAACTATAGATGCCTGCAAATTCTAAACCTATAAACCCAGCACCTATAATTGTCATTTTTTTAGGTAAGGTTCTTAAATTCATAAGAGATTCACTATTATATACTATCTTATTGTTTTCAATACCTTTTATATTAGGTATAAATGATTTTGAGCCAGTATTGATAAATATCTTCTCTGATACTAATTCATAAACTTCATTTTCAGTTTTTACTTCTACTGTATTTTCATCAATAAAAGTCGCCATTCCTGTAAATATAGTTACATTATCATTTGAATTTAATTTATTATAGTTAGCTTCTCTAAGCTTTGTAACCAAAGTTTCTTTTTTTTCTATAGCTTTTGCATATTCGATTTGTGCATCATTCCAAGAGTTTATATTTTTTACATTGTTTGCTGAATTTTCTAAGCTTTTAGTTGGGATACATGCTACATTTATACATGTTCCTCCATACATTTTATTTGACTTTTCTACTAAAGCTACCTTTAATCCTCTATTAGCTAAATCTCCTGCTAATGTCTTTCCACCTTTTCCAAATCCTATTATTATTGCATCAAATGTTTTTTTCATATAAATTTCAACCCTTTCCTTTGTTATTTATACTCTTACTATAACAAGATTTTCTAGGTGGTACAATTAGGTACTTTTTTGTAACCTTCTATATTAATACTTTTTATTTTTTTGATTTTCAATGAAAGACATCATAGTCTCTTTATTCATTGCTCCTGGAATGTACTGTGTTACATATCCTTCTTTATCAATTATAAATGTAGTTGGAAAAGCATTAATTCCATATTGATATGCTAATTCTCCATCTTCATCAAGTGCAACGGGAAAAGTATAGCCTTCATCTTTTAAAAAGTTAATTACATGTTCTCTTGAACCTTCTCTACCTAAATTAGGTGATGCTACACCTAAAATTACTACATCTTCATTATTTTTCTTATAATCCTTGTACAACTGCTCTATATGAGGCATTTCCTCTTTACATGGAGGACACCATGTAGCCCAGAAATTTAAAAACACAACCTTACCTTCATAATCACTTAATTTATGTGTTTTACCATATTGGTCAGTTAAAGTAAAATCAATAGATTTTATTCTCTCTTCATCATTAGAGCTGTTATCACTATTTTCATTATTAGATTCTTTTTTATTATCTCTGTTACCAGACTCTTCTTGTGTATTGCCATTAGAATTTCCTTGTTTATTATCTTCTTGATTCACACTTTGATTATTTTCAACTTTATTTTTTTGTGGAACATTAAAATGCTTGCTCACACTTTCAAACCCATTTATCATCATTAATATTCCTGATATTATAAGTATAGCTCCACCTATCTTTTTAATAATTTCCATATTAGATTTTATTTTATCTATAGTCTTAAACAACTTACTATAGAACATAGCTGTAATTATAAATGGCAAAATAAATCCAATGGTATATACTACTATTAAAAGATTTGCATTCAAATGATTAGTTGAACTAGAAACCATTACTAATACAGATGCTAATATTGGCCCAATACAAGGTGTCCACCCAAAACTAAATGTAAATCCAAGTAAATATGCTGTTATTGCTCTCATTTCTTTAAACTTTACATTTAATCTTTTTTCTCTATTTAGTATTGAAGACTTAATTATTCCCATATAAAACAATCCCATGATAATAATTATAATCCCACCTATAAACATTATTAAGTCTTTATTCTCATTAAAAAACATACTCAATACTCTTACTGATGAACCTAATATAAAAAAGGTTGTTGAAATTCCTAGAGTAAATAAGATAGTATTTTTAAATAGAGAACTTTTTATAAAATTAGTTTTTCCTTCTTTTAAATTTTCCACACTACTATTTGACAGTATACTTAGATAAATAGGTAGTATTGGTAATATACATGGCGAAAAAAACGATAATATCCCTTCTATAAATACCACAAATAAATTTATATTTTGCAAATTAAAGCTCCTCCTCATTCTATTTACATTATTACAATAAAAAATTATGTCCTTTTATTGCTTTTACTTTTATTCTCACGATAGCCTAATTAAGTCACTGTAAATTCAAAAGTAATTTAAAAGCTTACTTATCGCAATTTAAATTATTATTGCTCCACATAATCATCTTTTCCATAACAGGAAGTAATAGTACCCCTGACTCACTTAAAAAATATGTTGATTCTACAATATTATTAATTGATTTTTTATTGTTGATTATAATTCCTTGCTCAATTAAAAAATCTAATTGTTGAGTCAACATTTTCTTACTACATTCTGGAATGGCTCTTTGTAATTCTCCAAATCTTTTTTTATCTTTTTGTAACTCCCATATTATTATAGCTACCCATTTTTTACCTAATATGCTTGATAATGCCTCTACTGGACAGTCATATATCATATCATCTATATTATACATTTTATCTCCTCTTTCTTTTTATTAATTATTAAGACATGCTTTTATTTAATTTATAAATGTTACAAATGTGTTGAGATTTACTAGTTTAAGGTTGTTAATATATATTTTAGTTTTAAAATATTTCTGAGGTTTCATATAATTACTATATCAGTTTTATAAATGCATCACAATTGGGTACTTTTTTGTAACTACATATTTATAACTACATAAAATATTTATAACTACATAAAATTAAAGTTAACTATATTAAATAAATTTAGCTCTTATATAATAATTCTTTATCTAAGTTCTTTATCCTGTTTTAATAATTTCTATATACAACATCAAACCCATACCTTGATATCTACCCAAAATTATACAAATTAAAAAATCTGACAGATATTTATCTGCCAGATTATTAAATGATAAACTTACTTTTACACTTATAAATCTAATAATATTGAAATAACTTCAAAAGGTGCTATTTCATATATTTGTTGTTCCTCTAATTCTTCTATTGCATTTATAACTTTCCCGTTTCTATCTTTAAATATTTGCTCATCTAATATCAACTTCTCACTTGTTGGATTTTCTAACCTTATTACAAACTTCTCTTTATCATAGTAAGAAAGATAACATGCTGATACAAGATAATTTTCTGGTAAAGATATTATCTCTAACTCTCTGTTCACAGATTTTTCAACAATTGACCTTTGAATCTTATTATCTATACGATATAAAAAGAAGTTATAATCCTGTAATTGATAATTTATAGATTCTTGCAAATAGTTATGAGTTAAACTTGCAACTTCTGATTCAGCAAAAGATTTAGAACTCATATATATTGCAAATGAAAACTCTACTTCTCTAAGTATTTGTGCCTTTTCAGTTTTAATTCTGATATGTCCCTTTTTAGTGGTATCTCCAGAAGCACGTCCTGGTCTATATAATAAATCAGGTTTTCCTAATTCATCTGTAGTAGCAAGTAAAGTCAGTGCTATTTCATCATTGACATGTTGATACTCCTTTATTCCTCTAGTAAAGACAGTACAACTTCTCTTATCATTAGTAAGTGTAATATTACTTTCCAAAGGTTCCAAATCTATAGGCATTTCACTATAAGTATTTTCCCAATTACTTAAAACCCCATTTTCTCTTGTTATATATCCAAATGGTAATGATGCTATATTTTTATTATCATTTATATCCGTTTTTACATGAACACGTAATCTATGATTACATATTGTATTGTTGACATGAAGTTTTACCTCTATCAATGGATTATCTTTTGATAAAATAATGCTAGCTCTTACATTTAATTTTCCATTGAGATTTTTATCTTTTCTATCTTCCAGTGTAAGTGGTAGTAAAGTTGTACCTTCAACTACTATCTTTTCATATCCTAAAGTTCTTTTTGTCGAAACACTATTAAACAAAAGTTCTATCTCGTCATCATCTTGTAATGGTGAGAAATCATAAGTATCTCCTGCATTTCCGCTATCTTTTAAAGTTAAAAAGTTTGATATATAAGTTCCATCTTTAAGTTGTAAATCCAAGCTTCCATCTTTATATATTACCTTGTATTTATCGTTAGATATAAAGGTATTATTAGACTCACTAAGTGACAACATCTCTTTATTACTTGTTTCAAAACTAATAACTTTATAACCAAGTGCAGGAAGTTGTATATTTATTCTTACTTTTAGTATATAATAACCTGGTTCTTCAATAAATATATTACCAGCAGGTGTCTCTTCCAATACATTTTCTCTTGGTTGTATGTAAGTTTCTTCAATTATAGTAGCATCTAAATTTTCTTTAAAACAAATATTTTTACTATTACTCACTACTTGTATTTCTTTATATCCATTAAATCTTTTAGCTTCTGAATTAAACACTAATACATCATTTTGAGATAACTTAAGCCCTTCTGAAATTTTCTTTACAATAGTATTTTCAATGCTATCACAGATTTCATTAGCTTCTCTTATACGGTGAAGAATATCATCTGTTACAGTATCAGTTACACAACCAGCCAAACTGTCATGAGCTTGCCCTTCTAAAAGCTTTTTCCATGTGTTTATTAATAATTGATTGCTTATTTCTATTCCACTCTTTTTAGCAATTACTAGTAATGGCTCTATTCTCTTAATTAATTTATTTTCAAGTTTATCACATGCTAATTTTATATCCATTCTACTAGAACCAATTGATTTATGTATTCTTGCAAGCACTGGTTCTCTAAATTCACCTCTGTAGCTTTCTAATGATTCTATGGATTTTACATATTTCAAAAAGTCTTGATATGAACTTGTTATATAAGAATACTTTCCAATATTATTAATCTCTTCAACTTTATTTTTAAAATCACCTATTATATTTAATTGGTCATTTCCTGAAGGTATTAATACCTCTTCTACATCACTATATGATTTAATAAAATCAATAGCGGGGTCTAATCGTCCATTGACATACTTTGGTGAAGGTTCTAAAAGCATACCAGTTCCATATCCATGTGGCATATTTACAGCATATATATACTTTTCTCCATTTAAACTTTTCCATTTAAAATACGGTGATTGAACTTGCTTTCCTAAGTGGATACCCCTCCAAAAGAAAATATTATCAATCCCTACATGTCTTAATAAAATAGGCATCTGTGCATTAAAACCAAAGGTATCTGGTAAATACCCGATTTTCATGTACTCACCATACTTTTTACTTTCAAATATTCCAATCATTAAATTTCTTAAAATAGATTCCCCTCTAGCGAAGAATGCATCTGTTTGTGTAAACCATGGTCCGATATATAATCTTTTTTCTTCTATTAATTTTTTAATACTTTCTATTTTTTCTTTATGTACTTGTGTATAATCATCCAAAATAGAAAGTTGTCCATCAAGTACAAAACTTACATCTGGATTACGCTCTAACTCATCAATTATATCTGTAAATAATTGCTCACTAAGTACTAATGCATCTCCAGAAGTAAAATACCACTCTCTGTCCCAGTGTGTATGATTAACAATATGTGCTTTTATCATTTATGCTCCTCTATTTCTTCATTTTAATATTTTTAGGCTGTAATCAAGACTCAACAATACTCAAAACTTATACTAACTATAAAATTTATATTAAACCTAAATTATTACTTTTCTTAAATTTTTATTGAATTTTAAGATTCCCATTCTGCTTCATCAAATTCATCATCTTCAAATTCATCATCTTCGATAACTGGATTTCCACGTAATATTATAACTAAACCTGCTACAATTACTGTTCCTACTGCAATTGATAATACATACATTGGCCAGTTTTCTACTGTAAACCATCCATAAAATCCACTAATTGGAGTTACATTCACTGAACCTAATCCAACTGCCATAGCTGAGGCAATTGCTGTACCAATTACACATGATGGTATTACTTTTAATGGAGATTCTACTGCAAAAGGAATTGCTCCTTCACTAACTCCAATCAACCCCATTATAAGAGATGATTTACCAGCTTCACGCAGCTGCTTATTATATTTTTGTTTTGCTAATATAGTAGCAAGACCTAAGCCTAGTGGTGGTATAACAATTCCTACCATTGCTGCTGTATTAGGTGCGTAAATCCCACTTGTTAATAATGCAAGTGATGTTGTCAAAGCTGCTTTATTAACTGGCCCACCTAGGTCAACTGCCATCATTGCTCCAATAATAGCTGCCATCAATATTTGATTTGTACCTGATAATCCATTTAACCAATTTTCTAAGCCAGTATTTAATGTTGCAAAAGGAATACCTATGACATAATTAATTAATATAACAGTTATTAATGTTCCAAATACTGGTACTATAAATATTGGTACTATTGAAGCTGCTGACTTTGGTAATTTAACATTATTTTTAATAAATAAACATGTATATCCTGCGATTAAACCAACTGCTAAAGCTCCTAAAAAACCTGCTCCAATATCCTTAGCAATCATACCTCCAACAAGTCCTGGTACTATAGCTAATTTATCAGCTATAGAAAATCCTATAAAGGCTGCAATTACAGGAAACATTAATCCTAAAGCAGTGCCTCCAAAACCATCTAAATCATGTAATAATCTAACAATACTACTAGCACTTTCTGCATATTTAACGTCCCATATATCTGGTATATTATATAAAGAACCCCCTACACGAGATATTGCCATTATCATAGCACCTGCAATTACTAATGGAATCATATATGAGATTCCTGTTAAAACATGCTTTTTTAACTCAGAGACTATCTTTTTTAACATTATATTTCCCTCCATTTATTTAGTGTCAATTAACTTTAGTGCATCATTGATTACCTTTTCTGCATCTTTTATAGGTGCATTAACTGGTACTTCTAATATTTCTTTGCCTTCAAAACGTTCAGCATTTCTAACTTTAGTATCTACAGCAAATATTACTACTTCTGCAATTTGCGCATCTTTTTCAGTTAATTCATTGTCAATTCCAGTTGCTCCTTGTGTTTCAACTTTTATAAGATGACCCATTTTTTTTGAAGCCTTCTTTAATGCTTGTGCTGCCATATATGTATGTGCAACCCCTGTTGCACATGCTGTTACTGCTATAATTTTTCTTTTCATCTCTACATTTCTCCCTCATTAAATATTTTAATTACTTCTTGTGCTGAATCAGCTAATTTTAATGCATCCACATTGTCATCATCCATTAACTTAGTTGCCAATTTAGACAATAAGACAAGGTGGTTACTGTCTTTATCAATGTTACTTATAGCCAACAAGAAAATGCTATCTACTGGTTTTTCATCTAAGGCTTCCCATTCAATTTTATTTTTGGATTTTGCAAATATTATAGAAGATTTCTTAACAGCATCACTTTTCCCATGAGGAATAGCAATACCATTCCCAATACCTGTAGTTGCATGTTCTTCTCTTTCTAAAACAGACTTAACATATTCTTCTTCATTATCCACAATCCCATTTTCAACAAATATACTACTTAATTTTTTTATTGTTTCTTCCTTGGTAGTTGCATCAAGATTAAAAACAATCTGCTCTTCCTTCAATACATCTGATATTTTCACTATATATTCTCCTCCATTAGCAAATCGTACACTTCTTTTGGTGAAGTTGCACTTAATATGTTATTTATATTTTTTTTATTGTCAATGAAGTCATAAAAAACTTCATATATTTCATCAAGCTCCAAATTTTTGTCATTTTCTAATGAAATAAAGAAAACAACTTCTACATTTTCATTTCCCCATATAATAGGATTTTTTAAAGTTGCAACAGATATATTAGATTTTTTAATATAACTAGGATTAGCATGAGGTGTAGCTATATATTGAAAAGATGTGTAAGATAAATTTTCTCTTTCAATCGCACTTTCAGCTATACCTTCTTTCGCATAACCTCTTTTTATTAAGTTATCTGTTATACATCTAATTACATCTTCATAATCTGATGCCTCAATATTTAACAAAATATTTTCCTCAAATATTAACTTTTTAAAAGATTTAGATTTTCCAGAAGTAGTTCTTGGAACATTTTGTATGTTTTTCTCTAAAGTTCTTATATCATTTTCATTTAAAATAGGGCTAACTACTATAGTTGGAATAGTTTCTAATTCTAAATAAATAGTACTGATTACTAAATCTGCATCAATTTTACTAGATACTAATTCTTGGACAGAAAGTATCTTTTCAATCTTTACCATAGGGAAGTATTTTTTTAACCTTGCAGATAATAACCTAGAAGAACCCAACCCTGTACTACATACTAGAATTACCCTAATGCTTTGTGGTAGTTCTTTCATTCTTTCTCTAAAAGCTTCAAAATGTAGTGCTACATAAGCACATTCGTCATCATTTATTCGAATATCATATATAAATTCAATTACTTTTTTCAAGTTTAAAGCTTGTTCAAATGATAGAGAAAAGTTTTGCTTAATTGTATTTACATATGGGTTTTTGATACTAAGACCATATGTCAATCTATTTATCGACGAATGTATATGTGTAGTTAATCCATCAATTAAATCTTTATCATAGGCTGTCTTATACAATGTATTTTTGATAATTTCTCGAAGATTTGAGATATTGTTTGTATTCGCTTCATAAGGTTTACTTGAATTACTTTTTAGTTCAGTAGTGTTTCTATGCTGGTCAGCAGCTACTAAGTGCAGATTTATATATCCAATTTCAGAATTTGGCAATAATATTGAAAATTTTTCTTCTAGTTGCTTTGCTAGATAATTTGTATTTGGCATTTGATTATTTTCTATCTTATTAGTATATAAATTTTCTTCTATATATTCACCTTTTCTAATTCTTTCTACTGCTATAGCTAAATGAATAACCAGTGATTGAAATTCATAATCAGAAAACTCAAATTTTCTTTCCTCACTAAAAGTTCTAAGAATCTCAATAATGATAGATAAATCATCCTCAAAAAAGATACCATTCACATCTGCTTGTATCTTTTCAAAAGCTTGATAAAAACTTTCTTGTTCTTGCTTAATATACCAATTTCTACTCCAAAATTTATGTATAAACTTAGCAGTAAGCTGTCTTTTATCTCTTTCACTTATATTCAATTTAATTCCTTTACTAGGTTTCTTATATATAGAAACTCCTTCACTTTTTAGTAATTTTTCAACCTCAGCTAAATCTCTTTCAATTGTTCCTCGACTTATATATAATTCTTCAGAAAGTTGTTGTATAGTAATATAATCATTACTTTTTAACAAAATTGAGTATATATATATAACTCTCTCCTCTCTTGTTGTAGGAATTTGACTTCCTTTATTATCTAGGTAAGGAAGTATTTTTCTTAAATCTCCTTCAATATAAACACCTATTTTAGGTTTTCTCACTAAAGAAAGACCTATCTTTTTAAGTACTATTTCTACTTCTTTGAGAGATTTTGAAACTGTTTTTTCTGAAACATCTAAATCATCTGCTATTGCTTTAACAGTTGTATGACCTTCTTTTAATAAAAACTTTATTATTCTAATTTCACGATTTTGAATCATATCAGTTAACATTTTCAAACTTACTCCTTCCCTTTGTTTTTATTTTAATGGAAAATGTTTTTCTACAAAACTACTAATATTTCCTGATTAAATACGGTAATTTTTATGTATTGAATACTTTAATTTTAGATGATAAATTAAAAACTGTCTAAATTTAATATGAAAGGAAATAATTTAATGCTGACAATAATTATTGCATTACTTCCTGTAATAGGGTGGGGATTAATGCCCATAGCTGCAAACCTCAAAAAAAGTTCTCCCTACGAACAACTTTTAGGTACCTCTATAAGTGCGTTTATATTTTCCACTATAATAACTTTAGTTATGCATCCTGAGATTACATTTTTTTCATTTTGCGTGAGTATGATTTCTGGGATATTTTGGAGTTTAGGTCAGTTAATGCAGTTTAAAGCAATTCAAATTGCTAGTGTATCTAAAGTAATGCCAATTTCAAATGGTTCACAATTAACTTTTACAACTTTACTAGCTGTAATCTTATTTAATGAATGGACTAGTTCTAAAATGTTTTTGATTGGCACCTTATCAATCTTATGTATAATAATAGGTATACTTCTCACAAATTATCAAACAAAAAAATCTACTAATAGCAATATGTTGAAATGTATTGGAGTTACATTATTATCATCCTTGTTTTTAGCACTATATGTTGTAGCTAATCAAATATTTTCAATTGAAGGATATAGAATTATATTGCCTCAATCTGTTGGGATGTTAATAACTGCATCAATTATTGTTAAGTATTTTTCTAGAGAGACTTTACATAAGGAAAATGTTTTATTTAATCTAATTACTGGAGTATTGTGGTCAATAGCAAATTTAGGTATGTTTATTACAACCAATACTTTGGGAGTTACGATAAGTTTTTCTATTTCTCAGAGTTGTGTTATAGTAGCTACTTTAGGAGGAATTATCTTCTTTAAAGAAAAGAAAAATAAAAGAGAGTGGCTTGCTATTTTTCTTGGAATAATATTAATCATGTTTGGTGTTTTTATGTTAAGCACAATAAAATAGATATTTATTTATATAAATTAAAATGAAAAATTAATTATCCTCTAAAATACTGTGTTTATCACTGATTTAGCTATAATTAAGAGTCTATATTGCCACTAATTTATCACTTATGAATGAATCTTAATAAAACCATAAATAGTAATAAATATTAAAAGAGAGAAGCTAAACAGTACAATTACTGAATTGCTTCTCTCTAGAGCATTGTCATAACCCCATACATTTTATAGTAATTATTATCTTATAGAAAACATCTATTTATACTTGTTCTATTATTACAATTTTATATTTTTTTAACACATTAAAATAGTGTTTATTTTACATTTACTTTTTTATATATTTTTTCAACATATTAAAGTAGTAACCATTTTATATTTACTTTTAATCAAATATACTAATCTGATTATTATTGTTTTTATCTATTTTAATAGTCTTCATATTTCTAACAGTTATTTTTGCATCTTCTCTTATAGCACCTACAAGTACTCTATTTTCTTCATTATATAGTCTACAATTTTCTTCTACTCATGTATAATTAAAATTAGCATAACAATATAAACAATAATGTCTACAAGTATTGTACTGCCCTATATCAATACTCTTAACACATCCACAAATATCCCTTTGTGTATCATCCTTTTTGACTTTCACTTCACTACCTATAATCTTTGATATTAACTTATCATCAATACATTTACTTTTTCCAATGCCAAACTTACTTAAATTATATTCATCACAACATATTTCAAGTGTTATATTATACTTATTAGATATTCTAAAAAGTTCCTTCGACAATATTTCTATTTCTTTAATTTGTATAGGTTTTATATGTAATGACTTTGTATTAACTTTTGTTTTTTTGTATAAATCTATAAAACTTATTATACATTTTTCTGTAAATCCATTAAGTTGACTACATAATCTCTCAAATGCTTTTATATGATAATCTAAGTTATACTTTTCATTTAGAAAAATTGGGTCATATCTCAAAATTACTCTTTCTTTTCCTATGCTTCTAGACAATTCTTTAAATGACTCTATTATCTTCTTTTTATCTAAAATTCGTGTTTCTACATCTTTACCATATGGAGTTATAGTATAGTGAAAATAATATTTGTAGTCTTTTAATTTGTTCAAATCACATATCATTGGAGTTGCATCTTTTGTCCAAAATATAAAGCAATCAACAGTATGTGGATTTAACTCTATCTTACTGACTTGTTTTGGATTCATCGGATTAACAACATACACAAAACCCTCTTTAAGTCTGTTAAAAAACCACTTACTATAAAAAGCAGGTATATCAGTTCTTCTACTTACACTTACTATCATAATTTAACCTCCATCTAAAAGTATAGCTGATATCACTCTTAGAATTGTCCAGACCACTTTCTACACACACATTATTTACTAGTTTTCATTCACACAGAAAACATCTTTTTTATAGCTTATTATCCCTAGACAATATATGATGTATTTTCTTTGCAAAGTTTTTCCATTTTATCATACACAACACTACTGTCTCTCTCATCTGTCATGGTAACAATTATATCACTTGCCTTAAGAATTGTTTTTCCTTTTGGAATAATTTCTTCTCCTCCTCTTTGAATGGCTACCAAAAGACAATTTTCTGGCCATTGAATATCCTGAATTGCTTTGTTAGCAACAGGAGAACCAAACATAATGGAAAACTGATCTAGTATTTTCTCTCCCCTCTCTCTATGAACAGGTTCTCCATTTTTCTCAAGTAATCTCTCCAGAAGACTTTCATAAATCGGCTTAGATTTCAGAAGTGTAGCCACAATATACGCCACAATTGAAATAACGGATAGGGAAAGCATCTGGCTGACAGAACCTGTCATTTCAAAAATCAATATAATTCCAGTCAAAGGCGCACGTACAATGGCAGTAAAATACCCTGCCATAGCCAGAAGTATAAAATTATTGACATAGTCTAAGTTCATTCCAAAAAACTGTACACCTACCATTCCGAACATTCCCCCAATAAAGGCTCCTAAAACAAGTAGCGGGAAGAAGATTCCTCCTGGCGCACCAGACCCAAAACTAACAGCCGAAAATACAAAACGGATGACAAAAATCAAAACTACCATTCCCAACAAATATTCATGGCTTGTTAGTGCTTCCACCAGATTATGCCCACTTCCAAGCACCTCAGGCATCAAAAGACCCAAAATACCAGCCATAAAAAATGGAATCAATATTTTTCCAAATGTACCTATTTTGGGAATCTTTTTATATAAAGACTGAACAAATAAGGTAAACCAATTATAAAATGCCCCCATAACGCCAAGCACAACACCTAAAATCAGTATCAACCAATAATAACTCTGTGGTAACACATTTCCAATATCAAACTGGAACACTGATTCCATTCCTAGAAAATTAGCTGATATATAGTCCGCTGTTAGAGATGCTGTCATCACAGAAATCAAAACAGACACTGAAAAGTTTTTATGTATTTCTTCCAGTGAAAACATGACGCCTGCCAGTGGTGCATGAAAGGCTGCTGATAATCCTGCACTTGCCCCACAAGTAAGCAAGAACTTTTCCTCTGTCTTTCCTCTATCAAGAGCTCTGGAAATACCCTTTCCTGCCATAGCACCAAGCTGTATAGAAGGTCCTTCTCTTCCCAAGGCAAGACCACCCAGAAGCGATAAGAATCCTCCAACAAATTTGGCTGGCAACACACGCCACCATACTTGCTTGATTTTCCCTGTCATCTCTCCTTCTAGCTGAGGAATACCACTACCTGAAATCATTGGCTCCCAATTTACTAGCCTTGATACAATCCACGCAAGCAGTGCAAGCACTGCAAACCAAACTGCTGTTTTCACAGTTGAACCTTTTGCAAAATTTAATATTTGGTTAAGCCAGATACCAGCCTGCCCCAAAAGTATCCTATATAAAAGTACAATCAAACCAGCTATAGCGCCTACAAGAAGCCCTTCTCCAATCAAAATGACCTGAAATCGCTCGGCCCGCTTAATTACATGAGATGTATCTTTTTTCATAATCTTTCTCCTCCACTCCATAATTCGGTGTAATATGAATAAATATATTTTTTAGTTCATTTCACACAAAATCATATGTTACTTTTCTTCTATGTTTTATACACATAACCAACTTATAATGTAATGTAAATACTGAATAATTATTGTTATCCAACTTAATTTCATCGTATTTACCACTGAATCAATAATACAATACATTTTTAGAAAAATAAAGAAGGACATATTATTTTATTTTTACTTTATTCTTGACTTTGATAAAAAACATGATAATATTAATCCTAATTCAGACTATCATTAACATCAGTCTAAATTATTATATTTAATAATATTAAAAAGGGTGCAATTATCAAGCACCCTATAAGCTTATTTTTTTAAGAAAGCTAAAATACAATAAAAATATCTATCTCATATCTAGATTATAGTTTTTGATTTGCATATTTCAATGACCATTGGCAATTTACCATACATTTTAAAACACAAAAACATTTAGAAATATCGATTATAGACTCTCTTCCCCCTTGAAAAGTCCAAGCATTTCCATGTATAGCTTTTGCAGGGCATTTTTCTACACAAACACTGCAATCACCACATTTTGAAGCAATCAAAGGATGCTTTTCAACAGAAATTGGTGCATCCGTAAGTACTGTACACATGCTAAAAGCACATCCAAATTCCTCAGTGATAAATAAATTATTTTTCCCCATGAATCCAATACCACTAATATTCGCTATTGTCTTATGTGGTAAAGGGCTAATACCTGATTGCATCTTAGGGTCAATATATCCTCTTTCAATGTATCTGTGTTCTATATTATTTTTTTCTGATTGAGCATAAGCACTATAACCTTTTTTTTGAAGATATTCAGAAATCCAATCAGCTAGTTTTTCCACCTTTTCCTCTTTTTCCAAAAACTCATCTCTGTCTGTAGGTAAATTATTATATATATCTTTAATAAACTTCTTTGATAATCCTATACAAAATAAAATCGCCTTAGAAAAGCCTAGTGTTTGATTTATTGGAAATTCAGATATATCAACAAAACGAATAATGTCTACACCTTCATTGTACAAAATAGATTTCAACTCATCATTCATTTTTAACTCCTTTCACAGCTAATCAAGCAAGAAATAGCTTTATATACTGATAGGTTTTGGCTTTTTATTATGTTAACCAATACTTTGTACATTCTTTATTTCTACTCATAAAACCATATTCAATTAAATATCTTCTAATCGTTGCAAAATCATAATATATAGACTCTAAAATTTGATTAACTTCTTTTTCTGAATATTGCTTTCCTTGCTCAAATTGTTCTAAAATTTTAGACAAAATAACAACTTTTTTCTTTTCTTTTGATGAAAAAGCTTTTAATTTTAGAGGATTCATACTTTCAAATGATGTTTCTAAAATGTGTTTTCTTTCTTCTTCAGTTACTACGTATCTCTCATCTACCATTTTGGCATGTTCGTGGATTGGTATTATAATACTATCTCTATTAGATTTATCTTCAAATACAGATTCATATAAAGCCAAGTATAGCTTAGCTTGTTTTGCTTTTTCTCTAAACATAAATTTTTGATGACGTATTGTAGAAGTAGATACACCAAGCTCTTTTGCAATTTCTTTATCTGATAAATCACTAATAAATAATTTAAATAATTGTTTTTGATTATCTGTTAATGTATTGTACTTTGAATCATTATTGACCAATTGTTCCAAATAGTTACCATGTTTTAATTCTGTATGCAATTCAATAGCTCTTGATGCTTCAAAAAATCTGTCACCAACTCTGTATATTTCTCCTACTTCATACGTTTTTCCACAAATAATGCAACTATAACAATTTAAATCTGCATTGAATATATAACCTTTTTTGATATCTTTAATAGAAAGATTTTCAATCTTCATATTATTCACCTCCAGTATATGGTTTATTATTTCAATAAACATATATTACTAAAGTTTATTATCATTGTCAACATTTCTATTTTAAGTTTATGAAGTTCATATATTATACACCGTTTAAATTATAATATATCTCAAAACAATATATTTAAATCTCTATTTGAACAATTATTATTTATAATTAGCTATTCTTATATACAAAGAGAAGAGTATAAAACTAATTACATAAAAAAGTGTAAAACTAATTACATAAAATAAAAGGAACTACTCAATTTAAAATCAAGTAAGTCCCTTTTTATCTAACATATTTATATTAAATTTACATTGTACAACATAAGTTTATAGACAGTAATCTTTTATTTTATACTTTTTATTTAAACTCAATTACAGTATCTTTTCCACCCTCTACATTATTACCTACATTATATGTATTCATATTGTACTCCGAATGATTAGTTATTGTAACTGGAGTAATAAGTGAGATACCATTTGATTCAATTAATGAACGGTCAATTTTTAACATTGGTGTCCCCTCTTTTACTTGGTCTCCTACACTTACTAATGCTTCAAATCCTTCACCTTTTAAGTTTACAGTATCTAAACCAACATGAATAAGAAGTTCCATTCCATTTTCTAATTCTATAACAAGTGCATGTTTAGTTTCTGCTAAAACTGCCACCTTACCATTATATGGAGCATAAACAATATCACCTGTAGAATCTATAGCTACACCTTCGCCCATAAGTTTTTGAGAAAATACAGCATCTGGTATTTTAGATAACTCTATTACCTTTCCTGATATTGGTGATTTTATTGATTTTTTCTTAAACATTTTAAACATAAAATATACTCTCCTTTTTACTTTTAACCATTATTAGCTGCCTTTAGTTTTTCACCTAAACTTCCTCCTGGATGATATTTATAAAAATCAGCTGAGTCAAAATTACTGTTTTTAGATAATGCACATGCAATAGAATCTCCTAAAACCAAAGTAATCGTAGATGATGTTGTTGGTGCTAAATTTAAGTGGTCAGCTTCACCCTTTGCAGGATATATTAAAGCATAATCGCACTCCTTTGCCAATACTGAATTTCTATTTGAGGTAAAAGCAATTGTTTTAGAACCTATTGCCTTAACATATTTTATACAATTTACAACTTCCATAGAATTACCACTATTTGAGATTAAAATTGTAATATCTCGACTTTCAATCATTCCTAAATCTCCATGTACTGCCTCTGTTGCATGTACAAAAAAACTTGGTGTACCAGTACTTGCAAATGTAGCTGCCAATTTTTTACCTATATGTGCAGATTTACCTACACCCATAAAAATCACTTTACCTTTACAATTTGCAATTTCATTAACTATATTTTCATATTCAATACCTGCTTCATCTATTAAACACTTTATAGCATTCATTTCAGTAGTCATAACATCAACCATTGTTTTTAAATAGTTCATAATCATCTCCCCTTCTATATTAAATATTTTTTGCAATATAATCTATAGTTTTTTTAATTCTATTTAAACCATCTTCAAGTTTTTCTCTTGAACATGCCACATTTAACCTCAAATAAAACTCACTTTCTTCTCCATATACCTTGCCTCCCATAATAGCAACTTCACCAATATCTATTAATAGATTTTGGAATTTTTCACTACTTATTTTAAGCTCCGAGAAATCAATCCAAGCAAAGTAACAACCTTCTGGCATAACCAACTTTAATGGCCTTAAATTATCTTCTATATAGTTAATTGTATATTGAAGATTCTCTTTAATGTATTTCAGTAACTCATCTAGCCAATATTCACAGTCATTATAACAAGTCATTGTTCCCAAAATAGCTAGTATAGCTGGTGAATTTACAAAATCACGATATCTAGTTATATTTTCAAACTTAGTTCTTATCTCTTCATTAGGTATAATTACATATGACCCAGTCAATGCTGGTATATTAAAAGACTTAGATGCTGATGTACAAATAAATATAGACTCCAAATAATTGTCTGCCACATTTAAAACAGGTGTCATTTTACTATCATATACAATATCCATATGTATATCATCTGATATTATTTTTACATTATTTTCCTTACAAATCCTTACAATCTTAATAAGCTCTAATTCACTCCACACCCTACCTGTTGGGTTATGAGGATTACATAAAATAAATATCTTAGAATCTTTACATTTTTTCTCAAAATCATCAAAATCAATAGAGTAAAATCCATTCTTATTTGTAAGAGGAGATTTTATAATATTGCGATTGTTATTTCCTATTACTTCATAAAAAGCATTGTATGCAGGAGTGTTTAGTAATACTCCATCTCCTTCATCACTAAAAATTTCAATGAGTTTACTAATTGAATACATTACACTTGGACTGTAATATATCCAATTGCTATCAATACTGCAATTAAATCTCTTAGAGTACCAATTTCTGATAGAATCTTTAAAATCATCATGCTTCCATCTGCTATATCCTAATACTCTATGATTTAATCTTTCTTTCAATACTTCTGTTATCTCATTTGGAAATTCCAAATCCATATCTGATATTGTAAAAGGAAGTAATCCTTTTTTTCCAAATCTATCTTCTACATAATCCCATTGGGTACAATATGTACCCAATCGGTTTACTTTTTTATCAAAGTTAATCATTACATTCCTCCAAATGACCTTCCATCGCCTTATCCATTTGCTTTCTTAAAGAATACACTTGAGTACCTATAATTACTTGAATTGTGTGTTCATCTAATTTAACAACTGCTATACCACCAGCTTCTTTAATTGCATCTTCATTTATTAGTGATACATCTTGTAATTTTAAACGTAATCTAGTTACACAATTATCTAATGATAGTATGTTAGATTTCCCTCCTAGCGCTGCTATCATTTGCTGACCTTTGTATGTAGATAGATTTTTAAAATCTGAACCATTTCCTTCAGAAACTTTTATTTCTTTATCTTCACGTCCTGGAGTTTTTATATTAAATTTAAGAATTGCCCATTTAAATACAAAGTAATATATTGCAAAGTATAAAGCTGCTACTAATACTGCTATTGGCCATCCTGTAGCTGTTCCTCTCAAGACTCCAAAACTTATAAATGCTATTAAATCTCCTGTGAATCCCATCAATACACCTAAGTATGGAAGTACCATGTTTGCTAAACCATTCATAAATGTATGGAAAGCAAATAATGCTGGTGAGATAAATAAGAATAAAAACTCTATTGGTTCACTTATTCCACCTATAATAACTGTCAACACTCCTGATATTAAAAGCCCTTTAAGTGCTTTTCTATTTTCTGGTTTTGCTGTACGATATATAGCTAATGCAGCTCCAGCTAAACCATATTGAATCATTAATTTACCTTGCTCCATTTTACCAGCTAAATCAAGAGGTATAATCTGATTATTCTCCACATATGCCATAAACATATTCAATGTTCCAAAGTATGTTTCTCCATCAATAACAGCAGTTCCACCTATTGGTGTAAAACGGAATACAGATGTTACAAGGTGATTTAATCCAAATGGTATTGTAACCCTTTCAGCTACTGCATATGAAAAATATCCTAATGGCCCTGCTGAAGAAATCCATCTTCCTAAACTTTGGAACGCATTGAAAAATGGTGGCCAAACAATAGGTATTAATAATCCCACAATACTCATAACTATTAAACTAACAATTGGAACTAATCTTGGTCCACTATAGAATCCTAGTGATTCTGGTATTTTCAAATTACTAACTTTATCATACATTGCATAAACAATTAAACCTGCTATAATACCACCTAAAACACTTGTGTTATATGTTTGTATACCCATAATCATGGCTTGACCATTAGTTGACATTTGGTCTGCTGCTACTAATAAATCAGCTCTTGTTAAATAAAAATTTGTACCTATATGCATTGCTATAAATCCTACTAAACCTGAAAATGCACCAAACTCTTTTTCTTTTTTTAATAATCCTAATGGAATTGCCATTGCAAATAATGCTCCCAAGTTATTAAATGCAAATAATCCTATTGTTAACATGAAATTTAAAATCATATTAACATATTCATTTCCTAGAAATGGAACCATTGCAATCATCTTAGGATCTGTAAAACCAGCCCCAAGACCTAGCATCATACCAGAAACACTAAGTAATGCTATTGGGAACATAAACGTTTTTCCTAACATTTGGAAGAAATTCCATAGACCTAACTTATTTTTTTTCATATTTTCACCCTCCTATTTTTATATAAAAAACATAATCTAATTTATAGAAAAACCTAAATCAAAAAACTTAATCCAATAACTAAGTTCAATGATTTAGGTTTTGCCTGCTCAACCAGTTACAACCCTAAAAGTCACTGTTTGTATTTAATAAAAAAGCCTAAATCAAAAAACTTAATCTAATAACTAAGTTCAATGATTTAGGTTTTGCCTGCTCAATCAGTTACAATCCTAAAAGCCATTGTGTTTATTTAATAAAAAAACCTAAATCAAAAAACTTAATCTAATAATTAAGTTCAATGATTTAGGTTTTGCCTGCTTAACCAGTTACAATCCTAAAAGTCACTGTCTGTATTCAATAAAAAAGCCTAAATCAAAAAACTTAACTAAAATTAAGTTCAATGACTTAGGTTTTGCCTGCTTTATCAGTTACAATCCTAACAACCACTGTTTGTTATTTTATTTATATGAATCATTAGATATAATTCTTCTTCTTTACTAATTTTATATTCAAATCTGTCTAATACCAATGCTGCAATTTCTTCAGTACATATTTTAGGTTTATTATAGTTTTTATTTACTAGTTTATACATATCTTCAACATCACTATCTTTGTAAGTTTCTTTTCTTAAAATTCTTTGAACGAAAAACTTTAAGTGAGTTATAAGCCTAGAGTAATTCAGTGAGTTTACATCTAATTTAAATCCATGTACTTCTTCTATTATCTGAACAACTTGTTTTGAAAACTCTAGTATATTAATACCTTCATCTTTTTGAGAATTTTCTAATCCATTGATTATATGAATAGCAATATAGCCTGCTTCATCTTCAGGCAACTTTATACCTATCTTTTTTTCAATTTCATCAATTGCCCATAATCCAAATTCAAATTCTTCTCTATAAAGTTGTTTTGTTTCATTAAGTATCAGGTTTGGTAATTTTATACCCTGTTTTTCTCTTTGGACAGCGAATTCTATGTGACTAGTTAAAGCCAATATTATTGAATCATTTACTTGAGTATTTAAAACTTCATTAGCTTTTTCTATAATTTCTTCTGAAATTTTAAAATATTCAATTGAGGTTTTATTAAGTATTTGATTGTATTTGTCTTTTTGATTATCTTGAACAAAATATTTCTTAGAAATCAAACTTTCATCTATCAAATCTCCTACTTTTTTCTTGAATCCAACTCCAGCACCAGTTACAATTATTTCTGTGCCATCTTCTAGGGAGCTTACTACTACATTGTTATTAAATACTTTTTTTATATTCACTATAAATCCCCTCTGAAAAAAATGTTTCATCACACTTACATAGTATATTATATTTAATTTAATGTCAATATTTAAAATTTCACTTTCGCATATATTTTGCATTTTCCCCTATAATACTACAATTGCAAAATATTTTAATTGTGCACTATATAATTGTCGTTTTTTGTATTTTTTTATTTAAATATATTTAAATATTTATTATATATATTCAATTCTTTAAAGTTATTCAAGATTTTTTATTACACCATATATTTTCCAGTATTTTCAAGTATCTAAATGCGCATTTATTAAGTATTTATTGAAATTTAAATTATATTGTATTATAAGTTTTTTTTTAATAGATATACCTAAAATGAGATTAATATAAAATATTCTTTATATGAAATTTTTATCAAATATTTTTTAAATTATATTTTTATTTTGTATTTATGAATAGATTTCGTATTTTTTCCTAAATTGCTGTAAATACATTAATATTTTAATACCTTATATAATATTTTCCAATTATTTATAATACATTTTTTCATTAATTTTCTCTAATTATAACTTTATCACTTCTAATAATATCTAAGCAATTATAACATTTAACATTTTATGTAAAATTTATAAAAAAATGTATATAATCTAAAATAAGTGACTATACTAAAAATATGATACGGATAACCAATAAGTTCAACCTATCTCCCCCAAAATAGAATGAGCTACAGTTCCCCCCAACTGTAGCTCATTTTCGTGTAATTTAAATATTTTTCATATAATTTCAATATAAACTGAAACAACTTCTTTAAAGTTTAATCCATATTCTTTTCTTTACTTTTTATAAACATTAATTTTCCATTATTTATTCCCCATATCTCATCAGCAAATAAAGCAACTTCCTCTGAACTTGTTGCTATTATCACACATTTATTATCTTTATGTGCCAAATTGTAAAACACATTTATTAGACTTTCTTCACTTTTATCATCCGTGCTTTCTATAATATCATCACATACTATTAAGTCAGGATTATTAGATAATGACTTAGCAATACACACTTTTTGTTTATCATAATAAGATAAGTTTTCTACTCTATCCAGTACTTTTTCTCTATCAATTCCTACCTTTTGTAGAATTTTACATGCTATTTCCCTCTTATTCTTTTTCTTATTTTCACTAATTCTCATTGGTAAAAACATATTCTCCAAAATAGTTTCATTATTTAATAAGTTATAATCTTTAAATATGACTCCTATATCTTTATTTCTATACATATCCTTATTTATATTTCTTAAATCCTTACCCTTATAAATAATACTTCCATCAGTGTAATCATCAAGACCTGATATTATAGATAACAAAGTACTCTTTCCTGCCTGATGCTTTCCTATAACAACATACATTTTTCCAGTTTCAAATTTGGCACTTACATCTTTTAATACATATTTATTACTTCCCTCATACTTGTAATTAACATCTATCAGTTCTAGTATTATCAATCTACATCACCTAATTTCTATCATAAATTATCTGTATTGGTTTATATACAATTGTACTATATATGGCCACTATGCTAGTTAATAATATCAATATTATCGCTACAATAATTATCTTAAATATCAGATTTGGAATCAATTTATCTCTTAAACTTTTTATTTCTTGTTTGATATCATCACTATTTATATCTATATTTTTATATTCTCTATTATTCAGTAAATCAACATTATGTATTACATTATATTGATTTTGATATTCAAAAACATAATTTGATAGTTTTGAAGCTGATATACTTACAATTCCTCCTCCAAGTATAAGGCATACTAAAGTTATCATAATACTTTCACATATGAAACTCTGAACTATCTTAAATTTAGGCATTCCAGTTAATATTAACACACTAATGTAATACTTTATTTTTTTTATTGATATTATAGAATTTATCATCAATAATATCGAACCTAATATTAATATTCCAAGCGTAACTGTAAAAGCTATATTAGACAAATGTTGCATTGGAGTTATTAATTTACTGTACGCAAACTCATCTATAGTAACTTTATAAATGTCACTTAGACCTTTATCTCTTACCTCTTTCTCAAAATCTTTTCTACTATTAGAGTCTATCAATAAAAACCTAGCATTTGTATAAATTATTGGATTTTCTGATTCAATCTTCTTTTCAAATTCTACTAAAGTATTATACGTAGTTAATATATTATCATATATACTTTCATCTTGAGCTATTTCTATATCGTTAACATTCTTATTATCTTTTTTCTTATATGTTCCTACTATTTTTAAATTCAGTTTTGTATTAGTACTATAATCACTTAATAGAGATATCGTATCTCCAATTTTCAACTTATTAATATCAATAAATTCTTCGCTTACCATACATTCATTATCTTTTTGAAATAGTCGCCCTTTTACCTTCTCCAGATTATAGTGCTTAAGACTTTCATTCTTTTCTGTATATCCCATAATCCCGCAATTTTCAGCCCTCATATCATCATATAAGATTTGTCTGTCATCATTAGAATTATATTTTTTATTATCAAAGTGTGCTGTGATATTTCCAATAAAAGATACTTTTTTTACATATTTTGACTTTGCAAAATTTAAATAATCATTTACACTCAAGTTACTATATTTTATTAGAGATTCTCCTGAATCACTTTGAACAATCTTTTTAGCATCAAGCTTAATTTGAACTTCTGATTCAAATTTTTTCTCATAATTCGCCTTTATCACATTAACGTTTGAATTTATTATTGAGGAAATTAATATTGCTAAGACCATCAATAATATAACAACTGTACTAAATGAATTACGCAATTTATTTCTAAGTAAGTTTTTGATTGCATTATTTAAAATATACACTTCACATCTCCTCTTACCAATTCAATAGTGTCTTAGAGTTATTATATCTATCTTAATTTATTCTTTATATTCTTTAAATACTAAATAAAAAGTTGACCCTTTACCTTCTTCACTTTCTACCCATATAAATCCATTACATAAGTTACATACATGTTTTACTAAACTAAGACCTATACCATATCCATCTTTATTTAATTCATTTATTCTATATCTATCATAAAATATTTTTTTCATACTCTGTTTGTTCATTCCAATGCCATTATCTCTTACTGATACAATAACACTACCTTTTTGATTTTTCACATTTACACATATATCTTTACCTTCACCATATTTTATTGCATTGTCTAAAAGATTGGATACACCTCTATAAATCCACTTTTCTTTCCCATAGATACTCATATTTTCATCTTCATCAAAATCAAAACTTAAATTAGCATATACTTTAGAATAGTGGTCACATACTTGTGCACATATTAAAGCTATGTCAACTTCATACATATCTTCATTATTTTTTGTATCACTTATTGCAAGTACATCTTCTACATTATTTGCAACTTTATTGAGAGTATTCAATAGTTCTTCATTTCCGCTTAATTCTAAGCTTGTTCTAAGTATTGCTATGGCATTTTTTTGTTCATGAGATAAATATGAATTTAATCTTTTATAATCTTCAATATGAGAATCAAATTTATCTTTTAAATCTTTATATACTTTAGACATAATAGGGTCTATACTCAACACTTCGTCTTCATCTTCTATATTATTTATATTATTTAATATCTCCATTCTTTCTTTAAACTCTAGTCTATTCAATATTGATAAAAGGATAAAGTTAGAGGTTACTGTAAAGGCAAAAAATAACATTATAATTATATTAAAGTTACTATTAAGTACAATATTATAATCAAAACTTAATCTTTTATCTAAAGTCTTATCTTCCATAGTGTTATAAGTATTATCTATATTCATTCCATAATATGAATTTGAATCATTAGCTATTAATTCTTTACTTGTATTAGATATATTTATAATATATTTCAAACCTACTGTAAAAATTATAAAGACTATAACAGAATATAAAATTAAAACTATAGTTTTTTTATCTTTTAATCCTTGCATATAGAATATCCTATCCCTCTAGTAGTTATTATTATCTCTTTTCCTGCAACTTCTCTTAATTTCTTTTTTAATCTAGCTATATGCACCCTTAATACAGATGATAATGGGTCAAAGTATTCATCATAAACATGTTCTGATATATCTATACTTGATACAATATCTGGATATCTACTTGCAATATATTCTGCTATATCAAATTCTTTAGTTCCTAAGTTTACTTCTTTGTTATACACATACACTTTTCTAGATGATGGACTTATTGTAAGAGGACCTGCCTCTATATTTGAATTTGTCCTACCATAAAATCTTCTTATAACTGCTTGTATCCTAGCTCTCAATTCTATAATTTGAAATGGCTTTACTATATAATCATCAGCTCCCAAATCAAGACCTTTTGCCAATTCATTTACTCCATCTCTTGCTGTTACAATTATTATAGGAGTATTTAGATTATTACTTCTAAAAAATTCTAATATCTCTATTCCATCTCTATCTGGTAAATTTAAATCTAATAATATAGCATCATAGTCATTTATAAATGCTTTCTCTTCTCCATCTAATCCGCAATTTGCTATATCTACTACTAATCCTTCATTTTCCAGCCCTATCTTCATATTATAAGAAAGCTCTTTATTATCTTCTATTATTAATACTCTCATATAATCATCTCCTAAATAAAATATCAACTTAATCATTATATATAATTAATGTTTATTGAATGTTAATTATATTATAATTATTTAATTCTTATATAAAATCTAACCTTATTATTATTCAAATATTCATACTTGTCAAATTTATGCTTAATTAATATTCTATTTAATATCTCTACCAATATAACTATTAACTTGTTCATCATATTTAATAATTCCAAAATATAGATTAATAAGAATTAATTAACAAAATTCTTTACAAGAACATAACCTATATTAAACAAGCTCATAACTAAAACTTGAGTTTATTAAATTTAAAAATACGAAAGAGAATTATTTATATGCTATTAAAAATTTGGCTTTTAAATAAAATTTTTTTATTCCTTTTTAGTAATAGATAAGTAATAGCTAAAAAGACAATTTTATTGCACACTTAAAAAGGGGATGTCTTACAATATTCTTAAATTATAAATGAGATACCCTTTTTTATTTACATATAGACTATTCAACACTTTACAAAAAAAGTGGACTCATCTGATAAAGTCCACTTTTTTCTGTAGTCAAATCTTTATTTTGAAATAACTTCTTTTGGTGTTGGGAGTGTATTAAATAAATAATACCTGTAATTTCTATTTTATTAACTTTAAATACTTCTTTCAATATTGTATAAAACAACAATAAATACTTATAATAATTTCAAATATATGTAAAAATTTATTAACTATATTATAAATATAAACTTATAGTTATAACCACTAGTACTACTATTTACTTTTACTTAATAAGTATCAACAAGTACAGATTTTTTTATTTTCTGTTTATCTAAATGTGAAATTGCACTAGATACAGCAGTTTGACCTTGTCCTGCTGGTCCACTTCCTATTATTGCAATGTCGTATCTCATAATCTCACCTATTTTCTAGTAACCTTTCTTTTTTCTTTTATATAAATATAATATCAATAGCCAATATCACTGACAATTAGGCACTTATTTGTAACTACATAAATAAATCTTATAAATAATCGAAATTAGTTATATATATGATTCAATTTTATTTTTCAAATTATCTTTAGGTATAAACCCTATTAATCTATCTATAGGTTTACCATCTTTGAATATTATTACAGTTGGTACTGTAGAAACTTCAAACTTTTGGGCTAATTCCATACTTTGGTCTATATCTACTTTTAAGAAATTTGCTTTTTCAGACATTTCGTTTCCTAAAGCCTCGTATACTGGTGATAACATTTTACAAGGTCCACACCATGTAGCAAAGAAATCCACCACTACTAATCCATCTTTGTTATTTACTTCATTTATAAATTCATTGTTATTTATTATTTTTACCATAATATATATCTCCTTTATTATTTTATTGTTTTCTTGATATTAATATACTACGACTTATGTACTAGTTCAATTAGTCACTTTTTTGTAACCATCTATTTTTAACACTCTTAAGATTATCATCATAATCAAACATTAATTAAACTTATTTATGAAAATTCAATAGTTACTTATGTAGTAATTATAGAAATCTGTAAATTTTATATATATGTTAACTAAATTTGAGCTTCATTTCAAAAATATACTAAAAAACTTTTCTAATTTATAACTTAATTTTTTGCTTTGTATGATTGACAATTATATATATACATTATAAAATAATATTAGTACCTACTAAGGTAGTTATTATACTTTTGTTAAAGGAGTTTATATATGGATACTATAGTTAACGAACTACAAAACATAGGATTTACCAAATATGAATCACAAATCTACATATCATTACTAAAGGAAAACCCTCTAACTGGTTATGAAATAAGTAAATTATCAGGTGTACCACAATCAAAAGTCTACGAAAATATAACAAAATTACTTAACAATAATATAATTATCAATATTGAAACTGACCCTATAAAATATGTACCTATAAACCCTAATGAATTACTAAAAAGTAAAAAAGAAGAATTCAATAATTCTATGGACAAACTAGAAAACAACTTACAGGTATTAAATAAAGGAAAAAGTATAGAATATGTTTTAAACATAAAAAGTTCTAAAAATATATTAAAAAAAGCAATCGAAATGATAAATAACGCCAAACAAGAAATTATAATTTCTTGTTCTCATGAAGAAATTCTTGACCTAAAAGATGAGCTTTTAACTGCTTCTAAAAAAAATGTTAATGTTGAAATACTACTTTTGGAAGATAAAAAGATAGAAGGTCTAAGCAATATTCATATCCATGGAGGTAATGAAACTACACTTAAAAACAAAAAACTTTATAAAGGTATTCTTTTAATTGTAGATGATTCTGAAATATTAACAGGAAATTTATCTGAAGGTAATGAAGCTATTTCAATTTGGACAAAAAATTCTAATATTTTATATATTGGAAATCAATACATAAAACATGAAATTTATATTTCACAAAAAATAAAAGGGGGTCTTAAAGATGAATAAAGTTAAAATCAAACAAGTTGATGCATTTACAACAATACCTTTTGGAGGAAATCCTGCTGGTGTAGTCACAGATGCGTCCAATATTTCTGATGAAATCAAACAGAATATAGCAAAGGAAATGAATTTATCAGAAACTGCATTTGTTTCAGAATCTGATGTAGCAGATTTCAAGGTTCAATTTTTCACACCTGGCTTAGAAGTTGACTTGTGTGGTCATGCTACAATAGGAACATTCCATGCTCTTTTAGAAGAAAGAAAACTTAATACTAATAAGAATATCTTTTATCAAGAGACAAAAGCTGGTGTACTATCTGTAGAACTTAAGAAAATAGATAATGAAAACATATTTATGATGGAACAAAATCCTCCTAAATTCGAAAATCTAAATAGCTATAAAAAAGAGATTGCACAAATGATAGGTGTAAAAGAAGATAGACTTCTTGAATATCCAATTATGAAAGTAAATACAGGAATTTGGTGGCTTGTTTTTGGATTAAAGTCTCTAGATGATTTAGAAAATATTTCTCCAGACTTAAATAAAATAAAAGAATTTAGTGCTGATAATAATCTAATTGGAATAACTCCATTTTGTATAGAAACTATAGATAAAAATTGTGACTATCATTTAAGATCTATAGCTCCATATGTTGGAGTCACAGAAGACCCTGTATGTGGAACTGGCAATGCTTGTGTATCATCTTATATAGTACAACACAATATTTTAGATAAAACTGACTTTATTGGTGAAGAAGGAAACTTCATAAATAGACCTGGAAAGGTATATGTAAATATATGTAAAGAAAACAATGATATCACTTCTGTAAAAATTGGAGGAAGCGCCTATACTATTTTAAGTGGAGAAATTGTGTATTAATTCTTTATCTGATTTAACAATAAATAAAAATACTAGTCTTAATTGACTAGTATTTTTATTTATATATTTTATTTAACAAACTTATTTCACCATATATCGTGTTAAAAAGTAACACTTTATGATTATTAACAATTAGCTTTATATCAATCTAATACAATATAACCATACTAAATTAATCTCATTAGTATAATAGTTATTTATTGATTAGTTATCTTCCTCAACAAGTTTACTTAATGTCTTGTCAAATAAGAATAATAATATAGCTGCAACAAATAGTATCACTGGAATTATAGTATATACTTTAATCATATCAAATTTAAGAGTAAATGCATATATATATCCATATCCTTGACCAGCTATAAAAGTAGCAAATGTCCAAACTCCCATAAGAACACCTAGAAGTTTTTTAGGAGCATACTTACTTACGAAAGAGTTCCCAAGTGGTGAGAATAACATTTCTCCAAAACTTAGAAGTATACCAAACATAATTATCCATATTATACTAGCTTTAACAGTTTCAGGAGCTCCAACACCTCTTGTAAGCTCTGCTCCAACAAGCATTAAAAATGCAAGACCTAAGAATATTAATCCAAGACCTGTCTTTTTAAATAAACTTATATCACCTTGTGGTCTACTAGCAAGTTTAAACCATAATGCTCCAAGAACTGGTCCTAGTACAATACATACAAGTGCATTTAATGAGTCAAACCAAGCTAAAGGAATGTCAAATCCTCCAATAGTCATGTTTACAAACGCTGCACCATAATCATAAACTGCAAGATAAGTTAGGTACCAGAATAACCAGAAAATTACAGAGAAGAATGAAATAAGTATAATAGCCCAAATTCTCTTCTTATCCATACTTGTAAGAGGAGCATTATCTTTTTCTTCAACTTTCTCAGCTACCACACCTTCTTTAAAAGGTCTTTTTCCTGCATTTCCAAGGAATCTCCATCCATATGTGAACCATATTGCACCAATTACACAAAGAACAGCTGCTATGAAGAAACATTGAGAGAAACCATATACTCCATTTTTCATGAATGTATTGGCATAAAGTATACCTACTGCTGTTGTTCCGATGAAAGAACCTATATTAACAAAAGAATATTGTACTGAGAATGCTGTATCAAGTTCTTCTTGATTATCAAAAAGTTGTCCATTTACTGCTGATACATTTCCTTTAAAGAATGCAGTACCAATTGAAACTAGAATTATCATTGCATTTACCATAGAAGCTGTAGTTGCAATAGAACCAAGATAGTATCCTATCCCCATGATAAGCATACCTATAGGTATAGTATACCTAGCTCCTATCCATCTATCTGATATATATCCTCCAATTATTGGCGCAAGATATGTGAATGCAACAAGGTTAGCTTGCATTATAGCTGCTTGCCCTTTATCTATTCCAAGACCACCTTTAACAATTGCTGTTGTAAGGAATATATAAATTAAAAACTTTGCAGAATAATATGCTGCTCTTTCAAACGAGAAAGTTGTTGCACAGATATAAAATCCTATAGGGAATTTACCCTTTTTATTTACTGTTGTGCTCATAAGTTTAAATCCTTTCTTAATTGTATTTTTATATTTTCTACGTTTTATCCAGACTCTTTCTTTCAATGAAAGATATGGTGATATTGTTTTGTAAAACAATTCGTAATAATTATTAAGATAATTGCGTTTTTATTTGTAGAATCTAGATGTTTTCATGGAATAAAGATTAACATCTTTATTGTCAATAAGTTCAAAATAATATAGCTATAAATTTAAATTATATAAATTCATTATTTTCAGGTATATTTATAACCTGTTATCTTTATAAATTGACACCACAAAAAACCAAACTATAAATTATTAGTTCATTAATTATTATTTAGCTTAAATACAATATTGCCATAACACAATGGATAATTTTATATCTAACTTCTAAATTCGTCACTCTAGTAATTTTTTCTAATTTAACTACTACTAATTAAATGGGAAACTCTTTACTATATGCAATTCTTATTTTTTTACTTGATAGTATTTTACAAACTAAATTCCTCCTTTTGTGGCAAACGGTGTAATCACCTTACTATTGCCTTTTTAAAGGAGTTTTGAATAAAGCAACATGTATTTATACAAATAAATACTGTCTTTATTTTTTTGAAAAATTTCTAAATACTTCATTCAATTACTTGTCAACTTAAATAAATAAACTACTATCTCTTCACAGATTAAATTTATTTCTTGTTAAACATACACATGAATTCTGTGAACCTAAATATAAAAACTGTTGTTTTAAAGTGATTACCTAGATATTCGCTTTGACATTATTAATTGAGGTGATACTATTTATAATTTATTAACCATAAAATACCTCAATTTGAAAACTTTTTCACGAATATTTATTTTTCACCTCCCTTTATTTATTTCACCATGTAAATCGTACCATAAACACATACTTATATGCAACAAAAAAATAAGAAAAAAATCGAATAATCGACAGTAAATAATTAGAATAAATCAAATTATACTTGTCAAGTATATTATATAATTTTTTTGTCTGGAAATATAAGTTAAACTAAGCCTCAAAATAGTTTTTTAGATATGAAATTTTGTTGTTCTATGTATTCATATTATTTATTGGATAGGGTTTTGATATGCAACTTATATTATTTAGACTATACTCCACCAAAGAATATTTATTATTTAAGAAATATTATCAATGATAAAATTAAAAAAAAGGATATTCTAATCAATTTTAATTAACTATTTTTAACTTTTAAATGATTGTTATTTTTTTGATTAATTTAATAAATTTCATTAATTTTTAGAATAGTAGAGATACTTCATATTTAAGATATAACTTTATTTCTTAAACTTATAAATTCTAAATTTACACCTAAACATAATTATTCTAAATACACAATCAATGAAATTGTTAAATAAATACAATAAAAGTAGTAAATACTTTTTTAATAAATTTAAATTCTTTAAAATCCATCATTTTTTATCTGTTAACTTAATATTTACTTAATTAAAATAAAAAAGTTTGATTAAAAACAAACTATAGTAATTATTATATATTACTATTTTAGAAATACTCTAAATTTTGTATATCTATAATTTTTCAAGTTACACTATAAATATACAGCAAATATATCAATTCAAATTATAAAGATATATTTAGTCTTATTTTGTCGATTATATTTATAATGTACTCTTCTAAGCTAGAAGCATTTATCTAATCTATGTTTTCATTTATAAAAAATAATTATTTCTTAAATAAATAGCTAAATTGTAGTATTTATAATAAATATAGCTTATGTTTATATTAGTATAATTCCAAATAATTTAATGTTAATATTTAAAAACATCTTCGTAATATACTTAATTCTAGCAATAATATAAAAATAATAATCTGGATAAATTTAAGTTAAAGTTTGTTTATATGAAGCTAAAAATAAGATTTTTTACATAGAAATTAAAACTATGTGTAACTTAAATGAGCCTATTTTACTTTAATAAAATATAAATTTTTACGATTTAGGTAAAATTAAATAAGGTGACTTCTATTTAATATAGTAGTCACCTTATCAATTAACACTAGAATATATTTTATATTGTCATATATTTTAAATGATAATACTCTTATAATATTATTAATTTTACTTCAGATTTTCAACATGCTTATTAAACTTACCATTCAATCATCCCCTTGATTAAAAAGTATTTTCAATAATAATTTAATTTTTTAAGAATTGTATATTATAAACATCATTTTAATAATTCCTATAATATTATATATTCAATTTTTAGTAAAACAATGCGAATAAATAATATTCTGAAATAATTAAAAATAGCAATAAAATATTCATAAATACTTATTGTAAAATTATATTTAAATATTATTTTCTTTTTCTTTATAGTTTTAACTATGCTATACTTTTTAAGTAGGAGATAATATAAAAAATACTTTATTGCGGTATATGACTTGATATATATGAAGTAACTTCATCAGGAGAAATATTCAAAACAGTTGCAAACTCTTCGTTTAATAATCTTTCTGCTTCTTTCATCATATTATCGTCTGCTTGATGTGATTTTTTACCAAGAGATTTTATATGTTCTTTATTACAGTATATACTTCTTATTAATTTAAGTAACTCTTCACACTTACCACTTCTAAGCATCACTTTAAATTGCTCACTTCTCATTTTTTCATTATCTATCCATGATGTATCCATATTAGGTATATCATTTATTAGCGAAGCCACAGTAACTTCAGAAAGTATCTTTCTCATTGGAACTTTCTTATTATCAACAGGTATTTTTATTATTGTATTATTAGAATAAAGGGGACTTAATACATAATATTCTTTTTGTACACCATTTGTAATTTTTTCGTTTGTTATGTCCAAAACTTTACAAACACCTGTCATTCCGTACATTATATAATCATCAATCTTAAACACAAAACCTCACCATCCTTAACAAAAAATAGTTTTGACAACTGAATTTACATCATCAAAACTATCTACTATATACTAATTGTACCATATTTTGAGAGTTTAAGCTAAGTAAAACTTTTATTGTTTAAATAATAAAAAATACATTGACTATTAATCAATGTATTTTTCATTAATTTGGATAGTAAGTAAACCATAACAATCGAACAAATCATAACAATCATACCCATTATAATATTTATAAAATTGGTGCTTGACTATTCATTGAGTATCCATCATTTCTAATATCGTTTATCTCTAATATATCATCTTTTGTTTCAACTTTACTAAGTTTTTTAACTGCTCCATAATGCTCTCTCAGTGAAAGTTTATCTCCATTTCCAGAAATAACCCATAAAACTTTATAACCTCTAGGTATTACTTGTAGCTTATTTTCACCTTTACCATCAGTAAAGTAAACTAATAAGTTAATCTTTTTATTATTAGCATATTCGAAAACTGGAGTAAATTTTGTGCCTCCACCTATTTTAACTCTATCTTTTATATCTTTTATAGTTTTTGCTTTATATACACGTCTAATTTCACTGTCACACTCTATAATAGTAATTTCATGATTATAATTTTTAACTATATTAAGAACTTCTTTAATTGCTTGTTTAAATTCTTCATCACTAATACTTCCACTTATATCAATAGCAACGGCTATTTCTGCTTTATGACTTCTAAGTTCTCCTCTTAAATCTAATCGATTAGGCTGTCTTCTATTTCTCCTTGTTATAGTCTTCTTTTTATTGTTTTCAACAGTTCCCATTAACCTACTAAGATATAAATTCCATGGTAATTCGCCTTTACTATTTTTAAGGGCTGCTATCATGTTTTCTAAGTGTGTTGGAATTTTACCTTTTTGAGAACTATCAATAAATTTCTCTGTAAATTCTCTAAGAGTTCTTTCATCTATATCATCGGATTCTTCCCATATATCATGAGTTTTTTCTGGTCTATAATCAGTTTCTATAGTTCCATACTTGTCGCTATCATCTTCTTCACCATCTTCATCCTCTTCTAACAAATCTAATTCAGTTTGAATCTTTTCTACATAATACTCAAAAGGTTCATATGGCTCTAGCTTTAGAGAGTATTTTAGATTTACCCATTCTAAAGTAGTAGCATATGGTGGTAAATTATTCAAATATTTATTTACTACTATATCCATTGCCATATTAATGGCTAATGTACTATACTTTCCTTTTAATTCTTTTGCTCTTACCAAATGCATAGATACTATATGATAAATTTCATGCTTTATTGTACTTTCCATCTGTTCTATACTGAGAGTTAAAAAAATTATTGGATTAAAGTATATGACGTATTTAGCTCCTTTAAAATTCACACCTGTAGGACTACTTATATCAAATCTTATCTCTCTTGACATCTGAAACAAAAAATAGCCATAAAAATTATCTTTTTCTTCCATAAGGCTTAAGCTAACTTTATCTACAAGACTAAAAAATTCATCTTTAAAATCTTTTGGTATATCTACCTCAAATTTCTCATTAGCACGATTTGCCTTTAACATAGAATGAGTATTTATAATTTCACTAGCTTTAATATAGAGTTCTTTTGCCTGCTTATCAAAATAATTTTCCATATATTATCCCCTTATTAAACGATATGACTCAAAGTAAGATTTTACAAACTCTTCATTTTCTATAGCTTTTTTATACACTTCAATATAGCTATTTCTAATATCTTTCATAATTCCTATCATTAAATCTATAGGATATATTTTTAAGAACTCAATAAATCTATCAATATAATATTTTGATTCATACTCATCATTTTTCATATTTAATTCTAAGTTTTTTAGAATATTTATCGCTGATAAATAAAGTCTTGTATGACTTTCATTTTTTACTCTTTCTACAAGATGTTCATCAATAGTATCACCTAAAAAAACATCTTCATAAGATATCAATGGACTAGAATCTGATTCAATAAAACTTATAAACTCTTCTGCTATAACCTTACCTACATTCCCCTTTATAACATTTAGAAATACTGTTCTAGGAATTGCTTTCTTTTTGTCCTTATAAACTTTATAAATTTTAGAAACTCTCTCATAACTTCTCGGAGTTGCTCTTACATCATCTTCATTTGTTTTATGCAGATATTCTGGGAAAGTTGAAATAAACTCTATAATCTTTTTTTCAATTCCTTCATCTATTGCCCATTTCAACCATTGTGTATGGTCACTCTCCATATTTAACCAAACAAATCTATTTTCTTGAGCTGAATCCATATCTACAACTTGATAATCGAAATCTGAACCATATTTACTTGATGGATTCATTGCTGCTAAAATCTTTACATCATCATGTAACTTGTATCCATTAATTTCTCTATTTAAAATTAGATTCATAAGTTCTTGTTGTACAGTATGCTCACAACGATTTATCTCATCTATAAATAAAAGAACTGTTTTTCCTTTAGATATTTCTTCATCAATTTCTCTTAATTTATTATGAACAGCATATACTGTAGTTTTCTTTTCTGTCTTATATCCATTAGAATTAATTCCTACATAAGATTCTATAGTTGGAAGACCTCCTATTTCACCCTCTTTAAGTAGATTTCCATCAATTACAATCAAACTCCAATTATTTTCTTTGGCAAGTTTTTTTGCTAGAGCTGTTTTTCCTATCCCACTTTCACCAACTATTAGAGGTACTTCTCCAGTGGATAATATTAAGTCAACGCTTTTTAATGTATCTATAAAATTCATTTTTTCTCTCTCCTACATAATTTTCAATTTTTCGTCTACAGCTATTTTTTTTGCTGTTTTACTTCCATATTTGTAAATAAACATCATCTTGTCTATTGCTATATAGTCACTGTTTCTATCTATAATATTACAATTTAAAAAATCTCTAATATACTTTTCTTCAACATCTTCTTTTGATAGTACTTCTTTTAATACTTCTTCTAATTCCTCTTTAGATATTTTCTTTACAATATACTTAATCACTAAAATATTTACTTTTAGGAATTCTAATATTTTATTCTTATCTAAATTAGTTATAAAGTTAATAGCTGCCTCATTATTCTTAATAGCTATAAGTTCTGTATTATAGCTAGGAAAATCTATATATCTTAATGCATCATAACTTATTTTTACTGCTTCTTCTTGTACACTTTCATAAGGTTGTTTTATAAACTTTATCGAATCATAATTTTTTCTTACTGCTAATAATTGTAACTCTTCACTTGGATTTTTAGAATATTTAATAGCCCACCCTGCTTGATTTATAGCTAATTTAATCACTTTATCAGTTGGATTTTTTATATAGTCTAATATACTCCATCCATCATTTACTGCTTTTATCATCATATCTTCTGTTGGGTCATTTATAAATTTAATTGCTCTAATATTGTTATCAATTGCTAATTCTTGCATCTCTCTAGTTGGATTATTTATATATTCTAGTACAAGTCCATTTTCTTTGATAGCTAATAGTTTCATCTCATCAGTTGGATTATTTATAGTTGCTATAATATTAGGATTATTTTTTATCATTTCAATAACTTTTGACTTTTCCATAATATGCCTTTCCTTCTATAGTTATTTTTATTTATATATTAATATAATAATCTATTCCTATTTATATAATTGTTTCTTATTATAATAAATATACTTTTTAAGCAAGTTTAAACAGAATAATTATACCAATTTTAAAAAAAATTTCTAAAATCTCATAAAACTAAGTGTTTTTAAATTCTGTTATTATATGTTAATTATAGTAGTTTTTTAATGATTTGTATGATTTATTGAGGTTTTAAGACTTTTTTTCTCTTTAAATACTTTTAAACTTTTTACAATTGTTCATATTATTCTTATTCAAAATTTATCACATATAAAAAATACTCTAATTTATAATAAAATAATAAAAAAAGAGATTAAACAATCAGTTTAATCTCTTTTATAAATTTATATAAGCTTAATCATTTTCATTTAACCATTTAGTTAGAACTTCTATATATTTATCATTTTCTTCAACAAATGGCATATGTCTTGAATATTCAAATAGTTCCCATTTACTATTAGGTATCCTATCATACATAGTCTTTGCAATATATGGTGAACACAAATCTATCGCTCCACTAGTTACTAAACAAGGTTCCTTTATTTCATGTAATCTATCTGTAAACTCATATCCAGAAAGAGTACCTGTAGGAGAAAATTCATTATATCCCCATCCTACAATATATGCTTCAGAACCAGACTTTTTAGGTCTTCTTAAACATTCAGGAGAATCTTCAGTTACTTCCCCTGCACAATACATCTCCATAAACTTTTCTAATGCATCATTATATTCTTTACTAGAGTAATCTCCAGTATTTACTGCATCAAGTAACGCTTTTTGTTCAGCTTCACTCATATATGATATTCTTCTTTTTTGTTCTTTTTCCCAAAGTTTTGCAGAAGAAAGAGTAGATGAAAGAATGTACGACTTGATACCCTTTGGTTTATATTCAATAGCATACCAAATAGCCTGCATACCTCCCCAAGACTGACCTAATAGATGTATTTCATCAAGTCCTAGATGTTTTCTTAGTTCGATAAGTTCTTTTATCCAAGTGTCTGCATTAAATAACTCAGGATGCCCTTCTACAAATGAATTACCACAACCAATTTGGTCATACATTATAACTTGTCTTCCACTTTCAGCTATCTTGTCCAATACTTCAAAATAGTTATGTGTAGAACCTGGACCTCCGTGAAGTAGTACTAATGGTTTCTTTCCTTCTGTAGCTTCTCCCACTATACGGTAATAGGTTTTAAAACCTTCAAAAGGCATGTATCCTTCAGTAATTTTCATGTTTATCTCCTCCAATTTGTCATTATGAACAATAATTAAGTTCATTAATAAGGCTATTTAAAACTTCTCATACATATTTAATTATGTATTTTTATCTTTATACTTACTTTTATAAATAGTATAACATAAAAGTTAAAAATCACCATACAAAACAAATTATAAAATCTTATTAATTATATAATTTTATTTTTTATTAATAATAGTATATACATTTTTGACTATTTTCATTTGCTACAACTATTTTTATTTGTTATTATGATATGAAATAAAAAAAATATCATCATGATGTATACCAGTTTTCTTGCATTTCTAATATTCTTATAAACATATTATACTTATAATCACATAATCATATTTTAAAGTCAGTTGTACTTGTCAGTATGAGCTTTATAGCGCTATTTATTGGTATTATTAGCAAATCATCAAAAGCAACAATTATTACATCATTTTTGTTAATATTTTTAACTCAATCAAATGTATGAGATTTTACACTGGCAAATAATATATACAAAAAACTTTCATAAAATAAAAATATATTGATTGTATTTAGCTAAATAGGGCAATAAAATAATTAAGTATAATTAATTACATTTCAAACCCTATTAGTTTTATGTTAAAATTATCTTTATTATATTTGTTTACAGGAGGTTTATATTTGAATAATATTAATTCACTTAAAGTAATAAAATTATCTCTTGGATGCTCTCTTGCTATATCTATTGCTTGGCTGTTAAAATTAGAATACTCTATGGTCGCTGGAGTTATAGTACTACTTACAGTAAAGGACACTAAAAAAGAAACGCTTAAGGGTTCTATTGGAAAGGTTTATGGTTTTCTTTTATGTACTATTTTTTCCTATTTATGTTTTAATATTTTAGGATATAATTTGACTTCATTTTCAATATTTATATTCATAATTATACCGCTTTGTTTTTTATTAAAAATTCAAGATGTTATTGCCATGTGTGTAGTAATTGCATCCCATTACTTCCTACAAGGAGAAACATCTATAAAATGGATTTTAAATGAAGCTGGAATATTTGCAATAGGTACTGGAATAGGTGTCATAATAAATATGTATATTCCAACAAATATACATAAAATCTATGAAGTCCAAAAAAAGTTACAAGAAGAAGTGAGTATTGTGCTTATAGATATTGCCGATATTATTGTAAATCCTAAAAAAGAAAATAGGTTCAGTAGAGATTTATATACCTTAAATTCACTTATTGATAGTAGTATTTCTGAAACTTATGATAATATTAATAATACTTTATTAAGTGATACTAAATTTTTCTTAGAACATATGGATATTATAAAAAGCCAACGGGATATCTTAGAAGACTTGTATAGTTATGTATCTCAACTAGACTCTACTCCACCACAAGCTCATATTCTATCTGCTTTCATACATAAGATAGGTTATACTGAATTTGAAGCCGAAACAGGGAATCTTCTTCTTGAAGAATTGGGCAGGTTAATGCTTAGTATGCAAAATCAACCTCTACCTGTTGATAGAACAGAATTTGAAAATAGAGCTATTTTATTTTTTTGCTTAACTAAATTAAAACAGTTTTTAATTAACCGTATACGTGCTCAAGTTCTCAGAGATAATAATTTTTATAAATAGTATTATGAATCAAAAACAGGTAGATAATCTCCCTGCTTTTTGATTCGTAATACTATTTCAAATTATATTCTACAGTAAAAATACTACTATATTTTTTAGATTTAAAGTGGATACATTCAATCTATTAATTTAATTATTTAGATTTAAATAATCAGATATATTATAAAAATGAATATTAAAAATTGTATAAACACCATTTTCTGAGTATATATCAATCTTATGACCTAAGTTATCTATCATCTTTTTTGCAAAGTATAATCCCATTCCAGTAGATTTATACAATCTATTTCTTCCATTTGTTCCTGTAAATCCTCTATTAAAAACTCTACATATATCCTCTTCATTTATACCTATACCATAATCCTTTATAGATAACACTACTCCATTTTCTAATGGCTTTGCATTAAATTCAATTTTACCAACTTCTTTTGAGTATTTTATAGCATTATTAATAATTTGGTCTAAAATATAGGCTATACATTTAGAATCAGTGTAAACAGTATAATTTAAGTTGTTTAAACTAACTTCAATATTGTTTTTTATGAGTAAAAACGAGTTATTCTTTATAGAGGATTTTATTAATTTTTCTAAATTAACTTTATTCATAAATATGTCCTCAAACATACTATTACTTCTACTACTATATAAAATAGAATTTACTAAAAAGTTTATTTTTGCAATTTGATTCTTAATATCTATACTATCTTCTATATTATTTAATCTATCTGTAATTATACTCAAAGATGATATTGGAATCTTTATTTCATGAACCCATTTAGCTATGTATTCATCTAATTCTTTTAGAGATTGTTTGTAATTTTTTGTATCTTCATTATTCTTTGATTTCAAATTTTCAATAATATCTCTCATGATATTTGCTTCAAAGGATTGTCCATTAATCAAGTAGTTGTCTATATCATCATTATTTTCTAGACACTTACATAAATCTTTATAGCTATTTTTAAAGTTTATATAATCTACAATAAAAAATACTATTATTATGAGTAAAGCTAGAAAATCTAAGTATATTAACTCTGCATATTGATTCTCAAATATATTTATAGCAAATAAGTAAATATTTATTATACTAATGATAATAAAAAAAAGCACAATATACTTGAATCTGTCTTTTAAATATTTTACTATCATTATATTATATATCCTATTCCCTTTTTAGTTTTTATAAAATCATCAACACCTAACTCTTTAACCTTACTTCTCAATCTATTTATATTTACAGTAAGAGCATTATCTGTAACAAATTCATCATTATCCCATAAAGTCATCATAAGACTTTCTCTTGATACAACTTTATTTTTATTTTTTAATAATAAGTTTAAAATTTTTATTTCGTTTTTAGTCAATTCTATATCTTTTTCCTTGTACTTGTGTTTTATAATTCCTTTTCCTACATCAAACATTAAATCTTTGTAGTATAGAATACTATTAGAGTCGCTATAATTATAAGCTCTTCTTATTATCCCATTTATTTTGGTAACTAAGATATCTATAGAAAATGGTTTTGTAATATAATCATCTCCTCCATTATTTATTCCCATTATTAAATCCATATCAGAATCTCTTGATGAAAGGAATATGATTGGAACATTTGAAACACCCCTTATTTTCTCGCACCAGTAAAATCCATTATACAGTGGTAAATTAACATCCAAAAGTACTACATCTGGTTTTTTATCTATAAATTCTTCTAAAATCAGTTCAAAATTATCAATTACTTCTACTTTAAATCCCCATCGTTCTAACGCCAAAGCAATTTCTTTTGATAAATCAATATCATCTTCTATTAATAAAATTTTATACATTTATGCAATCTCCATTATTTTAATATTTTATTATAATATAAATTATCTCTATCATATTATATTTTGTATACATTTATTAGTCAAACGGCTTAAATCTAATTAATAAGAGACTCTTATTGTAAGAGTCTCTTTGTTTTAATAAATTTGTTGATTAATTTTCGTATATTACCTTCTTAAACTTATTAATAGATACTGCTCCATATATTATGAAGATTATTAAGCATATTACTAAGCTTAATATATATATACTAAATAAATCAGCCATTAGTAAACTGCCTGCTAGTCTTAATGCAAAGTAACTTGATATTGTTGCACTTAACATTGGTAAAGTGTAAAATATAGCTACTTCTTTAAAGACAGCTTTATTTATTTCTTTTTCTGTAGTTCCTATCTTCAATAAAGTTTTATATTTATCTCTATCTTCATAAGCATCACTATATATTTTCATGTATATTATGCTTCCAGCCACAAGCGTAAATACTAAAAATAAAAATACAAGCACTACATATGCAAATTTCATCCATTGACTTTCGTTTTGAGCTTTATATCCATTTCTCATATAGCCACTTTTCATACTTAAATTTTTTTCAATATTATCGAACATCTTTTGGCTATTTTCTTCCTCAGATACTTTCGCTCCATAAAAATATATTTGTTCTCCTTTGTCTTTTAACTTAGAGTAGATGTTATCATTTACTACTATAATACTGTCATTAATCCCTGTTCCCAATACTGGTACTTTCATTTCCCCTTTTGTAATATTATATACTTGTCCATCAATGTTCACACTAGTTTCTTTTTTAGCTAATGTTAATATCGTTTGAGGACTTTTTAACTGCATTACATTATTTCCTTCAACTAATTTTTCGCCATACTCTTTTAATTCCTTCTCATTTCCATTTACTTTGAGAATATTGTAAAAATCACTGTATTTCATTATTATATTTAATTTATCATAATCATCTTTGCTATCTGGATTTTCTAAAGCTATTAGTTCTGGATTTACTGAATATCTTATACTATTAGTATCTTTTATTATATCTTCTATTTGTGTTCTATCTACTTCATTTTTATCTGTTGAAACTATACTAACAGTATATACATTCCTCTGTTCTTGAGCATTTTGTTGTATATGTTTTATGGCAACTGATGCACCAAGGGTTGATATTGTAGTCGTTATAATTATAGCTATTATAGAGTAAGTTTTATAGTTTTTATTTAATCTATAATTTATATTGTTTATTGCTATTATATTATTTCCATTAAATAATACTTTTTTATTTTTCATTATAATATCAAATATAACAGGCATAACTGATTTAAATAAACCATAAGTACCTATTATTATTATCACTATAACTGGTATTACACTAGCTATGTTTCCAGAGCGTATATCCATAGAAAGATAATAACCATATCCTAATACTAAAATTGATATTATGGCTAATATGTATAATCCTATTCCTACTTTTGGTATTTTGTCTTGCTTCTTAGATGTGTTAATTAGGTTTATTACACTACTTCTACATATTGTTACAAAACCTTTTATAGTCATTATCATAAATATAGAAATAAATATCAAACTGGCATACATTATAGCTTTGATACTAAACCCATTGGATACATTTATATCAAATCCTGATAATTTTATTATTACTACCTGGAAAAATCTAGATGTTATTATCCCTATAAGTATTCCTGTGATACAAGAGCTTATTCCTATAAGCATGTTTTCTACAAAATATATTTTTCCTATAGTATATAAATCCAATCCCATAAAAGATAGTATCCCTATTTCTTTTGACCTATTTTTAAAGAATATATTTGTCGCATACCATATAAAGAAAAATAAAAATACTGACAATATTATTATTACAGATATTAACACTGATAATGTGAATTTCTGATTTTCCCCTTGCAATACATTTATGGCATCACCATATCTTAGTAATTCAAAATTAGTCAGTACAACTACTGAAAAGACCATAGATATAAAAAATGCCAGATAAGTTCTTATATTACTTTTAAAATTATTATAAGCAATTCCAAGTACACTCACTTACATTTCACCTCCCATAGAGGCCAACATATCCATAATCTTTCCATAAAATTCTTTTCTACTACTTCCTTTGTTCAATTTACACTTTATAGTTCCATCATTTATCATATATACTTCATTTGAATAACTTGCTGTTAGAGGGTCATGTGTAATCATTATAATAGTAGCATTATTCTCTTTATTTATTCTTTCTAATGAGTTTAAAAGTTCATAAGCTGATTTAGAATCTAAAGCACCTGTTGGCTCATCAGCAAATACTACTGCTGGATTTGTAATTAGTGACCTCGCTGCTGCACCTCTTTGTTTTTGACCTCCTGATAATTGGTATGGATATTTATCTAAATGATTTTCTAATCCAAATTTTTTGGCTATCGAAAATACCTTACCTTCAATTTCTTTACTTTTCTTTTTCCCTAATGCCAGAGGAAGTGCTATATTATTCATGAGTGTCATATTATCTAATAAGTTATAGTCTTGAAATATAAATCCTATCTTCTCTCTTCTTAATTTTGATAGTTCATTATTTTTTACTTTAGATATGTTAATTCCATCGAGTATTATTTCTCCTGAGGTTTGTTTGTCAAGTGTAGACATTAGATTAAGTAATGTTGTTTTACCTGCACCTGATGGCCCCATTATTGCTATAAAATCACCTTCGTTAACTGTGAGAGATATACTTTTTAATACATTTGTTTTAAATCCTTTTATTCCATAGTCTTTTGATATATTTTTTATTTTTAATATTTCTTTCATAATAATAACCTCCACTTGTTCATTTCTTAGTATATCTTTATTTTAAAGGTTTTGTAGAGTTAAGTCCTTATGTAAGCATTACATTTTGACTACTAACATTACACTTTTGTAACATATAAAAAGGTTATTAAAATAAGTGTGTTATAAAGTTTATTTGCATTTGGAATTATGATTCTTAATCTATCTGCTGTTTTATAAGAATATAGCATTATGTCTTTTCCACCAACAAGTAAATTAATAGGAATTGTTATTCTTCTAATTTCTTCAGCTTAATAAATGAGTATCCATTCTTTTTAATAATTAAATCTATAATCAATTGAAATAAATTCTAAAAGGATTAATTGTCATCTTCAAGTTTCTCAAGCTAAGAACATAACTTTTGCTTGTTATTTAATCACTAATATGTTCAAGTTCCAATACCTTTTTTATGCAGTTATCATTTTTTATAATATTATATACATACTTAAAGTCATCTATCTTTTCTCTTTTAGATAGTTGATTATTTTTAGAATGAATGAAGTTACCTAATAAAATTATAAATATAAAAATAATTACTAAGAACAATACTTTCTTTTTCATACACTTCACATAGACTCTCAAATTTAGTATTTTAATATAAATATCTAGAATAATACTTATATATTATATTTCATTATAGCTTACATATCTACAGATATATCTTATAACCTGTACAAAATCTACTACAATTTATCATATTGTCTTTTAAATTATCATATTTTTCTTGTTTTATTAAATATTTGTAAGTTGCTACCTCATAACCATCTAATATACTCAACAGCCCCTCAAAGATTTATCTTTAAGGGGCTAAAATAATCTATTTTATTTCACTAACATAAATTTACAACTTGAACTTGGTAAATAACCGTTATTATTTGGCCAGGAACCATAATATTTAAGTTAAATCCAGCTGATGGGTTAAGAGTTTTATCTCCTACTCCATTTATAGTTACTGATCCTAAAACAAATATTGAGTTAGCTGGCGTTGGATCTAGAAATACTACATTAGTAGCATTAATATTACCATTATTAACTATTTTAACAGTATAAGTTATTATATCTCCTATTGTTGCATATTTCTTATCTACTGACTTATTTACACTTAAACTGCCATATGCAATATTAGTAGCTACAGCATTAGAATAAGCTGTATCACTGTATGATGATTGTTTTGGATCAATAACATACTGGAATGGTATTACAGCTTGATTTATTACTTGGTTAGTAGAAGGAACTGAAGTTACTATTACTGTAAATACCACTATAACAACATTACCTATTCCAATACTTCCAAGGCTAAATCCTTTTGTTGGGTCTGCTGATGAATTTGTTACTCCATTTACAACTACACTTCCTTCATTAAATGTTACGCCAGTTGAAGGAGTATCTTGGAACATTACATTACTATCTATAACATTACCTACATTTGTCAATGTTACTGTATAAGTTAGTATATCTCCAATTGTTGCAATTGATTTATCTACCATTTTCACTACATTTATCTTACCTGATACTACATTGGTTGTTAATGTATTACTATATTGAGCGTAAGTCAATGGTGCCCCATTAGGATCTATATAGTAACTAAATTGAACTTGTGAAGTGTTAGTTACATATGGTGGTGTTGGTAAAGTGTTTATCTTAGCACTAAATCCTACAATTACGGTTTGACCTGGAGCCAGATTTGGTAAAGAAAATCCAACGGTTGGGTCTAGTGATGGATAAGTTACTCCATTTATTGTTACAGTTTGTGTAACAAAAGTTAATGATGATTGTAATATATCTAAGAATTGTAGATTATTTGAAATAACATTACCACTATTTACTATAGTTGAGGTATACGTTATTGTATCTCCCACCTTAGCATACATCTTATCAACTGTCTTAGTATTTGTTAATTGCCCCAAGTTAATATTAGTAGTTACAGTATTTGATGTTGCTGATATTTGATATGGACTTGAGCCTATATTATAACTTCCACTTGATGTTGCGTAGTTGGTAACTATTGGTGGTGTTGGTAATGTGCTATTTACTGTAACTTGGAATTGAACCAAAGAGGTATTCCCAGCTACTAAATTATTCGGTAAAGTAAATCCTCCTATTGGATTATAGTTTGCATAACTTATACCATCTATTATTACAGTTCCATTTGCAAACGTTGCTCCATTTGATAAGAAATCTGTAAATAATATATTAGATATAGGTGTATTTCCTGTATTTTTAACTAATACACTATAATTTAATGTATTGTTTAAAGTTACATATAACTTATCTACACTCTTAGTTAAAGTTAAACTAGGCTGAACTATTATTGTACTTGTAGTATTAGACTGATAAGAACTACTATAAAGAGATCCATTTGGATTTACATAATAGTTAAATGTTCCTATAGCATAGTTTATTACAGAATCGTGAGTCGGATTATTTATTACAGTTACTGTAAATTGTACTGTAACTGATTGTAGTGTTGGTATCGTACCCAAAGTAAATCCTTGAGTTGGGTCATAGTTTGTATAAGGCGTTCCTCCTATAGTTACTGTTCCACTATTAAAAGTTACATCTGATTGTAAGTTATCAAGAAAATTTACATTTTTAGCATCAACATTTCCAGTATTAGCTACAACTACTGTATATGTTAAGACATCACCCATAGTTGCATATGACTTATCTACGCTCTTTGTTAGAGTTATTAATCCTACATTTATTTGAGTGGGTACAGTATTAGAGCTAACTTGAGAGTATATATATGATCCTGATGGATTTATTAAATATGAAAAAGTAACATTTGCTGTATTGCTAATCAATGATGGATTTGGTAATAATGTCACTGTAGTATTAAAGCTTACTACCACTGTAGCACCAGGAGCAATATTTCCTAATGTAAAACTAGCATATGGGTCATAACCAGAGTATGATATTCCATTTATACTTACTGAGTTAGTAATAAAAGTCAATCCACTTGGTATCACATCTCTAAAGTTAACAGTGTTAGCTACTACATTACCTGTATTTACAATAGTAACTGTATAAGCCACTGTATCTCCTATAGTAGCATATGCTTTATTTACATTCTTAGTAACTGATAATGAACCTACATTTATTGCTGTAGACACAGTATTACTTGTACTTTGAACTGTAACTAGTGGATTAGATGGATTTATATAATATCCATAATTTGCTGTAGCTGTGTTGTAGATATTATCAGTAGATGGCAATGTACTAACTTTTACTGAAAAAGTTACTGTTGCACTTGAGTATCCAGCAATATCTGGTATATTAAATCCTGCATTTGTATCAGCATTAGGTTGAGATATTCCATTTACTACTACTGAGCCACTTATAAGCTGAGCATTTGATTGTATAATATCTTTAAATAGTATATTAGTACAGTTTGCATTACCTGTGTTATTGATTGTTATTGAATAGTTTAATGTATCTCCTATAGTTGCATATGCCTTATCTACTGATTTAGTAAGTGTTAATACTCCTAATTGTATATATGTTTTAACCGTATTAGAAGTAGCAGTCATTGTTTGTTGGTTATCTGATGGTGTTAACTGATAATTAAAAGTTGTAGAAGCTGTATTATCTACTTCTCCACTTGTAGGTATAGAAGTTATATTAACACTAAATGTTACTGTATGGTATTGATTAGGCGCTAAATCAGTTAAGCTAAATCCTACTGTCGGGTCATAGCTTAATTGTGGTGTCCCATCTACTACCACAGAATTTATATTAAATACTGTTGATGCTGGAGCTAAGTCCTTAAAGTTTAAACTTGTAGCATTTACAGAGCCTGTATTTTTAACTATTACTGTATAAGTTAAGCTATCTGGTTCAGTAGCATAAGCTTTATTAACTGATTTTGTAAGAGTTAATTCACCTACTGCAACATAAGTTTGTGTAGTATTAGTTTTAATTTGAACACCAGTATAGGTTTCGCCACTTGTATAATCGTAAGTTATTGTAGCATGGTTGTAGATAATATTGCCTGTCGGTCTAGTCTGTACAGTTGCTTGGAAACTAACTGTTACAGGTGTTCCTGGAACAATGTTTGGTATAGAGAACCCTTGACTTGGGTCAGCACCAGTTTGTTGAGTAGTACCTATATAAACTGAGTTTGCTACTAACTTAATATTAGAGTCCAAGGTATCCAAGAACTGTACATTTGTTGCATTGACATCACCATCATTAGTAATAGTTATACTAAAGTTTAAAGTATCTCCTATTTTAGCTATTGATTTATCTACAGATTTATCTGCTGACATTATAGTATCATAAACATAAATAGTAGTTGTATTAGAACTTGCATTTGTATTTATTGCACTACCAGTAGGATTAACATAGTAAGAATAATCTATTGTGGCTGTATTTAACAATTCATTATTTGTTGGTATTGAATTAGCAGTTACCTCAAACCTTACTGTAGTTTGTTGTCCTACCTGTATATCATTTAAACTAAATCCTATATTTGGATTATAGCTTGACATGTTAGTTCCATTTATATATACAGAGCCTGAAACAAAAGATGATTCTACTTGAATGATATCTGTAAAGTTAATATTCTTTAATACTGTGTTTCCAACATTAGCTATTACTACAGTATAAGTTATTATGTTATTTAATTTTACAATAGTTCTATCTGCTGATTTAGTAACAGCCATATTTCCATAGTTAATATAAGTTATAGTAGCATTACTTGTCGTATTAGAAGATATACTCTCTGTTCCAACAGTGTATTGATAGCTTAGATTTGAAGTATTGGTAATATATCCACTACCTGGTACACTAGCTACTTTTACTTGGAAACTTATAGTTACAGATGCTCCAGCTGCAATAGTTCCTAATGAAAACCCTTTACTTGGGTCATAAGATGATTGTGCTGTTGAGCCTATCATAACTGAGCCTATTACAAAAGTTGTATTACTTGGTATTATATCTAAGAACGTTGTATTTGCAATACTTTCATTGCCATTATTAGTTATTACTGAAGTATAAGTTATTGTATCATTTAAGGTTGCATAACTTTTATCTGCAGTCTTTGTATTAGTAACAGACATAGTTACAATATTTGTAGTAACTGTATTACTTGTTAAACTTCCACTAATATATTGACCTGTAGGGCCTAATTGGTATTGGAAGTTCATACTAGCAGTATTGTTTATTTGTGGTGGTGTTGGAATACTAGTTATTGTAACTTGGAAGGTTACAATAGTGCTACCACCTGGGCTTATATTCGGTATAGTAAATCCATTGTTAGGATTAACATTTGAATATCCTGTACTTACACCATTTACTGCAACTGAACCAGGTACAAATGTAGCTCCATTTTCAATAATATCTACTAAATTAACATTTGTTAAAGGTACTGTTCCTGTATTATTTGCTGTAACAGTATAAGTTAATGTATTTCCTAGCATTGCATAAGATTTATCTACTATTTTTGTTATTGTTGCTGAATAAGAATTGATTGTTGTAGTAACAGTATTACTTGTTATATTGTTAGTTACTGGTTGTTGTGATGGATCTATATAATAACTATAAGATGCTGTTGCACTATTTTTTATAACATTTGGTGAAGGTGTATTATTTACAGTCACTTTGAAACTAATAGTTATTGTTTGCCCAACATTCATAACCCCTAATGAGAAACCTTGTGTTGGATCATAATTTGATTTTGATACTCCATTCACTACTACACTACCTGCTACTAAAGTTGCTTCTTGTTGAAGAGTATCTGTAAAGGTTGCATTAGATATAATAGCAGTACCATTATTTGTAGCTGTAAATGAGTAAGTTAAGGTATCTCCTACTGTTGCATATGCTTTATCTACACTCTTTGTTAAACTTAGTGAACCTACAGGATCATAGGTTACAACTGTATTAGAGTATATAGTCTTAGTAACTTCTGGCGAAGTTGGATTTACCTGATAGTTTATTATCGCTTCTGAATAGTTTGGTATATATCCAACAGGTGGATTTACAACTATTGTAGTCGCAAATACAACTATTACAGTATCACCAGGATGAATATCTCCTACAGGGAATGATTGAGTCGGATTATATGATGGATAATTTACTCCATTAATATATACAGTCTCTGGATATAAGTTCATGTAAACACCTATATAGTCTGCAAATACAACATTTGTTAAAGATACTGTTCCTGTGTTTTGAATAGTCGTTGTATAAACCAATGAATCCCCTAGCTGAGCATAGTGTTTATTTACAGTTTTTGTAATTGTATAAGCCACTTGATTTACTGTTGTTTGTACAGTATTACTATATATAGATCCATTTAGTTCACTATTGTTAGGGTCTGGTTGATAGCTATATACTAAAGCACTTTGATTATATACAATGTTTGGAGTAGGAACTGAATTAACCTTAACTTGGTATGTTACTTCTATGGTATCACTTGCACATATTGTTCCAAGAAGAAATCCTTGATTTGGATTATATGATGAATATGACACACCATTAATTGTAACCGTTCCAGGTATAAGAGTTGTGCCTGATTGAATATTTGATAAAAACATAGTACTAGTTGCATTAATATTACCATTATTAGTAATATTTACAGTGTAATATAATGTATCACCTATTATTGCATAGGCTTTATCCACACTTTCAACAATATTCATACATACATAATTAGCTATAGTATCAACTATATTAGAATCTTGCTCTGTAGTTACCACACTAGATGTAGGTGTTATTTGATACTTAAATGGAACTTGAGCTATATTTTGTATTGTATTTGCTGGATTAAGTTGTGTTACAGTAACTTGATAGCTAATATTTGTAGTTGCTTGAGAATTTATAGGATTTGGTAATACAAATCCAGTAAAAGGATTTAACCCTGATTGAGCTACTCCATTTATTTGAACACTGTCACTTACAAATGTAGTTCCAGGTATTGTTGGCTCAGATATTTGAAATTTAGAAGCTGGTTGATTTCCTACATTACTTAAGCTTAAAGTATAAGTTACTGTATCGCCAATATTAGGATAATTATTATTATTACATCTTTCACCTATTACATCTATATATCCCACTTGTATACTAGTATGATTACTAAATATAGTCTTTTTTCTTATATAACCATATTGATTATACATATACCCAAAACTTACACATGAATAATTATCTATATTTGTTGATGGCGGTAATGAATTTATTTTTGATTGAAATAATATTTGTGTGCTACTTCCTGGCGCTAAATCTTGTAAAGATATACCTACTGTTGGGTCATCTGTTATATCTGTTATACCATCTATTGTTACACTTCCAGTAACAAAGGAAGAATATCGATTAATTTTATCTTGGAGTAATATATTTGTTGCAGCTATGTTACCTGTATTAGTTATATTTATTGTATATGTTACAGTATCTCCAACATTTGCAGTACTTGCTGAAGCTGATTTTGATATATTTAAAAGAGCTTCTTGAACCATTATTTGAACAGTATTTGTATTTGCATTGTTTGTAATAGTATTTTGACCTGATGTAAATTGGTAACTATAATTTACAGTATCATATATCAAATTGCCTGGTGTTGCAGGCAATGAATTTGATTTAACTGTAAAAGTAACATTAGCAGTCCCATAAGCTGGAATACTTCCTATATTTACACCTTTTGTAATATCTCCACCTTGAATAGTTTGATTGTTTACTATAACTGAGTTTTGAACAAAGCTAACTGATGAGTCTAAAGTTGTAGATAATATAACATTGTTAGCAATAATACTTCCATTATTTTTTATTTGAACTGAAAATACTAATTGTTCTCCAACCTCAGTGTTATATTCTCCATCACCATCTATATCATATAGCTCCAAATAAGCTGTAATATCAGGTGCTTGAGCAAATACTTGAGTACCAAAAGCTACTATTTGTACTCCATCTCCAGATACACTTTCAGTTATTTGAGTAGCTAATAATGATTGATTTGTAATTAATGTATTTGAAATATCTACATCTACAATATCCCATTTATTTCTTGCTCCTACAAGTTGTGTAGGTACAAACCCATCATTGTTATTAGTTGCATTAGTTCCTGAAATATTTAGTAAACCATTACTAGAGCTTGTAGGGTCTGCTACATTTATTACTCCACTAAAGAAATTATTTTCTGGATTATTTGGTGATGTCCCAGGATTAGTATTTGGTGAAAAAACTGAATTACCAACATTACTTAATTGAGCAAAAGATGGTCCCACTTCTACATATTCATTTCCATCAAGTGGAGAACCATTTGCACAAGCAATAAACATATTGCCTTTTAACATTGATGGATCTGTACTAGTTGTATATCCAGACATCGTCATTTGTAATGGTGTATTAGTAGTTGCTACTGATATACCAGAGTTATAAAGAATCATTTGAGGTTTAAATAAATCATTTCTATATATTACTGTTAATGTCCATCCTGCTCTTGTATTACTTAGACCTGTAGAGGGTACACTTATTGGTACATTTGATACTGTATAACTTCCTGATAGTGCTGCCTGAACATATGTTGTTACATCTGCAGCTCTGTATCTATCAACATTTCCTGTTGGCCCATTATAAGTATCCATATACTTAGGTATTATGGAATATATTCCTTGTGGAGTTGTAAAAGTTATTGCGCTATCTTGAATACTGCTAACACTTTGTGCCCCTGATACACTACTAGTCACTGTAGAATACCAAACAAGCTCTGCATATAATACTTTACTGTTTGATAATATATTTAAATTTGCAGAACTTCCTGCTTTAGTCCAATCTCTTGTTGTTGTTCCATTAGGCATAATTAAATCAGATGTACTTACTGTTAAAGCTGTACTACTACCACATACAACTAAACTGTTTCCTGTACCCACTAAAATAGCTTTATCTATTGCCTTAAAACGTGGTGTTAGTGACATGTTTACCTCCTTGCAAAGAATATTTTTAATTTTGCATTATCATTTTTAAGAATTACTGTATATTATATTAAAGTAGTAATTTTTTAGTTCCTAAAAATTAAATTTTTAATTAAAACAAATATTTTTTTATCGAAATATGTATATTTATTTTGAATATAATTTATTAATAAACTTAAAGGAGTGATTTAATGGACTCAAACATGTTAAATATTATTGTAAGTAATACTCAAAAGATTCCTATAATAATAGGAAATACTTCTACTTTTAGTATTACTATACAAAATCTCAGCACTGTGCAAAGATTTTATAATCTAGGCCTTACTATTACAATACCTGATGGTCTAGTCCTTTCGACATCTACTTTTTCACAAACATCTAGTATAACAAATGCTGATAATAGCATCACATATTCTTGGGTTAATATGAAAGACCTTGCACCTATGGAGGTAAATTTCACTTTTAGTATCACTGTTAAGTGTAATACTAAATTTAAAAATGGAACTGTAATACCATTTGGATATATATTTTCTGGAATAAGTGTATCTTGTCAAGCAGATACTATGCCTAGAGGGAGCTATGATATAGGTGATGTAGTAATTACTAATAGTATAGCTATGTCTTTTCAAACAATAATGTTTAATAGTACTATTACTACCCCTGGAAAAGTATTAAAAGGTGCAGGTAGCCTACTCACTTTAAATGATTATACTCAAGTTAACACTGCTACTTGCAAGTTTTATAATAATTCAGATTCTTCATCTTTAGTTAATATAACAATACTATTAGATGATGGAATTAGATATATAGGAAATATTACTACTTTAGGTACTGATGCATCACAATTTACAACTCCTACTATTAACTTGGTTAGTATTAATAATAAAATGTATACTCAACTTTATTATAGTAATGTAAATCTTTCAGTAAGTAGCAATACTACCTTAAATTTTAATTTTGCAATATGGAATCAATATAACAGTAATCAAGGAAATTATATTGTTCATGGTACTACATTGAATATGTACATTAGTATGGTATCAGCAAACCCTCAAGTAACAGCCAGTTCTAGCAGTACTACTAGTTTTTCAGCAATGGATTTGATAATAGCTACTTCTACAAGTAAATCTATAGTTGATATACAAAATACAGTAACTTACACCTATGTATATAAGGTTGGGCAATATTACAATATACAAAATATATTAGTTCATTATTTGTTACCTGATGGAATCCTTTATCTATCTAGCTCTATTAATCCAACTTCAGTGGCAAATAGTTCTACAATGAAAGGATATTATCTAACTTACAACTTTGCTTTTATGCCACAAAACTCTACACAGACTGTAACAATAAGTGCAAAAATTAATAGTTTTTATACCTATAAATTTGATACAAATAACATAAATCTACCTGTTGTAGCTTCTGATCCTTTTACTTCAACTACTGATATTACAGGTACTCTTGTAGGTTCATTAACTCAAGTCACTGATAATTCTAGTGTATCTTCAAGTATAAATGTAGGAACAATTACCAAACAGTTTGTTAAAGGATACTATAAAAATGGAACCTCTAAAACAATAAATTCTTTAGCTCCTGGAGATTTTGCTGAGTATTTATTAACTTACAATGCATCTACATTACAAGCTACTCAAAAACAAGTTTATATAGATGACTTTTTCCCATTATCATCTAATCCTATAACCAACTTAACTTACAACTACACTGGTTATAATCCTGTATCTCAACCTAAACTAATAAGTCCCCATGGAGTGGATTTCTTCTATGGAAATATACCTAGCTTAACTACTGCTACTATTAGTTTTAAAGTACAAATAGAGCAACTGGGTTCTTCTGGCCAAAATGCTAATCTAATGAAACTAAAAGGAATAAATACCTATGGATATGCCTATAGCAATCGTGCGCAAGTCAACTTTAATATAGGCACTCCTAATATTCAATTAACTAAGACTGTTAATGGTCCTAACACAACCGTTATAAAATCTAATGAAATCTACACATATGCAGTTACTATAAAAAATACTAATACACTAGGAACAGAAACAGATGCATTTAATTTTACTCTTAATGATACTTTATCTAACTGGTTTACTCTTAAGAAAAATAGCTTAATAGTTAATGGAACAGGTAGTTATGATGAAATTGAAATTGAAGATAATAGTATTATTGTTAGTATTGATAAACTTGCTCCAGGTCAATCTATTACTTTAACATACAGTGTAACTATAAGCTCAGTCATAGCTCCAGGAGTAAGTATTACCACTACAGCAACTAATACTAATCCATATTCTCAAGAATATGATGATTATTCAGATAACTACCAATATTCTAATCTTAATAAAAGTGCATCAGTTAAAATCTCTTCAGCTAACATAATAGTATCAAAAAGTAATGTAGCATCTACATTTAAGGTTGGCTCTTTAATAACCTACACAATTACAATGACTATTCCTCAAGGTACCATTGCATATGGACTATATGTAAAGGATGTTCTTCCAAATGGAGGTCAATCTTATGTAGGTTCTGCATTTAAAAACGGTGTATCTATAATACCAACAGTATCATCTTATACAGTTACATTACCTACTGAAGGAACAATAGATGCTAGAGTATCATCACAAACAATAGCTTACAACATGACCTGTAGAATAATTAGTGCAACTAAGAGTATTGGTGCATTAACTTCTACACAAAATAATATTGCACAATGCCTATATCAACAAATTCAAGGTGGTAGTTATACCACAGTTTCTAATACATTAGTTGTAACAGTAAATCATCCAAACTTGGTGATGACATTAAGTGCAACAGATAAAACTACTTCTACTATATATAACCAAACTGCTAGTATAAGCACTAATTCTGTTATGCAATTTTTACTTATATTCCAAAATAACAGTTTAGTAAATTTAGTAAATGGTACTATACAAATTCCTATAAATAATAATTTCTTATTTACTTCTATAAATACAACTTCATTCTGTAATGCAACCTATAATAGTTCTACAAAAAATGTTGTTATTTCAATACCACAGTTAGGTCCATCTATGTCTGGATATGTAACTTTTACAGTAATACCTCAATTAATGTTAATCTCTGGTTCTTCAATGACTACTCAGGCAACTGCTGTTTCTTACTATAATGATATATTGCCTACTAAAATATATAGTGGTGAACAAAGTAACACTATAACTTGCTCTTTAGTCCCTGGAGTTTCATTATTGCCAAATCCAGCTAATAGAATAGATGATTCAACGTCATATATTGTTACACCTGCAGGCAATACTGCAGTGATATTAAATTATTTTAAAAACACTGGCGGAGGCTATGACAGTTATTCAATAACTATACAAAAAGTAGCTATTTCTTATACACTGTACATTAATGGTACAAAAATAACTGATGTAGCTACTAATACATTTTATCAAGCAACTTTACCTCAATTAACAAATTTACCTCCTAATAGTAGCAAATTAATAGAACTAGATGCGGTCATTCCTTCTAATCAACCATTAGGTGTTAGGTATGATTTTTATATTACTGTTACATCACAAACTAATCCATATCCAAGTAAGACAGTTTTAAATATAGATCCTAGTTAAAAATAAAAATATCTTCTATCATGAGTATTTATAAATACTATACAGTTTATTTCTTTATTATAAAAAACCATCGATTATACTTGATAATATTCGATGGTTTTAATAATATAGTAATATATTTGAGCTAACAAACAATTTACCTTTATAAATTTGGCTTGTTGATGTATTTTCAATATTTATTTTTATATTATCTTTATTTAAATAGGTAATACCAATAGGTACAAGCATGTTACAAGAAAATCCAAAAACACTTACTTTAGTTTTCATTTTTTGGTTTTTGTTTTTTCTATTAGTTTTTTTACATTTTGTTTTATAATTTATTTCGTATTCTATGTTACCTAAAATAATAAAGGTGCATACATCAGAATTTTGTTTTCTATATACATCATTAGCAGGAGTGTTGACAATCTTTGTTTCTAGTATATTTACTTTTACTTTTATATCGATTATTTTATCTATTTTCTGAGATATTTTTACATTGTTATCCACTTGTAATGATTTAAATACTTTATTTTCAACATGTGTGTTCACTTTATTACTTTTCATTACTACTCTAGTGGGAGACATCTCAATATTGTAAATATAGTCATGTTCTATAGTGGAGCAATTTTTTATTGTATTACAGAGATAATGAGGTAATACTATAACTTTAAATGTTATTATTATGCATTTTCCTGAATTAATATCATACAAACTAAACCCTTTTTCTGGATTTATGAAATATTTCTTTATACTATTTATAGTTACTGAGTTATTTATAAATTTTGTCCCTGTTGGAATTTTATCTTGAAAAAATGCATTAGTTACAATATACTTACTAACATTTGAAATGCAAACTGTATATGTTATTATATCAAAAGAATATGAATGTTTCTTATCTACATATTTTTCTATCTTTAATATATCCTTTACTATATCAGTAGAAACTACATTACTACAGATAGTCTTTACTATTACAGGACTTTTAGATGATAATCTATATTGAAAGTCTATCCTACATTCATTTATGACCTTCATTACATCACTCTTTTCTATTTATGTCTGTTAGATATTAGATTATTATTACTCTAAATATTGCATTAACATAGTTACACTTACAAATACTTTACTCTGATTGAGCTTTACACTGACGTCTTCTACAAAGTATCTAAGATTAATTCTTTCATCATTACTATCATAATTTGGTATAACTATGAAAGTACTAAATGGCAGCATAATATTTAATACTTTATTTTTTTTATGTTTATTACGCTTACATTTTTTTTTGTTGTTTTCATATTTTAATATTAAACTCATATTAATATTACCCAATATAATAAGATTTTTCCCACTTAAATGTTGCCCTTCTAATGAAGTTCCTTTTACTGTATCCACTATTTTTGTATCACATAATTTTAATGAGTATATTTCTATAGATGGAGTTGTATATTCTATTCTATAATCTTTAGACTTTTTATTAGATAATTGTATATTTTGATACGTAGTAAATTGTTTAAAATATTTTAGTGGATGTAATTCTCCAAAGCAAGATATATTGTATGTCATTTCACCTATACTATAATCCATATTCTTTTTTCTCCCTTTTAGTATATTCTTCAATACAATGAAAAATTTATAATGTGGTATTCTCTACCTATTAATATATTATATGATATTAAAACTATTAATACTAAATAACTAAAAAGTATTGTATCATCTATATATTCTTCACATTAACTCCCTTGCTTAATATTTTTTCAAGTTATTACCTTAGTATATATACTAAATGTTGGGTATTATATAATAATTATTTCATGCGGTATTTTTTTATTTATCTAACAAAAAAGAGTTTATCTTTTTTGGATAGAACCTTGTATAAAAAAATGCTACCTTCTTTGTAGAGGGTAACATTCCTAAAATTTTGGTTCAATATAAGTCCGATGAGTGGTATTTTTTCACCAACAACTAGCATACTAAATTTACAGAAAACCTTACAACTTACTTCAAAGAAAAAATAAATATGAGATGTACGATTCTATTTTTAATGTTAGAAATAACTTTTCTAAAGCTGATACATCTACACATATGAAGACATATTAGTTATTATATTTAACATCTCAGGAGTTTTTCAATGACAAAGTCCTTGTTGCCAATTTTTAATCCAAATATACATGCCATTTACAATGTATATCACCTATTACTTCACTTATACGTTTATACGTTTCATATATATAAGTTTATTCCACATTGGCATAATTTTAAAATTTACTTTGATTGTTTTCTAAAAAATATTCACTTAGTATATCATAAAAAGGTATTGATTATTTATCCAATACCTTTTTCTCAGATTTTAATGGTGGAGATGATAGAAATCAATAATATCCACGATTATATTTTGACATAAATTATAATATACCTTCAGACTTATAAACTTCTAAATTTTTCATTATATAACTTAGTGTACAAAATTCCTTATCTATTCTTTCTCCAATTAACGTCAATCCATCTATTAATTGCTTTTCTTTAAAGTTTTCTAAAAGTATCATTATACTTATATAATTAATGCCACCATCTTTAGTATCTAAAGTTCTTGATTTTTTAACATACTTATTTCCCATTGCAAATTTTATTGCATTTTCTAATTTTTCACTCATCTCTATAACAGGCATTACTTTAAATACTTTTATTTGAGGTGAGTTTATATCAAAGTTTTTAGCTTTAGTTATGTCTGTATTTAAAAATATTACGTTTTTAAATTTAGTACCAGAAAAATCTACTTCTTCTAAATTAACTCCTTCAAATATAGTATTTTCAAATTTTGCATTTTTAAATTTACTTCTTTTTAGGTTTGCCCCTATTATTTCTGCTGATTTGAACGTACACCCATAAAAGTTACAAGACTTAAAGTGAGCTCCTCTTAAACTTGTAAAATTAAAGTTTGAATTTGAAAAATCAGTGTTATAACAGTTACTTCTTTTTAAGTCTTGATACATAAAGTTTTTGTCCATTTTTTTTGCTTTATTGTATTTTAATCCTGTCTCTATCTTTTGCGTATTATTCATTCTTCCTCCATAATTTAAAAGTGTATATACTTATAAGTATATACACTTGATAATAATTATTCCTAATATTAACACATAACCTCAGCCATAACAACCTTATTATATATTACTGATAATAATAAAATGCTGTATTTTTTATATAATATAATTAAATTAAACTTAGGAGATTTGTAAAATGAATTATGAATTTAACAATAAAGATACTTCTAGTAACTATGCATGGAATAATGCTATGATTTTATATAAAATACAAGAAATTTTAGAAGACAAAAACATAGATGATTTAGAATTTACTAAAGGAAATCAAAAACATTTAGAGGCTCAATTAGGAAAAAGTATTTCTTCAGAATCTATATCATGAGCAGATTCTCCACTTTCCCATTTTGCTACTGATTGTCTATATATATTAAACTTTTCAGCTAAATCCTCTTGTGTGTACTGGTGAATTTTTCTTAGTCTTTTCAAATTTTACAGTAATCAAATTCTTTACCAATGAATATAAAAAATATTAATGTGTTATAATTTTTTTAACTAATAAATTACTTTATTAAAGCAAAAATATTCAGTATTAAAACAAAAAAATAGTTAGGGAGATATAATTAATTATGATTTTATATTTTAGTGGTACTGGCAATAGCAGATATGTAGCTCGTAAAATTGCACAAGAATTAAGTGATGAAATGATATCACTAAATCAACTTATAAAAGAAGAAAAAACAGATGACTTGGTATCAACAAATAAACCATTCATATTCGTATGCCCCACTTATGCATGGAGATTGCCTCTAGTAGTTACAGATTTCATAAAAAAAAACAAAATTTTTAGGAAATAATAGAGTTTACTTTGTAATGACTTGTGGAGCAGATACAGCAAAAGCTGTAAATTATATTCAAAGTCTCTGTAAATACAAAGAGTGGCAACTAAAAGGCATGGCAGAAATTAAAATGCCAGAAAATTATATAGCTTTATTTTCTGTAACAGACAAAGAAACATCAAAACAAATGATTAAAGAAGCAGATAAACAAATATATAAAATTATCTCTTATATACGTAATGAAAATGAATTTGAAACTATTACCCCTAGTGGCTTAGGTGGTACAATTAAAAGTGGTATAATAAATACAGTTTTTTATAAGATAATTATTAATGCCAAAGGATTTTACTATACAGATAAATGTATTGGTTGTGGAAAATGTGTAGAATTATGTCCTTTAAATAATATTAATTTAAAAAATCAAAAGCCAGATTGGGGGAATAACTGTACTCATTGTATGGCATGCATTTGTGGTTGCCCTGCTGAAGCCATTGAGTATAAAAATAGTACTCAAAATAAGGAAAGATACTATTTGGAATAATATACTTTTGACATTTAAACCATCATAAAATGGGCTGTTGCGCTAAAAAAGAGTGCTACGCCCTTTTTTGCATAAAAAAATAAATCCCAAGTTCAAAAGAGCTTGGGATTTATGTATAATAATTGTATGTTAAAACAAAATAATATATAAATTGATTATACTACTACTTATGGTGATAATTATCAATTTAAATTACCACTAAATATTGATTACATAATCCCAAAAGATGATTCTGTAAGGTTATTAAGTCAAATTATTGAGGAGATGAATTTAGAAAAATTATATAAGACTTATTCTCGAATTAGAGAAAATAGAGTAACCCCAAGATAACCTTTTGAAGATTATAATATATGCAAATATGAACTGTATCTATTCTTCTAGGGAAATAGAAAAAGCATGTAAAAGAGATATTAACTTTATCTAAATGATTTTCTAATCCAAATTTTTTGGCTATCGAAAATACCTTACCTTCAATTTCTTTACTTTTCTTTTTCCCTAATGCCAGAGGAAGTGCTATATTATTCATGAGTGTCATATTATCTAATAAGTTATAGTCTTGAAATATAAATCCTATTTTCTCTTTTCTTAATTTTGATAGTTCATTATTTTTTACTTTAGATATGTTAATTCCATCAATTATTATTTCTCCTGAGGTTTGTCAAGTGTAGACTTTAGATTAAGTAATGTTGTTTTACCTGCACCTGATGAACCCATTATTGCTATAAAATCACCTTCATTAACTGTAAGAGATATACTTTTTAGTACATTTGTCTTAAATCCTTTTATACCATAATCTTTTGATATATTCTTTATTTTTAATATTTCTTTCATAATTAATAACCTCCATTTGTTCATTTCTTAATTCTGAAAATATCATTTACTTATTAAATAATCATCATATATATGTATTTTATTTTTATATTCAATACTTCTAAATGCCTTACTTATATTATATATTTTATTAGTCTCCGTCATTTTAGATTTAAAATATAATTTTTAGCATCCTCAAAATTATCAAATAGCCTAAAATTATTTGATTTATTTAACTCTAACACTAGTTCTGAAAATCTTTTATTTATCCTATTTTTATCATCAACAATTGCAGCAACTTGTATCCTATAATTTATAAATTTTTGTATTGTAATACCTGCCAAACCTGTCTTTAAATTAAAAAAATCATCTGTAAGTGAATTCTTACTAAACATCAAATAATCTGTACCATGTTCCATACACAGTGATATAATATCCATGATTTCTTCTTCATTACTAAATTTGCTATCTACAAAAATATATTTTTTATCCTTTTGTTCTCTTATATCGTAATTCATTTTAATTCCTCATTTCTACTTTAAATATTTTCTATTAATAAAGATATAGAGCTTAACATTTCCTCAATAAACTTTATATCTCCCCATAACATAACCCTAAGCCTATTTTCATTTTCAGCATACTTCAAATTAATGGTAGAACCACTTGATATTGAAGTTGGATTATTTGTAAGTGCCAAAAGCAAATTTGATAAACGTGAATATTCATTATTAGATATATTATTTATCTCAACTACTGTAGATACATTAACTTTTGGGATGCTCGCTAAGTTTTCAGATGCATTTAACCTAAATTCTATACCCTTATCTTCATTTTCACTCTTTACATCCATAAAACTATTTAAATCCTCTTGTGATACTCTCCACTGCTTACCGACTTTATTAGCTTTTAATTTCCCATCTTTTATAAACTTTCTTATTGTTTTATGATGCATTTCTAAAATATTCGCAACTTGGTCTATTGTATAAAACTTTTCCTCCATAACTACACTTACCTTTCATTTGATAATAATAATATATTAGTTTAAGAATATCAAAAAGTCAAATTTATTTTGTATTTTATTGCTATTTATTATATTTTATTGCTTTTTAATGCTCTATTGAAATTATTATAATCTTTGTATAGAGGTTCAAATCAAATTTTAAAAGGACAAATAAATCTTATAAAAAACTTCAAAACTTACATAAAAAAGTAACTCAAAATCATTTAAAATCATTTTGAGTTACTTTTTTACAATTTTTCTATAATTTTTAATGCTAAAGATAAATCTCTAAAATAATATCCAGCAACATTTAATTGTTATTTAATAATTGATATTTTCAAGCTTTAATACCTTTTTTATACTGTTATCATCTTTAAAATTTGTTGTTCTTTTACAGTCTTTTACTTTAAACTCAGGAATAGTTTTAAATTCTTCATCGCATATTCCGTCTTTGTTTAAATACATACAACTTGACATTCTAACTATTAAACCACTATTTTTTAACTCAAACAACACAGGGTCTATTCCTCCACCATCACCTCCAGTAGTTTCTCCTACTAAAGTTGCAAACTTAGTCTCTTTACAAAACATAGAAAACGACTCTGATGATGAATATACTTTTTCATCTACAAGTAAGTATATATTACCTTTAAATTCCAAATCATTATTAGTATTTATGGTATAAGAAGTTTTTTCAAAATCACTAAAATTTTTTAAAGTTTCCTTTGGTGCATTTTTCTTTACACCTACTGGTAGGTTTTCTATAGGCTCTAACTTTATATTTCTTGCATTGGTGTATTTTTTAACTATTTTATTATTATTTCTATAGAGTCTATAACCCTCTATTTTTATATCATTTTTTATAAGTTTAGAAACAATTCCTTTCCAATACCTATCACTTCCGCCTGAATTTCCTCTTATATCAATAATTAGAGTTTGATATTTTTCTAAAGTATTAACATAATCTCCTATCATTTTTAAATCCTTATCCATTGACCCATTTTGTGGTGACATTGATGGTAAATACATGTATCCAACCTTACCTTTAATTATATCTTCTAAAATCAGTTCTTTTTTTACAAAAATATCATTTGGTATTTTTATTTTAGTATTTATAGAATTATATCTATCTACAACTTTTTTGTCATTAAGAAAGTCATACCAATTATTATTAGAGTATGATTTTTTAAAAAGTTCATATCTGTTTTTATTATCTATTAACTCAGTATGTTTATTGTTTAATTCTGATAATATAGAGGATACTTCTTCTATAAACTCTTCATCACTTTCAGTATTTTTAATTCTTTTTATATATTTGTCCTTATTTTCTAACCAGTCAATATGATTAAGTCTCTTATTTACATCCAAGTAAGGATACCCTGTTTTTATAACATTATATACATATTTAAAGTCATCTATCTTTTCTTCCTCAGATAGTTGCTTCTTTTGGGAATAAGTATTATTACTTAGTAAAATTATAGATATACAAATAATTCCTAAAAACAATATTTTCTTTTTCATACAATTTTCATCAACTCTCCAAGTTTATATTTTAATAGCCTATATTATTATAACTATTCTACACTAATACTTATATCTTATTATAATTTATATTTCCACAAATATACTTAAAATTCGTCTTCTTATGATTTTATAAAAAGCCTCTAAATATATAAATATACTTGAATATGGCTACTCTAAAGTAAAATTACTATTTAAATAATTTTCTTTTATATCTAAGTGCATATATTATTTTACAAAACTATCATAAATATTATAATTAATTTTTAACTGCAACCATACATACTGTAATCTTATTTGATATAGAATTTTCTATATTTTCTTTTAACAAGTCAATTATTTTTTATACAACCATTACTATTTTTAAGTTTAATTTATTACTAATGATAATATTAAGTTTTTATATCCTATTTTTTATATAATCCTTTTTTATTTTCTACTATTAATATTACATAGTTTTATATTTCATTATAGATAATAGTATTTGTAAAAATATATGAATTATTTCAAATTTAACCCTTATTAAAAATAAATTATTTTACTGTTTTAGGGCATACTTACTATTAATAAAATTAGCATAAAACTTTAGGATAGGAGAAACACATATGATATTTTTCATTGTAGGATTTATTGCATCTATTGTAGGAGCAATTTCTGGACTTGGTGGAGGAATTATTATAAAACCAGTGCTAGATGCAGTAACTACACTAGATGCTTCAGTTATAAGTTTTTTATCAACTTGTGCTGTATTTACTATGTCTTGTTCAGCTGTTATTAAACATATTAGATATAAAACTAAATTTGAAAAACCAACAACTATATTGCTTGGAAGTGGAGCAATTTTAGGAGGTTTAATTGGTACTGAAATATTTGAATTTATAGTTGAATTTATTAACAAAGATAAACTTGTAAAAATAATTCAGAATGGACTTCTTTTTACTTTATTAATATCTATATTAATATACATAAATCTACCTAATAAAAAACAATTCCATATAAAGAATCGTATATTTATAATTTTACTTGGATATACTTTAGGAATGATTTCATCTTTTTTAGGAATAGGTGGTGGTCCTATAAACATAACAGCCCTGACGTTGTTTTTCTCGATGGATTTAAAGAACGCATCTGTTAACTCAATAATACTGATACTATTCTCTCAAGCTTCAAAAATAATAACTCTATTAATTTCAAACTCTATACCTTTAGGTCTTGATATATCAATATTATTATGCATAATGCTTGCTGCAGTTTTAGGAGGGTTGTTAGGTACTGCTATTAATAAAAAAATAAGTAAGGCAAAATTAATCATTGCTTATAATGCTGTTATGTTGTTTGTAATAATAACATGTTCATGGAACATAGTAAGGTTATTTTAAAGGAGGAATTCTCAATGAATAAGAATGATTTACTTAAAATAGTTAAAAATACTTATATATATGGATATCCAATAGTAGGTATGTATGAATTGCTATATACACAGATTATGAATCCCCAAACTAAATTAACAAATTTTAATGAATTTGCTCATACTGCCACTGTAGCATCACCACAAACATCGTTTATACCAGCACCAAACAATGATACTACATACTCAACAGCTTGGCTTGACTTACGTAAAGAACCTGTAATAATAGAAGTACCTAACACTTGATAGATGCTATTTGTGGTAAATGGTTACCTCCTGTTGTTACTAGAGTAAACTAATAAAATTTTTAATATTTAAAAGGAGTTATGTCTATGAGTAATTTCGCTTATACTGAAAAATCGAAGTTTGTTAATCCTAGATTGACAGAACATTCTAAAACAATGGAACAAAAAATTTATAAAACAGGTGAAAATGTATATAGTGCTGTTGGATTTGGATTATCTTATCCAGTTATGATTGAAGGGACTGATGGCATTATAATCATAGACCCAGCTGAAACTATAGAAATGATGGAAGAAATAATGAAGGGCTTTCGTAAAATCACTGATAAACCAGTCAAAGCAGTAATAGTTTCTCATAATCATGGTGACCATTGGGGCGGTATGAGTGTCTGTGTAAGTCAAGAGCAAAGCCAAAATAAAGAAGTTTTAGTTATTGTCGATGAAACATTTATAAAACATTTCTCTCAAGCTAGTGGGGAACTACTAGATATTAGAATGGGAAGAGCTGTTTGGATGTATGGTTCTATACTTCCCAAAGGAGAACATGGCTATGTTAACTTAGGTTGTGGACCTGTTTTATCTAAAGGTTCTAATAAATTTATTACACCAAACACATTTGTATCTGTTGAAAATGGATTGAAAATTACTATATCAGGTGTTGATTTAGAGTTATTCCACTGTGAGGCTGAAACTGAAGATGCTGTATGTGTATTTTTACCTAAAGAAAAGATAATGTTTGTTGGAGATGCTGTTCAAGGCGAAATATTTCCTAACATATATACTGTTAGAGGTACTGTTCGCGATGCTAAGAAATGGTATGCAGGAATTGATAAAATTCGTAATTATCAACCACATTATTTAGTTGGAACTCATATGAGACCACTACATGGTAAAGATGAATGTACTTCTCTTCTAACAGACTATAGAGATGCTATACAGTATACTCATGACCAAACAGTTAGACTTATAAATATGGGATATACTCCTGATTATGCAATAAATGAATTAGGACAACTTCCCCCGCATCTATTTCAAAGAGAACGTTTAGGTGAATTTTATGGAACTTTTAAACAAGGCATTAAAGGTGTTTATGACCAATATATAGGCTGGTTTAATGGTGAAGCAAGTAAATTAAATCCTATTTATCCTAAAGATGCAGCTAAAAAATATATAAAAATTATGGGTGGTCGTGAAGTAATATTAACTGAAGCTAAAAAGGCTATCGATGACAAAGATTATGAATGGGCTGCAGAAATATTAAACTATCCTATCCGTATAAATAATAACGATATGGAAGCTAGAAGCCTTAAGGCATCTGCTGTTCGTATGCTTGGATATCAAACAGAGAATGCCACTTGGCGTAATTGGTATCTAACTAGTGCAATGGCATTAGATGGAACTTTTGAACAGATAGTAAAACAAGGTGGAGCCAATGCAGGATTCCCTCCTTTTTCAAATTCATTTATAGGTCTAACATCCAAAGCTATGTTTGAATCTTTCAAAGTTAAGCTAAATGGTCCTAAAAGTTCTGCTGTTCATATGACACTACTAGCATGTGTAACTGATACTAATGAAGTGTTTAATTTAGAGTTACGTAGAGGAATTATTGAAATACATGGTCAAGATAGTGATATAGAAGCTGATGTTTCAATTGATGCGTCCAAAGAAATATGGGCAAAGCTAATAACAAAAGAAGTTAATATTATTGAAGCTATTGAAAATGGTCTAGCAAAATGTAATGAACCACAAAAATCCCAAGATTATTTGGACTTATTTGATGAATTTACTCCATTTGTAGATATGCCATTCTGGTTACAATAATTTTAAAGTGCCTATTTTGGATTTATTATTCAAATATAGGCACTTTGTTGTAATTTAAATTAATTTTTTAGTATCTTTAGCCTCTTACTTTGCATCTTTAGTCTTCCACTTTAAAATAAAAGCTAGAGAATACTCCCTAGTTTTTATTTAATCAGTTAAGATTCATAACTATACAACTACTTGTTGCAAATTGTATCAACTTCATATATATACCTATTAAGTATGTTTTCTAACATTTCTTGTCTTCCAGACTTATTCTTTATAGTTGACATTTGTAGTGCATAAGTTTCTAATTCCTTAAATCCAACCTTACCTTCTATTATGTCTTTACCTATACCTTCACTAAAACTTACATATCTATCTTTAGTAAAGTTTTCAAATACTTCATCCTCTAATAATTTATGAGCTATTAATAATCCTTTTGCAAATGTATCCATTCCTGCAATATAAGCTAAAAATAAATCTTCTACTTCAAAAGATGCTCTTCTTACTTTAGAGTCAAAGTTAAATCCACCTGGTGCTATTCCACCTTGCTTTAACACTTCATACATTGCAAGTGTTGCATCATATATATTTGTTGGGAATTGGTCTGTATCCCATCCTAATAATAAATCTCCTTGATTTGCATCAACACTTCCTAAAACATTGTTTATTCTAGCTATATTTAACTCATGTTGGAAAGTATGACCTGCAAGTGTTGCATGGTTTGCTTCTATATTCATTTTGAAGTATTTATCTAAATTGTACTTTCTTAAGAATCCTAAAACTGTAGCAGTATCAAAGTCATATTGATGTTTAGTAGGCTCCTTTGGCTTAGGTTCTATTAAGAATAGTCCAGTAAATCCAATTTCTTTAGCATAATCTACAGCCATTTTTAGAAATCTTGCAAAGTTATCCATTTCAAGTTCTGTATTAGTATTAAGTAAAGTTTCATAACCTTCTCTTCCACCCCAGAATACAAAGTTTTCTCCACCTAAATACTTAGTAACTTCCATAGCCTTTTTCACTTGAGCCGCTGCATAAGCGTAAACATCAGCATTACAAGTTGTAGATGCCCCATGAACAAATCTTGGATTACCAAACATATTAGCAGTTCCCCATAACAATTTTATACCTGTCTCTTTCATTTTAAGTTTTATGTACTCAACTATTTCATCTAATATTTTATTTGTTTCAGCTAAATCTTTTCCTTCTGGAGCTATATCTCTATCATGGAAACAGAAATACTCAATTCCCATCTTAGTCATAAATTCAAATCCTGCATCAACTTTAAACTTTGCTATTTCCATTGGATTTGTCATGTTATTCCAAGGTCTATCTACTGTACCTACTCCAAATGGGTCATTACTTTCTCCACATAAAGTATGCCAGTAACTCATTGCAAACCTTAAGTGCTCTTTCATAGTCTTATCTCCTACTACTTGTTCAGGATTGTAGTATCTAAATGCTAACTCATTTTCAGAATTTATTCCTTCAAATTTTACTTGTCCTATTCCTTTAAATATTTCACTCATTTTATATCCTCCCAATGTTTTACACATATGATGTATGTAATATTTTTTATTAGTTTAAACCTGTTTTAATTATTTATCTTTAAAATTAACTGCTTCATCTAACATCTTAAAATCATCTTTTAAAGACTTGTATAATTTTTTGTACAATTTGTGATATCTCTTGTACATGTCCACATTTTCATTTATTGCTTCTAACTTAGTTGAAGTTTTTATTATGACATTGCAAGCTTGTTGTATATTTTCATATATTCCTGACCCTACTAGTGCAAGAATTGCAACTCCCAATGCTGGACCTTCACTTGAGTTTATAGTATATACATCTTGATTAAACATATCTGCCTGCATCTGTCTCCAGACTTTACTTTTACCTCCTCCTCCAGAGGCTCTTACTTCATTAACATCTATATTAAGGCTTTGTATTATATCCATACAATCTTTTAAACTGTATGAAACACCCTCCATAATTGCTCTTGCCATTTCTTTTTTAGAGTGCATTGGAGATAATCCAAAGAACACTCCTCTAGCATAAGGGTCAAGATGAGGAGTCCTCTCTCCCATCATATATGGTAAGTAAAGTAATCCATTACATCCTGATGATACCTGACTTACTTGCCCATTTATAATTTCATATACATCTTTCTCTAAAGATTTTGAAATTTCTATTTCTCTTTGGCAGAAATTATCCTTAAACCATTTTAATGATAATCCTGCCCCTTGAGTAACGCCCATAACATGCCATGTATTTGGTACTGCGTGACAGAAAGTATGAACTCTACCTTCTTTATCAACTTTAGGTTCTTTTGTATATGCAAATACCACCCCTGATGTGCCAATAGTAGATGAAACTACCCCTTCTTCAACTATTCCATTTCCTATAGCTCCTGCTGCTTGGTCTCCAGCTCCACCTACAACTATTGTTCCTTCTTTAAGCCCTGTTAAGTCTGCTACCTCTTTAGTCACATACCCTGTTATTTCTTGAGATTCATAAACTTTACCTAAAAGGTTTTTATCGATATTTAACTTTTCAAGTACTTCATCACTCCAATTTCTTTTACTTATATCAAGTAACTGCATACCACTTGCATCTGATACTTCTGTAGCATACTTTCCTGTCAACTTGTATCTTATATAGTCTTTTGGAAGAAGTATTTTATTAGTATTTTTGTAAATATCAGGTTCGTTATTTCTAACCCATAATATTTTTGATGCTGTAAAGCCTGTAAGTGCTGGATTAGCAGTTATTTCAATTAATCTTTCTTTTCCCACTAAGTCAGTTATCTCTTCACATTCTTTTATTGTACGTTGGTCACACCATATTATGGAGTTTCTTAATGTATTACCTTCTTTATCTAGCATAACTAGACCATGCATCTGTCCTGATAATCCAATTCCTTTTATATATTCACTACTTATATTTGAACTTTGAATTACATGTCTTATAGATTCTACTACAGCTTTCCACCAGTCATTAGCATCCTGTTCTGCCCAGCCTGATTTCTCTTGTATAAGAGGATATTCATATGTACAGCTTTCTATAGTATTTCCTAGTTTATCAAATAAGACAGTTTTCGTACCTGATGTACCAATATCTACACCTAATACATACTCCAATTTAATCCCTCCTTGAGATAGTACTTATAATTATCGTTTTCCTATTCCAATTTTTTTATGTTTAGATATATTTTACTTGCTTTATTTTTGTTAGTATATTAAACTAACTTATGAACTAATAATAAAATATTTAATTATCTTTGTCAATGCAAAATAACCTTTTATTTTTAACTAAAAAGTATTACAATATTATTTTAAGGAGGAATATCAAATTGGTTACTGATAAATACACTATTCGAGAAATGAATGAAAGATTGGTACTTGAACAAATTATAAAAAATGGTCCTATTTCTAGAGCGAGTATCGCCTCTACCATAGGATTAAACAAAGCAACTATATCTGCTATTACCAAAAAACTTATTGATGAATCTCTAGTCCATGAAATAGGAATTGGAAATAGCACTCATAGTGGTGGAAGAAAACCCATACTTTTAGTATTTAATAAATGTGCAGGGATTTCTTTAAGTATGGATATTGGATATGACTATATATTCTCTTCTCTATCTTATTTAGATGGAACTATTATAAAGTCAAAGAATTTGACAGATATACAGATAAATAAAGATAATGTCATACAACTAATAGATGAAGTCATAAATAGTTATAATATATCCAAAATAGATACTCCTTATAATGTAATAGGATTCACTCTGGCTATACATGGAATTACTTGTGAAAATAAAATACTGTTTACTCCATATTATAATCTTAATGAGATTGATTTATATAGTATCCTTAGTGAAAAATACGACTTCCCTATTCATATAGAAAATGAGGCAAATTTAACAGCTTTAGCTGAGAGTACTTTCTCAACGATACATAGTTCATTACTTAGTCTTAGTATTCACAGTGGATTTGGTTCAGGCATTATAATAAACAATAAATTATATAATGGTAGAAATGGTATGAGCGGCGAAATTGGCCATACTATTATCATGCCTAATGGTAAACCCTGTCCTTGTGGAAACCTTGGATGTTTAGAACAATATTGTTCAGAGAAAAAAGTATTTGAGCAACTTTCTTCTTTAGAAAATATCCCTAAGATGGATTCTAATATGGTAAAACAGCTATACTATGCAAATAATCAAAATGCTAAAAAAGTTATTAAGGATTTTTGCAGTTACTTATCAATAGCTATAAATAATGCTATTGCAACCTATGCTCCTGAGATAATCTATTTAAATAGCCAAATAATTAGAGATATACCTGAGATATTACAGATTACAAAAGATATGTTAGTTAGTTCTTTTAACAAAGGTATAAATATAGAAATTTCATCATTAGGGTCTGAGGCATCTCTATATGGTGGTTCTGCTGTAAATATCAAGAGCTTTTTAAATATACAAAATTTAACTTTGATGAACGAAATAAATGATAAAATAACTACACTATAATGAGTAATCTAAAAACTAGCTTAAAAAGCTAGTTACATTTTTTAATACCTAAACGAATTCAAGCCCATTACTTATACTATAATTGTAATGGAACACTGAAAAAGGTAACTACATCTAAATCGACATTTACAACAGATGAATCACTTCATAAATCACTTTATTTAATAACTTCCAGTATTATATATAAGTGAATTCAAAGTTTTAGAACCTGACCTAAAGTATTAAATCGATTAAATATTCATCTTAATGAAATATTAGTTACAATCATTATTAAAGTCAAAAAAATTAAGAATAGCTTTATATAGATGCTATTTTTATAAAGATGGTAATAATCTTAAATAAGGGTTATGACTACACAGCCATAACCCCTTTAAAGTATAAATTCTAAAATTAAATTTATCCTGGAGTTTACACAAGATTATTTATATTCTCTTTCTCAGAAGTTGTACATTAATTAGATATTAATATAAAGTTTCTATTCATCATCAGATAATAAACTCATTATAGGTTCAACTATAGAAATATTGTCTTTACCTATCTTCTCTAACTTTACTGCTAATTCTTTTGCATCTGAAAAAGCTGATTCAATAACCATACCTAAATTTAACCCTGAAATGATTTTAATTCTACTATCAATACTGGCCTCTAATAAAGCAGCATTACATGGCGTTCCACCAATTAAATCCACCATTATAGTTATTTCTGAACTTTCTTTATATACTTCTAAAGCTTTTTTTAGTTTTTTTATTGTTCCTTCAATTCCATCATCCTGTTTCATATTTACAGTAGGATAATCTATAGTATCCCCTATTATCATTTTTGCAGAATTCAAAACTTCTTCAGCCATATTTCCATGACTCATCAAAATAATACTATTCACTTTAATACACCTCTCTAATTTTATAAAATATCTACAAGATAAGTTTTTTTGTCATCAGGTGTCATTATAGTTGTAATTTCAATTCCTTCATCTAGGAGTTTTCTAAATGCTTCCTTCTCTTCTTCTGTAACACTGATATTAGGTTTTAATACTGTTGTATCTTTTCTACTTGACATATTTCCTACATTTATATTATGTATTTTTAATCCTGCCTCCACAAATGGAATAAGGTCAACAGGAGACTTGACAATTAATAATACATTTTGTCCTTCATACTTCCCAGCAGTAATATTTTTTATAGCAGTTTCTTCTGTAATTATAGACGATGCTATTCCTGCAGGTGTAGCCATTCTTAAGACTTGTTTTTGCACAGAATTATTAGCTACTGCATCATTTACTACCATTAATCTTGTAACACCTAATTTATTACTCCACATAGTTGCAACTTGACCATGGATTAAACGGTCATCTATACGAATATTTTTAATGCCTTTCATTTCCATATCTAAATATCACCCTTTCCTTATTTTAAAATACCTAATGCATATAAAATTATTGAAACAACCATTACACCTAAAATTAAGTATATAGGCTTTATGTTCTTTTTAAGAGCACAATACACAACTAAAACTAAAATTGCAGGAACTAATCCAGGCATAATTTGGTCTAATATTTCTTGACCTTTCATTGTAAAGTCGCCTTGTTGAAAGTTCAAAGCAACATTAGCTTTTACTACAGATGGTATCAATGCACCTACCACCATTAAACCTAAAATAGATGTACTCTCAGTTAAGATTTTTAAACTTTTTTCAATTGAAGATATTAGCTTAGTACCTGATGTATACCCAGCATTAAATAGTGGTATACTTAATAATTTTAACGCTACACTCACTGCAATCCATAGCAGGATTCCAAATGGACTTCCATCTATCGCCATATTAGCTGCTATTGCTCCAAAAATTGTCCATGGAATAACAACAAATAAACTATCTCCTAAACCTGCTACTGGCCCCATCAATCCTGTTTTAATTGAGGTAACAGCCTCTTCAGTGTCTTCACTTGATAATTCCTCCATAGCTACATTAATACCCAAAATATAAGGTGCAACCCATGGGTTAGTATTAAAAAATTGTAAATGATTTAATACAGCATTTTTAAGTTTTTCTGGATTATCTTTGTATACTACTTTTAGAAATGGTAGTACTGCATAACAATATGCTAAAGCTTGCATCTTCTCATAATTTGAAGAGACAGAACTAGTGAAAAACCAACGCCATAGAACACTTTTTTTAACTTTTTCATTTGATTTATTTACTGATACATTATCACTCATCTTCATCCATACCTCCTGCCACAGTATAATGTTGTGCTTGATTTTCTACATTCTTTTTGTAAATTATAAGTGCAATCGCTCCTCCAATTAAAGCTACACCTAACAATGGTACTTTCATATATACTGCTAAAACAAAACCAATTACTAAATAACTAAAATACTCCTTAGCAGGAAGGTATCTAAGTAATAATCCTATTCCTACCGCTGGAAGTAATCCTCCAGCTACTGTTAAACCACCTGTTAACCATTCAGGTGTATATTTTAAAATTGTGTTAATTAAAGAAGGTCCAAATATTACAGATAGAGCTACTGGAATACCTGTTGTAGCTGCTGTTAATAATACTCCTAACATTTGCATATATGTTATATTTTTATAATTTCCTTTTCTAGCTCCATCTTCTGCTTTATGAACTAGCCATATACCAATAGTATTTCTAAGAACATCTAACTGTACCATCAATAAAGCAACTGGGATACCTATAGAAATTCCTACAGATGCTTCTTGCTTAGTTGTAATAGTTATAAATGTAGCTACTATACTTGCTGTTTGATAATCAGGTATTGATGCTCCACCAAAGTTACTAATACCTAATGATAATAGTTGTAGTGTACCTCCAATATATAAACCTGTGTTTATATCACCTAGGATAAGACCAGTAATAAAACCTGCTGTTACTGGTTGATATGTACCAAACATTGTTGAATTTTTTTCATAGTTTATAAAAAATCCATACAGTACGATTAATAATAATTGCCATAATTGTGGCTCCATTATGATTTCACCTCTCTCAAAATATTTTTTAGTTCTTCAAAATTATGCTTAGAATTTTGCTTTAAGAAAATAGGAATTTCTTCAAGTGGGCATTCAATTTCATAAGTTTTTCCACCTTCATAACTAACCCCACTAAAGATATTCTCCCATGTATATCCTTTTGGCAAATATACTTTTCTACTTCTATCTTTATAATTCATTATTGGAGCAACCAAAATTTCATCTCCAAACATATATGTATTATCAATCTCCCAAGTTTTATCATCTTCAGGAAATTCATAAAATAGAGTTCTCATAACTGGTGTTCCCTCTTCATGAGCTTCTTTCATTAATTTTTTTAAATAACTTTTTAAACTTTCTCTAATTTTTATAAACCTTGTAAGAATTCTTTCAACCTCTTCACCATAAGACCATATCTCATTAGGAGCTCCAGTAACCATTGAACCTCCACCTTTATTTGATAATGGCTTACTGTGAGGTAGCCTATCTCCATGCATTCTCAAAATTGGTGAAAAAGTAGCATATTGGAACCATCTCACCATAAGTTCTCTAAATTCTGGGTCGTTAGGATTTCCTCCATGGAAACCTCCAATATCTGTCGTCCACCATGGTATACCTGCTAGTCCCATATTTAACCCTGTATTTACTTGATTATTAAAAGCCTCAAAACTAGAATCAATATCACCAGACCATACTAAAGCTCCATACTTTTGAGCTCCTGCCCAAGCTCCTCTTACAAGAGTTACAACTGACTCTGTATCATCATGTAAACCATGATAAATCATTTTTAAATAATCAATAGGATAAATGTTACCACAGCTTAAAACATTTCCTTTTTTATATCTATAATTATCAAAATCATAAACAGAATATCCAGGTTCAGCTACATCTAACCAATAATAATCAATTCCCAGTTGCTTATAATTTTTATCTATTCTATCCCAAACATAGTCCCTTGCATCTCTATTTGTCATGTCTACAAATACTGTATTTCCTTGAATTTGCATTGTCATTCTGACACCACGATTAACATTGACTAAATATCCATTTTCTAAATAATCATTGTAGTTTTCTGCATCACTTTGAACTGTAGGCCATACAGATACTATTGGTTCTACTGAATACTCTTCTTTCAGTTTTTCAACTAACTCCTTAGGATTCTTCCAATAATCTAAGTCAAATTTATATTCACCTTGCTTAGGCCAATGAAAATAGTCGATTGCAATTGACGAAAGTTTAATGCCTCTTTTTGAGTATTCTTTCACAACATCCAAAACTTCCTCTGAAGTTCTATATCTTAATTTACTTTGCCATAGCCCTAATAGATTTTCAGGCATCATAGGTACAGTTCCTGTAACTTGAGAGTAATTTTTACTTAACTCTTTTGGGCTTTCTCCACAAGTAATCCAATAATCTATAAAGTTTGTAGAAAACATCTTCCACTCTGTTATGTTCTTGGCAAAAGATACTCTTCCAATTCCTGGATTATTCCATAAAAATCCATAACCTAAACTAGAAATATAATAAGGAACTGATATTTGAGAATTTCTTTGGGCTAACTCCAAAATGGTATTCTTTAAATCTAGAAATTCATGTTGGTATTGTCCCATCCCAAAAACCTTTTCACAAGGTTTAGACTCAAATCTAGTAGTTACTTCAAATTCTCCATTACAACTTGGTCTATATTCTCTTGATTTCAATTTAAGTGTGGAGTTAAAGTCTTTGGTAATTTCAATGGTTCCTACGTCTTCTCCACCATCATCGTGTTTTACAGCTCTTAATCTAATAAATTCCTTTAACAATATTTCATTTTTATCGTTATAAAATGTAATTCTATCTCTATGGTCTAAGATAGCCTTTACTTTTCCATTTTTAATACTTACACTACCATCTTCACTCTTATCGATTTTAATATCTTCTTTATTCAACTTAGGTTTTTCATTAAGAGCATAATTTTCATCAATAAAATTTTGGTCGACAAATGACCTAATACGTAAAGAATTTTTTCCCCATGCTTCTATTCGCAGTAGTTCATTGTCAAATCTTTTTTCAATATAATCTTCAAATATTCTTACCACAGCCATCCTCCTAAATCGATAATTTAATCTTCCATTTTGATGTACTTTAAAATTAAATAACTCAGTCTAATATCTTAATTTTATATATTAAACATTGCATACAATTTATTTGTACATTAAACTAACTTACTAATAATATACTTTATTTAGTTCTCTTTGTCAATCGTTTTCCAAAATTTGATAGAATTTTCCAATTTAGTTATAGATAACAGCTTTTGTATAACCTAATACTCACAAATAAACAAATCCATTGTTATCCTCGCTGTCATATATAACACTTATTCTTAGTTATAAAAATAAGGAATAGTTTGTCTACTATCCCTCAAAAAAATCTTAATATTCAAATTTATAATATATGTCTTCCCTATAATTCTAATAAATTAAAAACCATACAAATAATAAATACTTCCTATATACTTAAAGTTTATTTTAGAGACTTCATATTATTTATAGTATTTAAAATCTTGATAATGGAATATCTATTATTATTATAAATTTATTTTCATTAACTTTTATTTTTTATTGTTTGGTGGTTTAAGTGGAAGTGGTGCTGATTTATTGGTCGGTTTTTTAGTTCAGTCTGGTCAGAAGATATTTACTGCTGCATTCTTTCCAAGAATCCTTAGCAATATAGTAGACAAGCCTTTATCTTGCTTGTATTATGGTTGTGTATTTTATAAGTAAAATGCCTAAAGGTTTTATATCTCCATATAATAGAAGTACATCTAGTTCTTCTTAATAAGTTGTATATCATATCTAATTTATTAAATATTATGATAAATTTATATACATATATTTGTATAACAATATTTTCTACTTCATTTTTCATTAATTTTAATATTAATGATTCAATTATGCAATATTTGTATTAATTTAATTAAATACAATCTCTTAATATAAATTTAGATTCTAAATCTGTATTAAGTGGTTGTATTTTTATTTATTTCTAATTACCATACATATCCCTCCAAACTGCTCATTTATTCTCTTAAATATATAAAATAAAGTAAGAGGTTTATTATAAACCTCTTACTTTATTTTTATTTATAATTAGATTTTATTAACAGTACTCCACTGCCCCTACTACTTTTCCTACACATCCACAAACTTCCATTCTACTCTTAACAAATTCTTTAACCGAATCTAAACCTTTTTTACCATATTTCTTAGGGTCAATTACCTCAGGGTCAGAATTAAGCACATCCTTAACCCCATTACTATAAGCAATCCTTAACTCTGTTGCATAATTAACCTTACAAATTCCTCTTTTTATAGATTCTTTAATAATCTCATCTGGTATTCCAGACCCACCATGTAACACTAATGGAACTGATACAACCTCTCTAATTTCAGATAATCTATCCAAATCAAGCTTTGGCTCTCCTTTATATAACCCATGTGCTGTGCCTATTGCTACTGCTAAAGATGATACCCCTGTTCTTTCTACAAATTCTTTTGCTTGTAGTGGGTCTGTATATGCTCCACCATCACCACCATCCAAATCGTCTTCCTTACCTCCAACTTTACCTAATTCAGCTTCAACAGGTATATCTGAAGGTGTACATGCATCTACAACAGCTTTAGATACTGATATATTATCTTCGTAACTTTCATGAGAACCATCAATCATAATAGAAGTATATCCAACTCTAAGTGCCTGCATTGCTAGCCCAAAACTTGAACCATGGTCTAAGTGCATAGCAACAGGAATACTTGCCTTTTCTGATGCAACCTTTACATTTGCTAAATAATAATCCAATCCTGCATACTTTATTGTTGAAGGTGTTGTCTGTAGTATTACAGGTGATTTAAGTTCTTCAGCAGCTTCTATTACTGCCATAACCATCTCCATATTTTCAACATTAAATGCTCCTACTGCATAATGCCCTTCTTGTGCATCTAATAATATTTGTTTAGTTGTCACTAATGCCATAATTCATCCTCCTATATATTTATAATGATTTAATTTCTTCATTATTTAATTTTGATACTATTTCTATGCTTGTCTTACTATTTATTAACTCATTTAAAAATTCTTCGTCCATTAGTTTTGCAGATAGTTGAGACAATGTCTTTAAATGTAAATTATCACCATTGTCTGTAGCTGCTATCATAAATATAAGATGTACTGGGCTTCCATCCTCTGATTCAAAATCAAACCCTTCTTTTGATACACCAACTGCTACTCGTGGTACTTTTACTGCATCTGTTTTTGCGTGTGGTATCGCTATGCCCATACCAAAACCTGTAGATGATATTTCTTCTCTCTTATGAATTTCTTCTTTAAATTTATTTTTATCTAAAAGAACACCTGATTTATCAAGTATTTCAACCATTTCATCAATTACATCTGTTTTACTTTTTCCTTTAACATCTAAAACTACTGTTTCTTCGTTATACAAAGAGACTTTATTAGATACGTTTTCCGATTTTGTAATTTCCTTTTTATATTCATTTTTAATTTCATCTGTATTTTCTGTAGTATTATTGTTATTTACTACCTTAGGTGTAACTATCATATAAAGTATTGCGCCTACTAATGAACCTGCAAGTATACATCCTACCCATAAAAGTGGCTTATTTACTAGTCCTAAGACTAAAAATCCTCCATGTGGAGCTGGTACTTCTATTTTCATTATGTAAGTTAAAATCGCTGATATTGATGACCCAATCATAAGTACTGGCAACACTTTCAGTGGATTCTTTGCCGCAAAAGGTATCGCTCCTTCTGTTATATGAGTACTACCTAGTATATAATTAATTAATCCTGCCGCTCTGTCTTCTTCTGTAAATCTATTTTTAAATAAAGTAGATGCTATAGCTATTACTAATGGTGGTGTTATACAAGCTGCAGATACACCTGCCATAAATAAGTAGTTTCCTTGACCTAGAAGCATAGTTCCAGTCACATATGCTGCTTTATTTACTGGACCTCCCATATCAAATGCTGACATACATCCTATTACTAATCCTAGGATTATAGGACTTGAGTTCTGTAACCCTGAAAGGAAATTCATCATAGCATTGTTAAGAGCTGAACATGGTCCCCCAAGTAACAACATAGATATACCAACAACACCCACACTGACTATAGGAATTATAAAAATAGATTTAAGTCCTTCTAACTGTCTTGGTAATTTTCTCAATAAGTACACAAATAATTTAACTGCATAACCTGCCAAAAATCCCGATATAATTCCACCTAAGAACCCTGAACCTGTGTCAAACGATATCATTCCTCCAACAAGCCCTGCCAACATACCAGGTCTACCTGATACAGATTGAGCTATAAACGCCGCTAATACAGGAACCATCAAATTCATAGAATATCCACCAACAGATTTTAATGTAGCTGCTATCTGATTATACTGTTCTGAATTTGGGTCAAATGAGTAAATCCCCCACAAAAATGATATAGCAGTTAGCACTCCGCCTGCTACTACTAAAGGTAGCATATGAGATACTCCATTCATTAAGTCTTTATATAGTTTTTGACCAAACGACAAATTCCCTTCTTCTGTAAATTTGCTACTTGATGTATTTCCCTTTCTAACTGCTACTTTACCATCAATACACTTTTGTATAAGCTCACTAGCTTTGTGTATACCTTCTTTTACAGGTACCTCTATTACTGGTTTTCCATTAAATCTATCAATATCAACGTTTTTATCACAAGCAACTATTATTGCATCTGCCATTTCGATATCTTTTGCTGTTAATTTATTCTCTACTCCTATGGCTCCATTTGTTTCAACTTTTATATCACATCCTAATTCTTTAGCTGATTTTTTTAATGCTTCTTCTGCCATAAATGTATGTGCAATTCCAGTTGGACAACCTGTTACCCCAAGGATTATCTTTCTCCCCATTTTTATACCACCTTTCTGACTTTTATATTTTTTATGTACTCTTCTACATTCGCCAAACTACCGATACCATTACTTTCAGCCACACTTGCACCCGTTGCAGCAGACCTTTTCAATGCTTCTTCAATATCTTCTGGATTTTCCAACCATATACTTAAAAAAGCAGCTAATGCAGAATCACCAGCACATGCAGAGCTAACAACTGTAACTGGTTGAGCACTAGCATAATAAATTGCTTCTCCATTGTAAAAATAAGAACCTTTTTCTCCTAAAGTTAGTAATATATTTTGAGCTCCTTTCAAATGTAGTAACTTAAGCACATCCTTAATGTCCTCTTCATCTCTTACAATAATTCCAAATATATCTTTGATTTCTTCATCATTTGGTTTTATCAAGTATGGATTATATTCTAATAACTCCTTTAACTTCGGTGAACTTATATCAAGTATTGTTTTTATATTTTTATTTTTACAAATCTCAAATATATCTTCATAGTAATTATCATCAATACCAGGTGGTAAACTTCCACTTATTGACAAGTAATTTATATCTTCTAATGACTCTATCTTCCCTATCATTTCTAACTTTTGCTTTGCATTTACATATGACCCAGAGTTTACAAATTTAAACTCATCATTTCCATCATTTAAAAATATATTTATACGAGTTGTATCTTCTACCCAGGTAGGTAGTACATCAAACCCTTTCTTTTCACTTTCTTCAACTATATATTTTCCTGAGAATCCTCCAAAAAAACCTAATATCTTGGACTCTACACCATAATGACCTAGTACAAATGTCACATTTAAACCTTTTCCATTAGGAGAATATGTAGCATTTGATGTACGATTTACTAATTTACTTTTTATACCGTTAGTAGATATGTTCATATCTATTGCTGGATTCGTGGTTAATGTATATATCATTGTCTTCCCCCTTGCTTCTGCTGTGTATGTTTTCATTATAATAAAAAAGTCTATGAAAATCTTTTCATAAAAAGAAAATAGATTTTCATAGACTTTTTCAATTTAATTTTCAGAATTATTATATTTGACCATATAATCTATAATTATCCTAGATATAATGTACAATGGTAACCTAGATGACACTTCATACTCAGAGATTGAGATATGATAATGTTTATATCCTACAATATATAAATCAGAATAGTTTATAAGTTTTGCATTTTCACTACAACAACATGTTATAACTTTGGCTCCACTTAAATTGGCATTTTGTGCTGATTCTACAAGTTCTTTAGTGTTTCCATTCAACGAAAATATGATTATAAGTTCATCTTCTTTCATTGATTTAGATTTTATTTTCATTATATTAGGGTCATTTATAAAAAACACATTAAAATCAAGTAATTGTAACTTAAGGCTAAACTCTTTTGCTACATATTCAGTAAGACCTCTTGCTAAGACGTATATCTTACTAGATTCATTTATAGTTTTTATTATATTAATTAGTGTAGTTAAGGATATTTGTTCTATAACTCTCTGCGCTTCTATAAAAGACTTGTTTATTATATCCCCCATATTGTGTATATCATTATTTTCATCTTTTACTGTCAACCTGTATCTAAGTTCATTAAATCCATTTAGGCCACATTTTCTAATTGCTCTTGAAACAGTTGCTGGAGACGAATATGTTTCATGAGCAATCTCTACTATGGACAATTCTGATAATATTGACTCATTTTGATTTATAAATTTAATTATTTCAAGTTCCGTTTTCGTTAGATTTTCAGAATTACTTTTGTTTAGCTCAATTATCATATTTTTTCTCTCCTTGTATATAAGTTTTTTGTCTAAATTTATCAAGTAATATAATAATATATTTCCTCTTAACTACTTATTTTTATACACAATCATGATTTAGTCAATGTCTATAAGTATAAATTTATAATATTATAATTTTGTACTTTAATTTATTCTGTAATTACTATGTTATTTTGCAATAAAAAAGTAATTACTTAATCACTAAGATTGAGTAATTACAAATTTTTTAGCCTGCAAGTAGCTTATTATGAATAGTTAAAATTATTTTCAATATGGATTAATATATCCTCTAAAGGACTTATTTCAATATCAAACGCTAGCTATGTCAGTCTTTTTATTTAGTACTTTTTAATACCTTTATAAGATTAAATATTTGTACTGTTGTGACAGTCATATTATTACTTGCCGTTTCCTTATCCATTGCTTCTTCTATGGTCATAGCCCTATTTACTATAGAAAAATAAGCATCTATCCCTTCTTCATTACACTTAACTGCATCTTCTGTCGTTGCTCCAGCCAAACCTATTACTTTTGCCCCATATTTTTTAGCCATCTTTGCAACTCCTATTGGTGCTTTGCCCATAGCTGTTTGATTATCCAATTTACCTTCTCCAGTTATTACAAAGTCTGCACATTTTAACTCGTTCTCTATTTTAATTTCTTCTAATATTATTTTTACTCCAGATTCTAATTTTGAATTTAAAAACGCTAAAAATGCAAAACCTAATCCACCTGCTGCTCCAGTACCTTCTATATTGGCTATGTCTTTATCTAAATCACTTTTAACTATCTTAGCAAAATTTCTAAGGCCATTATCTAACTCTTCAATTATTTTTGGTGTTGCACCTTTTTGAGGTCCATATATGTACGCTGCTCCATTTTTACCAAACAGTGGATTATTCACATCACAAGCTATTTTAAAGCTACATTTATCTAATTCTTTTAACCTATTATCTATTTTTATATGTCTTATTTCATTTAAAACTTTTCCACCTAACCCTACTAAGTTGTTGTTTTCATCATAAAACTCAAATCCTAAAGCTTGAAGCATACCTACCCCAGCATCATTAGTAGCACTTCCACCTATTCCAACTATAAAGTTTCTATAGCCTTTATTTATTGCTTCTTTTATTATTTCTCCAACACCGTAAGTTGTGGTGCTTAAAGGATTTCTAAGTTCAGTTGGAACTAATGTTAATCCTGATGCTTGAGCCATTTCTATTATTGCTGTATTTGTACTTTTTAATAATCCATATGTCGCATTTACTTTCGTAATTATTGGTCCAGTGACTTCTATAGTTTCTTTTTCACCATTCATACCTTGTACTAAAGCGTCTACTGTTCCTTCCCCACCATCTGCAAGTGGCAATATCTTTACTTTTGCATCTTTTTCAACTTTTAATATCCCCTTTTTTATTGCATTTGCTGCCTCAATTGAAGATAAACTGCCTTTCAAAGAATCTATAGAAATTAATATTTTCATATTTATCTACTCCTTATTTTAAAAATAAAAATTTATAAGTTTTAATTTACATTCTATTTTATACTCTACTCCTTTCTTTGTACATACAGTTTCTTGTTTACATCCAGCTCTTACTAGAAATATGCTATACTTTATCATAATTAGCAAGTTGTCAAATCGTAATTTAGGAGGATAAAACTATGGAATCTAAATATACAGAAATAAACTCAAAGACCTTTGATAAATGGAATAAAGAAGGCTGGGAATGGGGACAACCTATCAGTCATGAAGTTTTTGAACGAGCCAAAGCTGGAGATTGGTCCGTTGTACTGACACCCACTAAACCCGTTCCGAAAAATTGGTTCTGTGATATGAAAAATACAAAAATACTAGGATTAGCGTCTGGAGGCGGACAACAAATGCCAATTTTCACTGCATTGGGAGCTCAATGTACAGTTTTAGATTATTCAACTTCACAATTATTAAGTGAAAAAAAGGTTGCAGAAAGGGAAAAGTATTCTATTGAACTTGTACAAGCTGACATGGCAAAGCCACTACCTTTTAAAGATGAAAGTTTTGACTTAATATTTCATCCAGTTTCTAATTGTTATGTAGAAGATGTATTACCAATTTGGAAAGAGTGTTATCGTATACTAAAAAAAGGTGGTATACTTTTATCTGGACTTGATAATGGCATCAATTTTGTATTTAATGAAGAAGGAACAGAATTCCAATATAGGCTTCCATTTAATCCTTTAAAAAATAAAAATATATATGATGAATCAATCCAAAATGATTGGGGAATTCAATTTTCTCATACAATTGAAGAACAAATAGGTGGACAACTACAAGCAGAATTTATTTTAACAGATATTTATCAAGATACAAATGGTTCTGGTAATCTTCATGAATTTAATATTCCATCATTTTACGCAACTAGAGCAGTAAAAAAATAAAACTATTTATACAAAAAGCGGTATAACACCAAAATGCTATACCGCTTATCATAAATTTAAAAGAATCCTTATAAAATATCTATAAATATAGCCCTTTGTGAATTTCAATACTAGAGATAAAATTCCAAAAACTACACACGATTATATTTATACATCCAATTTATAGATAGAAAATTTATTACAATCTTTATAATTTTATTCTCTAATAATTATAAGAATTACTTGACTTCAATATCATTATATTTTTTTGAATATACATTAGTCATATAGAAATATATAGGAACTACAATTACCATACCACCTAGTCCCCAAACTATCTTCATTGGTTCATCAATACCTGCTTTTATCAATAATACTATACTTATAGCTACTGCAAATATTGGTATAATCGCTCCTCCAGGTATCCTAAAGTTTATGTCTTTACCAGCATACTTCTTCCTTAATATTAATACAGCTAGACAGGTAGGAATATATTGAATAAATCTAGATACAACACTTATTTGAGATAGTGTTGTAAATGACCCTGACCATGCTATTAATAAAGTTCCTATAACAGAAACTATAATTGCTATATATGGAGCTCCATTTTTATTAGTTTTTCTTATAGACTTAGGCATTAATCCTTGCTCGACCAAAGCAGCCGCAGACCTTGGTGTAAATATAGATGATGCAATATTTATTCCTCCAACAGATACTATAGTCCCTATTGTAATTATATATCCACCTATAGGACCTAACATTTTAATAGCAGCATCTGCAACAGGAGTCGCTGACCCTCTTAATCCATCTCCCAATACACCTATACTTATCCCCAAATATAAGCATATATATTACTGATACTACAAACATTACCATTACTAATGCCTTAGGTACATTTTTCTTAGGATTTTCCATATCTTTTGCTGCAACAGCTAAAGATTCAAACCCCGTAAAAGCATAAAATAAAGTTATTGATACTGCTACAAAAGCTGATGATGTACTTTGACCTTTTTGTATTATTATAAATGGCGTAAAATTAGAGCCTTTTATAAAAAATAAACCTACAGCTATAAATAAAACTATTGGTAATAATTTTCCTATAGTCATTATATTGTTTAAATGCTTAGATTGCTTCATTCCCATAAAATTTATAAGCCCAAGCCCTCCAACTAATATACCAATTATTATATTTTTAATAAGTGGCTCTGCTGCTTGAGGCCATATAGATGATAGTGTGACTGCAAAAAAGTTTGCCATAGTTGCCCAAGCAATCATACTAACTATCCACTTCATAAATCCAACTTCAAACCCAATAAAATCTCCAAAGGCCTCTTTTGCATAAAGATACGGCCCTCCATCAGTATCAAACCAACTCCCTGCTTCAGCAAAACATAAAGCAATAGAGACAGCTAAAAACATACAAAAAACTAATACTAAGATACTCGCTGGACCTATACTTGTATATGCATCTCCAGGTAAGCCAAATATACCTGACCCTATTATTGCATTAATCCCTAATAATACAATACTCCAGAAACCTAACTTAACACTTTTTTTCATTGTTATTCCTCCAAACTCAACTTAAAATATAGTTATAATTATTTTTCTTTAGATGCTTCTTTAACTATCGCCATAAATATTTTTTTCATATTATCACAATCCTTAGTCATCATTTCTGGATGCCATTGTATGCCTATTACAAACTCATTCCCATCCTTTTCTATAGCTTCAATTAAACCATCTTTAGCAGTAGCTGAAACAATATATCCTGGAGCTACCTTATTGACAACTAAATGATGGAAACTATTAACTAGGATTTCTTGTTCTCCTAATATTTCATACAACTTTGTACCCTCTTTTATCTGTGCTGTATGTGTAGGTATATTAGATAAATGTTGCTGATTATGTTTTATGTAAGCTCCTTCAATTAAAGATAAATCTTGATATAAACTCCCTCCCTCAGCTACATTTATAATTTGTTCACCTCTACATATACCTAACACTGGTTTTTTCATATCTAAAGCATACTTTAATAACTTCATATCAAAAACATCTCTTTTAGGTGATATTGCACCTAGCTTATTATGAGGTTCCTCCTTCCATATAAGAGGATTTACATCTTGTCCTCCTGATAGTATAAGTCCATCTATATTTGATACTTGTTCCTTTATAATCTCATCATCATATATAATTGGTACAATATATGGTATAGCTTTACACATAGCTACTGACTGTATATAGTCATTATTTACATAAGCCCTTTCATAACCAGGAAACATCCCCCCTTCATCAATTAATAAGTTTCCTGATATTCCTATTACTGGATATTTCTTTTTAATCACTTTCTTCACCCCTTAAATTATTTATGAACAATAAAAAATGCTACTTCTCTCTTAAAGAGCAAGTAGCATACCAATATTTTAATTGTTTAAAAATTCTAATTTATTTTTAAAATACTTTTTCTAAGGAATCAGTTATATAAATCACTCTATTGATTTATATTTTATTTTAATCCTATTTAATTCGACTTTTTGAATAGTGTTAATTCTAATTAATAGGCAAAATAGGCATTCATACTTTCCTTTTTATTAACCTATTAAATACTATTTAATATATTTTTTCCTCTTCTATTTAACTCACTTCCCTTTCTACCTGATTCACATATTATCAAATCTAGTTCTTTAAGTATATTAAGTATTCCCCTTACCTCACCTTCTGTTATACTATAACCTAATTCATTTATTGAATTAACAATACCATTTCTACCTATGTTTTTATTAAGATTATTGGCATTTTTTAAGCATTCCATTACTAATCTTACTTTTTCTATAGATGTTCTATCTTTTAATGTACTTATTTCTTTACTATAGTCTTCAGTTATATTTAGTAAATTATGAGGTAAGTCATTAATTAAAATAACATGTTCAGAACTCATAATGTTAATATACATAGCTGTATTTTTTAATTCTCTTATATTCCCTGGCCATTCATATGAATTAATAATGTCTTTAACATCTTGACTAATTTCCCTCTTCCTTTTCATAAAATGCTTTAGCATAACTTCTATATCTTCTTTTCTCTCTCTTAAAGGTGGTATGTTTATAGGCAATACATTTATCCTATAATATAAATCAGCTCTGAATCTATCTTTTTTTATCATTTCTAATAAATTTTTATTTGTAGCTGCAATTACTCTTACATCAGTGTCTATTACATTTTCCCCCCCAACTCTCATGACTTGATTTTCTTGTAATACTCTAAGTAATTTGCTTTGTAAATATATGGGCATGTCTCCTATTTCATCTAAAAATATAGTTCCATTATTAGCTTGCTCAAATAAACCTTTTTTCCCTCCTCTTAAAGCACCTGTAAAAGCACCTTCTTCATATCCAAAAAGTTCACTTTCAAGTAGGTTTTCTGGCATAGCTGCACAGTTTATCGCTATAAATGGCTGACTATGCCTTGGTGATGCATTATGAATAGACTGAGCCATAAGTTCTTTTCCTGTTCCACTTTCTCCAGTTATAAGAACTGTATAATCAGATTCCGCTATTTTCATACCTAGCTCTTTAGTTCTTTCCATTTTTACTGATACTGTTTTTATGTCATCAAAGGTATACCTAGCAACTTGTCCCTTTTCTCTAAGCTTCTTTGATAGGTTTTGTTCCAATTTCCTTATGTAAGTTATTTCTTGAATACAAAAATAATATCCAGTCACCCTTCCAAAACTTTCTATATTATACTTATTTACATTTAAATATTTATTATTAAACTTTATAACTTCATCATGTGCCTTACTTAATCTAAAAATCTTTTTAATATTTTCATTCTCTAATTCATCTATATTTTTTCCTATAATATCATTTTTAATATCTAGTATATCACTCAAGCTATTATTACAAATAATTACATTTTCCTTCTCTGATATCATTGCCATACCTAGATTTGATAAGTTTATTATAGAATTCAATTCATCTGCTTTTATAGTAAGTTCTTTATATTTAGTATTTATTCCTGAATATAAACTAATCACTTCATCTATATACTTAATTAGCCTCTCAGTAATTTCCTTATCATCCAGTTTGAGTTTTGCTATTATTTGAATAAATGTTGAACTATCAATATACCTATGCCCTAAATCAATAACTTCTTCAATATATTTTGGAACTAAATCTGCTTCTCCTGGTGTTACAGCTATCTTAATATTTCTATATTCTTCATTAGGATTATATGGTATGAAATTTAAGTGATTTATTCCTATATTGTATAAATTAGATATTGTTTCTAATACAGTGTGCTTATTATCATTTACTACTAATACATCTATTCCTTCTGGTAATGAAAATAACTTGTATATATCCTTTTGCTTTATAGTTCTATTTATAATTATTATCTTTGAGACATCTTTTACATATTTTTTTATTTTCAATACTCTATCATCTATCATTACTAATATTATGTCATCTTTTATCGATTCTTCTTCTGTTATTCTATTTAAATAATAGTTTTTTATTATTACTTTATCTTTAAATATCAGCTTTAGGTTTTTATTTAAAAAACACTCTAATTTAGATAATCCATCAGTTACTACTGCTATTGTTTTCATTATAAATCTATCCTTTCTTTTGTTTATATTATATAAAATTTTAATAGTTCTAATATAGTTCAAAATCTTTTAACTTATATAAAGCAAAAGTTATGCCAAATTGATAGATTTCTTATTTTTTATTTAACCTTAAGCTAGAAATATTATTATATGATTAAGATTAGATAAATAATATAACTTTAGCTATAGAATCTACAAAAACATGACTCCTATCAAAAAATAAAAAGGTATTACCAACTTTCTGGTAATACCTTTTTATCTTATTTTTAATTTAAGTTAATTCAAATGATTTTTCTTAATCTCATCAAGTAGCCCATCTTCTAGGTAAATTTCTAATGCACATCCTACCATTGCCTTTACTGCTTTGTGAAGTTTATCATAAGCTTCCTCAGAATTTGCATAATTTAAAAACTCTTTTTCATGAACATATACCATTGGATTTATGTCTAGAGCTATTTCCGTATACATAGTAGGACAAACTTGGCTTACGTTTCCTATGTCTGTAGAACCTACTGGACCTTCTTTTCCTTCTAATATATCTGTTATACCTGCCTCAATTAGATTATTCTTTGTTATATTCTGAAGCACCTTATTATTTATTATATTGTCAAAAGAATTTTCAAAGTATCTATAAGAAAGTTTAGCACCTGTCATTAACTCTGCACCTTTTGCACAGTTTATAACCTTTTTAGTTACTTCATCTAAATAACTTCTTTCAGCAGCTCTTACGAAAAATTCACAGGCAGCTTTTTCTGGAACTATGTTTGGAGCTTCTCCTCCATTTGAAACTATCCCATGTATTCTAACATCTGATTTTACATGCTGTCTTAGTGCATTTATTCCTGCAAAAGTAAGTTGTACTGCATCTAATGCATTAACACCCATATGAGGATGGCTAGCTGCATGTGCTGATACCCCTTCAAAACTAAACTCTATTGAATCTATTGCCAAAGCCTTGCAGTTTATGTTATTAAAAGCTTCTATATGCATCTGATAACTTACATCAATATCATCAAAAGCTCCTGCCTTAACTAAATCACACTTTCCTCCTGTTGTTTCTTCAGCTGGTGTTCCTATTAGTACAATTTTTCCTTTAAAATTTTCTTTTAACTTACTTAGTACTATACAAGCTCCTAATGTAGATGCAGCAATCCAGTTATGTCCACAAGCATGACCTGGTTCTTTATTTTCCCCATATCCAGGCAATGCGTCATACTCAGCTAAAAATGCTATAGTTGGACCATCATTATCCCCTAGTTCTGCTCTAAAAGCAGTATCCATATTACAGTATGGATAAGTTGTATCAAATCCATATTCCTTCATTTTATCTACCAAGTACTTTGATGATATATATTCTTCTTCTCCTAGTTCTGGATTGTTAAATATAAAATCACATACTTCTTCAATTTCTTTTCCCAGTTCATTCTCTATCTCATAAGCTCTTTTCTTTATACTTTCAATCATAATATACCTCCTATTAGAATCCAACAAATAATCCTATTGTTAAAAACACCATTACAGTAATTGTTAATACTACCATTAAAGGCATTACAAATCTAACCCACTTTGACCAAGGAATATTAGCTACTGCTAGTGCTCCCATTAAAACACCTGATGTAGGTGTTATTAAGTTAGTTACACCTATACCAAATTGATAAGCTGTAACTATCATTTGTCTAGATACATCTACTAAATCTCCAAGTGGAGCAAGTACAGGTATTGTAAGTGATGCAAGTCCTGATGCAGATGGTATAAAAAATGCTATTAAACCTTCTATTAAGAAAGTTAAATTTATAAATATAGTCTTTGGAAGTCCATTTAATAAATTTGCGGCAGAATTTAAAATTGTATCTATTATAAATCCATTTTCTGCTATTATTACTATTCCACGTGCAAATGCTATACATAGCCCTGCTGTCATTAAATCTCCTGCTCCACTTATAAATGAATTAACTATGTCATCTTGTTTAAGCCCTGATGCTATTCCTGATATTATACCTATAGCTGTAAATATCATTGCAATTTCAGTTATGTACCATCCTAGCTTTAAAACTCCATATATCATAATTGCCATACCTATTGTGAAAATTGCTATTACCATAGCTTCTCTTTTTGTAAATTCTTTTATGTTTGTATCAGTATTAGCCATTGATTCTTGATTCAATGATATACCATGTACTAAAGACTTCTTAGGGTCTTTTTTAACTTTATTGGCATACATCATAACAAATCCTATAGATATAGCCATATATATTATAAACATAACAACTCTCAACTCTATCCCAGAACCTGGTGTTATTTGTGACAATGCTTGTGCTATTCCTACAGAGAAAGGATTAGTAGTAGCTGCTCCAAATCCAGCTGTTGCTCCTATAAATACTGTGGCCACTGCTGTTAATGAATCATATCCCATACTGGTCATGAGTGGAATAAATATCATATAAAAAGGTAGTGTTTCTTCACTCATTCCAAATGTTGTTCCACCTAATCCAAATAGAATCATTGATATAGGTATTATTAAGAATTGGAATCTCTTCATTTTATTTACAGTATGAGCTATAACAGCTTCTATAGCTCCTGTTTTGTTAACTATTCCAAAAGCTCCTCCAACTATCAAAACAAATCCAACTACTTCAGCTGCATCTATAAATCCATTTATAGGTGCTGTAAATACATCAGTAATTCCTTGTGGATTTGATGCTGCTTTTTCATAAGTTCCAGCTACAACAACCGACCTTCCATCTATATCTACTCTTTCAAAATTTCCACTTGGTACTATCCAAGTAAGAACTGCCATTACTACTATTAGTAAAAATATTATAGTAAGTGTCTGTGGCATAGTAAACTTTTTCTTTTTTAAACTGCTCATTTTTAATCTCCCCCACTTTTAAAATTAAAATATTTTATTATTGCTTCCCTTTTCTATCCTATTTTATATAGATGTAAAAAAGCTCAACATGGATACATGTTGAGCTGAATGCGCTAAATACAATATACCTACATCTTCCCTTTATCTTAGTTAAGATAGCTCTCCATCAAAATTCGGGATAATTTTGATGACAGTACTGTACTTATTAAATACAGCCCCAGCACTAGATTTGGACACTAGCACTTCGGCACTTACTCCTTTTATATTGCTTCATTGGCTTCCGACCTCTTCAATATTAATCTTAGTAAATGCGACCTCTACCTCAATCTTTTTATTAGATGAGGTAATTCTTATTAAATTTTATTTATTCTAAATAATTGTAGCATAATATGTCGAGATTGTAAATATTTTCAGAAGAGTTTCTATGCTTCGATAATATTAACAAATCTAGCTTATACTATTCCAGTATATAATTACAACTTTAGTTTTATGTTTAAAAATATATTTGTTTTCTCTTTTTTCTATTATATTATCTATATACTTATCCAACATATCGCTAAAGTTAATCTTTTTATTTAATTCTGTTTCCATTTTAAAAAGTATATCCTCTACACTATCGAATTCAATTTCATTTTCTACATCAATAAACTTTATATCTGCACATATATTTAAAGAATGTAGTATATTTGGAATGTATATATAATCTGGACAAGTTCTATCTTTATCACCTAAATCCATATACAAATCATTAAATAATGGTTTTTGAATAGTTCTCACTATAATCACTTTTTCTTTAGCTAGCTTATCCATCTTACTCAAAGCATCTTTAATATCCCAAATTCGATAAAGAGAATTCACAGATAAAATATAATCACTATGCCCAACATTAATCTCTTCCCATTTTCCTTGTATTGTATCTATATTAGTTATATTATGTTCCCTAGCCTTTCCTTCAAGCACATTAAGCATATCTATTGAAAAATCATTAGCAATTATACCTTTACATTTCTTAGAAAGTGGAATAGTAAATTTTCCGGTACCTGCACCAATTTCTATAAGATTTTTTCCTTCATCTATTAACTTATCTACAAAATTAAATACTTCTTTTGAATAATCATAAAGCGTTGGTCTATCATCATATTTATGAGATAATTTTTTAAAAAACTTTCTTTCCGCTTCATCATCAAAAGCTCTTTCTCTTGCATATCCTTCTTTACTTTCAACATACTCATGCCATTTTTTCTCAAAATCTATATCTTTATAGTACATAATTACTCTTCCTTTCTAAAAATATTAGGGCGAGATTTGTAATTTTCTATACTCAAAAAACTACTCTTACTAATGTAATATTGATTAAACAATTGATTACTATATTTTAAAAATTAGTGAAATTCTCAACAAGCTCTTTGGTATAAGCATGCTTTGCACTTTTATACAATTCCTTAGCATCTATAATTTCAACTATCTTGCCATTTAACATGACTGCAACCTCATCACTAACTTCTTTTACTAAGTCTATATCATGAGATATAAATAAATAGGTTATATTAAACTGTTTTTGAGCTTTCTTCAAAACCTGTATAACTTGAGCTTGCACAGATACATCTAGCATTGATGTAGGTTCATCTAATATTATAAATTTAGGATTTAATAAAAGCACTCTAGCTAAAGCAACTCTTTGTATTTGTCCTCCACTTACTTGATGTGGGTATCTATTTAAAATTTCCTCACTAAGCCCAACAAAACTTAAATATTCCATTATGTATTCTCTTGCTTTATTCTTTTCGTAGAGTTTATGAATTTTTAATGGTTCCACAAGGCTCCCATATATAGTTTTTTTAGGGCTTAGGGCAGAATCTGGATGTTGAAATATTATCTGTATCTCTTTTCTTAAATCCCTCATTTGAGAAAAATCATAATTACTGATATCTCTACCATTAAAATAAATTTTACCTCTGTCACATTTAATAAGTCTTAAAATAAGCCTTGATAAAGTTGATTTTCCGCATCCACTTTCTCCTACAAGACCTAAGGTTTTTCCCTCTTTGATTTCAAAAGATACATCATCTACCGCCTTAACTATCTTTTTATTGATTATTCCGCTTTTAAACTCCTTATAAAGGTTACAAACTCTTATCATAAAGAAAACACCTCACTTTTGAACCATTAACATCAAATAGTCTTGGTTCATAATCAATACATGTTTTTTTTGCAACCTTGCATCTCGGAGAAAATCTACATCCTTTTGGTAAGTTTGTTAGACTTGGCGCTATCCCTTCAATGGGTATTAATTTTTTATTTGGCTGTGAATCAATTAAACCTCTCGTATAAGGATGTAGTGGATTATTAAAGATACTATTTTTTGTACCCTCTTCTATGATTTTACCTGCATACATAACTACAACTTCATCACAAAGCTTTTTAGCTAGCATTAAATCATGAGTTATAAGTATCATGCTAACACCCATATTACTTCTTAAATCATAAAATACTTCATATACTTGCTTTCTTATTATTGCATCCAACCCTTTAGTTGGTTCATCTGCAATTACCCAGTTAGGTTTTAGTGCTGTCCCTATAGCTGCTAATGCTCTTTGACTCATACCTCCACTTAACTGAAATCCATACGAATTATAAACCAACTCACTATTTGAGAAAAAAATTTTTTTTAATATCTCCAAACTTTTACTCTTACAAGAATTCTTTTTTTCTTTTCCATGATAATAAAAAAGTTCATTCATATGACTTCCTATTTTCAATATTGGATTAAAAGAACTTGATGGATTTTGGGGTATTAACGCTATTTTTTTCCCTCTGATTTCTCTAATTTCATTTTCTTTAATTTTTAGCAAATCTTTTTCTTCATATAAGACACTGCCTGAAACAGTTGAGTTATTAGATACAAGGTTCAAAATCCCTAGTCCTAGTACCGATTTTCCACTTCCAGTTTCTCCAATAATTCCTGTAATTTTACCACTTTGAAAGGTTCTAGATATTCCATCTACAGCTCTTACTTTTCCTTCCTTAGTATTAAAATGAATTTTTAAATCTTTTATACTTATATCTCTATTCATAGTTTTTATTCCTTCTAAAGATATTGGCTTAAAGTGTTGCTTTTTTCATCAAACATATCCCTTAGTGCATCTCCAATTAAATTTATACTGCAACACAATAATAATATACTAAACCCAGGTGCTAATAATAGATTTGGATAGCTTCTAAAATGAGTCTTAGCATCATTTATCATAACACCCCAATCTGCTTGTGGGGGTTGTATTCCTAGACCTAAAAAACTTAACGATGCCATAGAAAGTACACTTTTTCCTACCCTTATTGCAAATAGTACTATAAAAGGAGCAAATATATTTGGAATTATATAGTGCAAAATTATATAAATATGACTAGCCCCTAGTGCTCTTGCACCTTCAACATATTTTTCTTCTTTTACCTTTAATACCTCTCCTCTAACTATTCTTGAAAAACCAGCCCAAGAAGTGAATACTATTGCAATTAATAAACTTTTTATACCTGGCCCAAGAACTCCAGCAAGGGCAATCATAAAGCTAAGACTTGGAAGACCTTGAAATATATTTACAATTGACTGTATTATCGTATCTACTATCCCACCACAATATCCTGCTATTATACCCACAAAACTACCAAATAGCATTGTTAATAAGGTTGCTAAAAAAGCTAAAGATATTGATACTCTGGCTCCATATAATATCCTACTTAGAATATCTCTGCCTAGAGTATCTGTACCAAGTATATGTTCTCTAGAAATTCCCATTAATCTATCATCCATTTGTACTTTATTAGGGTCATATGGAGCTAACTCTGGTGCAAACATTGCAACAAGTATCATAATTATTAGCACTAAAAAAGCTAGTTTATGTATAAATAACATTTCTTTAAATTTATCCATCTCATTTATCTCCCACCCTCATTTTAGGATTAAGAAATAGGTAACATATGTCTACAATTAAATTAAACACTATAAATATAATCCCTGTAAATAGCACATATCCTTGTACCACTGGATAATCTCTACTCATTATTCCTTGTATTACATAACTTCCCATACCTGGAATACTAAAAATAACCTCAACCACTGTGGAGCCTCCTAAAATAGCACCAAAATAGTTTCCCAGAACTGTTACAATGGGCATTAATGAATTTAAAAAAGCATACTTAAAAATAACTATTTTATTTGACAGACCCTTAGCTTTTGCCACTGTTATATAGTTTTGTCCTATACTTTCTATTAAAGTTGCTCTATTTAACCTTGCTACAGTTCCTATAGTCCCAGCTGCTAAAACAAATCCAGGCATTATTAAATGTTTAATCGTACCATACCCACTCGTAGGTAGCCATCTAAGATTCTCACAAAATATACTTAACATAATAATAGCTAACCAAAACCCTGGAATAGATATCATAAGTAAAGATACAAAAGTGCCAATCTTATCTATCGCTGAATCCTTTTTTAAAGCCATGATTATAGCTAATGGTATAGATAACACTATAACAAAAAACATAGCCATTAAAGATAAAGAGAAGGTTATTGGTAACCTTCTTAATATCTCTTCTGTAATAGATGTCTTTTTGATATAGGAAAGTCCTAAATCTCCAGTCATAGCTTTTTTAGTCCAATTAATATACTGAACTATAATATTATCATTTAACCCTAACTCTTCTCTAACTCTTTCTATTTCTTCATCTGTAGGAGCAGAAATACCATCCATGCTTAAATATTCAACTGCTGGGTCACCAGGTGCTATAACTCCTAATATAAATCCTAGAAAAGTTATTCCTATCAAAATAGGGATAGTCATCAATATCCTTCTAATTAAATATTTAAATGGTGTTTTCACTACTTACTCCACTCCATATTTGCTAATGTAGTCCCATATAATGTAGGTTTGTATCCAGTTATTTTTTTATTATAGGCAATTAAGTTAACATCTTCAAATAATGGTATAGCTGATGGGTGTTCTGCTGATATATCTTGAAGCTCATCATATATTTTACTTCTTTTATCTAAATCCATTGTTTTTTCTAATTGACCTATTAATTCATCTGCTCTTTCATTTTTATAGCCCAATGAATAAGCTATATTACTTGACCCTGTGCTTCTCATATAACTATCAAATATAGAAAATGGTTCTGCATTTGGAAGCCCTTGAGTGTGAAGTGCTATGTCATAATTTCCTGTTTTTTGTGCTTCCTTAAAAGCAGCACCATCAAGTATAGTTATTTTAGAGTTTAATCCAACTTCACTTAATACAGATTGTATATACTCTGCTACAGTTTTGTATGGATAACGGTCTACACCATAAGATGGTATTATAAACTCTAACTCTTTTGTTTCCCCTTTTAACTCATTCTTTATAATTTTTTTTGCTTTTTCTGCATCATAAACAGGTTTAATTTCCTTAGCAAAAGGTGAACCTTGGTTCAATATATTCATAGTCGGAGTTCCATATCCTCCATAAAATTTATTTACTATAGTTTCTCTATCCACCAACAAGCTTAGTGCTTCTTTTATCTTAACATTATTAAATGGTGCCCTAGTACCGTTTGTAGATACAAATTGAGTTATTGTTGATGGAGATGTTTTAATCTCAAAGTTTTCATCCTTTATTAGCTCACTAGCTAACTCTGGAGTAATAGCCCCTAAATCCATAACACCCATAATTTCCTCTGATTTAAGTGCTGTGTAACGAGTTTGTGCATCTTTAATTACATTTACTCTTACATTTTTAACTTTACTTTTATCTCCATAATAGTCTTGATTTCTCTCTAACAAAACAAATTGTTCTTTTTCTCGTTCTTTTATCTTAAATGGACCAGTTCCTTGTGCATACTTAGTAAAGTCTCCCGTTTTTACATCAAAACACTCTGGACTATACATAGCACTTCCAAATCTAGCCATGTTGTATATTAAAGTTGATATTGGTTTACTGAAAGTAAGTTTAACTTCATAGTCAGAAACTTTATCCACACTTTGTAAATTAGGATATGTCTTTTCTATATCAAACGAATAAAAAGGTGAAGATTTCGTTTTCATATTCATATAACGTTCAAAATTTTTTACTACTGAATCTGCATTCAAATCTACACCATCATGGAATTTTACACCCTTCTTTATTGTAAATGTCCATTCTTTATAATCACCTGAATTTGACCATTTTTCTGCAAGTTCTGCCTTTGGTTTTCCATCATCACCCAACCCTATTAACGGTTCCCAAACATAGAGTATAGAACTTGTGTAATAAGCATCTTGTTCACCTGGTGCCAAATCTCTAGCTGCTGCTAAAACTACTTCCTTTTCATTATTCATCTTACTAACATCATTATTTTCCTCTGGTTTACTACACCCTGTTATCAATGATAACATCAGCATAATTGCTAAAATTATACTACTCAGCTTCCCTTTTGAAATCTTCCTCATAATACATTTCCCCCTTATTTAGAAATATGAGCATAAAAAAAGTTATAGCAAATAATGCTATAACATCCCATTTTAATATGTATACTTTAAATTCTAAATTCCATATACAAGACAATAAATCTAGTTGCTCCCCCCTAAATTTATTTACTAATATTTAATGTAGGTATCTGACTTACATTTCATTTTCTCAGCCTTTCTAAATAACATCTGTTGGCTATGCAGAATTTATCCATGCTTACAGTGATGGGTTCGTGTTGGATTTTCACCAACTTCCCTACTCTTTAAATACGTTTATTCAATTCTTAGTTTAATTGTATGCAATCTTATATAAATTGTCAACTTAAATCAAAATATAGCACTATATGCAAAATTAAAATTTACAATTATCTATCTATTAAAGTCTATTATAAAAACAGATATATTTTTTTCATATGGAAGGTAATAAGCTACTTTATCTCCCTTAACTATATTTTTCATAATATGATTGTATATAGTTTCATACTCTCCGCCTTCATCATAAGACTTAGCATACCTAACTATGTCATCTTCACAAGTAAATGTCTGTCCAAATTCAAGACTTAATGGTATTAATTCATATCTAAGTTTCTTTTCATCTAATAATACTTTTAAATTTTTTGAACTATGTCTTTCCACCACATCCATTCTTTTCTTAGATACTGGAATATGAGTTTTGGACTTATCATTAACAATTGCAATTAATCTATCACAATGCCCAGTAAAAAATTCTATATTCTCATATGAAAAAAAAGAAATTAGTATAGTATCAAATTTTGTATTTATATCTTTAAAATCTTTTACCATACACCTAATATTGCTTATATTATTGTCTTTTATTGATTTTTCTAAATAATTTATAGCATTTTGGTTTATATCAATACAAGTTATATCTTTCAGTTCTTTGCTTAAATACATATCTATTAAACCTAATCCACAACCTACATCACAAAAAGTTTGGCTATCTTTGATGTACGGAATTATTTCTTTAGCTAATATCTTGTGAAAACCAGTATATTCACTTGCATCAACAAAAGATTTTATTGTAGTATCATTCCAATTCATTCTCATATTTAAATTTCCCCACTGTCTTTTAAATTTACTTTCTGACCTGTACTGTAAAACATACTATTTCTCTCATTTCCACTTATTATGCTCATTACTTTATCATGTTCTTTAATTACAAATCCTGATAAATCATTTACTCCATACTTAAATAATATAGGTGCCATTGGAGTTGCTGGACCCACCAATACCACATAAGCATTTTTGCTTAATTCTAAATACCAAGGAAAAGTTTTTGTACTTAATGTGTAACAAGATATAACTACAAAGTCCTGTTCAGGTAAGATATATGGTGCTGAAGTCTCTGGATAATCACCATATATATCTTCACTTTCTATTATGGATAAATCACAAACAGGTGCAAATAGTTGTTCTAAATAGTGAAAATGACCTATAACCGCTACCTTTTTTCCCCTTATCATATTCTGGTATGAAATAAAAGGGTCATTAGTTCTATCTTCTATAAAATTGTTTTCATTTAACTTTATATTATTTTCTTTTGAAACTTTTACAGAATTATAATAAGAATTTATTGCAGCCAAGCCAATTCCTGATTCTGTGATATTCCAAGACTTAATACATCCAGCTATTTCATATAAAGATTTTCCTTTAAAAGATTTTACAAACTCTGGAGGACGTCCATCTTCACTATATACAAAACCTATACCACTACCTACACTACTTCTTACTAAAATATTATGTTGCCCAACAGCTATATCTTCAACTATTATCTCTTTAGGAATTCCTTCTATTAAATCATCATAAAGTTCCCACAAAGTCATTTACCTCCTCCTGTACAATACTTTCTATTTCTTTTCTATTTAAGACTTCACCTTTTCTAACCTTGTGCCTAATATCTAGTAAAATATTATCTAAGCTTTCTATGTATTTAATACTTTCTATTTCTTCATCTGTTGTAGATATTACCTTTGAAATTCCACCATTTTTAATAACTATTCTTTTATTAGCGTTTAAAGCTAATATAGGGTCATGTGTTGAAATCAAAATTATTTTTTCCTTTTTAGATAATAGTCTTAGAGCTTCCTTTCTATCTATACCTGCATTTTCAATTTCATCAATTAAAACTATTGGTGAAGAACTCATATATGCAGTATCCGATATCATAAGAGCTCTTGATTGGCCTCCTGATAATTGGGTTATCTTTGTGGTTAATTCAAATTTTTCTCCAGCTAGTTTATTAGCACAATAAAAGCATTTTTTTACTATGTCATCTTGATTTTTACAAAAACGACTTTTAGAGTGCATTTGTAAAAATTCTTCTACTGTTAAATCCATTACAAAATTCATATTTTGTGAAAGTTGAGCTACTAGCTTTCCATCCATAACAAAACGAGTTTCATCACTTGGAATACTTTCATTTATTAATATTTGTCTGTTAGTAGGAGTGTCTCTCTGGGCTAAACATTCAATATCCTCTAACAGTCTACTTTTTCCTGAACCTGTAGGTCCAACAATACTTATAATTTCTCCAGCCTTTATTTTCAATGAGATAGCTTCTTTTTCTTTTAGCTTATTGTACCCACCATTAATAGTAATGCTTTCTATATTTAAACTCTTTTCATCTTGGCCAAATTCTTTTAAAAACTCCACCAATTTAATGTATAATTCTTCTTTTTCTATCCCAAAAGTTATATAAAATTCCTCATCTAAAGATTCTATTAGATTATTAAAAGTAATTGAATCATCTACATTACTTAGATTGTAATTTAAGAAAAAATCAAAGGCCATAGAGTAGTTTTCTTTTATCTCTTTTATAGACATGTTTAGTAAATTTTCATAATTATCATATTTCATAGTCAAACTCCATTTTCTTTATCATTCCCATTTGATAAGATTCTCCAATTCTAGTCTCTCCAGTACAGTAAGAACACACTGATGCTGGTGTTGTAAAACGTAATTGTTTTTCCCTAAGCGTGGTTATTTCTTTTATATCACTTAAATATTTCTTAAGTAAAAATACTCCTTGTCCTGTGATTCCATTTATAAATATTATCTTAGCTTTTGAGTTTACTTGACGTACATTAAAGGAAAATACCTCCCTTTCTGCTTGTGATACTATGTCTCCTTTTGTAATTACAACAATATCAGCATATTTTAGCATTGGTCCTATTTTTCTAGGTGTATTTATCCCTGATAAATTATCTATTACACAAACTGCTGGTATAGTTTTTATATAGGGTGAGCAACGATTACAAAGCCCTGCACTTTCAGTAATTAAAATATCTAAGTTTAATTTTTTAGACCAATAAAGTGCATCTTCAATATTACTTATAAAAAAATGGTCTGGACAAATTTTACCAGATAGTCCAATTTGAACAGGTATATTATTCTCTTCATATCTAATCTGGTCAAAAGATGTAAGGCAGTCAAACTTTACTACTCCAACCTTATTTTCTTCTGCCTCCATAGCTTTAATTAGATGAAGAATAACAGATGTTTTTCCAGATGATGGTGGCCCTGCTACTGTAATTAGTTTCATATCAATTCCCCTTTTTACGAAAGAAAGTAGGTAAAATCCTACTTTCTTTTAATTTATGTCTATATATTATTTAATAACTTTATGTCTAAACATTATTTAGTAACTTTATATCTATATACTATTTAATAGCGTTTTTAGTTAATTTGCTATATTGTTCATCACTTAAATCAACATGATAAAATAACTTATAAAATTCTTTTGTTTTTTCTTTTAAATCATAATTAAAATTCTCTGGATAAAGTATTTCAGATAGCCAAATCATACCCATATATCTATTTACAGATGGAGGGAATCCCATCCAATTATATGGCGTACTTGGTGCTTCATAGTATTTACCACTAGATATAGCACTTATTTTTTGCCATTCAGTTTGACTTCCTACTTTACTATATATACTCTGTGGTGCAAACACTATTACATCTGGATTCCATAAATATAATTGTTCTAACGATACTTCATTTCCATTGCCTTTACTTGATGGGTCATTGAGCTTTGCAACATTATTTGCAAGTATATTAATAATCTCAGAGTGGAAAGACCCTTCTGCGATTACATTTGTTCCTGTGTCTCCTACGCAATAAGCAAGGTTTACTTTATTCTTATCACCTATTTTCTTCATCGTTTCTACAGTTGTATCATAAGTAGTTTTACAGTAATCAGCTAATACTTTTGCATTATCTTCTACATTTAAGATTTCTCCTAGCTTAGTGTAACATTCTGACATATTAGCAGTTGTAGCTTCTATAAATATAGTTGGTATACCTGTTTGTTCTTGTATAGAATCTAAATCTTCTTTCATGCTACCTTTCTTCTCACCTATATCGATAATTACTTGTGGTTCTGCTGCTGCAAGGGCTTCCATATTTAAATCTCCCTTACCATAAAATTGACCAAAAACAGGAAGACTAGTATACTTTTTATCCACATAGTCTTTTGAATCATCTGTCCAATCTCCTGATAGTCCAACTAGCTTATCTGGTGCTACTGAAAATAGTACGATTTGTGCTAAACTTCCTGAAGGTGCTATTTTTTCAATATTTGCTGGAATCTCAACTTTTCTACCTACTGAATCAGTAAACATTATTGTTTTAGATGCATTTTTATCCTCTTTTTTTTCTTTAGCATCACCATTTGACGATGTACATCCAACTAAAGATGTTATTGCTAAAGTTAATACCAATAACAATGATAATAATTTCTTTTTCATTTTATCCCCCTTAAGTAAATTATATAGTTACACTTTTTGGTATGCAGACTCTAATTTTATCATCATATAAGCTGTTTAATTCTACATCTATGTTATATAATTTTTTAATTAGACCAGAATTAATTATGTACTTAGGCACACCAAAAGCTAATATTTCATGATTGTATAAAGCTAAAACCTTGTCTGCATACAAAAAGGCTTGGTCTGGATTATGTGTTGACTGAATTATTATATATCCATCCCTTGTTAATTCTTTTACTGTATTTAATACTCTAATTTGATTACCATAATCTAAATCAGAGGTTGGCTCGTCCATAATAAGTATCTTTGCATTTTGAGCTAAAGCTCTTGCAATAAGTACTAATTGTCTTTCTCCTCCACTTAAATTTATAAAATTCCTATCTTTTAAATAAGAAATTCCTATTTTGTCTAAAGATTCTTCAACTATTTCCATTTGTTTTTTAGTAGGTTTAGACATAGGTGAAATTTGTGATGTTGTTCCCATCAATACCATTTCAACAACAGAATAACTAAATACGGGATTATGAGACTGAGGGATATAAGCTATTTTTCTTGCTAGATTCTTAATTTTGTAATCCTTCAAGTTTTTTCCATCCAATAATATTTCACCTTTATATCCTTTTAATAACTGAAGTATACACTTAAACATAGTACTTTTCCCTGCACCATTAGGTCCTAATATACATAGTAACTGACTACCTTCAACATTAAAGGATATTTGATTAAGTACATTTTGATTTTTATAAAAATAACTGAGATCTTTAACTTCTAAAATCATATTAATCCCCTCTTTTCGTAATCAGATATATGAAAAATGGTACACCAATAAACGATGTTAATATACCTATAGGTATCTCACTAGTCCATAAATTTCTAGATACATTATCAACTAACAACAAAAACGATGCTCCAAACATAGCTGATGTTGGCAATAAATAAACAAAATTATTTCCAACTAATCTTCTAGATAAATGTGGTATTACAAGACCAACCCAACCTATCATTCCACTTACAGCAACACTTGCAGAAGTTAAAAGTGTAGCACATATAATAGTAATAAATCTTATACGCTTTGTATTTATCCCCATCGTTCTTGCCTCATCTTCTCCTACAGTCAATATGTTTATTTGCCAGCTAATAAGTATTAGAGGTACTATACCTATTAACATAGGAATAATTGCAAATTTTATGTCAGATATTTTAGCTCCTGATAAACTTCCCATTAACCAATATGTAATTGCAGGTAACTGGTCATTAGGGTCTGCTACAAGTTTTATAAAAGATGTACCTGAAGAAAATAATGAACTTACCATAATACCAGATAAAATTAAGCCTAACACTTTACTTCCCTTTGTTCTTTCACTTATCAAATAGACTAAAATTACAGTAATTAAACTAAAGATGAATGCACTAACTGTAACCTCTCTACCACTTTTATAAAGAAATAATGCTAAAGCAGCTCCAAATGCTGCTCCTGATGATGCCCCTAGTATATCTGGTGATGCCATAGGATTTAAAAAAATATATTGATATGATGCTCCTGCAGCTGCCAATGCCCCACCTACTAAACATGCAAGTACTATTCTTGGTAATCTAACATTTAAAAATATAGTTTCCATGCTATCTGTCCAAAACTTATCTATATTACATATTTTCGAAACTAAAATTCCAAATACTTGATGTGGTTCTACTGGATATTTTCCAAGTGCTAGTGATACTAATATCAATGTAATCAATATTATAACTAAACAAAACATAATTAACTTATTACTTTTTGCACTCTTATTCACTTATTTAATCCCCTTTTGTCTCTACTATTTTCATTATGTTACCTGTCTTTTCAATATCCTCATAAGGTGCACTTATTTTTACTAAATTAAAACATTTATCTATATCATCTACAACAAATCCACCTATATTTTTTATGCCTAATTTTTTGAAATCTGAAGATATAGGTGTCGATATATCACAAATTATGCTTTCTTTATTAAGTGAATCATTTGCTATTTTTATTAAATGTTTATTAATAATTAAGTCTCCACCTAAATATGTACTATCATAGTTTTCTACTAAATATCCATATGCTGATATGTTGTAATCCTCTTCTACTATTTTTCTATTGAAAAAATCCACATCATATCTAAATTTAATTTTATTTTTATTTTGAAGATTTCCCTCTACTACTGCTATTTTTTTTGATGAATCATCAATCATGGAAATGAAATGATGATTAATTTTCTCTAGGCTTAATGTTTTATTGCAAATATTCTGATTATAATAAGAATTTATTGCTGCTAATCCTAAACTAGCTTCTATAAAATTCCAAGATTTAATTGACTTGCATAAATCTTTTAAAGACATATTTATTTTTATATCGTTTTCAAAAGGAAATCTTTTATCAGATAATAAATGACTAATACCTGCTCCATAATCTGTTATTACCATAGCAAACTCTGAGCCTATAATAAAATCTTTTACTCTTATGTTTTCTGGTATTTTATCTATTAAATTATTATAAAACTCCCACATTTTGTCACCCCCTTCAAAGTAATTATATTATGTTTTATTATATTTAGCTATATTTTTTTATATTTTTCTGTATTTTTAGTTATGTTTCATTATGTTTTACCATGTTTAATTGTATTTTCGTATTTAACTACACAGTACAACCTCATAAAAATATCTTAATATTACATATCAAAGAATTTTTTATAAATTAATTCTTTTCACACCTTTTAAACGAATTTTCTAAGTATATAGGTTTTATCTATCTCATTTTCACTTATAACTTGTCCCACTATTTTTTTAAACTAATTGCTTTGACAAATACAATAATTTCATTTTTATCTCTTTTTACTAATATTACATCATTGTTTAAGATTTAAATTATTTTAATATGTACCTACCTTTAATAAATATATTATTAAAAAATTTATAATTACTAAATACAGTCTTTGTTCTATCTAAAATGATATTTTCTATTTATAAAAGTTCAAGAAATAAAAATATACTATTGTACTTACAATTAACTTTATAATTTTAAATTTGTTTAAATTTATTAATTATGGTATTTTATTTTATGAGGTGATTTCGTTGAAAAAAACAATAAAAGTAGTTGCTGCAATTATAGAAAATGAGAATAATGAAATTCTATGCGCTCTTAGAGCTCCAAATATGTCTCTACCAAATCATTGGGAATTTCCAGGTGGAAAAGTTAAAGAAGGAGAATCTTTATTTGATGCAATAGAAAGAGAAATACAAGAAGAATTAAGTTGTAAAGTAAAAGCAGATATTGTATTTGCTGAAAACACTCATGAATATGAAAAAATTATAGTAAACTTAATTGGTATAAAATGTTCATTAATAAAAGAGTTTCCTACACCTAATGAACACTCTAAGTTAATTTACCTTCAAAAGGAAAACTTAAGCTCTTTAGTATGGGCACCTGCAGATATCCCTATTGTAAAAGAGATAATGAAATAGGGATATATTAATATATCCCTATTTCATTATCTCTACTTTTTTTATAAATTCCCTATATATTTTAACAGGAACTTCTTGATGAAGTTTTATCTTCATGGTTATAGGTTTCTCCCCACTATATTCTACAGTGTCACCCTTACCTATATAAATATATGGTTGTGCTTTCTTATCTATTTCTTTATATTTTCTCACAAATAAGTGCAAGTTAACTTTTCTATCTTTATTATGAATTAAATTCTTACCTCTATCAGTCAACTGTCGTGTAGAATTTGGAGATTGCCACTGAAAATAATTTTGATTTAAAAATTTATCCTTATAATTTATCCTTTCGTCTATTCCTTCCTCTTTATGCAAATCTATAAATAGGAAATATTCATTCCCATTAACTAAAAGTCCACTACCCCTAAATGCAGAATGAATCTTTCTATAATTAGAAAGTAATGCTATATCAATCATTTTGTACTGTTCATATAATTTTAAGAATGGTACTCCATAGTAATCTTCTTTGAACTCTTTTTCATATCTAATAATCCCATAAGTAATAGCATCCTCTATATATTTTCTATATTTTTTATCATTAATTATTTGTGTAAATATACTACTTCTATATAAAGTATCACCTTTATACTCTATTAGTTTAACCTTACTTTTTATTATTGATGAATCGCAATATTGATGATTTAAACATTCAAAAGCATGAATTACACTATCAGGGTCTATTTTATTAATATACTTCAATATTTCATTACTTGCTATCTTTATGTTAATACTATTATGATTTAATAAATATTTAAGTATAATAAATTCATTTATTCTTTTTAAAGGTAAACTAGTATTTAATTCTTTTAATATTTTTTCAAAATTCTTATCCATTAATAATGTTTTTATACTATCATCCTTTTCTGTCTTACCTACAAAACTTAAATAAGTCCCATCTTTATCTATAAACTTAGCTGGGTCTGGTGAACCATCAAATTTTATATAATCTAATAAGAAATATGGTACACTTCCTCCACATAAGATTTTGAATTGATTATATTCATCCTTCAAATATTGTGCTGACCTAAAATTTTCTCCATCAATTTGTGTTAGAATTCTTTCCTTAGAAATTTCATCAATTTGAATATGAGTACATCCTGGTATGTTAGCGAAATCAGTACTTACAGCTACCTTTATGCTATCCTTATCATAATATCTTGCACCATTTAAAGCTATAGCGATTAAAAAAGTTTTCTTATGATTTCCTATAAAATCAAGTACTGTTAAAAATTCTTTATCTCCACTTTTTCTAAGCCCTCTCCCTAATTGTTGAATGAATATTATAGGAGATGCAGTAGGTCGTAACATTAAAATTGTATTTATAGAAGGTATGTCAACACCTTCATTAAAGATATCAACAGTAAATATAGCCTGCAAACTATCCTTATTACTTTCTAATCGTTCAATATATTCTTGCCTTTTATCAATAGAATCCTCACCACAAAGCGCAACACTATTTATTCCTCTTTTCTTAAACTCTTCAGCCATATATCTTGCATGTTCTATATTTACACAGAATCCTAATAATTTTCTAAACTGTCCATCATGCCCATAAAAATTCATTTTTTCAATAATAAAATCTACTCTTTTGTGTATCATTAAACGTTTAGCTAACTCTGACGTATCCTCTAAATTAACATTTTCTAAATCTACACCTTCAATATCTGTTATACCAAAGTAATGAAATGGTATTACTAAATCTTCTTCAAGTGCTTCATGCAATCTAACTTCTAAGGCAACATTATTATCAAAAAGCTCAAATACACTTAAACTATCACATCTCTCTGGAGTAGCTGTCATACCTAATATAAACTGAGGTTTAAAGTAATTCAAAATATTTAGATATGATTTACTAGCACTATGATGAGCTTCATCAATTATAATATAATCGAAACAATCCTCTTCAAACTCAGTGTAATACTTATTCATAGTCTGTATTGTTGCAAATAGATAATCTGCTTCAGAGTTTTTTTCATTACCAGTAAATAGACCTGTTTTTAAATTTATTCCTCTTAACAATCTATCAAATGTTTCCTTGGCTTTTTTTAAAATTTCTTCCCTATGAACTATAAATAATAATCTCTTCGGTTTAAATTCCATTACATCAAATGCGGACATATATGTCTTTCCTGTTCCAGTAGCTGCAATAACTAAGGCTTTATTTTCTCCATGAGCCCTTAGCCTTTCTAGATTTTCCATAGCTTTTATTTGCATCTTATTAGGTCTGATAGGTACAAAATTATCAAACACCATTTTTCTTTTTAATTCTGTTCTTTTAATTTCATTTAAAAATAACATATATCTTTGTAACACTTCATCATTAAGATTTGAACTCATTTTCCAAAGGTTGTCATACTCTTTCAATGCATCTTTTAAAAATGGCTCCTCTTCTTTTGAAACTATCTTTACATTCCATTCTATATTGCTTTTTAATGCACTTTGAGTAATGTTTGAAGAACCTATTATAATTTTATAGTTGTCTTCATTTTCAAAAATGTATACCTTTGTATGAAACCCTTTTTCTCTATCTGCTATGAATATTTTCATATCTATATTATTAAATTCTTGTATTTTTTCTAATGCTTTTGGCTCTGTAAAATTTAGATATGTAGTAGTTATTATCTTACCTTCTACATTTTTTTCTTCCAATTCTTTAAATGTATCTAGCAACAACTGTACTCCACTATAATTTATAAAGGCTACACTAAAATAAAATGCTTTACATTCTTTTAAGCTTTTCTTTAATTCATTTAATAAATTACTATATTTTGAATTTATAATTAGTTGTTTTGACTCCTGCATTGTTTTCCCCTTAATTGTTATAAATATATTTAAATTATAGCATAAAAATAAATAAGAATCCTTATTTTCACTTGTATAGCTACTTAATTATTAGACATATCTTGCCTATTAAATAAATAAAAAATAAAACCATACAAACTAATATAATTTGCATGGTTCTATATCTATTAATCTACACCTAACACAACTTTAATTTTAGATGCTATTGTAATAACTCTTGGCCCAAATATAACTTGAACTGAATTTTTCTTCCTAACAACTCCACTTGCACCTAGCTCATTTACCCAAAAACCATCTTCATAAAATCCATCTATTGAATTTAACTCTACTCTAAGTCTAGTTGCGCAATTAGTAATATTTTTTATATTGCCACTTCCTCCTAAACCTTCTATTATAGAATATACAAGTTCTGTGTCCTTGTCTTCTCCTGCATCATTAGCTATTGCTTTAACAGATTCTCCAGATTGTCTTTCTCTGTATTCTTTCTTACTATAAAGCTTAACTTCTTCTGAGCTTCTTCCTGGTGTCTTTATATCAAACTTTTTAATTGCCCATGTGAATATTACATAAGTAACTACAAAGAATATTGGTATTAAAAATAATAAAGGTAGTGCATCCACTTTCTGAGGTTGTAATAAATTTGGGAACATATTTCTAAATGATTCTCCCATTATAGATACATTAAACATTTCTGTAAATACATATGTTAATCCTGCTAGTGGAACATATACTACAAAGTACAATAATGGTGCAACAAATAAGAATGTATACTCTATAGGTTCTGTTACACCCACTAACATAGCAGTTACTATTGCTGGTATCAATATACTCATTGCTTTTTTCTTATTTACATTGTCAGATAACTTATACATAGCTAAAGCTGCTGCTGGTAATATTGCAAAATGTATTAGTAAACGTCCTGTTGTAAAGTTACGAGTTATGTATGATAGTGTATCTGGGTCTCCCATTTGAGCTAACCTTATATTGTTAACACCTTCATAAATTGCTCCTCCTACTTCCATTGTTCCACCTACTCTTGTGTATTCTATAGGGAATGCAATTAAGTGGTGTATACCAAATGGCAGTAATGCTTTATCCATTGCTCCGAAAGTGAAAGTTCCTAATAATCCACTTGAACCTATCCAGTTACCAAGTTTAGATAATGCTAGACCTACTGGTGGCCATATGAAGTACATTGTTGTACCCAATACTATTGCCGCTATAAACATCATAATCATTGAAGACCTTGGACCTGAGAAAAAAGACAATGCACTAGGAAGTTCTGTGTCAACGAATTTGTTATGTATTGTACTAGCTACAAATCCTGCTATTATAGCTCCAAATATACTACAATCATATGAGAATATTCCTAAAAAAGAACCATATAAAGAACTTCGACTATATGCTTCAACCTCACTTAAGCCAGACTTCATAAATGCCTCTGCTGTAACTGTATCTGAGCTTATACCATGTGCTGATAATAATGTATTTATAACTGTGTGCATTCCTATGAATAAAACAACTCCTCCTAATGCACCCCATCCTTTTTCCTTTTTGGATAATCCAAAAGATATGCCAGTAACAAAGAATATTGGTAAATATCTCATTACCATAAATCCTAGGTCATTTATTACTTTAAAGAATACATTTATGAATGAACCTTCCTGTATTAATCCACTAAGCCCCAAGGCAGAAACGTTTTCCATATTTGCAAAAGCTGATCCTAATCCTATAAATACTCCTGCTACAACAAGTAATATGACAGGAATCATCATCGCTCCAGAAAGTACTTGTAATTTATCCTTCATAGTATCATTTCCTCCACTTTTTATTGAAATGCTAAATTATACAAGGCATATATATAAACCTCTATCGCTTTATATAGTGTATCTATACTTATATTTTCATTTGCCTTGTGTGAATTTGGTATATCTCCATCTATTGTAGGGCCAAATGCAACCCCATTTTCTAGTACTCTTGCATAAGATGCAGCTCCTTTTGTAAAAAGTTCTACTTCTTTTCCAAAACCTCGTTTATATGCATTTGACAATTTATTTATTAATTCACTATTTGGTTCTACATACAATAGTTTCAAATCTTTGTATGTATCAACTATTAAATTTTCTTTTTTCCCAACTTCATTAATTCTATTAGTTATAAATTCCAGACTTATCCCTTTAGGATATCTAAAATCTATTTTCATATTTAACTCATCTTTTTCTAAGAAAATACTCATTATACATAGTGTAGAAACTCCCATATTTACGTCTTCTGTATATAACCCCAATTTCTTTCCATGATTATCATCTGTAAAGTATGAATTTAAAATATCTTTTATTATGATTCCCTTATCATTTAGCCCCTTGATTTTATCTAAGTCCTTTGCTAAATTGAATGCACAGTTATACGACCTGTGTGGGTTTCTTGATAAAGCTCTTTCTCCTATATATCTTACTAATATTTTCTCTTCTTCAATTTCTTCTATCTCTGTATAATAAACTAATGACTTTATTAAATCTTTCTTATCATTAGTTTTAAAGATAGCTTCAATTTTATCACATACAAATCCATCTTCTTTGTTTGATTTTATCTCAACTAAATTATGATTTCTAAATTTATCTTCATTTATTTTTTTTCTTAGATTAAAGTATAAAATGCCTTTTTCTCCATTTACTATTGGGAAGTTACCATCTGGAGAAAATGCAAACTTTGGTTGTTCATTAATACTAAAGTAATGCTCCATACATTCCCAAGTTGTTTCTTCAGCTCCACCTACGATTAATCTAATTTTCCTCTTTGGTTTTATATTAAGTTTTCTTAAGAAAAGTAATGCATATAAAATTCCTACTAAAGGCCCTTTATTATCATTAACACCTCTTCCATAAAGATGATTATCTTTTTCACAAACATTAAAAGGATTACTCAGCCACAACTCTTTAGTATATACTGGTACAACATCTATATGATTAAGTACCCCCACTACCTCTTCACCTTCTCCATATTCTATGTGGATTGCATATCCATCAAAATCTTTTACAACAAAATTTTTATCTTTTGCTATTTGTATAAGCTTATCAAATGCCTTTCTTATTTCTATCCCAAATGGCTGATTTATATCTATGGTACTTTCATCTCTAATTGAAGGTATCTCAACTAGACTTCTAATATCATTTATGATACTTTCTTGATTGGATTTTAAATAATCAATAATTAGCTCTTTATTCACTATCATCTTAATTATTTATCACCCCTTTATATTAGTTTTACAAAGCATTTCAGTTCATATCTACATTATAAATTTTGAATATTGTTTTTTCAATATTTCAAATACTTCTCTAAATTACCATAATGATACGGTAAATAATCAACAGATTGCGACAAAATCATATTCTACCATTTATTATTATTTTAATTGAATCATCATATCTAAATTTAATGTGATTTTATTCAAGTAAAATCACTAAAAAAGATGTAGCCTTAACTACATCCTTTTATATCTACTCAACTTCCATTATTATGCTATTAGTATCTACCTCTATAGGCTCTAACCTCTCTTTTACTGTTCTTTTCACAGCATCAGCATCATTTATTATTACTACAGGAGTTATTATATTTAAATCATTTGATATTATAAGGTCTAAATCTACTTCCATTATTAAATCCTTAGCTTTTACCTTGTCTCCTGCTTTTACTTTGACATCAAATGGTTTTCCTTCTAGTGACATTGTCTCTAAACCTATGTGTATTAATATATTTGTACCATCAATACTATTAATCATTAAAGCATGTTTTGCATCAAATATACTAACTATTTCACCATCGACGGGAGAATATAACTTACCTTCACTTGGTATTATAGCTACCCCATCACCCATCATCTTTTGAGCAAAAACTACATCTGGCACATCCTCTAAATTAACTAAACTCCCCTTAAAAGGACTGTATATCTTCTCAATCTTACTTTCTTTTTTCTTAAATATATTAAACATAATACACTCTCCACACTATAAAATTTTATGCCAATACTTTTCTTAAAGCCTTCGCTACACCATCATTTATATTTGTATCAGTTACAAAATCTGCCTTAGACTTTACTTCATCTGTAGCATTTCCCATAGCAATACCAAGACCTGCAAATTCAATCATAGATATATCATTTTCATTATCACCAATACAAATAACTTCTTTGCTATCTATTCCTAATATCTCACAAAACTTTTTTAATGCAATACCCTTCGATGTCCCTTTACTCATAACTTCAAAGTTTATCTTTCCAGAACTTACTACTTCTAAATCTTCTTGGCTTTTAAACTCTTCCTTCGCCTTTCTTAAAGACTCTGAATTTTCTGAGAAAAATATACATTTCAAAATCTCATCTTCAGCTCTTTCTAATAGAATTTCACAACTTGCATTTTCTATTATTTCAATTTTATCCTCTTCTTTATTTTTATTATTTACTAATCTATATGGATGTTCTTCTCCTATTTCATTGTTAGCTATAATTCTTTTACATCCCTTAAAATGTCTATTTAAATTATATTTTTCACCTATTCTATATATCTTCTCTAGCGCATCTTTACTTAAAATTTTCTTATACTCATATCCTGGTAAATTAAAATATGTTCCATTATTTGAGATAATATATATATTATCTCCTAAAACACTTGTAAAGTATTTCATGGCATTATAAGGTCTTCCAGTAACTAATGCTATCTTAATTCCCTTTTCCATAGCTTCTTTTAACGCCCTTATATTTTCTTCTGATATTTCAAATCCATTTCCCAATAAGGTTCCATCCATATCAGTACAAATTAATTTATAATTCATTTGTATCACATCCTAGTAAGATTTTTCTAATATTTCAACAAGGTCTTCTTTTTTTCCAAATGGTAAAAAACCTAAAACTGGACAACTTATTATTTCTTCTAATTGTTCTTTTGTTACATTAAACTCAGACATTTTTGTCTTAAGCCCTACTCTCTTCAAAAAACCTTCTATTTCATTTTTTAAAGCTTTAGCTGCTTCATTATCTTCTACTTTTTTTAATTCTTCATTAAACATTCTTGCTACTTTAGCAAATTTAGCTACATTATTTTCATAAAACTTTTCTGCAAATTCTGGAAACACTATAGCCAAAGCTTCACCATGAGGAATATGTGTAACTCCACCTATTATCTCACTTAGTGGATGTGGTGCTGCTGCTCCAGAATTTGCTAGCGAACTTCCACCTAATGTATCTGCTACTGCTAATTTTGTTCTATATTCTATATTGCTTTTTTCTTTCATTACCTTAGGCAAATAGTTAATAACTAATTCCATAGATTTTTCAGACATTATCTCTGTAAAATCGTTAGCATTTGGGTTTATGTAACTTTCAAATGCATGAGTAAAGGCATCAAATGCTGTTGATACAGTAATTCTCTCTGGTAAAGTTAGCATAAGTTCTGGGTCTATGATACATTCTCTTGAGAAACAATTTTGATGGAATATTGTATTTTTCTCACTTCCTCTTGATATTACTGCTGCTTGTGTAACTTGGCTTCCAGTTCCAGAAGTAGTTGATACAGCTATTAATGGTAATTCTTTTTCACTTACTTTATCATATATTTTAAATGCATTTGTATATGTACTAAACATATAATCCCAATCTATTTTTTCTAGTCCAAAAGTTAAGGCTAACATCTTAGCAGTATCTATACTAGAACCTCCACCAACGCCTAAAACAACATCTACAGATTCTTTTTTAGCTAGTTCAAATCCTTTATCTATTAGTTCTACAGTTGGATTTGGCTCTACTTTATCAAAGTGTACAACTTCTATACCCTTTTCTATTAAACCTAATCTAATTCTTTCATATAACTTGTCTAATGGCTCTACATTTGGAGTAGTAACTAATAAACATTTCTTTCCATATTTTTCTACTATTCTAGGTAACTCACTTAAAGTCCCTTGTCCAAAATTTATTCTTGATGGCTGATAAAAGTTAATCATATTTTTCCTCCCTTAAATTATTGATTTCATACTAAAATTATACCTATCACAGGATTTTTAAGGCAATACTTTAACTGTTAACTCTTATTTACTAAAGCTTATGGCAATTAATAAACAATCAATGTTTTATTATTACCATATCATTATGTAAATTTTATTAAGTGGTCATGTGACAATTTTACAAACAATATTATTGTATAATTAACTTAATATTTTACAAATAAAAATTATTGTCTTCAAATGGAGACCATGACTAATAAAAATAAAAGAGAGTTTTTATTGTAATCAATAACTTAAAGGAGAATTAAATTATGAAATATTTAATAGATAGTGCAAATCTTAATGAGATTCAAAAGTGTTTAGGGTATGGATTTAAAGGAATAACAGCTAATCCATCTATGTATCTTAAAGAAAATGTAAACTTTTATGAATTCCTTGAAGCGTGTACTAATTTAAATCCAGGAATATTAACTGCTGAAGTTATAGGGAATAATTTATATGAATTACTTGAGTCTTGTGATAAGATATCAAATATAAACAAGGACACCATAATAAAAATAAATTTTTCTGAAGCTGGTTTAGAACTTATAAATACATTAAATAGTAAAGGTGTAAAAACTGCATGTACATTAATTTTCAATGTAAATCAAGCATCCTTAGCTATAAATGCAGGTGCTGATTATATATTTCCTTTTATAGGAAGAAATGATGAAAATGGGTATGATGGTATAAAAAACCTTACAGAAATATGTAAGCTTATATCAATAAATGAATATAAGACTAAAGTTGTTGCAGCTTCTATCAAAAATGTATTTCACTTAACTCAAGCATCTCTTTGTGGATGTGATTATGCAGCTGTGACATATGATTTATTTAAAAAAGCTTCTTTTAGCCAACTTACAATAGATGGTTCCAATACTTTTGAAAAAGATTGGTCCCAAGTTAAATAGCAACTAAGATTTAGGAGGGGTTACATTGAACAAAAGATTATTAGATATTGCAGAATTATTGCTAAATAACTCAGACTATATTACTGTAAATACTATTGCCAAAGAATTAAATGTTAGCAATAAAACTATTCGTAATGACCTTGTTATTTTAGATGAATGGCTTTTAGAGTTTAATTTATCCTTAGATAAAAAGACTGGTTCAGGAGTTATTATTCTAGGTAATGAAGATATAAAACTTAAAGTTATTAGAGATATCAATGATAAATCAAATGGTATATATGCATACTCTCCTGAAGACAGAAAAAGATATATTCTGAGTAAATTGTTTATTAAAAATTCGAAATTTAGGATTCGTGATATTTGTAATGAACTACATGTTAGTAGAGCTACTGTACATAAAGACTTGGTAGTTATTCAAAATTTCTTGCAGAACTTTAAAGTAACACTAGTTAGAAAAACAAATAATGGTGTATATCTAGAAGGTAAAGAAAAAGATATTAGAAAAGCAATTTTTGAACTTACTACTTCTAATAAAAGTTATACTGAACTTAAAGAAATATTATTCTCAACATCTGATAAATTTAATAGTACTCCTTCAACAAGAATCTTTAAGGAGCTATTCAATTATGATTTCGAGAAATTGTCTCAGATTACTCTAAATAGTTTGCAAGTAGAAAAAAATAATCTTAGTGATGAGTATTATATAAACTTCTTAATAGATATAGCTATATGTATAAAAAGAGTTTCTCTTAATAGGTACATTAATTTATCTGAAAATTTCTTTAGAGAATTATTAGAACATGAATGCTTTGAAAAAGCTAAGACTTTATCCTCTAATCTAAGTGACGCTTTTTATGTAGAATTTATTGATGAAGAGATTTGCTATATGCTTCTTCATATAGAAGGATTGCTTAAATCCATAAAGAAATCTACTCCTCTTGAACCCCTTAAAAGTGAAGAAATTACAGAGTATAACCTATCTGAAGCAATAGCTACTCATTGGGGTAATATACTAAATTTAAATTTAAAAGAAGACTTTATATTAATAAAGTCTCTTGCGAATCATCTTAAGTCAGCTTTACATCGAATAAGCTATGGATTTACTATTACAAATCCTGTATTAAATGATATAAAAAGAACATTCCCATATACATATAAGGCTGCTAAAGAGTCTAATACTGTTATCAAACAGTTGATGAATTATGAAGTTAATGAAGATGAAATAGGGTATCTTGCTTTATATTTAATATCAGCAATAGATAGAAGTAAAGCTCCTTTAAATACTATTTTAATATGTCATTGTAGTGCTGGTGTATCTAACTTACTAGTTCAAAAATTATGCTTTGAATTTAATCAAATTAATATGGTTGAGTCCATATCTCTCTCTTCTATCTCATTTACAAATTTTGATGATATAGATTTAATATTAACTACTGCTCCTGTAGACTTTGAGCATCACGCTGAGTTAATAAATATAAATGCTCTTTTAGGTAAATACGATATCTCCAGACTTAGTGTGATTATTAAAAAACTATATTCCGAAAAGAATAAAATACTATCTTTTAAGTAAACAAAAAATATCAAGGTGACCTGAGTTATCTTGATATTTTTTATATGTAAAGTAAATTTTATTATTTTTATTGAGTACAAGCACTATTCATATTATTAGTTTCTTCAGTATTTTTTGCAAATTTTGTAGTTACAAATCCTATTGTTTTTATTATTAACAGTAAAGATATTAATGAATATACAGATATCATAAGGTTCTTACTTATGATTCCAGATGCCACTATTATAAATCCATCTAGTATAAATAATATAGCTGGTAACTTCAAGAACTTAACCACCTTATTAAGAAGCATTGCTACTAAATCAGTTCCACCAGTACTACATCCCCTTATTATCGCTATACCTATAGCAGTTCCAACTAATAATCCACCTATTACCCCTGCTACTAATAAGTTGTCCGTTATATGAGTTTTTGGTATTACTTTTAAGAAAAGTGGACCCATAAGAGTTATATATAATGTTTTTACTCCAAAGCCTTTACCTAAAAACAATACTCCCATTACTAGAAGTGGCATAGATATTCCTAAAGATATATTCTCAACAGGTATTGATAAAAATGTACTAAGTACAACTGATAACCCAGTTATACCCCCTGGAGCTAATGTATGCTCTGCAAAGAAAAAATTAACTGCTAATGCCATTAAAAATGCTGATATTGTTATCAATAAATAGTCTTTTATCATTTCTTTTTTCATTTAATATCCTCCAATAATTACATTATTTCAGTATAAAAAACCAATCATATTATTCTAATTTCCTATAACTTTTCATAAAAGATATGCTTCCTTAAAACATTAAGAAAGCATATCTTTTATCATAGTTATTTACCTATTCTAAACCAAACTTTACAGTTGCTTCGTCTATCGCTTTTCTACAATTCTTAACACCTGCTGTTATACCATCTTTATCTTTAAATATCGCTGAAGATAATATTACAACATCTGGATTACATTCTATTAATGGCTCCATATTATCTGCTCTTAGTCCACCATCTATTGCTAACTCACACTTGGGATTCTTTTCATCTATCATTTTTCTAGCTCTCTTAACTAAATCAACAGAACTCTTTCTCCATCCCCAGTTATCTTTTCCATCTGTTTCATCAACACCATGAACGACTATTTGTAATCTATCTATATCATATATAGCTTCATCAACAAAGCATAATGGTGTGTAACATCCAACTGTTAATCCTATTTTCATCCCAAATTCTCTACAGTAATTTATTATGTATGCAAGAGGAGCTCCTAAGAATTGCTCAGCTGGAATTATTAACATGTTGCACCCTGCTGCTGCTATTTTTTCTATAAATAATCTATCGCAATCTCTTGTGTATATATGGCATTCTATTGGTTTATCTGTTACTGGTCTTATTGCTTCTATTATTTGATGTCCACCCATAAGTTGCATATTTTTTAAGTCATGCATGTCAGCTGCATCTGAATGTACGTAGTCTACACCAGCATCCATCGCTTCCTTAACCACTGCTGATATGTGCCCATAATTTACATGTGCTAATCCTGCTGCTATTTTTATGTGTTTCATATTTATATACCTCCATATTTTACTTTAATTAGTATTAGATATTAATTTTTGATATTTTTTAATGTACTTCTACTTTTATTGATGTCCGTATTTCTTCTATAAACTTATTCTTTTTTTGTGAACTTTGAACTTATTTTGCTTTGTAAATTAATATTACACTGATATAATTTTTTTCACAACAGTTTCACTACTCCTTAAAAGTACCTTTATATTGTGGCAAATTATAGACATTAACTATGTATAGAAAGTTATTTTTTACCACATCTTTATGGTATTTATTATCTGTACTTACTCAATTGATATCACTAGATTACTTAATATATAATCAGACTATAAATATAAATTTGCTTAACAAAAAGCATCATTCATAATAATATTAATAAAAGGGAGATGTAAAATGAGAAACTGTATTATTGCCCAATCTGGAGGCCCTACCGCTGTTATCAATGCTTCTGCCATTGGTATTTATGAAAAGAATTTAGAAACTAAATACTTTGATAAAGTGTATTTTGGTATCAATGGAATTGAAGGTATACTAAATAAAAATATTATAGATTCGGAATATCTGAATAAAAAAGATATACTAAACTTAAAACAAACTCCTTCTTCTGGTCTTGGTTCCTGTAGATATAAACTTGCTGATTACAAAGTAAATTCTTACGACTATGACAGGGTCATAAATATACTAGATGAATATGAAATAGACACATTATTCTATATAGGTGGAAATGATTCTATGGATACAGTAATGAAATTTTCTCAATATTGTAAAAGCACTACTTGTAAAATAAAGTTTATAGGGATTCCTAAAACAATAGACAATGATTTATTAGGAACTGACAACTGTCCTGGATTTGGTTCCTCTGCAAAGCTTATTTCTACACTAATAATGGAAACTTACTTAGATTTTTCTATATATAAAAATAATGGTATATTCATAGTTGAAACTATGGGTAGAGATACTGGATGGTTAGCTGCTTCGTCTGCACTTGCTAGACTCAATGACACTCCATTAGTTGATTTAATCTATATTCCAGAAATTGAGTTCTATGAAGATAAGTTTGTAGAAGATGTTAGAAGAGTCTTTAGAGAAAAAAATAAGGTCTATATAGTTGCATCAGAAGGTATAAGAGATAAAGATGACAACTTTATATGTGAGCAAAACACTTCTGCTCATGATAAATTTGGTCATTCTCAATTAGGTGGAGTAAGTAATTATCTAAAAGACCTTATAGTATCATCATCAATTACAACAAGAGTAAAAACTTTAGAACTTGGTGTAATACAAAGATGTGCTATGCATTTAGCTTCAGAGACTGATTTGAGACAAGCTACTGAAGTTGGTGCACATGGATTAGAACTCTCTCAAAAAGGATATACAGGAGTTATGGCTATCCTTAATAGAATAAGTAATACTCCTTATAAGTATGAAGTTAGTCATACAGATATTGCTAAGATAGCTAATAAGACAAAGTATTTCCCTAAAGAATGGATAAATGAAGAATACAATCATATAACTGAGGAAGCTCTAGATTATTTATCTCCACTTATTCAAGGTAACCCAGATATTAAATATAAAGATGGATTACCTCATTTTTCAACCATTTACTAGACAATTATTATGATTCAATATACATTAAATACTATCTCTTTAAATATATATGTGGCTGTCACACTAGCAATTATAAAGTGTTATGTGACAGCTACTTCACAGATTTCCATGATGGAGACAATTTTCAGTAATGATGTCTATCACCAATTTTTCATTTTTAATACATTATAATTAGTTAGACAATAAATATTTGAGCATGATATTATTATATATAATAGTACAAAGAAATATAGTTTTGCCATGAATAGAAAAAGTAAAAGTTATATAAATAACTATAATAATTGAAAAGGAAGTAATCTATGAAAATAGCAATCATAACAACTGAATTTTTAAAAGAATTTGTAGCTAATTCTATAAAAAAATTAAATATTAATGCAGAAATTGAAATATATATTTATAAAGATTTTTCTCATGTTGGAGATTTATATCTAGAAATCGAAGATAAGTTTGATGGATTCGCAGTCAGTGGACCTATACCTAAGGAAGCTATTACAAAAAAAGTTGGTACTATAAAAAAACCTTTAGTTGATTTTGGTACTGATTTACAAAGTTATTACGATATGTTTCTAAAACTTATTTTTAAATACAATACATTAGATTTTTCTAGAGCATACTTTGACCTAATGGACTGGGCAGATAATCCAAAAGACATATCATATTATTTATCAAATGGTACATTTGGAGATTTAATGTGTAGTATTAATGAAAATGCCTCTAAGATGAGTTTATCTGATATAGCAGAGCTTGAAAAAAATATTGAAAAAAAACATATTAAGTTATGGAATGAAGGGAAAATTGATTTTTCTACTACTCGTTTTAGTAGTATTGTTCCTATGTTACAAGATGCAGGAGTAAATTTTCACTTCATATATCCTGACATAAATTTATTGAAAAGTACTTTTAATGAATTAATAAAGGACATTCATCTGCATAGAATGAAGGTAAACCAACCTGGTGTAATATATATAACAGTTAAAGATATGAACCATTATGATTATACTATAGACCAAATTTATAAAATATTAAACAATCTAAAAAAAGATAAATTAACTGATTTTATAATTGAAAAAGATAGTAGCTCTTTTAAGATTTTTACTAAATGTGAGACCATTAAATCATTAACTAAAAATTTCACTACATGTTATATAAAAGAATCTATTGAAAATAGTATAAACCTTAAAGTATGTGTTGGGTATGGAATTGGTAATAATATAAAACAAGCTATGTCTAATGCTATAAATGCTAATAAGGAATCTAAAATAAATCCTTTAAACTACAGTTTCTTAGTTAATGAAAGTTATGAGACAATAGGGCCTTTACTATGTGATAAATTACTTACTGTTTCAAATAAAGTAACTCCACACATAAATACAATTGCTAAAAATTCCAAATTGTCTACTCTTACTATTCAAAAGATTATATCTGTTACTGAAATTCTTCAAAGAGATGAAGTTACTCCTAAGGAATTATCTTCTTGTTTAAATGTAACAGTAAGAACTGCCAATAGATTTTTAAGTAGTCTACTAAAGTCTGGAAATGCTACTATATTATACGAAAAACAAAACTCAACAAAAGGTAGACCTGAGAGGGTATACAAATTATTTATATCAGAAAACAAACATTAAAATCTAGAGTACATAAAAATATTTTATCATTGAATAGTAAATAAAGTTATATGGTTTTCTAAAAGGTATATCCCATATTTGGTTTTTAAGATATACCTTTTGTGATATTTATTAATAATTTATGTTATTCCCTATTAAAATTATTTTGTAGCCATTTCACTTCGCAATGAGCAAATAAACAGTAAAATTTCGTGTTCTTTTGATAATGAAAAAATGCTGGCATAAAAATTGTAATCTTATATTTTAAACTTTATATCTCATTTAAGGAGTTGGAATATCATCTGGAATAGGACACTTATATGTTTTTCCATTCATAGATTTATCGAATTCTTCTTTTGCCTTTTTAGCTATATCTGGATTATTCAGTATCTTAGCTCCAAACATAGCCATAATTTTTGCCGCATATATCATACCTTTTTCTCCAATAGAACTTCCTGCACAAGATGTAAACTGCCAACTATGCCCAGGTGCCCCTAAGTTTGTACATCCTGTAAAAAAGTAGGCTGTAGGAACTATATGCATTACATCTCCAATATCAGTAGAACCATAGCTATTAAAGTTCGTAACATTTCCTCCACCATAATATAGATGAGTTCCTTCTGGTAAATTATATTTATTTATCATAGCCTTATATTGTTGTGGGCTTTGTCTATCTAATTCAGCTGCAAAATCCAATTCATCTTGAGTCCAAGGCTCTTGTTTAATATTATCCATACATTCTGACACAAGATTTGCTAAGACATGATTATTTAGAGTATTATAACATCCTCCTAAAAACTCTACTTCAACCTCAGTCTCAGTCATCATTGCAGCTCCTTTTGCTACTTTTATAAGTCTTTCATATGTATTTTCTACAGCTTCCCTACTTAAAGCTCTTGTATAATACCATACTGATGCTTTATCAGGAACTATGTTAGGTGCTACTCCTCCACCTGTAATGGTATAATGAATTCTTACATCAGAAGTAACATGTTCTCTCAAATAATTAGCTCCTACATTAGTAAGTTCTACAGCATCTAAAGCACTTCTTCCATTTTGCGGGTCTGAACCAGCATGTGCAGTTTTTCCTTTAAAATGAAATTTTACAGAGTTAACAGCTGTTGATATGCCAACTGTAGCTTCACTAATTTTATTTGGATGGAAATTTATAGCTAAGTCTAATCCTTTAAATGCACCACCTCTAGCCATAAATCCTTTACCTGTTAACTGTTCTTCTCCTGGACATGCATAAAATACTATAGTTCCACTTAAATTGTTTTCTATCATTTCTCTTTTAAGTCCTACTACTGCTCCTACATGTGCAGTACATAATAAGTTATGTCCACATCCATGACCATAACCGCCCAATTCAAATGCTTCTTGCTTTGTTGAAACTTTTTGGTTTAAACCAGGTAGCGCATCAAACTCTCCCATAAAACCTATAACTGGTTTTCCTGAGCCAAAACTAGCCTTAATAGCTGTAGTTAAGCCTCCTACTCCTATTTCTACATCAAATCCTTCACTTCTTAGAAAATTTGCTGTATTTTCACATGCTTTGAATTCTTTAAATGCTTTCTCTGGATTTTTCCATATTTTCTTACTTAAATCATCAAGTTTGAGTCTTTTTTCATCTATCTCATTTATAGAAATATTTCCTATCATTAACTTTACCTCCCATAAATCTATTTTACATTAACCAAATATAAGTGGACCTATTATACTAGCAAATGCCACTGAAGCAATAGTTACAGTAACAAATCCCCCTATAATCATTTTTGGTAATAAATAATCTGTTGCCCTTTGCTTCTCTTCTACAGTTCCTTCCATAGCATCAATACCTTCATTAGAAATTATCTGTGTTGCTGGATAAGCAAGCATACAAGTTACACCAATTGCTGCTGACATTCTTGGAGAGTATCCTAATAACTTTCCTACAATTGCAGTAAATAGTATTATGAATACAGCTCCTACAACTAGAATTCCTATAGTTGGAACAATCATTGCAAATAATGCTGTTGGAGTTACCTTAGCAAGTCCTCCAGGTAACATTAACATACATCCAAACATTATAATTCCATTAGATTGAGATTTATCTAAAATTCCCTTTTCTAAAAATCCTATTCGTGTAAAAATTAAACCTACTAACAAGCATGCTATATTTGGATTTAAATAATAATTTGCTGGAGTAAATCCTGGTATTAGAGTAGCTAATCCTACAAAGTTCCCAATCATAGCAACAAATGAAAGTTTTGCAAGATATACTAGATTGGAGGATTTCTTATTTGATTCTTCTTTAAAAATTCTCATACTTGGAAGCTTAAAATTACTCTTTGATACATCCTTTAAGAAATCTCCCCTATCTCTTTTAAATTTTAATTCTTTATTTATGCAATATGTTGTTATAGGAATACCAAAGAATTTTTGAAATGACAATACTAGGATTACAAATGCTGCAAGTTCAGGTCTATTTGCTGCTTCTGCAACCGTTGTTACAATAATACCAGCAACAGTAGAACCTGCTATTGGAGGTGCTGCTATTAAAGCATACTCTCTACCAAATAACATACTACCAACTGTGAAACAACCAACCGCTATGCCTACAATACCTACTAATGCAATTACAACTGTTTTCCATTCATGGCATAAATCCTCAAGGTTTATAAGCGTTCCCAAGTTAGTTATTAACAATGCTATACCAAAGTTACTCATTGCAGCTAATATCCCTGATGCTCCTGTAACGTCTTTTGGAAGAATATTTGTCCAAAAGCCTAATAAAAATATAATACATACAAATAGCAATGTTGAAATTGCACCTTTTGTTTTCTTAGATAAAAACTCACTAAAAGCATAAATCATTACACATACAGTAAAGCAAGTAAGTGGATTCCAAAAATTTTCCATTGTTGTTTCCTCCTAAATATAATAATTTTTATCAATAAAACAATAATTATAAAGTGTATATTCTGAAGTTACTTTTAACTACATATAGCACAACTTGATATTTTTTACATTTTCATACGTCTTAAATTATTCCTAAAATATCCAAATAAATATATCTATAGTTAATCTTTTAAATGTTAGCTATAAATTATTAACTTACTAGATTTCTTTTAAAGCTTTAAGCCTCTACATTATTGGATAAATTTAGAATTGTACCACAATTATCTTTAATCTTAATATACATGTTAGAAAACTTATATTTATTTAAATATTGGATATAAGATTTGCACCTTATATACGTCTTAAATTATTCTTAAAATATCTAATATAAATTAATAACATATCTATTACTAAAAAATACCTCTTTCTAAATCTTCTTTAACTTTAAATATAAACTTATATTTGATATTATTCTCCCTCCTTCAAATTAAGCTTTGTCTAATAACTTTAAAAAGCATATTTTAAGAAACAAAATTATTTATCATATTAAATTAATGATAAGTTATGGGCATTACTAGTCTTAAATTATTCTTAAAATAGCTATAAAAAATTATTAAGTTTTAAAGATATTATCTTTTATATTGTCAGACTATTCTTGATATAAATTATAATTTTAAATTCCCTCTTTGTCAATATATTCCGACAATTTTTTATAAACTTATAGTTTTATATAGTAAATAAAACATATTATGAATGGTAAGTTTACATGTTTTAATACTTTTTATATATAAAAATGTGTACCTCCAATTATAGTAATTAAACTAACCTCTTTACTACCACTATTTTTAGGAGAATACACATTTTATTTTACATATCTAACGAACTTAAATTATCTCCATTAGATTTTATGACCTCTTTATACCAGTCAAATGATTTTTTCTTATATCTCTTAAAACTACCTTTACCTTCATCATCTAAATCAACATATATAAATCCATATCTTTTACTCATCTGTCCTGTAGTTGCACTGACTAAGTCAATTGGTGCCCACATTAAATATCCAAAACATTCAACATTATCCTCTTTAATTGCAGACTTCATTTGTGATAGATGCTTACTTAGATACTCAATTCTATAATCATCATTTATAGTTCCATCTTCTTCAACTTTATCATATGCTCCTAAGCCATTTTCTGTAATTAAGATAGGTAACTGATACTTTCTGTAAATATAGTTTAAAGTAAATCTTAGCCCTATAGGGTCTATTGCCCATCCCCACTTACTTTGTTCCAAGTATGGATTTTGAACTCCTCCAAATAAGGATTTATCACTTGATAAACTTTCTTTTGGAATAGACACACTTGAAAAATAATAATTAAGTCCTATAAAATCTAATTTACCGTCTTTAAATGCTTCTTTATCTTCATTAGTTACTTCAATATTTATATTATTTTTTTCATATTCTCTTAATTTATACTGAGGAAACTTTCCATTACACATTGCATCAATTTGATAATAGTCACGGTCATTATCTAAGAACGCATTTAATACATTACTAGGATTGCAATTATATGGATAAATTGGATTTAATCCAAATACACATCCAACTTTATTATTTGGATTGATTTCTCTAGCCAACTTTGTAACCTTTACACTTGCTAATGTCATATTATACCCTACATTTGCCAGTATCTGAACCTTGTCTTGCATTTCACTATACTTAATTCCTGCTATCATATAAGTAAAAATATCAGAGTGCTCTGTTTGAGGGTCAATATGATTCATCTCATTAAATGTAACCCAATACTTTACTTTGTTATCAAACTTTCTCATTATAGTCTCACTATACTTTAAATACAAATCTATAAGCTTTCTGTTATTCCATGAACCATATTTATGTACTAAATTCATAGGTAACTCAAAATGATATAGTGTTACAATAGGCTCTATATTATTTTCTATTAAAGTATCTATTAAATCTTCATAATATTTAAGACCTAACTCGTTAGGATTATTATCATCCCCGTTTGGAAAAATTCTTGACCAGTCTATAGATATTCTTAATGCACTAAAGCCTATTTCTTTAAATAAAGCTATATCTTCTTTATATCTATTATAAAAATCAATTCCATTATGAGATGGGTAATCCAATTCTTCTTCTATTTTATCAGTAATTACTCTTGGTGTTTCATAAGAGCCTTTAGTTACAAAATCCATAATTGCAGCTCCTTTATTATCAACATCCCATGCACCTTCACATTGATGTGCTGCAATACTTCCTCCCCAGAAAAATGTATCTTCAAAATTCATAAATTTCTCCTCCTAAAATTTATACTATTACAGTTAATAGCTCTTCTGATTCATCACTTGATGAAATTACATCTAAGTAATCACTGGTATTTGTAACTACTATTATTATAGTTGAATCAAATCCTTCTTCAATAATCTTATCAGATTCAAATATTGCTAAAGAATCACCTTTTTTAACTCTTTGATTTTGTGTTACAAGGCTTTCAAAGAATCTTCCATCTAGATTTACAGTATCTATCCCAATATGAATTAAGATTTCTAATCCTTCATCAGTCACTATACCATAGGCATGTTTAGTTGGAAATACTATAGTTATAGTACCATCCACAGGAGACATAACCATTGATTTTGATTCACTAGGTATAATTCCAATCCCCTTGCCTAGTGCTCCAGATGAAAATGCCTTATCATTAATCTCTTCAAGTGCAATTACTTGACCTTTTGCAACATTTCCAACACTAATAGTTCTTGAGCTATTTTCATTAACTATTAGTTCTAATTCTTTTTTATTATTATTTTCAACTTTTTCTTTTTCACCTGAAGGTATTCCTAATAAATAAGAAGCTATTGTTGCAGCCACAAATGCTACCACTACACCTATTATCATAAATATAAAGTTAGACATCTCTCCTCCAACAAGATATGTTGGTAATGCTGCTAATCCCCATACCATTCCATATGTTTTAACTTGTGCTAATCCCGCTATTAAACCACCTAAGCCTCCACCTATCATTACTGCTACAAATGGTCTTCTATATTTCATAAATACCCCAAACACTGAAGGCTCTGTGACTCCCATAAGTGCACTAAAACTTACTGTACCAAATAATTGCTTTTGTTCTTTATTTCTAGTTTTTAAGAAATATCCAAACATAGCACCACAAACTGCAATATCAGATATTGTTGCTGCTCCCATAAAAATTGGGTCATATCCTAATGCTGTTACAGAATTTAAAGCTATTGGCATAGTAAAATTTGCTGCACCAAATACTATTAAGAGTGGTTGTAAGGCTGCATATAAAGCAACAACACTCCAATTTCCTAATGTATCAATTAAAAACATACATGCATAGTTTAATCCATCACCAATCCACGTACCAATAGGTCCAAATACTGTTAATGTAACTGATAAAGTTATTATTAAAGATAATACTGGAACTAAAAAATAGTGTAGTGCTTTAGGTAATATTTTTTTCAAACACTCAATTACAATTCCCATTGCCCATACCCCTAAAAGTATTGGAATAAAACTATTTGCATAAGTTGTTGTTTGTAAATTTATACCAAATATACTTAACCCTTCCACACCATCTATTGATGAAGATAATAATGTAACTGCTAATACTACTGCTATATAAGGATTTACGTTAAGTCTTTTTGCTGATGCTATTGCAATTAATACTGGTAAGAAGTGAAACGTAGCACTTCTTAATGTGTCCAATATTTGATATGTAGGACTATCACTATGAAGTATACCTGACATGTTTAAAAGTGCTAGTATACTTGCAAGTATCCCAGCTGCAAGTAGTACTTCAATTACTGAAGTCATAGTCTCTGAAACTACCACAAGTATGGAATTAAATAGGCCTTTGATACCTTTAACTCCTTTTTTACTTTCACTCTTTATACTTGATTCACTTGAATTTAAACCTACCATAGACATAAACTCATTATATACATCTACAACATGAGTTCCTATTATAATTTGATAAGCAACGTCATTAGAAACTACATCAATTACTCCTTTTAATTTTTTAATTTCTTCTGTTTTAGCTATACTTCTATCATTTAATGTAAGTCTTAAACGAGTAACACAATGTGCTACCGACTTTATATTTTCTTTTCCGCCTATAAGTTTTATTATATTTTCATTTAAATCTTTATACTTCATCTGATTTTGCCTCCAATCTTTGAGTCACCCTATTTATATGTAACATTAGATAAGTTTCTTCACTTATAGATATATCAACATTAAATTGTGATTTTACATATTTTCTTATTTTTTGAACACTTCCAAATGATTTTGGATAAAGTTTACTCACCTGCTTATATAGGTCTATTGAACCATCTTCATCTGTTGAAGCTTCATCTGACATAATTCTTTGTATAAAGTATTGTAGATGAGTCGTAAATCTCATATAGTTTGTTGAAGTTTCATTTAACTCTACATTAAAATGATATTTTATTATAGAAATTATATCTCCTAAAGTTCTTAATTCCACCACTGTATCATCATGAGATTTTTTATTTACCTCCATATTTACAAAATGAAGTGCTATTGATACTGCTTCATCATCAGGAAGATTAATTTCCTTACTTTCACCAATTAATTTCAGAGCATGCATACCAATCTCAAAGTGCTTTGGATAAAATCTTTTAACATTCCATACCAAAGGGCTTTTTATGAATTGATTCTTTTCACATCTTTTAAGCAAAAACTCTAGATGATCTAGTAAAGTTAAACTTAGATAGTCACTTGATTTTATGTTTAAAACTTTCTCGCCATATTCAATTATTTCATTAATAAGAACTATGTTGTTAGAATCTGAGTTTTGTAGTAGATAGCTAAAGTGTTCTAGCATATCATATGAATCTAGTATATAAGTTCTCTCTATTTCATTTTCACTTATTACTTGTCCCACTCTTTTTTTAAACCCAATTCCTTTGACAAATACTATAATTTCATTTTTACCTCTTTTTACCAAGGCTACATTATTATTTAAAATCTGAATTATTTTCATATATTCCTCCTTTCAATAAAAAGAACTCAAGCATATATGTATAGAGTATTCCTCTATTTTTCACATATATACTTGAGTTCTGCCTGCTAATCAGTAACATACTCAAAATTATGACTACATCGCCATAATTAGAATTCTTTTTTGTTTAATTTTATATTCTATATAGTATACTATCTATGTAAATCTGTCAACGATTTCCTAAATATTTTTTATTTTATAAACTTCACATATATTATATATCAAGTGCTGCATGATATCCTTGATATACTGCTGTAGTTATAGTAGATGGACGTACACAATCACCGATTTGTGCTACATATGGAGCACAATCTATTAACTCCTCTACTATACTTCTATTGGCTCTTTGTCCAAGTGCACATATAACATGTGTTCCTGGGACTAAAATTTCATTACCATCTTTATCAGCACAAAGAACGCCTTCCTCTGATACTTTTAATCCTTTAAATTCTGTATGTACTTCAACACCTTGCTTTTCTATTTCATCTAAAAGTATTGGACGATGTCTTATATTTGCATCTGGAGCAAGTTCACTTCTCATTTCCACTAGATGAACCTTCTTACCTTCTTTAGCTAAATGTATCGCTGTTTCACATCCAGCAAGACCTCCACCAAGTACTATTATTTCTTTCACAGCTTCTACCTTATCTTTTTCTAGATAATAATTGTTGACAACTACTACATTATCACCATCAAGTCCTGGAATTGGAGGAACTAATGGAGATGAGCCTACTGCTATTATTAGAGCATCCACATTTTCTTTTTCTACATACTCTTCAGTAACTTTTGTATTTAAGCGTATTTCTACACCTTCATCTTTTGCTAATTTGCTAAAAGTATTTCCAAGTTCATACATTTCATATTTAAATGGTATAGCTTTCTCTCCTTTTAAGATTCCACCTAATGCATCTGATTTTTCACAAAGTATTACTTTATGACCACGTTGTGCTGCTGTTATTGCTGCTTTTAATCCTCCTGGTCCTCCACCTGCTACTAAAACTTTTTTAGGTTTTAATACTGGAGTTATTTCCATACCTTCTATTTCACGACCTATAAGTGGATTTACTGTACATCTTCTAGTGGAAGTTGCAGCTCTTTCAGCCATACAAGTGAAACATCTTAAACACTTAACTATATCCTCACCTCTATTTGACATTACCTTTTTTGGAAGTTCGTGGTCTGCTAATAATGCTCTTGCCATTTCAACTACATCAGCTTTTCCACTTGCTATTATCTCTTCCATTTGAGCTGGGTCATTTAGTCCACCAAGAGTTGCAACTGGTACACTTACATGTTTTTTGATTTCCGCTGCAAGATAAACATTACATCCATGAGGTACAAACATAGATGGATGTGTTATTCCAAACCCTCTTTGATATGTTCCTGCTGAAACATGAAGCAAGTCAATTCTTGACTCTAATAGCTTAGATATTTCAATACCCTCAGCTAAATCATATCCACCTTCAAATAATTCAGAGCCACTTAATCTAAATTCTATTGGGAATCCTGGACCTACAGCTTTACGAACGCTGTCTAATACTTCTTGTGCAAAACGTACCCTATTTTCTAAAGTACCTCCATATTTATCAGTTCTTTTATTAAAGTATGGTGATAAGAATTGATTGATTAGCCATCCATGTCCTCCATGAACCATTATCATTTCAAACCCAGCTCTTTTAGCAATACCTGCAACTTCTCCATAAGATTTTACTATATCATCTATTAATTCTTGAGTTAATTCCTTTATTTCTAGACCATCCGCTCTTGTACTTGGACTTACTCCATACTGTGACAAACCTTGCTTTTTGTTTTTGTCCACTAGATAAGTTCCTGCATATTGACCAGAATGTGATAGTTCTACACTTGGTATTGCACCATGACGTCTTATAGCATCTGCTGTATATGTAAAACTGGCTAAAGAATCAACTATTTTTAAATCTAAATGATATGCATGTGAACCATCAGTTTCTGGATGAACCATACATTCACTTATAGTTACAGCTCCAGCCCCACCCTTTGCTCTTAATTCATAAAATGCTGTTGACTTTGGTCCTATTGTACAGTCAGCTGTTATATCTGTTCCACCCATTGGTGCAGAAAACATTCTATTTTTGAATATTACATTTCCTATTTGAATTGGTTTACATAAATTTGGATATTTTCTTTTCATAATATTATCTCCTCCATATTAACTTATTTTTTTGCTCTGATATTTTGATATTTCTTTATTATTTACAAATCTATAAACAAAGGTTAATCCTAAGCCTATTATTGCCATAACAATTCCTATTGTGAATGCTCTTGTATAATTACCATCTACTGCATAAACATTTTTCATTACTGTAGGTCCAATGTATCCTGCAAATGCAAATCCTATAAACATGATTCCATAATTAACGCTATTATTTTTAGGCCCAAACTGGTCTACTGTAAACCCTGGGAATACCCCCATAAATGCCCCAAAACATACTCCTATAATAGAAATCCCTATGTAAAACTTCACTACTTCTCCTTGTACTGAAGTTGATAAACAAAATAAACCTACAATTGAAATTATAAATGCCATTGATAAGGTATTTATTCTACCTATCTTATCTGATATATAACCTGCCACAATACGACCTGCTGTATTGAATAAAGCTAAAACTGAAACTGCCATTGCAGCTGTTGCTGATGTCATGCCTATCATATTTTGTGCTAAGGCAGATGCCATGGATGTACACATCAATCCATAAAAAGCTCCACATGTTAATAAAATAATCATCACATAGAATATTGATGAAGAAAGCATTTCTCTCCAATCTTTATTTTTTGACTGCTTACCTTGCATAACTGGTGGTGTCCATCCTTCTGGTGCAAAATCATCTGGGCATTTTTCAATAAAAAATGATGCTCCACATACAACTATAAGAAATACTATCCCAATTGACTTAAATGCTGTCGTAATACCAAAACTAGTAGTTATGCTATTTGCTATTGGTGGTATAATTACAGAACTAAATCCATAAGCAGCAGTTGTTATTCCCCCTACTAACCCACGTTTATCTGGGAAAAATTTAACAGAGTTGCTTATTGTACACCCATACACCATACCAACCCCAAGACCTAGTACGATTCCATATGTTAATATTAACATTGGTAAGCTTTTTGAAAATCCAGATAAAATCATACCAATACCAAATATAAGACCACCTACAAAAATAACTTTCTTAGGTCCAAACTTATCATTTATTCGACCTCCAGTAATCATAGTTATAGGTCCAACTGAATTAGTAACTGTGAATACTATTGCTAAAGTTCCTGCAGTAAATGCTGTTCCATTAATTCCACTTAAGTATTCTGCCATGGGTGTAGCAAATACACTCCATGCATAGATTGACCCAATGCACAAATTAATAAAACAACTTGCGATTAATATAATCCATCTTTTTTTAGTATAGTTCATTATTTTTTCCCCTCCAAACAATTCAATCTATTCCTTTTATTTAGGTTAATATTATCATAATAATGTTTTCATGTAAATATAAACATGTAATTTATTACATGTTTATATTTACATTTTTTTTATTTAACCTATTTTTTTATAAATAATGATATAATAGAATTATTGATAATAAAACTAAAGAGGTGAAATATGGGAACCCTTAAATATGCAATATTAGGACTATTAAATAGAAAACCTATGACAGGATACGATTTAAGTAAAGAATTTAATTTTCAACTGAATGAATTTTGGAGTGCAAAACATAGTCAAATTTATCCAGAGTTAAAAAAATTAACTAATGAAGATTTAATAGTTCATGAAGTTGAAATTAGTGGTGATGTGTTAGAAAAAAAGGTTTACTACATAACAGAAAAAGGAAAAGATGAGTTTTTAACTTGGTTATCTAAAGACATCCCAATGGAGCCTACTCCTAAAAATAAGTTTAGACTGAGAGTATATTTTTACAATAATCTAGATTTAGAAAATAGAATTGATTTACTTAAACATCAACTTATTCAGCATAGTAAAAGGCTTGAATTTTTAATGAGCCAAAAAGATGCTTATACTGAAATTCCTGATTTTTATGATGATTATTTTGGTGATTATCTTGTATTAGATGGGGCGATTATAAGAGAAGAAGGTCAAATTAAATGGCTAAGTAATTGTATAGATATTTGCCTACAACAAAGTAAGAAATAAATATCAAAACTAATTTTTTTAAATCTATACAACATTAATTAGATGATTCCTATATTGAGTAGGAACCATCTTTTTTGCACTCATTAATTCTTTTAATTATCATAGCCATAAACATACTAACCTATTTCATCTTTTCCTGTTGGACATACATCTACATTTTAATCATAAAAAAGCTTATCCATAATAATGGGCACAATCCTTCCTAGGATACTGCTATTATTAATGAATAAGCTTAGCTTGTACTTAAACAATTACTACCTAATTCCAATTATTATGATAAAACATTAGACATATTTTGTCAGTGTTTTCTTAATATATTTCATCTTCTATGACTATTATTTAATGGTAATCAAATGCTTTCCCGATAAATATAAGAAAGATTAATGTGCTATAATTTCTTTAACTAGTAAATTTTATGTTTATTATAATACAATATATCCATAAATTACTTTATCATAACAAAAGTATTAAGAGTTAAAATAAAAAATAATTAGGGAGATATAATTATGATTTTATATTTTAGTGGTACTGGCAATAGCCGATATATAGCTCGCAAAATTGCACAAGAATTAAGTGATGAGCTAATATCATTAAATCAACTTATAAAAGAAGAAAAAACAGATGACCTAATATCAACAAAAAAGCCATTCATATTCGTATGCCCTACTTATGCATGGAGATTACCTATAGTGGTTACAGATTTTATAAAAAAAACAAAGTTTTTAGGAAACAAGAAAGTCTACTTTATAATGACTTGCGGTGGTGATACTGCGAAATCCATAAACTATATTAAAAAATTGTGTAAATACAAGGAGTGGCAGCTAAAAGGTATGGCAGAAATTAAAATGCCAGAAAACTATATAGCTTTATTTTCTACACCAGATAAAGATACAGCAAAACAAATTATTGAAAAAGCAGATAAACAAATATATAAAATTATTTCTGATATAAATAATGAAAATGAATTTGAGAACATTACCCCTAGTGGTTTAGGGGGTACAATTAAAAGTGGTATAACAAACGTAGTTTTTTATAAAATGATTGTTCATGCTAAAGGATTTCACTATACCGACAAATGTATTGGTTGTGGAAAATGTGTAGAACTATGTCCTTTAAATAATATTAATTTAAAAAATCAAAAGCCCTATTGGGGAAATAACTGCACTCATTGTATGGCATGTATTTGTGGTTGTACTACTAAAGCTATTGAGTATAAAAATAATACTCAGAATAAAGAAAGATACTATTTAAAATAATATATTTTTGCTATTTAAACCATCATAAAAGGAGGTAACCTCAAAAACACTTTTTAAAATCATTTCTGAGATTACCTCTTTTTTATTAAATAACTTTGTTTTACTCACCTTTTCTTATATCATCTTCACCAATATGTTGTATTCCAACAAATATAAGATTTATTAGCTCTGTTAGTGATTTCCATTGTGATTTTTTTGAATCAAGATAATAATAATTTTTAGTTCCTTCTCTACGTACATTAACAATTTCTGCTTCTTTCAATATTTTAAGATGATGAGATACGGCAGGACGAGTTAAATTTTAACTACGATAGGATTTACAATGGTTCGAGCAAAAATATATTTTCTCCTATTTGAAAGAAATCAATAAGATTGAAATCTTAATCATTTTTTAACATTCTGTAATCGCAGCAAACCTCTTTATTATGCTTGAATTTATAAATGTAAATATAAATACAACCTATCTACATATCAATTCTCTGACAATTACTCTTATCATATTGGCTTAACATAACCTATTCTCTAATAATTTTCTTGTATCTTTTAAAATTAATAATATTAAACTGTGTAAATTATTTATTTCTTGGCAAATTATATATTGTCGCCTATTTAAATGATATCTTCTTTTTAATCTCTAAGTTATCATCTATTTCTTGTTTTGTTCAGAGTATCAAAAACAACCCTCTATGGTAATTTTATTTATCATAGAGGGTTATCTTCTGACTTACAAACTCAATTACAACTTCTTCATCTGACTTAGAATCTGTCTAAATAATAAAAAAATTTATGAGTCTAATTTAATATTTTTTTGAGTCAATATAAAAATAAAGCAATTTATAATTAGCACTACCAAAAATTCTATTAAAATTAATAAATAGTTAATATTATACTCTCTCTGCAACAACGAAATTAATAAAAATCTGAAAGATTCATAAAAAACTGCTATAAGAATACTTTGGATAACTGATATAATTATCCTTTCTAATAAACCGATTTTTATTAATTTTTGTTTGCTCATACCTACTCTATACATAACTTGGTAATCTAGTACTCTCCTTATAAAAATAATTATTTGAGATGTTAGTATTAGAAGTATACTTGATAATGCCACAGCAAATATAATATTCAAAAGTAATGACTTTTGATCATCAACATATGTTTTCATAGAGTAAGCAAAATCGTTATAGTCCTCTAAATTAGCATGCTTATCTTTATGTAATAATTTACTAAGTAAATTGTTATCTAACTTTTCTTTAAAAAAATATATAACTGGCTGATTTTTAGGTAAATCAAAGGCCTTAGGTGAAATATTTTCATTTATATTTATATATCCTAAATCTACACCTTTGTTCAATGATTTTGAACTTAAAAAACCTATTACTTTAAAGTCCATTTCTTTTCCATTAATTTTTAATCTTACAGTATCTTCTAGTTTATAATCTATTAAGTATCTATGCAGATAATTATTTATAATTATACTATTTTCGTTACCATTTTCTTTAAACCAGTCTCCATATTCTAAATCACTCTCTAATGTTGTTTCTTTAGTGTCAAATAAATCAACACTTAAGTCATTTAAATCATTCATTACATCTTTTCTATTCTCATCTGGAATTTTGTCAATATAATCATTAATAGAAGTATTATTTACCGATTCTATACTATCTATTTTAATTGGATAATATTGAAAATAATCCATATCATTTTTGATAAGTTCTTTATCAGTAATTGATTTTCCTTCTAAAGTTGTTTGATATATAATTGAATTTTTTATACTATTGTCAACTTCATAATTGCTAAACATGGCAAAGGTTATTTCAGATATCATAAATAGTAACAGAACAAATATTATTGTTATTGTTAGTAGACTGGAGCTAAAAGCATTAGTTTTACAATCATTATTAAGATATATAAAAGTAATTAAGTATTTACCTTTAATAAATTTTTTAATTAGACATACTATTTTTAATGATGCATATATCAAACCGTATACCAATAAGTCTAGTAATATTAACACTAAAATAAAGAAAATACCTAGAAAAGATTTCACATATATTGTAAAAAAAATACTTGTTAAAAATATTACAAGAATTATCTCTGGAATAAAGCTGAATTTATATGTAGATAACATACTATCATCTCTATTTATTCCTTCATAAGGTATATTTTTGACAAAACTTATCGGAATTAGTGAGAATATTGATGTTTCAATGATTATAATAACTATTGAAATGATAATATTTTTGGTAATACTCAAAATAGAAATATCCAATAAATTAATATGCTGTAAGTCAATATAGAATATAGCTATAGGAAGCCCCAAAATAATGCCAATTATAATTCCCTTTATAGTAATTGACATAAGTTCAGTAAATACTAGAAGAGATAAACTTCTTTTTTTAATTCCTAAAGACTTAAAAGTTGAAAAATCATTTATTCGATTTAAAATAAATACAATAAATGTAGAACATAGACAAATCCCAGTAATTAATAATGAAATAGCTCCAATTAAATTTATTGAGTCTAATTGCATAGATATTCTCTTCATTATTGACTGTTCTAGTTCATCAATTGTTCTAACTTCAAAATGACTTTTAAATACATCTTTTATTTCACTTTTAATATTTTTCACATTTTCTTTATTTATTATATTTATATAAGCCACATTATATTTAGTTTCATTAGGTAAATATACGTAACTTTCTCCAACTACCTCTTGCCCAACCTCTGCTTCCTTTTGAGCCGTACTTAATGAAAACCTTTCTGGTATTATATCCCTAACTTTAAAATATGTATCATCATAAACTGAAGAATGCAGTTTTAAAAACACTTTATCTCCTATGTTTACATTTAATTTATTCGCTGTTTTTTGCGACAAAACTATATCATCTTCATTTCTTAATTTTAGATATGTATCTTGCATTTTTATATTATTTACTACAGTTAGTTCAGTACTTTCAATCATGTCATTTGACATTATATTTGTGTTCATACTACTTCCTAACTGAAAGTCAATAGATTTTTTATCTTTTAATTCTTCTAATTTATCTATTTGTTCACTTGTAAAATAATATTTATTATATTCTATATTTTGTATTTTTATATCTCCACCATTTGTTATAGCCATATTTCTTTTAACTTCACTTGAATATGTATCAGTTAACACTCTCGTAAAGAGTAATATTGCTGTGGCAAATACAATAGATATTATACAAGAGAGTTTTAATAGTTTATTATTTTTCAAACTATTTTTACTATATATTTTATAAACTTCATGAAATATCAATGTATCACCACCTATTTTATAATAGTTCCATCTTTGATTCTTATAATTCTATCACTATATTCCGCCATTTGAAGATCATGAGTAACCATTACTATTGTAGTACCATATTCATTGTTTATACTCTTAAACAACTGCATTATAGCATGACTATTAGTACTATCTAATGATCCAGTTGGTTCATCAGCAAAGAGTATATCTGGGGTACAAACTAGAGCTCTTGCAATAACGACTCTTTGCTTCTCACCACCTGATAATTGTTTAATATTGTTTTTTGTTTTTGATGTTAGACTAACCTTTTGAATCATCTTATCTACTATTTCATATCCTTTATTGTCAGAAAAAATCAATGGCAATTTTATATTTTCTTCAACAGACATTGATGGAATTAAATTAAACGACTGAAATACAATCCCTATCTTTCTATTTCTATATTCAGCAAGTTGATCATCAGTTAATTCCGATAATTTTTCTCCACAAACATTCACATCTCCAGTGTAAGCTTTGTCAAGACCACTTAAAATACTTATTAGAGAACTTTTTCCGCTACCACTAGCACCCATTATAGAAACAAATTCTCTTTCTTCTATGTGTAGATTTATATCCTTTAGTATGTTAAGTTCTGTATTTAATAAGTTTACAACTTTAGATAAACTTGAGACCTCAATTATTGTTTTTTTCATACTATTATTTCCTTTCATATAAAACTTTTAAGATTGGTTATTAATTAAAACAGAGTATATAAGACACAAAGATATTAGAAAAACTTACACAACTAAGCTTTTTTGAGAATGATATATTTTCTAAAACTGCACAAATCTTAATAAGTCATTATAACATAGCAATAGCTTTAAATACATATCTTCTGCACCTTCACTTATAAGTTTATATGTTTTAGAAATATATAAATAAATCCATACTGTCTTCCAGACTCTTACCAGTTTGTTTAGATAATTCTAATATGATTCTTTACATAGTGATTGCAGCAATTCATTATTAGCTTTCATAAAAACTATACCTTATCTTCACATCTATGCTTTAAATTTTAATCTATTCACTATTCTTCTTCAATAAATTCAAATAAACTTTCTACTGTAGTATCAAACACCTTAGCAATATTCATTTCTAACTTTAAAGAAGTATTATATTTTCCATTTTCTAAGTGTATAATAGTCTCACGTCTTACCCCAACTAATTTAGCAAGTTCATTTTTTGTCATAAGAAGTTTTTCTCTATATTCTTTAATTTTTGCTTTCATCAATATTGTCACTTAGTTATAAATCTAAAAAAAATATGATATCATCAGTAATTTTTAAACAAGATTTGATTTAACACCAAGCTTTGACTTATACATATAAAATCACTCCTTAAAAGTTATATACTTATGATACTCCATATTATAAATATGTAACTTTTTCGAATAATTTTAAACAGAATATTGAGAATATTTAATAATACTTTTATAAATATAATCTATACAAAGTTTCGTGATATATGTCTAATAGTTACAAATACTATTATAAAACTACCTTATTATTACGTTTTATAGAAATATATCTAAAAAAATTCTTATAACATAAAACAGATTCTTTAATAAACATTACAATATAGAACTAGACTACTTTATTATATTCTATTCCTATTAATCATATTATTTACTAACTATTATCCTAATGAACTTATAGCATTTAAATGTGTAATTATACACTATAAATCCCCTCACGGTACTCTCAAAGAAACTATTTTCTTGTAGTTGGAGTATGGGCGTCTAATTTCTTCACCAAAATAAAAAGGGGCTGTCACACTAGAAAATAGTGCTACGCCCCTTTTTGCTAAATCACTTTATTTTACTCACCTTTTCTTACATCATCTTCACCAATATGTTGTATTCCAACAAATATAAGATTTATTAGCTCTGTTAGTGATTTCCATTGTGATTTTTTTGAATCAAGATAATAATAATTTCTAGTTCCTTCTCTACGTACATTAACAATTTCTGCTTCTTTCAATATTTTAAGATGATGAGATACAGCAGGGCGAGAAAGATGTGTTTTTTCTGTAATTTCTCCTACTCGTATACCATTGAAGTCACTTTCTAGGAGTGTTATTAAAATCAACTGTCTAGTTTCATCTCCCATAGCAGAAATAGCTTTACGACATTCTTTAAATTTAGATGTTATTTCTTGTATTCTTTGCTGACATTCTTTTTCCATAAACTCCTCCATACCTTATAAGTATCTAACACTTGCTGGTTCTTTTTGTGCAGTACGTCTATATTTAACATCTGGATATCCAATCACTAGTGTCATAAGTACATGATTCCTGTGTTTTAGACCTAAAAGTTTTTTTAACTTTGGTGAATTATTTGCTACATCTGAAAAATATCCACTAAATAAAACCCCCAGACCATAAGATTCTGCCATTAGTGCCATATTAGATGCTGCAAGTGAACCACTAATCTTATCTTTTGTTACTATCATTATTGCAATAGGAGCATGCTTGAAGAAAAAGTTATCATCAACCTCAACTTCCTTTGAATATTTAACAGCAATATTTGCAATAGGTTTTATTTTTCTAAAAAATCTCACTGCTTCCTTTTCATATATTGCTTTTTTATTGTCTAAAACAATATATGATACATCTTGTGAATTTTTAGCACTAGGTGTGTATCTACCTGCTTCAATAATTTGCTTTACAATTTCTGAAGAAACTTCTTTATCTTTAAATTTCCGGATACTTCTTCTAGATTTAATTGCCATTAGTAATTCATCTGAGTCTAAGTTTGGCTTATTTGTAAGTTCTATTGGTGGTTCATCAAACCCAGTAAGTGTAATAGCTTCTTTGGGACAGATTGCTGCACAGTGTCCACACATTAGACAATCTTGTTTTTTAATTACTGATTTTTTATTTTCTATAATTATATTATTTACTGGACAATCATTTTTACAAAGTCCACATCCAATACAAAGGTCTTTATTAACTTCAATTATATGTTGATATTTCATATACATTCATCTACCTTTCGTTCATTAGTTTAAACTATTATAACACGAAGATGTTTTTTATATTCATTGGTAAAGAATTTGATTACCATTAAATTTTTAATACCTCTATTACACAAGTTTTTTATAGATTTTAAAGTATTATAGGTTTTGTATAATAAAAAAGACAAACTTGAAATTTAAGCTCGTCTTTTTTATCTCTTACTATAAAATAAACTCTCTCTTCCTTTTTAGCAAATCTCTCCATGAATCCTGCTACATTATTATCAACTAATAACTTTCCTTTGTTTAATCCTAATAACTCATATCAATAATTTGGCACATGTTTATAATCGGTAACGATGATAACACATTTTTCATTCCAAAATAAATTCAAATTTATAGTTTATACAATATCTATGCTTCATAAAATACACCTACTATTTCTTTTTTGGTATGTGCACTTAAAAGCCTTTCACTTATATCTTTACCACCTAAAATATAAGATATTTTAGATATTAACATTATATCTTCTTTACCTTCAGATTGTGGCATAGCAAACATAATTACTAATTTTACAGGCAAGCCATCTATACTTGGCCAATCTACACCTTCTCTAGATTTACCTATTACCACAGATGCTTTCTTTACATACTTTGTTTTTCCATGTGGCATAGCCATTTGATAACCTATACTTGTAGAGCCCATTTTCTCTCTATGCTTTAGTGCCTTTATAAACTTACTTTTTGAAGTTATACTTCCTTTATCATATAATTTATCTACTAATTCTTGTATTATACCTTCTTTTGTAGTTGATTTTAAGTCTAAAATAACACTTTCTTCGCTTAATATTTCTCTAATTTCCATTTATTTTCTCCAGTACTTTGTTATCAAATAATATTTTAATATCCTCTTCTCTTTCGCAATCTATTATATAATTTATATAGTTCTTTTGCCTATATAGATTTGATACTTCAATCAGAATATGTTTTAAAAAGCTATGATTACTAGTTTCTAAGTAAAGGTCAATCGTTCTATTAATATTATTGACATTCATTATTCCCTTATTTACTTTACTTTGATTGCATATATATATATTTAAATCTTTTCCTAATGCAATAGATTCATATTTACTGCTTAAATTCATACCTATTAAACTTCTCATCTGGCTTACATCAAAATTAAAATATATATTATCTTTTAAATATACTCCTAATAAGTTTGTATCTAAGTCCATACTTTTTCTAGGTTTATTAAGTAAAGCATTTTTTATATTATTAATATCACTTTCCATTAATAGTACTGATACAACTATATGTGATTTCTCTTTCAAATCTAAATTTACAGTAGATATTACAAAATCTACATCATCCAAATTTCGCTTATTCAACTGATGCATGGGAATTATATCAACTATAGTCCATTCAGGAAATTCTCTTTTTAATCTAGCAGCAAGAAGCTGAGATGTTCCATATCCTGTATTACAAACGACTATTACTCTTTTACTACTCATATTTCTTTCTATAGCTGCTTGAAAATATGTAGCAATATACGAAACTTCATCTATACTAATATTCTTCAGATTATAATGCTCTGTCATAATATTTATAGTCATCATGCATAACCCCAATACCTCAGAAAATCGCTCTTGTATCTCTTCTAATAATGGATTTTTTATTTGGATATCATATCTTAATCTGTTTAACATGTGTCTTACATGAGATGTCAGACTTTTTTGCAGTAGTTCATCATCTTTAAGATTTATATTTAAAAACTGTGACATATTCTCTATCATTATAGATGATATTTTTTCACTATCACTTAATATATCTGATTCATCATTGCAACGCTTATTGCTTTCGCTACTAAATCCAGATGATACTAAATATATATATATATATTTAATTTCATCTTTAGTTATTTTTACTCTGTATCTATTTTCTATTTTACCTATAAGTGTAGTGACCTTTTGATATACTAACTCATCCAAATTACATATAGAGACTTCCTTTTCTTCCTGAAAATCTATTTGATTACCTTCTTCAACTCTCTTTAAGCATATAAGTATATGTGTAATTAAATTTATATAGTAGGGCTGACTTATAACATATCCTAAATTATCTTCTAATTCTGTAATTATAGTTTCTACAAATATGATAGAATCAATATCAAATAAATTTATCAATGCACTAAATGTAGCAGAATCTAATCTGGTTAACTCAGATATATCGTGCTGTTCATAATTTTCATCTAATAAATCATCTACCATCTTAGCAATCGATTTCCTTATATCTACTTCTTTACCTATAATTTTAGTTCCCTCTAAGGTTTTATTAAGTTTTAAATTATATTCTTTTATCCATTCCTCTATATATTTAAAATCATTTACTATAGAAGTTTTACTTACATAATATTTATCCGATAACTGATTTATTGAAGTTATATTATTTGAATTTAATAATAGATATTTTAAAATTTCCATTCTTCTTTGCTCTACTGATAAAGACTTATTTCCCTTTGGTTGTATATTTAAACTATTAATTAGGTCTATATCTTTCTTTGCTGACGCTTCTATTAATATTCCGCAACCCCTTTTTATATCAATTTTTATACCGAAAGTTTCTAAGTATATCTCAATCATCTTCAAATCTTTTTGTAATGTTTTATCTGATACATTTAATTTATCTTTAAAGTATTTTATAGGTCTATATTCATTTTCATTTAATATCAATTTAAGAAATTCAATTTGCCTTGATGCAAGCATACTTATGCCCCCTACCCATTTTTTGATATTTCTATTAATTACTATTTTAGCATATTTAATAACTATGTAAAAATACTAAAATACTTCTGTATCATAAAAGAATTTATGATACACTTTACAAAATCGATATAATATAGGATATAATTTTAAAATAAAAAATAAGGATATTGAGAGGTTGCTAACTACTTCCAATATCCTTATTTTAACTCTTATTTATAATTTAAGCACCAAGTACTTCAACTTCACCACTTCCACTCTTTATAGTAGGCTTTGTTATTCCTATAATTAAAGTTGTTATTACTGTACCAGCTAATATACAAGCTATATACGCAACTGGTGCACTACATGCAAATGGTATTACAAATATTCCTCCATGTGGTGCCATCAAGGTTATATCTAAACTCATACATATTGCCCCACCTATACAAGAACCAATTATGTTTGCCGGAATCATTCTTAACGGATCTGCAGCTGCAAAGGGTATTGCTCCTTCCGTTATAAAAGATGCTCCCATTATAGCAGTTGGTAGTGCTGACTTTCTTTCTTCTTTAGTAAACTTATTTTTAAATATTAACATGGCTAATGCTATTGCTAATGGAGGTACCATTCCACCCACCATTAATGCTGCTGATGGTTCAAATACATTACTAGAAAACATAGCTAATCCAAATGCAGAAGCTGTTTTATTAATAGGTCCTCCCATATCTGATGCCATCATTCCTGCTAATATTGCACCTAGTAATACTTTATTAGTTCCAGACATACTTTGTAACCAGGACTGTAAAGCTTCATTTAACCATGATGCTGGTGTATTAACTACGAAGAACATTATAGCTCCACTTGTGAATGCAATCAGCAGTGGACATATCAGTACAGCATTTACCCCTTTTAATACATCTGGTAAGTTTTCTGTTATCTTCATTACTCCTAAAGCTATATATCCAGTTGCAAATCCTGCTACCATACCTCCTAGGAATCCTGAACCTCCAATAACTGCCATAAAACCAGCTATCATAGCAGGAGCAAAACCTTGTCTTCCTGCAATTGATTTAGCTATAAAACCAGCAAGTATTGGTATGAATAACTTAAATGCTGAATCGCCTCCAAGTTGTCCAAAGAATCCAGCTATAGGATTGTATGTTTCATGAGTTGGGTCTGATGCAAATATACCAAACATAAATGCTATAGCTATACCAATCCCACCTATTACTACAAATGGAATCATTTCAGATACACCATTCATTAAGTGCTTATAAATACCTTTTTTCTCTGACCCTTGAAGTATTTCTTTTGAATCTTCTAAAGTTTTTCCACCTGGCTTAATTTCTTTAGCCATTCCATTTTCAGCATTTATAATTAAATTTTTGGCTAATGAAACATTCTTAGCATCTGCTACTTTCTTTTGTAATACTTTCTTTCCTATAAATCTACTTGTTTGAACTTCTCTATCACAAGCTATTATTACGTATTCAGCTCTTTTTATATCTTCTTTAGTTAACTTATTTTCTACACCTATGGCTCCATGTGTTTCTATTTTAACTTCATACCCAAGTTCTTGACCTGCTTCTTCTAACGCTTTTTTTGCCATAAAAGTATGAGCTATCCCTGTTGGACATCCTGTTATTCCAACTATAAGACCTTTATTTTGATTATTACTTGAATCTCCTGATTCTACAGCTTTATAATTAAATATATCTAATATTTCATATGGAGTTTCTGCACTTAGTAGGTTCTTAATAAGATTTTCATCCATTAAATATGTAGCTAGTTTAGATATAATCTTAAGATGCTCGTCTAAACCTGACTCTGGAACTGCTATCATAAAAAATGACCTAAGTTTTTGACCATCATTATCCGTGATATCCTTATCTGTTCTTAAATACATCATTACAGGTCGCTTTACTGTACTTGACTTAGCATGAGGGATAGCTATTAAATTTCCCATGTTAGTTGGTGATTCTTTTTCACGTTTATTAATATCAATTATAAACTTTTCTTTATCATTTATATAATTTCCATGATACAAATGATTTGCCATATAATCAATTACATCTTTTTTAGTTTGTAATTGTTTATCTAATACAATACAATCACTACGTAATATTTTATCTACCATAAATTCGCCCCTCCCTTTAATTTGTTATCCAATCACTGATTCTTCTTTTGGTGAAAAGCATTTTAATTTATCTATGTCATTGAATAAATTCATTTTAAACTCTATAACTTCCCTTGCAGCTTCTATACATTGTGGATATATAGCATCTGGTTCATATAAACTTGGATTTTGTTCTAATACTTCTCTGCACTTCTTATAATACGCTGATTTAACATCACTTGAAATATTTACTTTACAAACTCCTAGTTTAACTGCTTGTGCTATTTCTTCATCTGGATTTGACGATCCGCCATGAAGAACTAAAGGTATATCTACTACTTCTTTTATTTCTTTTAATAAATCTAATTTAAGCTCTGGTTTAAACCCTTTTGGATATATACCATGTGCTGTACCAATTGCAATGGCTAATGTGTCTACACCTGTTTTTTCAACAAAATCCCTAGCTAATTGTGGATTTGTATATATTATTTCATCAGAACCACCTTCTCCTGATGTTCCAGTTGTTCCTATTGTTCCAAGTTCTCCTTCTACAGATATATTTAATCCTTTTGCAATTTCTACTACTGCTCTAGATATTGCTACATTTTCTTCATATGATAAATGTGAGCCATCAATCATTACTGATGTAAATCCACATTTTATCGCTCTTAATATTTGCTCTTTATTTGCCCCATGATCTAAATGTATTACCATAGGTACTTTACTCTTATTTGCTTCTTCTATACAACTAGCTACAAAGCTATCTTCTAGGAAACTTAACTCATTTGGGTGTATTGCAAGTATTACTGGTGCATTTTTTTCATTAGCACTCTGTACTACCGCTTTAAGTATTTGCCCACTCCCTATATTAAATGCTGGTACTGCAAATTGATTTTCTTGTGCTACTTTTAACATTTCCTTCATATTTATTAACATATTGTACCTCCTGATATTTTAAATTTTAGTTTTGATTTGTTTGTGATTTATTTTGTTGTTGTTATATTTAAATAATATCAGGATAATAAAAGTTCGAAAATGACAATAGTTTTCCTTTTGAAAAAGGAACTTTTATTATACACTCTGAGTTCCTTTTCACTAAATAATTTTTAGAAGTCTATATCATGGTTAATTGCAAAGAATCTTTTAAAAAGAACTATTCCATTAGATGATAAATTCCATTCTCTATACTCAATAAGCTCAAAAGGAGACTCCAGTAATTGCGATTGTTTTATAAGTATTCATTTAAACTCTACAATAGGTAGTATCTTCATGGATTATAGAAATAATTTTTAAAATGGTAAAGGTGTAATAGTATATGGTCATCATTTGAGAAATAAAACTATGTTTGGTGAGCTATTTAATTTTAAAGATACTCGTACCATAGTGCATGCTATATTAGTATCAAAAATATTAAAAAGAAGTTGTCTCAAAATTGATTTTTTCTAATCAAACTTTAAGTTCAACTTCCTTTTTGGATTTTTATATATTATTTTTTATTATTTCTTTTTTAATTATCTTAAATTTTGATGGTAGGTAAAATAGAAAAAATCATACATATCATTAGTTTTATATTCTTCTTCCCTAATCTAAATCTTCACCATTTGAAGCAATTACTTTCTTATACCATTCAAAACTTTTCTTTTTCGTTCTTCTCAAACTTCCATTACCAATATTATCTCTGTCTACATATATAAATCCATAACGCTTTTCCATTTCACCTGTACCAGCACTTACTAAATCAATAGGCCCCCATGTAGTATAACCTAATAAATCTACACCATCTATAGAAACTGCATCGTACATAGCTTTTATATGCTCTCTTAAATAATCAATTCTGTAATCATCTTCTACATAGCCATTTTCATCAGCTATATCTTTTGCACCTAATCCATTTTCTACAATAAATAATGGCTTTTCATATCTATCATATACATGATTTAATGTAATTCTTAGACCTAGTGGGTCAATTGGCCATCCCCATTGGCTGTATGAAAGATATGGATTTTTAGCAGATGTAAATATATTTCCTTCAGCTACATCATCTGAGTTTTCATCAGTTCTAACACAACGGCTGTTGTAATATGAGAATGAAATAAAATCTACTGTATATTTATTCAATAATTCAATATCACCAATCTCCATTTCTGGTGTAATACCCTTTTGTTCCATATATTTTAATGCATAATTAGGATATTTTCCTCTAGATTGCACGTCTACAAAGAAATAATTTTCTCTATCTAACTTCGTAGCTTCCCATACATCATTAGGATTGCAACTATAAGGATATACACTTCCAGCCGCAAACATACATCCAACTAAGTTATTTGCATCAACTTCATGTGCTATTTTAGTTGCAACTGCACTAGCTACAAGTTCATGGTGAGCAGCCTGATATTTTATCTTTTCAACATCTTCTCCTTCCTCAAAACAAATACCAGCACCCATAAATGGAGCATGTAAAATCATATTTATTTCATTAAAAGTTAACCAATACTTCACTAATCCTTTATATCTTCTAAAGATAACATTACATAGTTTCTCATAAAAGCCTATCATTTTACGATTACGCCATGCACCATACTTTTCAATCAAATGCATTGGACAATCAAAATGTGTAATAGTAACTAGTGGCTCTATGTTATACTTTTTACATTCTTTAAATATATTTTCATAAAACTGAAGCCCCTTTTCATTTGGTGTTTCTTCGTCACCTTTTGGGAATATTCTACTCCATGCAATACTCATTCTATATACTTTAAATCCCATTTCACCAAATAACTTTATATCTTCTTTATAATTATGGTACATATCAATACCAGTTTGAGCTGGATAATAATGCTCATCATCAAAATCAAACATTTTTAATTTTCCTGTAATAACTGCTGTTCTATCTTTTCCTGTTGGACATACATCTACATTTGCTAGACCTCTTTCATCTTCATTATATCCACCTTCACATTGATTAGCTGCAGTAGCTCCTCCCCATAAAAAATCTTTTTTAAAACTCATAGTTAAGCCTCCTAAAATTACAACTAAAGCATTAACTTATGCTAATGCTTTAGTCTTTTATTAATACTTTAATCTCTTCCTAAAATATAACTGTAATCAGATTATCTTCTAATTCAGCATTTTTACTTTTTGTTTCTACCACATCTAAAAATTGTGATGAATTTGTAATAACAACTGGAGTTACAACACTATATCCTGATTTCTTTATTACATCAATATCAAAGTTTAATATAGTTTGACCTTTTGTAATCCTATCACCTTGCTTTATACATGCCTCAAAACCTCTTCCTTCTAACTGAATAGTATTTAATCCAATATGAATAAGCACTTCAACACCTTCATCTGAGAGAATTCCTATAGCATGTAAACTTGGGAATAAAGTTGTAACCACTCCATCTACTGGCGCAACTACCTTTCCATCACTAGGTATTATTGCTACACCTTGACCTAGTACACCAGATGCAAATGCCGCATCCTCTATATCACTTAAATTTAATACTTCACCTTTTATAGGGCTTACTACTATTTCTTTTTCTAATTTAGTAGACTTAACTTCTTTTGTTTCTTCTTTTATTTCATCTTTTCCCTTATCTTTTGCTTCCTCTTTCTTGTCTTTATATAACACCATAGTTAATACAAAAGCTACAACCATTGATATAGCTATACCAGAAAGAGCTACTATTAAGTTACCCGTTCCCCCATCTGGTTCAATCATTGCTGGAAGTTCGAATATTCCCATCCCTCCAGTTATAAACTTTCTAAGATTAAAGAATCCATAGAAAGCTCCTCCAATACCACTAGCAATACAACTTATTATAAATGGTTTCTTTAAAGGTAATAATATTCCATAAATTGCTGGTTCTGTAACTCCAAATATACCAGATATAAAGTTTGGTATTGCCATCTCTTTTAATTTCTTATCTTTAGTCTTAAAGAATATCGCTAATACAACTGCTGAACTTGCAAATGTACAAGCAAAGAATGGCATCATAACATTATCGTATCCTAAAGTCATAACATTGTTTATATATACAGGAATGAATCCCCAGTGCATACCAAAAATAACAAGAATTTGCCAAGTGAACCCTACTATAGCACCTGCTAATAGTGGACTAAAATCTCTTATCGAAATTACAATTTGCGAAATAAGTGTAGAGCCAAATGTTGCTATAGGACCTATAACTATAAGTGCAACAGGTATTGCTACCAATAATGTAAGCATTGGTACAAAGAAAAACTTAACTAAGTCTGGAACAATCTTGTTAAATAATTTTTCACACTTAGATGCAAAATAAACTATAAATATAATTGGTACAACTGTTCCAGTGTAATCCATTGATATTATTGGTAATCCAAAGAAATCAATATATACTGGTGATGCAAACATTGTTCCTTTAAATAAAGTATACATTGCATCTGTACCTGCCGATATACTGCTACCTTGTATGGCAGGATAACACATTGCAGCTCCTAGTGCTAATCCCAACATTGGTTTTAGACCAAATTTTTTAGCTGAAGTATATCCTAAAAATAAAGGAAGGAATGTAAATAATGCATCTCCTGCTGCATTTATTACCATATATCCACCAGACACATTACTATATAATCCCATTGCTACAAATAAAGCATTAAATCCTTTTAACATACCACAGGCTGCCATTATTCCTAGTACTGGCTGAAAAATTCCTGATATTATATCTATACATTTATCCAACATACTACCTGACTTTTTCGTTTCCGAATTTGCACTTGAGTCATCTAAGCCAATTATTTCAACTACATCTTTATAGACAGCTTCAACATGATTTCCTATAACTACTTGATATTGCCCTCCACTTTTCATTACAGTAACAATACCTTCCATATTTTTCAACACATCGTCATTTGCTATACTTTCATCTTTTAATGTAAAACGTAGTCTTGTAATACAGTGTACTAATCCACTAATATTTTCTTTTCCACCAACATTTTTTACTATGTCTTGTGCTAATTGTTTGTATTTTCCCATTTTTTCCTCCATATTTCTTTTAAATTAATTTTTTGAAATTTGAAGGTTTGGCCAACTCAATGTTACCATCCAACCATAGGTATAGTTTTGTTAGTATCACTCCTTTCAATAACCCTTACTATATACTGCCTATATACTGCTGAAAAATTATCAACTTACATATTTGAATCTTTAACTACTTTAGCTAAATGTATTGTTAAATATATAAGTTCATCATCTGTTAATATGTAGTTATATTGTTTTTTAATAAAATTGTTAATTTTAACTACACATTCAAACTCTTTATTATATTTAGACCTAATAATAATTAATAAGTCTTTATCTGTCTCACCTTCATGTACACTATTTGAAAGTAATCTCTGTGCAAAAAATTTCAGATGCATTATAAATCTATAATAAAATACTGATTCCTCATGAAATTCTATCCTAAAATGATATCTAACTATACTAAGTACTTCTTGTATTAACTTTGTAATATCAGATGCCAAAGTATGACCTTCACTTAACTGAGCATTTACTATATGAAAAGCTATAAATCCAGCTTCATCTTCAGGTAATTTTACACCTGTTCTGCTTTCAATAATATCTAGCGCTTTCATTCCAATTTCAAACTCTTCTTTATAGAACTTTTTAGTTTCCCAAAGTATTGCATTCTTTACGTTTATTCCTTCTTTCATTCTTTGAATTGCAGAATATGTATGGTCACTTAATGATATATAAATACTTTCATTTAACTTCTTGTTTAACTTTATTTGTGCATACTCTATAATTTCACTTGATAATTTCATGTGATCCATAGGAATATTATTAAGTAATTCCTGCAACTTATTTGATATTTCTTTATTTGATATTCTAAATACTTTATTTACTTTAGTTTTATCTATTAAATCGCCTTTTGATTTTTGATATCCAATGCCTCTGCCCATGACAATAATTTCTTCATCATTGCCATCTAATGTAATTACAACATTATTATTTAATATCTTATTAATTATCATGATTATCCTCCTTTTGAGCATAAAAAAAGCTTATCCATAATAATGGGCACAATCCTTCCTAGGATACTGCTATTATTAATGAATAAGCTTAGCTTGTACTTAAACAATTACTACCTAATTCCAATTATTATGATAAAACATTAGATATATTTTGTCAACGTTTTCTTTCAATGTATTTTATATTTATATATATAGACTACAATCTTTTTTGTTACTCTCATCATAATTTTTATCATAGAAGGTCATTTATCTTATTCATAAATTCAATTACTAACTTTTTCATTTGAATTAGAATCTATATCAACAATAAAAAGATTTATGAGTCTAATTTAATATTTTTTTGAATCAATATAAATATAAAGTAATCTATACTTAGTACTACCAAAAACTCTATTGAAATTAATAAAAATCCGAAAAATTCATAATCTGTGTAAATGTTTTAAATACTACTATCCTTACAGATATTAATATAAACGATATTAGAAATACCAATCCTAATAAAATATATTGTTTTTTCTTAGTTTAGTTGAGCACACTATTAATTCCTCTACCTTATAAGTTTATTGTTTAGGCTCTTCGATTTATATCTCATGCTATATTGTTAATTGTAGAAAAGAAATCTATAATAGCTATATTCTAATTCTTAATAGATTTTTATATAGTTGCTTATTTTATATTAAAGCACAAAATACTCATATCCAATTGGTATAAGCATTTTCTGCTATCATCATATTTACTTAGGATACTTTAATTTAGTTATTTTTTATAAACATAATTCCACTATTTACTAATTCCTATATCTCATTAGCGTATAAAGCAGAAATTTCAGAACTTATAACTATATATTAATCTTTTGCCACTTCATAAATAAAAAATTTGCTTCACTTAAACCATGTGTAGACGCACTATTTCATGTAGATAACGACTGTATCTGTTGCTTTAGCAACGAGTTGACGATATATTTATATGTTTTAAGCTTATTAGTTGGGATTATAAAACATCCATCTACTTATTATATAATAAGTAATGTTAAGTTATTTATAAGTATACACATTTTGTATATTAAAGATAAGCATATCACTGAATTTTATTAAATATTAATTATATAAAATAAAAATAAACCCAGTATCTTGTTATTAACCACTAGGTTTATTTTTATGTTTCATATTATTCTAAGGTATTTGATGTAATCATATATATTTTTTATTGATCACGTCCTATTGTTCCATCTTCAAGACCTTTTTCTATTTGTTCCTCGCCTAGTTTTGGTAAATTATTCTGTTGCTCTGTCTCTTTTGGTGTATTATTTATTTCCTTCTTACCTTCACATCCAATTACGCTAAGAGCCACCATTGATACTATTACTATTGCTGTAAATTTCTTATTAAATTTCATTTTTTCTCTCCTTTTATTTTATATATTTTTTATTTTATTACCTTTTTCATAAAACTAATATTTATTAAATTTGCTAAACAGTATATTAATTATCTAACAAATTATTTGATGTGTAATTTTATTCTGATTTAAGTGCTACTATTGGTTGTAACTTAGATGCTTTATTTGCAGGAGATATTCCAAACACTACTCCCATAAATACTGCAAATCCAACTGCAGCAAATACTACATTCCATGCTATATAAGGCTCAGCCCCCATTGTTCCTAGTATTGGAAATGATCCAAGTATACCTATTGAAGAACCTAATATTCCACCTATTAAGCTTATTGTAAGAGATTCTACTAAGAACTGTACTAGTATAAAGTTTCTAGGAGACCCTAACGCTTTTCTTATACCTATTTCTTTAGTCCTCTCATTTACAGATACTAACATCATGTTCATTATACCTATACCTGCTACGAATAAAGATACACTTGCTATTGCTCCTACCATTAGGTTCATAATGGCATCCATTGATTTCATTGAATCTATCATTTCTTTATTACTTGATACATAAGAATCGTTTGGTGCCATACCTTTTTTAGTAAAGTGAGCTTTTATTTCATCCATTGTATTTGTAACACTATCATTTGAAGCAGATTGTACATTTAATTTAGATATATCACTTACTCCTAAAACAATTTGTGCTGTTTTATAAGGCATATATATAGTATCATCTTCTGGGCTATTATAAGCTTCATCCATCTTACTTAATACACCTATAACTTTGTATGGTATAGACTTAATATTTATTGTTTTTCCAAGTGCATCTCCTTTAGGGAATAATTCACTGGCAACTTTACTCCCTAATACTATAACTTTAGTTGATTTATCATTGTCAATTGGCATAATAAATCTACCACTCTTGATTTTAGTGTTGTTTAGTTTTGCATAGTTTTCATCCGTTCCAACTATACTTTTTTTACTATCTTTTTTATCATAACTCACAGTTGCTGAATCACTTATTTCTGGAGATATTTCTTTTACATTCGAACTACTTTTCAATACTTTTATATCAAATTCAGTTATTTTTTTATCTCCATATACACTTGTAGTTATTAAATCTAGTGGCTTTGATTCAAAACTTTTATACATACTTTGTTTACTACCTATAGATATTGTAACGAATAGAATTACACTGGCTGTACCAATTGATATACCTAATATAGTAAGAAATGAGCGTAGTTTATTAGCTTTGATTTCTCCTAATGCCATCTTAACTATTTGGAAAATATTCATATACGCCACCCCCTATTCAAAAATTTCACCATCTTTAATTCTTATCAATCTTTTAGCATTTCTTGCTATATCCATGTCATGAGTTATCATAATTATAGTTTTACCTTCTTGGTTTAGACCTTCTAATATCTCAAGTATTTCTTTACTTGTTTTACTATCTAATGCTCCTGTTGGCTCATCAGCTAGAAGTATTTGTGGATTTGTAGCTAGAGCTCTTGCTATTGCTACTCTTTGTTGTTGCCCTCCAGATAATTGATTCGGCCTATTATTTAATTTATCTTGTAGTCCAACCTTTTTCAGACATTCTATAGCTATTTCTCTTCTTTCTTTAGGCGTTTTACCTTGGTATATAAGAGGAAGTTCTATATTTTCTAAAGCTGATAATTTATTTAATAAGTTAAAGCTTTGGAATATAAATCCTATTGTCTTATTTCTTACAGCACTTAACTCATCTTCACTTAGTGATGTTATACTTTTTCCGTCCAGTATGTATTCACCATTATCAGCTAAATCTAAACAACCAATAATATTCATAAAAGTTGATTTACCTGAACCTGATGGACCTATTATAGATACAAATTCACCTTTTTTAATATCTAATGAAACCTTTTTTAATATAGTTATTTTTTCATCGCCTATGATATATGATTTCACTAAGTCCTTAGCTTGTATTACATAATCATTCATATATTATCACCTTTCTATTCTATTGATTTTTCCATTGTTGAACTTAATTCTGCCCCTGAATTTTCAACAGAGCCTTTAAATGACTGTATACTTATACTTTCATTTTCTGAAAGTCCTTTTGTAACTTCTATATATTCTGAATCCGTAATTCCTGTTTCAATGTATTTTTTTCCACTTGTACTTGCAAGAGTAACAAAGTATCCTTTTTCATCTTTTTGAACCGCCATTACAGGAATCTTTATTACATCATTTTTTTCGTTTATTATGATTGTACCTGTTACAGACATACCATCTTTAAGACTTTGTATAGTTAAATTATTTTCTAAAATCCATCCAATAGTTTTGTCACTAGTTTCAACTTTATACCAATTCTCTTTTTTATCTAGTATTGCTACTTCTTCACCTTGTAATAATTTACCAAGACTCTTACTATTAGATGCATTATTCTTTCTAAGACTTGTATCATTGCTAGCTATTTTTACCTTTACATCTTTTTTATCTATTCCTTCTAACTTAACTCCATGTTTTTGTATCCACCCTTGTGTGTTATCTTCTAATCTAACTCTCATCCAGCTTCCTTTTCTTTCTAATATGTGGAATTTATCTCCTTTTTCTATTTTAGCTACTTTTCCATATTCTTTAGATGGTCCTTTTCTTACACTTATTTCTTCGTATTTACTCTCTCCAACTTCAAGTATCAGGTTAGAAACTGCCACAGTTACATTGTATGTCGGACTCTCTCCCTCTTCTGCTTTGTTAGATATTTCAGTTATTGTTCCTTTTATAGTTTCATCTGGAAATGCCTTTGCATTTATCTCAACTATTTGATTTACTTCTAACTGAGATACATCATATTGATTCACTGATACAATTATTTTAATGGCATTTGGATTGTTTCCTTCTGCATCAATTAATGAAACTTTTCCTCCAGCTGATACAACTGATTTTATATTTCCTTTTTCTACTGATAGAGTGTTCATTGTTAAATTCATTTGCTGTTGTTGTTTTGCCTCTGCATTTTTATTAAGCCCTATGTATGCCCCCGATCCTGCTAGAGTTATTGTAATAGCTGCTATAACTATAAGTTTTTTTGGTTTTTTCATGATATTCCTCCTTAAGTATTGTAAAGTACTGTAAATATATAATTACACTTTAATATTTTCCATAATTTATCTTATATTTGTATTTCTCATCACCAATATAACATCTTAATATTTACTTTGATAAATGTTAGGCTTTAGAGCTAATCCTTAACTCTGGTATGAGTGTAACATCTTAATGTTAATCTTATGTTTACATAAACGTAGTTCTTGTATATTTGATTTATCACAAGCTAATCTCTTTGTTTTATTATGGAAATTCTTCCTTTAGTATCATCCATAAATTAATACGCTACAAACTATACATCATATGTTAATTGTATGTTTACTCTTTAGCTATAGCATTGAGTTTCATTTTAATATATTATAAACTTCTTATTATCAAATAAAACGATTATATATAAGGAGAAAAAGTATGAAAATAACAAAAAGTCACATAGTAGCACTTTTATTAGTAGCAACAACATCTTTAACTATAGGATGTGAATCAGCAAATAATAACAATAAGAGTAATAAAATAACTCAAGTACCATCTGATACTCAAAGTGTATCTAATTTTACTTTAGAAAAGATGGATAAATTAAATAAAGAAGTCTTACCTCAAGTAGAAAAACTATTTAAAGAAAATGGTATAGAGATTAAGGATAGAGAATTTGATGAAGGTATAGAAAAAAAACCTGGAGATATTTATAAGACACATATGAATAATTCAAACACTACAATTGGTGATATTTTAATTGCAGAATATATTTCTAAAGCTAATGAAGGATCTTGGAGAGTTACTTTAGCAATAAATACTGATAAAGATACATTTAAAGGTAATAAATTCAAAGTAGAGGATACTTTATTTCATAGTTTATCAAATATTATAGTTAAAAATAATATAGATTACTCTGATTTAAATAATCAAATAAATGAACTTGCATCTAATGAAGATGGAAAGTTAAAATCAGTAAATATCGAAAGTGGAGATTTTAATATTGGTGTATTATTAACTGGTAAATATATTATGTTTGATATTACTTTAATCAACTAAATAAAAATATCTAGGATAACTCTATAAGTAAATTTATATTCTTCTATTATTTCTAGTGGCTTTAATATAAAGTGTGTATTTTTCCAAAAAGTAGTGATGATTAGAACATCAAATATCACTATATAAAGAAAAGTTCACACTTTTTATCTTTAACAAAGTGAAAAAAACTTATTGAAGAATATGATGTTAAAATAACTACAGATGTTCAAGATATGTTGAAAAATTTATTTGCAAGTACAATTCACCAGATGTTAGAAATAGAGCTTGATGAGCATTTAGGTTATGATAGATATAATAATAGAAACACTAAAAACTCTAGAAATTGATATAAAAATAAAAATGTTAAATCAGATTTTGGAGAAATAACTTTAAATATTCCAAGGTCCAGAAATGGAGATTTTGAACCAAAGGTAATTAGAAACTACGAAAATGATATATCAGGAATAGAGAACCAAGTGATTGGAATGTACTCAAAAGGCATGTCTACTTGAAATATATCAAGTCATCTTAAAAATATTTACGGAGTTGATATATCCCATTCACTAATAGCTAAAATTACTGATAGAGTTATACCTTTAGCTCATGAATAGCAAAATAGACCACTTGGTATAATTTATCCAATTGTATTTATGGATACTATACATTATAAAGTTAGAAGTGAAGGTAGAATAATAAACAAAGCAACATATATAACTATAGGTATTAACTTAGAATGTATAAAGGAGGTCTTAGGGATATGGATTGGAGAAAATAAAGGTTGAAAGTATTAGCTAAATGTATTTACATATGTTAGAAATAGAGTGGTTAAGGTTATATTAATAGCTTCTGTAATTGGATTTTCTGATACAATTAAAGCAGTATTTTCTGATACTGAAATACAAAGATGTGTTGTGCATCAAATTAGAAACACTTTAAATTATATATCATACAAAAATAGAAAAGAATTTGCAAAATATTTAAAGAAAGTATATGCTGCAATTACAGAAGAAGTAGCGTTAAGTGGTCTATCGTTCTTAGAGAAAAAATGGGGTAATCAATATACAAAGCATTAAGAGGTTGGCAAAATAATTGGAATGAACTAGCAACATATTTTAAATATCCTCAAGAGATGAGAACATTGATATATACTACAAATTCAATAGAAAGTTACAATAAATTATTAAGAAAGGTTACTAAATCAAAGTATATTTTTCCTTCAGATGATTCTTTACACAAATCATTATACTTAGCAAATATGGATATTTTTGAAAAATGGACTCAGATAATTAGAAATTGGACTCAGATTTTAACCCATTTAAGTATTTATTTTTAAAAAAGAAATTTAACTCTAAGTTAATAAAGAAATATTTCAAAAAAATCAAGAAATTTTCTTAAATAGATAATAATTTTTCGAAAAATAGAAAAACATGAAAGTAAGGCTATGATTTTTACAACCATAGCCTTATCAATAAATATCTAATTATCACTTAAAAAATAAATTTTCATTTAAAGAATACACATAAATATTTCCAGACTCTATCTACTTTTTCAACTATTTAACTTGGATAGCCCTTATGATACATTAATCCATTTTCTAGCATTAATTCTTGAGTTAAGTATATATGACCCTTACAATGCATATCTGATACACCCTCACTTATAAGTTTATATGTTTCAGAAGTATATAAATAATCCAAACTTTTACCTGTATTTTTGGAAAATTGTAATATAATTTTTTTATATAGTGATTGCAACAATGTCTTATTAGCTTCCATAAAACTATACCCCCTCCTCGCATCTAAACTTTAAATTTTTATTTATTATTTATTAATTAACTGTATATTCACTAATTTTTATAATTTATAATACTCTTCTTATCTTAAAACAATTATAATCTAACCTTAATCACACATTATATTATATATAAATATTTTCAACAAACTTAATAATTAAATAACTATATTTCATTAATCATCTTATAAATATTTACAATCTATCCACTATTCTTCTTCAATAAATTCAAACAAATTTTCTACTGTAGTATTAAATACTTTAGCAATATCCATCGCTAACTTTAAAGAAGGATTATATTTTCCATTTTCTAAGTGCACAATAGTCTCACGTCTTACCCCAACTGATTTGGCAAGTTCATTTTGTGTCATAAGGAGTTTTTCTCTATATTCTTTAATTTTTGTTTTCATCAATATTGCCACTTAGTTACATATCCCCCTTTTATCAAAATATATATACAAAATTAATTTAGATAAAGATTGTATAAATAAAACAGCAATAAGAATTATACCAGTATCCAAGTTTGATATATTTATATTCCTTGTATAAGGTGTTGCAAAAAAAATAGCTATTATAACTATAGAATATATCATTATTTTTATTGCAATCTGATTAACCTTTGATAGTATAAATTTAGATGATTCATCAACTAAATCATTATATTTTTTATTATAAATTGAATAACATCCAAAGACTATTAACCAACTCAACCCTGGAAGAGAAGCGGTACTTGGACCTTTAAAAATATACTTAGTCGCTAATACAGCTATAAAAAAATAAGTTATTACAAGTAATTCCAAGATGAGCTTTGATCTTACACCAGTTTCTGATTTATACATATAAAATCACTCCTTAAAAGTTATATATTTATAACACCTTATGTTATAAATATATAACTTTTCCAAATAAATTGCAATAGAATATTGTAAATATTTAGTAATATCTTGATAAATATAACTTATAAAAAATTTCATAATAAACATCAAATAGTTACAAATAATATTATAAAACTACTTCTTCACTCATTTTTATGGAACTGTCTATTTAAAAAACTCTTCTACTATAAAAACATATTCTTTAAAACATTACAATACAGTGCTAGATTAGTTTACTATATCTATTTTATCAATCATATCATTTGCTAACTATTTTCCTAATGAACATGCAATATTGAAATATATAATTATACAACCTAAATGCACCCCCATATTCCCTCAAAAAACATTTTTCTGTGGTTGAGATACGGTTGGTAGATTTCATCACCAAAATAAAAAATACTAGTCAATATTGACTAGTATTTCCAAGTATTTCATTATTCTTTTTTACAAATTGGTGGAGACGAATCGCAGGAATAATACCCACGATTAATTCATTTCATATACAACTCTAAGTTTTTATTAAAAATATACATCACTTTACTATTCTATGATATAACACAACAAAAGAAACTACAATCTATGAGTGGTGGTTTCATATAGTCCTAGTTCCTATAGTATGTAGGAACTAGGTGTACTCTGTATAGAACTAATTATAAATTTTATTATAGGAGCTATCGTTTCTATTTGTATTGCTATAAGTACTAATTACATATATGATAAAATAAAAAACCACTTATCTATTGGTCGTAGAAAAAGTGGTTTAGAATTTGAATTTAAAATTAAATTCAAGTTCACTAAAAAGTAATCTATACTAGAAACCACTACTCTACCCACTAGATTATAGTTTCTTTTTATTTTATCTATAACTATATTATACTACATTACATTTAAAAACAAACCTTAAACTTCTTTATTACAATTCATTAGTTCGAAAAAATATTTAGAATCATGAGTTTTATAAAGGTTTAACCAAGAACTTAATGCTTCTTCTTTAAAAACATCTAAAACTTTTAAAACTTGTATCGTAAATTCTAATGGTGCAATTCCTGAAGCAGTAATTAAATTTTCATCATTAACTGCAGATTCCATTTTATAATATTTTTCTCCAGAATAACTTGGTATCACCATTTTTAGAAATTCTAAATCATTACTTGTATGATTTCTAAAATCTAGTAAACCCTTTTTAGCTAGCCCTAAAGTAGCACCACAAATAGCTGCAACTATAGACCCTTGTTCAAAAGCTTCTTTAGATTTTTCTAATATTTTCTCATGACCTATAGATGTCCAAGTATTTCCCCCTGGCAAAATTAATAAATCATTACTTTCCATATTAAACTCATCAATTGTAAGCTCAGGTAAAGCTTTTAATCCACCCATTGTTATAATAGGATTTTTATTAACTCCTACTGTAAGTACTTTTAATGGTTTTAATCCTTTTTTAAAATATCTTCCTGTATTTAATTCAGCAGTTAAATATCCAACTTCCCAATCTGACATAGTATCAAATACATACATATATACTTTTCTATTTTTCATTTTTTTCTCCTTATATGATTAATTAATATACCTAATTGTAAAATAACTTAACTGACATACTCTGTCAGTCAAGTTATTAAATTTGATAATGATTAATTAATTCGAGTAAATTTTCAACCATTTTATCCCTAAGACTTAATGGTTCAATTATTTGTATCGATTTTCTATAAGGTATAAGTATATTTGGTACATAGGTAAATATTATATCTTCTTGAAGTTTAAATATTACTTTATTTGGAGTCCTTTCTTTCAAATAGTATCCTAGAAGCCAATGCTGACATAAGTTGTCCAATGAATTCATCCTTCCTTCTATAACTAATGTTATAAGATTATCTTCATCTTTTGTTTCATCCATAATCCCTTTTATAAAAAATTCACTTGCAGAGAATTCCTTTGGTCTACTAAAAGTATTTGATGTTTCTATGACACTACTAATTCTATCTACCCTAAAACTACGAATCTCATTTCTCATTTGACAAAATGCTACTATGTACCAATTATTATTCCAACGAACAATTCCATATGGATTTATAATCCTACATTTTGATTTTTCTTCACGACCTGTACGATAGTTGATTTCTATAGATAATTCATTTACTATACTATTTTTCAACTTTTTAAGTACAGATTCTACAGATATTTTTCCAGTGGGTTTTATTACTTCAAAACCTATTAAATGTTTTGTTAAAATTTCTTCTTGTTTTTGATTTGAATACATTTTTAACTTTGATGTTGCTTTATCTAATGTGTCATCTAAGAAACATCCCTCTTCTTTAGCAAATATAGATGCATGAAGTAGAGCAGTTTGCTCTTCTGTATCAAAAAAAAGAGGTGCTTTAATGAAGTTATTCAAAAGGCTATACCCACCATTATGACCTGTATCTGAAATTATAGGCACTCCACTAGCAGATAATGCATCAATGTATCTGTAGACAGTCCTTATATTTATTTCTAGTTTTTCAGATATTTGTTTTGCAGTAACTTTTTTATCTGAGTTTAATATCCATAATATAGACATCATGTTGTCAATTTTAGCCATATAGTTTTACCCCTTCATATATGTTTTATAAGTTAATTATATATGTTATTAGATTAATTTTCACAAAAAAAATATTAGCAATTTGCTAATATTTTTGTGGCTTTTAATGGTGGAGACGAGGGGAGTCTATAAGTGGTTATTTGATTGTTTTGTTGGTTTTTGTAAGTGTAGGTATATAGCTATTTAGTTATGATGTTGGACTAATTTTTTTCAATGTTTTTTATTGTTTATTTTTATAGTTGGGGTATTATTGGGGTATAATTTTCTACTTTTCAAAATTCTTGCTAATTCAATAATATAAATCAAATCCTTAGTTAAGTTTTTTAATGAATAAGTAAATTTACAACTAACCTAGTGTAATTTAAACAATTGGGTGAAAAACTAAATATCTCAGGAAGAATTATATTTATAACTAACTTAGTGTAATTTAAACTATATTAAAGACTATTTATATTAATATACCACGACAATTTATAACTAATTTAATGTAATTTAAACTTGTATTCTTTTTATAGCCATATCTTTTCACCACATTTATTTATAACTAACTTAGTGTAATTTAAACTAGTGATGGAGAAGGTGGTGGAGAATGGGTAGACGAATTTATAACTAACTTAGTGTAATTTAAACTAGTTTTTTCTGATATTTCTATAGATGATTTTGTTGTATTTATAACTAACTTAGTATAATTTAAACACATGAAGTTATCTGTTCCAAGAAAATGATTATAATAATTTATAACTAACTTAGTGTAATTTAAACGCTGTAGACGTGTTTGATGATGAATTACCATTTTAAAATTTATAACTAACTTAGTGTAATTTAAACTTAAAGCCAATACTCTGTTTGGAGACAACATGTATCTATTTATAACTAACTTAGTGTAATTTAAACTGTTATCTTGCAAAAAAATAACGCTTGTAGGGTCGATATTTATAACTAACTTAGTGTAATTTAAACGAGAAGATCAGAGTAGAAGAAATTGGAGATGTTTCTATTTATAACTAACTTAGTGTAATTTAAACAAGTAAAAAGTTATAATGATAATCCAACTTTTTTTAAATTTATAACTAACTTAGTGTAATTTAAACGGATATAGGGGGAGAATAGCCGTCTTCCTAATTCCCTAATTTATAACTAACTTAGTGTAATTTAAACTTATATCCTGTATGTCTTCTATATGCATTTTTTCACAATTTATAACTAACTTAGTGTAATTTAAACTGAAGATAGATTGGTTAATATAGAAGAAAAATTGAAATTTATAACTAACTTAGTGTAATTTAAACTATTGTTCTTCTTTGTAGTTTAACAAGCAATAGCAAATTTATAACTAACTTAGTGTAATTTAAACTAATTAGTTAAAAGTGCTTTAAGCCCCGTCAAGAGGATTTATAACTAACTTAGTGTAATTTAAACCCCAAATAAAACTATAGTGATTCCAACACTTTTAGTGTTATTAAAATAGATAATTTGCAGTGAGCCACCAGTAGTGTTTTTAGCTAAAAACAAAAAAGCAGTTATCAACCTTACCATCACTAGCTCACAGCTATTTACACATATTTTTCGCTCACTGCAAAATATTCTACTGTAACATATAAAACTTGTAGTAGATATAAATTATAACAAATTCTCAATAAAATATTTTAATTATTTATATTATAATTCTCTTAACAATCTAAGATTTAATTAAAAATCTAATCAAATATTATACCTAGTTTATCATTATAACTATAACTTGTAACGACTATATCTCCACATTCATAAAACATCTTTTTATTATAATTGTATCTTTTTACAGATACATTTACAAATAATGAACTCGCTTCTAAATACATTTTTTTATCAATATACAACTTGTACTCTTCTAAAAGACATTCAGGCACAACACTAATACTATCATTATTTAACATATCATTATTAGCAGATTTATTCCATACTCCTAATCTCATATTTTTCATTATAATCTCTAAAGCAACTTTATGTTTATTATATTTATCCATATCTATATCTAAATAGACATTATCTAAATAAAATGGAACTTTACTCTCATCAACTATGGAATTATCATTATGTATTATATCTGATATTACTATATCAGTCCTATTTATTATATCTTCATCATATATATTAAGCTTTCTATCATAATCATATATATAAATATTGCTCAACTCAGCATTCTCTCCCTTTCTATTTACTCTACCAAATCTTTGTAACAATGAATCTAAAGGTGCTAACTCTGTATAAAGGACATCATAACTTATATCCAAACTTACCTCTATACTTTGAGTACCTATCAATAAAAAACTCTCATCTATTCCTTTTTCCGCCTGTTCTCTATCTCTAGTATTAAATCGACCATGTATTAATTTAGGGTTATATTTTTGAAGCCTTCCATATAACTCTTGAGATAAATCTACTGAATTGACACATATTAATACTCTTTTTCCTTGAATTAAATCATTTTCTATTTTATGTATGCTATCAAGTATTCCTTCATTTAATCTATTCAATCTATGTCTAAATATTAAATCATTCTTATCTGGTTCAATAATTGTACTTATTTGCAATCTTTCCTGTATTAACTTTTTTAAGCAAGTTGGTATACTTGCACTCATTATACATATTTTTACATTTAAGTTTTCTTTTAAATATTTTAAAAATTCCAATGTATAACACAATACTCTTGTATCAAAACAATGTATTTCATCAACTATAAATATACTATCTTTTAATTGTGATAGTAGCATTTCAAATCTCTTACAAGAAAATACTGACTTTACTAATTGAAATATAGTACATACATTAATTTGTTTTACACTTTTTTTGTATATCTGGTAAAGTTTTTTTATATCTTCTTCATCACTAATTTTATTCAAAAAATATGGAGCTTTACTGTGTAACATACTTACGCTTACATTTCTATTATATAAATTTTCATATAAAGAATTTATGCTTGCTGTATAAGGAAGTATATAATACACTCTCTTACTTTTATATTCATTTTGAACTAGGTTACTCCAATACAATGATGTTGCTGTTTTTCCAAGACCTGTCATAGCCATTATCATTATATCTTCATTTTTATCCATATTTAAAACTTTTTCTTGTATTGAATTATAACTTACACCCTTTGGTATACTAAAATCTTTAATAGAATTAAATCCTTTATCTATACTTTTAATTCCCGCAGAAGCTATATGGTCACAATATTGCAAGTAACCTTTTAATAATATATTTTCAAGTTTTCTAGTATCATCATTTCTTGCTCTTGATATTTCCTTTATAAATGGTCTTATATCTTCTACTTCAATATCTAATAGTTCCTTTAATTCCTTTAATTCAATTTCATAAATAGAATTTGTTATTTGACCCTCTAGAAACTTTATATCTTTATGGTGGGTTAATATAGCTAACTTCTGACCTCTATTTAAATACTTAATACTTGCTGATAATAACTCATGTCTAACTCTTCTTGTGCTACTTTCAATATTATCTTGAAAGCTTTTTACTACTTTCCCTACATCATGACATACAATTGCCTCATATAAATCATTTTTCATATCATTAGATATATTATATATACTAACTAATTGATTCATTATGTAATTCATATCTTTATTATGCTTATCTATACTTGTCCCATCTGATTTAGCTTTATATTTATATAAATTATTCATGATATATCCTTTATAAAGTCTCCTTTAAATATTTTAAGTAACTTTCAAAAGCTTGATGTACATTTGATATTTTTATAAAATCATACTCTTCAAACTCTTCTTCTAAATACTTCTTTGTTTGTTCCTTTTCATTATTAACTTCTATCTCATTAAATGTATCATCATAAAATTTATTTACCCCAATCCATATATCGCTTTTTCTAAATTCTTCATTTTGTTCTATAGATTCTTTTAACATCTCTACATCTAAGCCATTTTCTTTGATAATACCCTGAAATACATTATTTCCCCATGAATACTCTCCCAATATAACAAATTTTGGTTTTGTATCAGTTAAATGATTTGTCTTATTACCTTCTACACTTAAGTATTCTAGTGATTTTAGGAGAGCTTCTATTCTTTTAAACTTTTCTTCTTTATCTAACTTTTCAACACCAATTAATTTAGCTTCTAAAGTTGTATAATCTCTATGCTCACTTGCTATATCAGATACATCATACTCTCCTATCTTTCCTATATTAAGATTTGCTATATTTGTATGTACTCCTGAATATACCTCAACTTGATATGGCATACTATCTCCTGTAGTTCCACAAACATTCCACTCCCATTCAACTTTTCTATTTGATACATTTATTAAAGAGTTCATTTGCCATCTTGACTTTCTTTTTTTAGTTATATTTGCTTCATATTTCTTTTTATTTTTTTTATATATTTCTTTTTCTTCATCTGATAATTCTTTGTATACCTCTTCTTCTATAGATAATTTTTCCGCCATCATAAACCCAAATATATCATCTGTCGCATATTTAAATGGGTTTGGAACCAATTTTACTTGTTTACCATCTTTAGTTTTAACATTTTGTTCATAACCACAAACTTGTTCCATAAATAGCTTTTGATTGTATTTTTGACATTGACTTGAGATTCTACTTCTGCTCCCTATTTTTTTAGTATAAGTAGAATTCTTATATGAATTATTTTTCTTTTCTACTTCACTACTACTTCCATTTAATCGCCCACATAAAACTTCTATTGCATACCCTATATTTAACATTCTATTTGAATTTTTATTTTCCATTTTAACCCTCCATAATATTATTAAATTAAACTTACTAATATTAAATTTTTAATCTGTCTAAAGCTTCTTATATCATCCAACTCAATATAATCCTCTGCTTCAAATAGTTTTTCTCCAGTTTTTTCATAATACATTTCATTTAAGTTAACTAACCAGTCCTCATATGCATAAAATTTTCCTAACATTTTAAGCTCCTTATATATTTTGTCTATATCTAAGTCACTAGTTTTTAATTTATCCGTTAATTTTTTTATTATATCTATTTTGACTTTTTTCAATACATTTACCTCCCTGTTTAAAAATACAATAAGTTCATCAGAAGCTACTTTCTCTCTCTTGTCTAAATTATAGATTTTTCTAAGATAGTTACTTTCTAAAGTACCCCTTAGTATATATATTTCTAGATGCAAATCTTTAAACTCTCTTAGTAATGCTTCTTTTTGTAATTTCATTAACAAATTTACATAACTATTTTTTATGTTATTCACCTGAATATCCTGAGATTGACCAGAGTTATTAAACATATATTGCTCTATATCACCATCAAATAAGTTGTATTTACATACTAGACTTTCTAATAATTTTACAATTGAATACTTTTCTTTTTCTTTCTTTGCCCCTAACTCTACATCGGTTAAATTTTCGTCTTGAATATGGCAAGTATAATCTTTCATAAATTCATCTGATGTAGAATTGTATAAAAAAACATACCTACTAACTCTGCAATTCAAAATTGAATACATAGTCAATACTAAACAGTATGGGCATACATTCAAACCTTGCAAGTTATTAGAAAAATTATAAAATGTATTTGCAACTAAATTAGGCATATAGCTTCTTCCTATATTATATTCTTTATCTTCAATTTTAACTTTAGCTTTATATTGGCCACACAAACTACAATATTCATTTCCTTTGTTTTCAACAAAACCTTTTAGTTTATCCTTTAAAGTAACTTTTCCTTTTGGTTGAGTTAATGTAGAATTACTAAAGCACATACTTTTCAAATTAGAGTATTTTTCGCAACTTACAAATTCTTCAATTTTATCACTCATTAAATCTATACTATTCTCTATGTCTTGATAAGTTATATCATTAATATCTTTATTCAAATAATACGCTAATACATATAGACCATTATCAACAAATACATTGTAACTTCTATCCATATTAAGCCCTCCTAGAAGTTATATAAGTTAATAACCCCATTCCTATACTATTTTTTTCCCCTAGTCCACAATAATAAATAACTTTTTGCATATCCTTATCAGCTTCTACAAATATTTCAAAGTCTGTATATCCAATTACAAATCCTTTTCCTTTTATATTAGTTATATATTTCTTTTTTACTGCTAATACATCCTCAATATCAAAGTATAGTTCACCAGTATATTCTTTATTATGTATAAGCTTATACTTATTTCCTAAATTATCATGTAATGCTTTATAAAACTCTTCTTGCATTGGATTTAAGTATACTTGTTTCCTACTTTTTAAATCATATAAACTCACTACAATAGGTGACCTTACTTTATAAAGTGTTATATTATTAAAATTTTTCTTTGAATCTTCTTCTATATCTGAAACTTTAAACTCTATATTATTCAATTTAAATACTTTAAATTTAATAAAACCTTTTATAATATTATTCAATATATCATCATATCCACTTAAAATTAATTTGATTTTTGTTTGGGGATTTAAATGTATTCCCTCTTTTAAATACTTAGCATTTTCAAACATAATTGTGTAATTAAATAATTTAAATACTTTCTTATCCACCTTATAGCCTTCATTGTGAAGACTTAGTGCTTTTCTTTTATCATTAATTTCTATAGCCTCATATATCCTTTTCATTAGCTCATACTGGTAATTGTAATCTAATACAACTTCATTATCCACTGTGAGTATCAAATGTCTTCTTACTAAATGCATTTAATTACTCCCCCTTTTTTCCATTTCCATAAAAAAATATTCTGTTGCTCATCTTCATCATAATATTTACCATATTCAAACTCATCATTTTCTCTTACCATTGAAGAATATATATCATAATAACCTTTTTTTTCATTATACTCTGTCAATGTATTTATTCTTTTTATCATTCCATCTCCAATATTAATATCTGTATATTGATTGTATCCAATAGCTTTTTTATCTATTAGATTTACTTCAATTTCACTTAAAGATAATACCTTCGCTAAACAATTAGTCTTACCTAAGCATAGCGGCTCATTAAATTCTATATTTTTATCTATGTTAGTATATATGATAAGTTTAGGATTAATTAGGTATTCAATGGGACATACATCAGTTTGAAATCTATCGCTATCTGTCAATGTTTTTACATTTGGATTGATTTCTTTATATATAGTCTGTAAATCTTTAAATGTACCATCATGATATATAACATATCCTAATATAAAATCATCTATTTCTTCACCATATATATTTTTTAAAATTCCGACAACTGTTGATATTGGTGGAATTTCATATGTTCTTTGTATCTTGCTATGCATAGGAATTTTAAAGTGAGCCATATCTCCAATTATTTCGATTTTATTTAATATCATTTTATCTCCTCAAATATTTAGTTAAAATACTCCATTTTATTTATAAAATTAGACATTCATTTATAAAAACCTTTAATTTTTACCATTATTTTCCTAAAAGTAACAATATATAACTTAATTAGATTATTTTAGTGAAGTTTTTAAAAACTTTACACTTACCTTAAATCAAGGTTCTCCTTCAAACTTTCAATATAGTACTTGTAATTTTTTAAAATATTTCTATGTATGTTCATTTATTTAACAATAAAAATACATTTCTATGGATTCATCATACATGTTAGTACTTAATTGATTTTCATCAATAACTTAAGATATACCTAATCGGTTAGACTAATATACCTCAAATACTTAATTTCTAAAAGTAGCTGTTATACTTTAGCAACTACCTTTTCCTAATAAATTCTTTGATTTTTTATATCAGTATTTGTTGTTAACTAGTTTAGAATATATACTTTATACATCTCTGCCATACATAAGTATTATTTACTATCTTTTATAATTTGCTTCAAATCATCAATACTCAAAACATTATCTTTCTTCCTGTGAATCATTCTATGACAATTTGAACATATTGGCACCAAATCTGTTTTGGGATTTATATTGCTTTCTTCTCCAACAGAACTTAATGGTTTAATATGATGAATTTCTATGTATCCCTTACCTCTGTCTCCATACGTTTTTTCGAAGTCAAACCCACATACAATACACTTTGTGCCATGATATTTTATTGCTTCTATTCTATTTCTGGGGTTACGCTCATACTGTTTCCCATAAACATATTTAACTTTCCCTTCTTTTCTAATTTCAGTTTCTAATTCTATGTTAATAGTATTAATGTTCAAAGGATTATCTTGACTTATCTCCTCCAATACATCGTCTTCTATTTCAGTAGTAAAAATGAATTCTATGTTAAAATTATTACTATCAAGTTTTATGAATCTTATTTTAGGTAAATTTGTTTTTCCTTCTATTTTATTTTCTAAGAATTTCTCATAATACTCAGGAAATATACTTCTTAGTAAATCTCTAAACTTAGATTTCCAAATTATTCTACTTCTTGGATTCTCTAATTTATCCATCTCTATAACTGCACTATAATAATTATCATTATATTTAAAATTCACATTTTTCTTTTCATTCTTTCCTAAATTATTTATCTCAAAAAAATGTCTTATTTCTATTGGAACTCCTGTCCCATTATGTTTTAATGTAGATTTATCAATTGTTTTTAAAGCTATTTTCTCATCTAATAACTCCCAAGAGTCAACTATTATAGGATACTCATTTATATTTTTAATTTCTAAAAGTATATTAATAATTTGACTGAAATGTATCTCATCTTCCTTAAGAACTTCAATTGCTTTATCTATTGTGTATCCGCTAAAAATACCTTTATGATTTTTATTTATTCCTAAATGATGTAATATACCCATTGATTGATAATCTTTACTTTGTTTTGATGATAAATCTAGTATCTCATCATCTATATTTCTATTACTCATATTATTTTTAAATAAATAATTATAAACTACTTTGTTTATTTGCTCTGATGTGTATTTATTAAACTCTCTTTTTCTATCATTAGACTCTAACTTAGGTATTGTCATATTCTCCTCCTCAATTGATTATTTTAGATTTTAATAAAATTATTGTATCATATATTTATTATTAAAATATATTGTGCTATTTATCAAAATACATAAATCCTACAATATCATTGATTGCATAAAAACAAAAGAGGGCATACCTATACCCTCTTTATTAAATATATTTATTTTAAACAATATAATTAATATATACTTCACTTAAAGTATTCTAGTACAACTTATTAATAATCTCGATTTACTATTTAATTATTCTATTGAGATACACAAATTAATTACTTCAACAACTCTATTATAAATTTTGCTCCTGTTTTAAATCCTAATTTATAACTAAGTTCCCTTTCAAATTCTATTAATGAATTAAACAAATCATTTAATTCAACCAACAGATATTTCTTATCATCTTCCAAATTTTTTTCCAATAATTCATTAATTTTTTTAACCTCTTTCCAACATTCAATATAATACTCATCTTTTTCTAAAATACTTCTATACATATGTTCATTTATCCAATAATCAAAATATATTTCTATAATTTCATCATACATTTTAGTACCTCCTTGACTTTCATCAGGTACTTAATATATACTTAAGTTGCTAGGTTAGTGTACATTAAGTACCTAATTTATAAAGGTAGTTGTTATATTTATATGGCAACTACCTTTTTCTAATAAGCATTTAAATCTAAACTCAATATATTTTAAATTTCTATTACATCTAATTAAGTTTTATATATTTACCATTCAATACTTCTTGAAACATAATTTATCTATTACTTAATAAGTCATACTTCTTTTTTATATCTCTTGTATCTTCTTACATTCTTCAAAAGAAAACAAATTTCCTATATACCAATATGGCCTAAATCCTGACTCACCATCTCTATTTTTAGCAACAATAATCTCACTTAAATTAGCACCAAAACCTTTTTCTCTTCGTCTCAGCTCTCTTATATCCTCAATTCCCATTGTCTTACAATAATTAAGAGCTTCTTTTTCTGTAGGTCTATGAATATATATAACTGAATTAGAATCCATATATATCTGCTTTGAGCTTCTCATTACTCTATCACCCTTAGGTCTTTCATCCTTCAATTCATCATTTAATTGAGCAAGCTGAATAACTGGTATATTAAAATCTAAAGTAATCTTTTTTATTTGCCTTGATAAGTCAGCAAATTTAGCTTCTCCTACTTCTTTGCCTTCATAATCCAAAATTTGCAAATAATCAATTATGACTAAGCTAGGCTTAATACTCTTTATTTCTCTCTTTATCCCTGATATTGTATTTACAGAGTCATTTATATAAAGATTATTTTCCTGATTTATTATGCTTAAAGCTTGTATATATTTGACTATTTCTTCATCATTTAGATTTCTATTTTTCATCTTTACAACTGATATTCCAGTTAGTGATGCTATATTTCTAAATAGAATCTGTATATCGCTCATTTCTCCACTTATAAAAAGTACTTTCTTACCTTGAAATATTACATTTCTAAGTATTTGTAACGCCAATGCTGTTTTACCTCTTCCACTTTTAGCTGCTATTGTAGTTAGTTCACTCCCATATAAACCTCCTATAGTATCATCTAAGAACTTTATTCCAGTCTTAATACCTTCATTTATTTCATCATTTATATATTCAAAGGCTCTCTCTGATATGGCTGTTATACTTGAATCCTTTTTTATTAATTTCTGATTAGCTTTATTTATATCATTTTCTAACTGATATATAAGGGTATTATCATCTATTTCGCCAAGACTGAATTTATTGAATTTATCAATTATATTTCTATTTTTATATTTTTCAATAACTATACTGACATAACTCATAAAATTTGATACTGTTGGGACTATTGTTGACAAACTGGTAATATAGCTTATACCTCCAATATTATTCAAATGACCTTTTCTCTTTAATTCTTCTGTAAGAGTTATTATATCTATTACTTCATTTCTCTTATTTATTTCTTTTATAGCCTTAAATATGTATTTATGTTCCTCATGATAAAACATGTCTTCATTTAACATTTGATCTAACTCTTCTACTATTGTTGAGTCTAATAAAATGCTTCCTAATATTGATTGCTCTGCTTCTGTATTTTTAATTAAGTTGTTTGAATTATTTATAATATAACCTCCCTACCACTTTAATTGTGAGTCATCTGGATTATATACCTTTTCATCTTTATTTAGGTCAGTTTCCTTGCTATGATAATTGCCCTCTAGTATCTTGGTAAAATTACTTGAATTCATTATCCAATCAAAATTTGCTTTCCATCCTGTATTATTATTTCCATTCAGAAAACTTGTTTTACTAACTATATTTATAACCTCTAATACAGCTTCTTTATCATATTCTCTTATTATTGAATTTATTCTCCTCTTTCTTGTGTCTGTTAGTTTCTTGACCTTTGAAAGTTCAATACAAGTTGAGTTAAATTTGCTTATAATTTCACTATATATAATATTATTTTCATTCTTTATATTCTTGATTGTTGTTGATTGATTGTTAATCGTCTGTTGATTAGGTTGTTGATTTTCTATGTTCTCTTGGTAAAGCTCCCAGTTTTCAATAGTTATGACTATATATTTGTTTGTTGTTTCGTATGTTAGAAAACCAGCATTTTTAAAAACCAACAAACAACTTCTAACCATTTGATAACTAACTCCTTTACCACATCTTTAAGCTATTTTGCTATAAGAAGAAATAAATTGTCCAGACTTTATTTTTATCCTTTTATTATCTATAAAAACATGATTTTCTTTATGACTAGCCATAAGTAATAGAGTTATTAATATTACTTTTCTTTCTGGTTTAATATCTTTCCAAATTGATTTATCCAACAACTCCCTGTAAAGCTTTATCCACCCTTTATTGCTCAATTGCAAACACCTACTTTAAGACTATAACTTGATACCATTTGCATTTTCAATAAACCAATCATCCAATTTGTTTTTTATTATGTATACTCGATTATTTATCCATATACAAGGGAAACCTTTATTTTTAGAGTGACATAACTGCCTAAATTTTGATTCTCCTATAGGATAAAGCTTAGATGCTTCTTTACATGTTATAAGTTCAGCTTTATTTCTTTTCGCATTTTCAATAATTTTATATCCTTGCTTTTTTTCTTGTGCTTCTTCTTCATTCTTTACAATAATGTTTAAAGTAGCTTGTAATGTCTTTAAAACTTCTAAATTATTATTCTCTTTCATATTTTACTCCTCCTTACTAAAAAATAATTCTTCTACTGTTGTATCTAAAGCTCTAGATAGTTTAATCATCAAATCATTGCTTGGATTATTAGCCTTACCTGTTTCCAAGTTTGACAAATAATATCTTGATATGCCAACTCTATCTGCTAGTTCTTGTTGCTTTAGACCTTTTTTAATCCTAAATATTTTTAAATTGATTCCCATACTTTTTCCTCCTTTTTTCTAGTTTACATTCGTAAACTTTACATTTTAATTATAATGTCGACATATGTGTGCTGTCAATAAGAATATATTATTTTTCTGTTCTCATTTGTGTACTTTTGGGATATACTTTATACGAGGTGATAATATTGCAAATTGGAAAAAACTTAAAAAAGATAAGAAAACAAAAAGAACTAACACAGATTCAACTTGCTGAAATTAGTGGCATCTCAAGAAATGCTCTAATAAATTATGAAAATGATAAAAGAATACCTAGTATAGATACCTTATCAAAACTCGCTAAAGCTTTGAAAATTGAAAAGACTATCTTTTATTTTGATATTGAAAATGAAGTAATGACTAATGAAGATGTTTTATACTTTTTACAGTCTTTATTCCCAGAAGAATACTATTCTTTTGATGAATTTTTAAATGCTATTTCAAATCTTATGGAAGATGATGATATTAGAATTACCTCAAGTTTATTGCTAGGTGCTTGGTCTGATAAAGACCAATATTATAAACTTGGTGAGAAATTAGAACTAAATGAAAATCAAGTTTATAATTGGATACTTTCAGATTGTATATCTAATACTGAATTAGATTTTTCATTACATCCTGATGACATAAAAGAAATTATTAAAAATGATGTTCTTACAAAACAATCAATTGATGATTTACTAGATATTGGTCTATCAGAAGAAAATATAGAAGCAATCTATGATTACTTTAGTGAGGCAACAGATAATGGGAGTAACATTCGACTAAAAAAGTTAATATCTCAAAAAGAAAATATGACTATTAAAAATAATGATTACTTTAAATTATTACAAGAAAATAACGAATTAAAGGAAAAAAATAAAAAGCTTGAAAATACACTTAAAGAAATAAAAAAACTACTAACTAAAATATAAAATAATATCAATACTATCTAAAGCAATGATAAAAAACTATGAAAGGAGCTACAATCATGAATAAATCATATATACCAAAATACATATATAAATTCCCTACTAACCTACCTCATGGAGATAAAAAATATACTTTAACATATATTAGAAGAATGATAAGTGAATTTGTATATGATATGGGTAACCTAGAAAATAACCCCTTTACATTCCCAGAAGTACAAACATTACTTGATGGTATAACAGTAGGTGGCCATAAATTAAGTGACCAAAATCAAATACTAAATATAAAATCATCATGGGATTATGTAATAAAATTAAGTAACAAAGAAAACTTATCTTTAAATAAAGATACAATTTGCTCTATACATAAAATAGTTGCAAAAGATGAAGCTCTAATTGTTGGAGATTTTAGAAACGGTAACATAGGTATAGCTGGTACTACTCAATATGAGTGCATAGAAGCCACTCTATTAAAGGATTTATTTATAAGTGACATAAGTATCATAAATAAAATAACTAACCCCTTAGAAAAGGCTATAATAATAAATTTATGGTTGTCCTATTGTCAATTCTTCTATGATGGCAACAAAAGAACTGCTAGACTTACCTCAAACCTAATACTTATAAGTAATGATATAGGAGTTCTATCAATACCAGCTAAGCATAAACAAGAGTACAACACATTGATGCTAAACTTCTATGAAACACTAGAAGCTGATGAAGTTATAAAATTCTTATTAGAAAAATGTATTACATTCTTTGATGGATATAACTATAAATCATATAAGGAGCTGTTTAAAAATGGCAACTAAAAGAGCTAATGGTGAAGGCTCTATCGGAAAATATAAAGATGGTTGGCGTTCTCGTATAATGATTGGTTATAATGAAGATGGTAAACCAATAAGAAAAGAATTTTATGGTAAGACTTAAAAGGAAGTTAAAGATAAATTAGAGGCTTATAAAAAACAATATTATTTAAGCTCTGATATTTCAGATGATAAAATAACTTTAGAGCATTGGTTTTACAATTGGTTGTTTGAATATAGAATAAAAGATTTAAAACCTAAGTCATTTGAAAGATATGAAAGCATCTATCGTAATTATATTAAAGATACTGATTTAGGCAATGTTAAATTAAAAGACTTAAGAGTATCTCACATACAAAAATATTACAATAGATTGCTTGATTCTAATAAAAGTATATCTACTATAAGACAAATAAACACTAAACTGAAAACCTGCTTATCAGAAGCTGAAAAACAAGGTCTTATACAACGTAATTATTGTACTATGGTAAATATACCAGTTGAGAAAAAGGAAAATAAGCTTGAAATATTGACTCTTGAACAACAAAAGAGTTTTATAAAAGCTATAGAGGGGCATAAATTAGAGGTATTATTTTTACTTGCTCTTGGTACTGGACTTAGATTAGGAGAATTATTAGGACTTAAATGGTTTGATATTGATTTTAAAAAGTCTAATTTAACAGTTAAAAGAACTCTTCAAAGAACATATTTTATAGATAAAAATGGAAATAGAGAGCTTAAAGTATTAGAACAAGAGCCAAAGACATCAAATTCTTACAGAACTGTGCCTATTCCAAAGGATGTCTTAAATAAATTGAAAGAACATAAAGTAAATCAAAATACAGATATATTAAAGGCTGGAGAATTATATAGAAATGATAATTATGTATTTTGCAATGAATTAGGTGCCCCTATAGATGATAAAAGACCTTTAAGGAATTTAAAATCTATATTAAACAGATTAAATATAGAACCTATAAAGTTTCATGGTCTTAGGAAAACTTATGCAACTAGACTTTTTGAAAATGATGTCCCTCCTAAAACTGTACAAGTTTTAATGGGTCATTATGATATATCAATAACTTTAAATATATATACTCAAGTTATGGAAGATAAAAAAGTAGAAGCTGTAGAAAAACTAAATGATATATTTTCACTATAATAATTAAAAGGATTGTAATCATATCTATGAAGTAAATATAATTACAATCCTTTTAATCTACAAATTTAATAAACTCAAAATAACATTCATAATTCAAAAATATTTATATACTAAGCATAAGTTTAGTTATAAATATTACACTCTAATAATTTTTTTGCCCTACATCTTACTATATAGTGATTATCTAATTTATATTTTTCAAGAATATCTCTATACTGGAATGCATTTTCTTCCTGTCTTTTTATATTACTTATTATAATCAGTTTGATCCTATAATCAGTATCATTACCCATTTGATTAATAAAACTTAAACTTAACTCATCATTGTATTTATTAAAAAAAGCAAAAAAAGTATCAATTACTTCAGATCTTACTTCATAGTTATTATCATTTATATATCTTGATACAAATTGAATTAGTATAATGTAAATATCTTCAGGTATATTTCCTATATAACTATTTTGAATAAAAATGTTTATAACTTCCAATATCTTAATATTTTCATACACATTATCATTATTGTAATACCCTAATAAATTCATAATTTCATTTTTATTAATATCTAGATTAATAATTTTATAAAATATATAATTTGCAAAAAGTGTAAGCTCACTCTCTTTATTGAAAAAACCCTCACAAAAACCCTTTTGTACTTTTACCTCAGATAAGCCATTATAATATTTCTTCCAATCGAAATGCAAATTTTTATTCTTGCTAATATACATTAAGTATATTAATAAATGTATTGTACTTATTTTTTCATGTATGACTTGTCTTTCATTCATTAAACAATCTCTACATACTGTTGCTATTGGATTTATCAAATCATAATGACATAAAAGCATATCTGAATCTTTAATTATATTTTTGATTATATCTTGAGGATTATATCCATATCCAACATATATACCACTTTCTTGCTTTAAATTTCGAGCTTTAATTTCTTCTATACATTTAAGTATTTCATTATAGGAATCTTCCTCTCTATTAAATATATTTAATTTATAAACTGTATTGAAATCACTAAAATTATTTTCAACTAAATTATCTAGAGTCTCACTATATCCTAAATCTGATTTTCTTAATATTATAATTAATAGTTTTAAATACTCATAATTTACGTTCATATTTTTATTTTTTACAATAGTACTTATAATATCTATTATTTCTTTAAAATTATATTCTTCTACATTGTTGAAGTTTATTAATTTTAATATTTCAAGTATCTTATCTAAATAAACATATTTCTTATTTTTAATTGTCCTAATTAAAAACACTATAGTTTTGTTAATATTTATACGAGATATATTATTTTTTATTGCTTCAAAAATTATATTATCTAAATCATTAACAGTTCTTTCAGAATATAGCCATTCATCAAATATAGTAAAAATCTCTTCTTCTACTTTAATATAATAATTTTCTTCGAGATAATAACCTAAACAGCTAAATATATTCAATTTAACTCTTTTTCTTTGATATGTAAGAGAAATTCTATTTGAGATGCTATATAAATCATTTATTTTATTTAAACTACATGTTGAAATTATATCTGAATGCCTGTTACATATGTCTTTAACTGTTTTTAAATCAGAACATAAAATACTATATCTTAAAGCCTCAAATCCAAAAAAACTACTTTTATAAATATTATAAAAGTTATAAAATATATCTTTTAATAATTTTATAACTATATTTATATGTATATAAGAACCATAGTATACTGAAAGTGTATAATATTTACTCAATTCTTCTAATATCCCATTTAGTTCAATACCAAATCTAACTGTATATGGTCCATCCATATTATTCTCATTAATAACTTTTAGCAGCTTATTGTATATATTCTTTGATATTCTATCTAATACAGGATAATATAATATGTCAGGTTTATCATTTAATATTTTTTGAGTTTCACTTTCAAATAAATATACATTACTTCTGTTATTATGAATATAATTTTCCAAATGTCTTTTATCTATTAAAATATCATTAATAATCCACATATCTATCTTGTTATTTAATGCTTCATCATAAGCTTTATTTAAATATTCAATAGCCTTATCAACATCATCATTATAGCAGCATTTTATGCTATACCATCTCTTTTCTACTATGCTTTTAATAATATTAACATGTGATTTAGATACTAATTTTATTAAATTATCAATGGAACTTTCATCATAATCTACTTCACATAATAATAATTTTATAAAATATAAAAATCTTTTTTCTATATCACTAATATTTTCAATAGATTCTTCTTCTTTCTCATGAAAGGTATTTTTAGATTTGAAATACTCACTAATTATAGTAAAATCATTAATCATATTCTCATTTATTTCCACTTTATTTATTTTGTTAAAAAATAAATTATTGTTTTCAACAATATTATCGTTATTATATTCCTTATGAGAATTTCTGTCTATCATCCTATTCTTGCAATATTCTCTATAAATTCTAATTATGTCTTCTATAATAGCTTTATATCCCTCTTCTAAAAAATCTTTTTTATTTGTTATAGTCATCCATTTATTAGAATTGGGTTTTTGAAGTTCTTTTTGTATATTAGTTATATCTTTAGCATTATCATTATAAAATAAATATATTGACTTTTTCTGTAAAGTTGTAGCATGCTTCCACTCTCTCATGACTCCATCAGAACAATTATATCTTTCATTATCTATAAGAAATAGTATTATATCGCTATCTTCAAGTCTATTTAGGTATTCTTCCTGTATATTCATAGAAGAAGGTGTAGTTTCTTCAAATACATATGTATGAATAAATCCAGTTTCCTCAAGCAAATTTTTTAGTCCAATTCGTATAATCTCATAGTCTTCATTATACGACCCACATTTCGAACTAATAAATACTTTTATCTTATCATTTAAAAATTTAAATGCCATGTATATATCTATCCTTTCTATAGTAATTTTCCAATCAATTTAATTTTAAGATATCTACTTTTCAGCTTATAACCACAATACTTCTCAAATTTATTATTTTTATTAAAACAAAATATAACTTTTTTTATTTTAATATCTTAAATAATCATTCTTATATATCTCATTTATTCTAAATAAATCTATTTCATTTAAAGATTCACAGTTCAATATAATTTTTATTTTAGATGGATAGTTGAATTTAACTCTACTTATTTTAAGAGACCAAAGCATATGCTCTAAAAGTTCTTGATTTGAAATTCTATTTCCAATATTACTAAATCTTATAATCCCTGAACCTAATAAAGGTATTTCAATTATCCTAGAAGCATACACTCGATCCAACTCACTCCAAAAACCAACTAAAAATTCTATATATTCTGATAGTGTTATTTCTGCTTTATTCTCATCATTAAATCTACTAAAAGCTGTTAATAGATACTTTTCTTTGTATTCTAAAACAGTACCTATCTTATACTTTTGTTTTTTCTCAGATTTTCTACTTTGGTTAATTTCTCTTCTATTTCTCTTTAAGTATGTATCATTTTCTATTGTATAATCTAATTCATTTGTATCACCATTAAGTATGTTATTTATAAATTTTCCATTTAAAGACTCTCTTGAAATTATTTTATCATCAACTTGTGTATCAAAATACTCATTAAAAGTTATAACTTTTAATATTCTATCTTCTCGTAATTCATTATTAACACCAAAGATATCACCTTCAAGAATCTCTATTTTAGAATCATTAATATTCAAGCTTATCGATTTTAGTCTACTTGCTTTATTCCAACTATATAAATAATATATAAGAAATGAAATTAAAGATCCTATAACTATCTCCATTTTATAATTAGATAGCAGGTTATTAAATAATGCTGAAGCAATACCTATAATCCAACCAGTAAATGCTCCAATTTTCATTATAGTATTCTTCAGTAATATTTTATTATTTATACTTTTATTTCTTTTCATAAAATCACCCCTCCTTGTTAAAATTAGATATTTTATTTCTTTAAAAATATACTATTCTACATATAATCCCTATCCACTTAATATATTTACTTAGCTTTTATTCAATATTTTTTATTATTTTACTTTTCTATATTTCTCATTAGCAATTTTAAAAAATTCTATAATTATAGTACAATTTAGTATTTTATTCCTAAAATAAAAGATACTAGTTAATAGAAACTATCATTCCCAAGTATTTTATCACTAATTTTTTAAAATCAATGGATGTGAATCACAAAAATAATATCCACAGTTTATTATTTTTATATAATGTAACATGAACTTATCATTAAATTTCTTCTTAGCTTCTTCTAAATTATACTTTAGTGGTTTTCTGGTGTCACTATCTAAAATCCATTGTTTACACCCAAACCACCCTATTACATAAATCCCATAATTACAATATCTTTTGAGCACATATCTCTTAGCTAACTCTTCTTCTAAATCTGATTCTAGTGATTTATTCCAGCAACATTTAACTTCAATGTATAGATTTAATTCATTTGTACCACATAGTCCATTAATTTTTATATCAATAATTTCACCATTATCTCTACCTTGAGTCTTAAATAATTTAACCTCTCTATTTACAGATATATAGAGCCTATAAAGTTTCATGGTCTTAGAAAAATTTATGCAACTAGACTTTTTGAGAAAGATGTTCCTCCTAAGACTGTACAAGTTTTAATGGGTCATTATGATATATCAATAACTTTAAATATATATACTCAAGTTATGGAAGATAAGAAAGTTGAAGCTGTAGAAAAGTTGGATAAAATATTTTCATTGTAAAAATTAAATCCATAAAACTACTATGATTTCATATAGTTAATTACAAAATCAAAATAAGGATACAAATTAATTTCATATTATCTTGTATCCTTAATTCGTATCTAGTTTTAACTATTTATCTTGGATAGCCTTTATGATACATTAATCCATTTTCTAGCATTAATTCTTGAGCCAAGTATATATGACCCTTACAGTGCATATCTGATACACCCTCACTTATAAGTTTATATGTTTCAGAAGTATATAAATAATCCATACTTTCTTCCAAACTCTTGCCTGTCTGCTTAGAAAATTCTAATATAATTTTTTTATATAGTATTTGTAATAATATTTTATTTGCTTCCATAAGTACTATACCTCCTCTTCACATCTAAACTTTAAATATTTATCTATTACATTTTGATTGGTTATACATATTTGTTCATTTGGTTTATAGTATTTTAATCTTTTTAAAGCTTCATCTTTTTCAATAAGATTATCTTGATACAGTTCTATTGTATTGTAAATCTTATCATCAGCAATTCCACCTATTATAACATCATATTTCATATATACATCACTCATATTTCTACATTCTAATATAAAGTCAAGCCATTCTAAATTATAACTATCTAATATTTTTACATTACAGCTTTTTTTTAATTCATCAATATCTAAAGAATAGCTATTTAAATATGCTTTTTTACCCCTTTTCTTAAAACGTTCTGTCCAGTTAAGTGCCTGTGTTTTTATACTAGTTAAATAGAATCCTTTTCCAAAATCTAAAGAATCTCTTGAGAAGATAATATTAGGCGTTTTTACCACACAGTATGAACCATGATATACAATCATTACATCACGCCCTTTTCTTTAAGCACTTGTATTAAATCTTGCACTATATAACTTTTACTTTGAGAATGTAGTGCTTCATAGCAAGGTATTATATAGTTATCTAAAATATCAGTATCATGTTTAAGAAGTTTATAAACTCCTTCTGAATCTATATTCAACTTTTCTGCTAAAGCTTCAATGCAAAAAATAGAAAATTCTAGTTTTCTTTCATCCATTACAAACCTCAACTCCTATCAAACTTATATAATATATATTTTTATTAATTAACAACTTAAACTATTTTACATTTATAAAAATATTATATCATAAAGTAGATATTAAAATTCTATGTTACTTAATATCATAATAAATAAAGGCTTTTTATACAGCCTAAATGCACCCCAATATACGCTCAAAAAAACCTCTTTTTCTGTGGTTGGGGTACGGTTGGTGGATTTCGTCACCAAAATAAAAAATACTAGTCAATAAAGACTAGTATTTCCAAGTATTTCATCATTCTTTTTTTAAAATTGGTGGAGACGAGGGGATGCTACATTCTTATTTTTACATCTCCATGTCTCATCACTTTTTGTGTTATATCAACACTTATAATTTTTATATTTCATATATATTTTTATAAGTTCATGTATATTATTAAATTAGTTGTGTGCTAAATGTGTGCTAAATTCATATATTATTTATTTTGGCTTACGTTTTTTTGTACTTGTCTTTGTGTAGGATATTCCTGTACCTGGGATACTAAGTGTTGCGGATTTTCTTCCTTTTGAATTTACAGATACTCTCGCACCTTTTACACCTGCACTTACACCTACACTTTTCTTACCTAAGTTTAGTTTTACCCCTCCACCTAAATTTATACTTTTTCTAAAGTTGAATCCCATAAAAATCCCCCCTATTAAATATAATTAATTAAATTATACTTGTAAAATGAATATATTACAACTTTTAGATATAGTTTATATTTTAATAAAATGGTATCGTCCAAAACTATACCTAATAAATATAATAGCTTGTAAAAAATGACTCTATTATTATACTTTATTTTCATATAAAATCGTTCGACAAATTGCTGATATAAATTATTAAATATGATATAAATTAAAGTATATTATATAACAATCTAGGAGGAATAGTATGGATTTTGGAGAGGTTAAACAAGATTTAAGTAACAAATATCTTGAAGATAACAAAGAAAACTTAAATAAGTATAAAAAATATTATTTAAAGGTTTATAAGCATTATAGTGAAATGGATTCTATAAAAAGTATTCGAGATATAGAAATGGAACAAGCTAGACTTAAGGGGCAATTACAAAAAAATAATAATCCTATATTCGCTTTGTATATATCTATAATGGCTGTTGTTTTTTCTACAATAATTAATTTAACGTTTGATTTATCGGATATAGCTAATTATTTTATTAAATCAGCAATGACCTTCGCACTTATTGTGATTCTTACTATTTTAGTTAATAAAGGAATAGTTCCAATAGCTATACCTTATAGAAATAATATACAATTTTATACAACAGCTCTAGAAGTACTAGAAAGTATGAAAAATGAAAAACTTAGAGAAAGAAAGCATAAAAAAAGAAGGTAACAACTAGCTAGTTGCTACCTTCTTAATCTATCTATTAATAAAATCTAATGCTTTATAAAGTGTGTCAAATCTATCATTACCTTTTATCATAGTGTATCTCTCTTTAGTTATAGAACTTATCTTATTACATGCTCCACCCCCTACAACATATAAATTTTCTGTTTGACCTGGTATATAATCTTTTATATCACATATTAATATCTTTCCATCATTATACCCCCAACCAACTACAGTTGCAGGTATCTTGTCAACTTCTCCATCATAAACTATTGTGTGTTTATACATTTTACCCACCTCTACATTATTTATAGTTTTATTCAATACACCTTCTACAATTAACCTAGCCATTCCTTCATATCCAAGTTTCTTAGCCTTATCATAATCTTCTTTATTATCACAAAAGAAACTTTCAATTAATATGGCTGTAGGCTTTGAACTATTTAAAATATATAATCCTTTATCTAATTTAGCTCCTCTATTTTTAAATACTGTGCCTAATTTCTTACATATTCTAGTTGCGTACTCTAAACCTTTATTGCTATAATATAGTACCTCTGAACCTTTTCCTTGACCATCACTTGCATTTAGATGTAGTTCTATGAGTAAGTCATATCCTCCACTATTAACTCTAGGTATTTTATACGACTTTTCCTCTGTTTTAGTTTTAAACTGCTTTTCGGGGCATATTATTACATCCACCTTATGCCCTTCTTTTCTGAATATATCTGCTAATACTGGTGCAAAAGATTTATTATATTTATACTCGTTAACTACTCCATCAGCAGAAGTACATGCACCACTTTTTAAAATACTGTGTCCTACTGTTATACATATTTTCATTATTTATTTTCCTCCTTTAACTGTTTGTAAGTTTGATTTATACCTATTGATATACCCCAACAAATTACACCTTGTAAGACTGCATCAGCATTTAACCCTAACATCCATACTGAAAAACCTATTCCAAGTGCTAATAACACTACTGGAATATACTTGTTATCTAACTGTTTGTACTTCTTACAACCTGCCCCTATAACATAAAGAGCAGCAACTAAAATTAGTAACTGCTCAGGTATAAAACTTATTAAATTATCCATTTATTTTCCTCCTAATTAAAATATTCCTCTCTGTATTGCAAATATAAAGAATCCTACTAAGGTTGTAATCATTGTTCCAATCAACCACTTTAACATACTTGTAAGTGAGTTTAAGTTCTCACATAATGCCTTTAACTCTGCTTTAGATTCTATATTCGCTATCTTTAATTCGTCTATTTCTTCTTCATGCTTATTTATTCTTGTTTCATGTCGTTTTAAATCTGCGTTGAAAAGTTCTTCATTCATGTAAGCCTCCTAATTTT
>NZ_JACVVY010000002.1:0-537547 GCF_020658175.1 Clostridioides sp. ES-W-0018-02 | reverse complement strand
GATCACCCTCTCAGGTCGGCTACTGATCGTCGCCTTGGTAAGCCGTTACCTTACCAACTAGCTAATCAGACGCGGGTCCATCCTGTACTGGCTCACCTTTGATATTCAAGAGATGCCTCTCAAATATGTTATCCCGTATTAGCATACCTTTCGGTATGTTATCCGTGTGTACAGGGTAGGTTACCCACGCGTTACTCACCCGTCCGCCGCTCTTTACCGAAGTAAATCGCTCAACTTGCATGTGTTAGGCACGCCGCCAGCGTTCATCCTGAGCCAGGATCAAACTCTCAAATAAAAGTTTATCAGGCTCAGATACTATTGTTATCTAAATATCTGGCTTTATGGTTTGTTTCTTGTTTTTATAAATTAACCTACTGTTTAATTTTCAAAGTTCATTTTGTTCTCTTTCGAGTACAGTAATAATAATATCACCTTTCAAATAACAAGTCAATACATTTTTTTATGTTTTTTTACATTTTTTCTATTCTTTTGTATAAAACAAATTTATCTTGTTACACTTTCATGTAGAATTAATCCTTATTTTGTTTCCACTTTATTATCTATTAATTGTAAGTTATAGCTTCTAATAACCTCTATTAGTAGTTCTGCATATATACGATTCCCACTTTTATCTTCAGCTGTACTATATCCAGCATCTTCTAATGCTTGTGCCTGACTAATATAGTCTTTTGCTTCAAATAATCCATTTTTTCTATACCTTTTATTATTTACTAAAAATAAACCATGGTCTTTTACAGAGTCCTCTAATGAGCCATATGACCTAAAACTTGCTACAATTTTTTCATTATAATGTTCAGAAGTTGAAATTGCTACACTTTTTCCCTTCCACGCTTTATCTGCCTTTATACCAAATAAATTATTACTTTGCTTTGTAAGTTTAGAATTGCCCCACCCAGATTCTAATATTGCTTGTCCAATTGTTATAGATGGTAATATACCATAATCGATATACTCTCTTATAGCTGAGTCTTCTAATTTCTTTATAAACTTAATTTTTTCATCACTATCTTTTAGTTCCTTATTTCCAAGATATGTGTATTCTAAATCCTTCATGTATTTTTTTGCTCTACTTTTTTGAGAAGCGTCAAATTTCAATTCATTCAATACTTTCTTAAACTTTTTTACCTTGTATACTTTTTCTCCTTTATCATTTTTGTCTTCTACTATAAATTTTTCACCAACATTTAATGTATCTTTCTTTTTTATATTACTTAAATCTTCATCATAAATTACCATATCTATAGCAAGTAACTCCTTCCAGCTTAATTGAACTTTTCCGCCCCCTGCTTCATCAGCTACATCCATATAGTATTCAATTTTAGTAGTTTTTATATCTCTTACCTTATATAAGTCTTCAAAATATTTTGTTATATTAAAAACAGCTATTATACTTGCTATTATAAACACAGTAATAAATATCTTCTTAAATACAAGCTTTAACCTTCTTACAGCTTTATTTTTGCCTAAATTTTTTATACATTTTCTAGCCATATTATTCCCCCTTGCTAATTGTATTCCTTATCTTATCATAATTTTTATATTAAGTCGTTATATTTTAATTCTGTCTTATATAAAATTTAAATTAAGCTAACAAAAGCTAATTTAAGTATCTTCAATTAAATTTTTTTACTATTATATCCACTATATACTTGCTTGCATTTCCATCCCCATATGGATTTGAAGCTTTACTCATTTGAATATAATTATTTCTATTTGTTAATAATTGTTTTACAGAATTATATATATTTTCTTCATTTGTACCTATTAATTTAAGTGTTTTTGCTTCAATACCTTCTATTCTTTCTGTCTTTTTTCTTAACACAAGTACTGGTTTCCCTAGCGATGGAGCCTCTTCTTGTATTCCACCACTATCAGTCATTATCATATATGATTTGTTTAAAAAATTGTGAAAATCAACTACCTCCAAAGGCTCTATAATGTGAATTTTTTTAGTGTTTTTCCCAAATACTTCACTGGCTATACTACGTATTTCAGGATTTAAATGTATAGGATATACTACCTGTACATCTTCAAATTCATCTACTATTCGCTTTACAGCTCTAAATATATTTCTCATAGGTTCTCCTAAGTTTTCCCTCCTATGAGAAGTCAATAAAATCATTCTGTCATCACCAAGCTTATCCATTATAGGGTGAGTATAATTTTCTCTTATTGTCATCTTTAATGCATCAATTGCAGTATTGCCTGTTACAAATATATTGTCTTCAGACTTTCCTTCTGAAATTAGGTTTTGTTTTGCCAAATTAGTAGGAGCAAAGTGTATATCAGCAATAATTCCTGTAAGTTGTCTATTTAGTTCTTCTGGAAATGGAGAATATTTATCATAAGTTCTAAGTCCTGCTTCTATATGACCTACTAGAACTTTACTATAAAATGCAGTTAAACTAGTAGCTAGAGTTGTCGTTGTATCTCCATGTACTAAGATTACATCTGGCTTTTCTTTATCTATAATCATGGGAAGTTCATTTAAAACTTTACATGTTATATCATTTAAACTTTGCCCTTTTTTCATTATGTCTAAATCATAGTCTACATTTATATTGAAAGTTTCTATAACCTGGTCAAGCATTTCTCTATGTTGTGCTGTCACACACACAATACTTTTTATATGCTCTCTTTTTTCAAGTTCCTTAATTAAAGGAGCTACTTTGATAGCTTCAGGTCTAGTTCCAAATACAGTCATAACCTTGATGTCATCCATTTATATCTCTCCTAATCAACTATTTATATACTATAATTGTCTATTTATATAACAAATTTATTTATACCAAGATTTAATAATCTTTATACTCTCTTTTGATGGATAAAAGTTTTTTTCTTCATCAATTTTACCTACACAAAACACAGAAAAACCATTTATCCAATCCTCTTTTTCAAAAACTCTCCTATATGCTTCAAAGCATCTCGCTTGTTCTTCATCATTTATAATTTCTGAAGGAACATGATTCCATGGTTGAGAACTTGCATTTTCTCTATTTGAAAAGCCTAATTCTCCAAAAAATATCGGTTTATGATGAACCTTATAAAGATTATATAGTTCTTCTTTTATATTTTGTCCTCTATTATTCACAGTAGATGAATGTAAAGCAGAAACCAATTCATCAACTGTATTGACAGATTTATCACTTAACTCAAAATACGCTGCTATGGATATAAAGTCTAACTTATCAAAAAAATTATTATTTAGTTTTTGTTCATAAGATAATTTACTATTTAAATCACCTTTTCTTGTATACCACCAATTAGTTCTATATGTTACAAGACCATCAAATTTTGATTGTACAAAATCTATTATTTCACCCCAATTTTGTTGATATTCTTCTAGGTATACAAAATTAGAGCCTACATTTAAAACCTTTACATCCAATGGATTTGCTACATCTTCTATAAGTTCATTTAATACAGTATTTTGCCAGTTATAAAAAAATCTTTTTTTATTCATAGGATTCCAATCTGTCTCATACAACTCTCCATTTTTTATCCATGGATATGCTTCCAATATTGTGGAAATACCCTGCTTGTTTAATTTTTTTATTAGTTTGATTGCCTTTTTTTTGCTATTATTATCTATTGACATGATATCAGAATTAATATCATCTACAGTTATAACTATAGGTACATTTATTGTATTCAATCCTAGCTTATCTATATCCTTCATAACTTGATTTATTTCATAATCTATAGATAAATTGGCTGATTTAATCTTGCCCTCATACTGGCTATCTACTAAACTTCTATTTTTTAATTCAATATTTACAAAATAAATTATAAATACAAAAGTTAAAATAATTCCTAAGATTAAAATATTTTTCTTAAATTTAAATTTGTTTATATTTTTATTCAAATCATATACCTCATTTTAAAATAATAAGTTTACTGTATTATCTTCTTTTATATTTCTTGATAAATAATATTGATAGAATTATAGCTACAGTTATAACAATAAAAGAAACAACAAAAAAAACTTTAGCTGTTTTACTTATATTCAATTCTCTACTTGAATCTTTTATTTCTTTATTTATTTTTGTATTGTAATTTAAATCTTTTACTTCTCCATATTCATCAATTGTTAGTGTATCTCCTTTTAAATCATTGCCTTGACTTTTATTTAATAAATAATCCATTCCTAAATATAAATTTTTTTCATCTATTGAGCTGATTACCATAATATTTCTTTGATTATTGTAAGGTGATTTTATCAATTGTATTGATGAAATATTTTTACCATAATCGTCAATAAAGCTTATCTTATCATTTGATAAAAAGTTAGAATAGTTTTTATTGAACTTTACATTTAAGTTGCTATTTATCATCTTTATAACAGAGTTGTTAAGTGGTGCTCCAAAAACTATAATATTCGCATCTTTATATTTATTGATAAACTCTTTTCCTCTAATTACATTTATGTTTCCTTCATGTGAACTAATATTTGCACCTAAATTAACACCTAGTCTGGACATCCATGTCATTGCTTGAGACCCAGAATAATCTGGCATTATTACAGTTAAATCATTAAACTTATCATTCTTAACAAATGGATATGGATAACTTTCAAAATTCAGTGACTGATTTTCTTTTGTCGATAATTCCAAGTAAGAACTATTTGACACGTATGCCCAAGGATTATTACTTTCTCTTGTAACACAATTTAAATTTTTTATATTTAAATTAAACACCAACTTAACTTGATAGTAGTTTTTATTATCTATATCTTTAGGTATTTTTAATTCTAGCTTGTCATTGTCTGAATATGCTCTATCTAATTTTTTACTTCCTACAACAACATCATTTATATATACTGTAACTAATGACTTGTCAAAATCCAAATTATCAGAATATCTTAAATTTAAAACAATCTTTGAACCATTATTTAACTTTCTACCTTTTGGTATTCTAACATCAAATAAAGCTTGTTGACTAAATGCACCTTCCAATAAAATATCTGCATATCCTAGTTCTTCTAAAGTCATATGTCCTAAATTTAATTCTTGTTCACCATCAGTCTTTATATTAGTATCTTTATTTACAAGTATTGATGATGATAGAATTTGATTAGAAAGTCTATTGTCTATCAATACTTTAGATGCTTTTATTAAATCTTCTTCATTACTACCTATTACCACCAGCATCTTCTTATTATTGTTATATGGAGAATTTATCTGCTTAATTATACAATTTGAAGATAATAAAGTTTGTTCCTTTGCACTTAGAATATTCAAAATTTCTTCTGCTGTATTTTCAGGTTTACCAATGTATATAATGTTATCATCTGACCAGTTCTTCATTTCTGAATATAATTTAACGTCAAACTGTAACTTATCGTTCTGTGTTATTTTTCCAAATTCTGATGCTAAATTAAACACAGCTGTAGATTCACCTCTACTCATATTATCTGGAACTACTAAAGTTGTATCTAATTTAAAATTTTCTTCAATTTCTATATATGGATATGGATACTCATTTATTGAATTGCCCAATTTTTTCTGCTTATATCTAATTGATGTATAAGATTCCTTATGAATAACCATCCAGTTTCCAGTGTTAGAATCATCCTGACATATTTTGTCAGATATTGTTTTATATGCTTTTACTTTTATTTCATTATATCCTTGTATTATATAATCTTTAGGTATTGATACTTTTAATGTATCTTTATAATCTTTTTTGGCATTTAGTTTAATCGATTTTATTGGTACATTATTTATTAAGATAGTTAAACTTGAAACATCTCCATTTAATATTTGACTCTTACTAAAATTAAGATTAAATAATACTTCCTCAACATCCCAATTTTTGTTTACTTCAAAAAAAGTACTATTGCTACCTATAACTCCATCAATAGTTACATCTCTTTCAAACTTATAATTTTTGACTTTGGTTTCATCAGCTTTTACTTCATCTACAAATGCGATATTTGAAAAAAACAATACTAAAGATACAATTAATACAACAAATTTTTTCATGTTAATACCTCCTGTACATGAATTAAAATCTTTCCGTTTTATACCATTTAACTTCTCTTTTAAAAATTATATCTTTTAAATACTCTACCATTCCTTTTATAGCAACAAATAGCCATAGTTGAGAATATGTAAAATACATAAGTGCTACTATAAATATATTCTCAATTGTAGCCTCACCTTTTTCTATAGTTAAGCTTATACTCACTTCTATGATAAATAAAATGTATGATAGTATCCATATTATAATAAAGTTGATTGGAATAGAAATCTCTATTAATTTAAATACACTTAAAACAAATAAAATATCTGAGATAATAACAGATGTTAAAAATAGAAAATATACAGAAAAAAAGTAGGCTATATCAAATACAATTTTATTTTTACCTTGTTTAAATATATTTTTTATATATTTCATTAAAACGTATATATTCCCTTTTGCCCATCTGGTCCTTTGCTTCATCCAAACTTTAATAGTTTCTGGTTCCTGTTCCCATGTTATCGACTGTGGCACAAGCTTTATTTTATATCCTAACTTATATATTCTAAAGCTAATTTCTGTATCTTCTGCAATTGCTTTGCTATCCCATCCCCCAATTTCTTCTATAATATTTTTTCTCAATATAAAGTTAGTTCCTGGTATTGTACATAAATTAAATAATTGCCATCTACCAGCTTGAGACATCCATTGAAAGCTTAAGGTTTCAATATTTATAAATTTCGTCAATAGATTTTTACTTTTATTTCTAGTTCTAAACTTTCCAATAACAGCACCTAATTCATCATCTAGAACTATTGTTTGTATTAAATACCTAAGTGCATCTCTATCTGGGGTGTTATCTGCATCATATACTGCTATAAACTCTCCTTTTGAAATTTTATATCCAATATTTAATGCATTTGATTTTCCCTTACCTCCAGTCATGCTATCTGTATTTATAATAGTAAAATTATAGTTTTTATATTTACTCTTTATGCTTTCTAAAATTTCTCTACTATTATCAGAAGAGTTGTCATTTATCACAATAAGTTCCATTTTATCTTTAGGATAATTAAGTAGTAATAAAGATTCCACAGTCCTACCTATCACCTTTGCTTCATTATGAGCAGGAACAAGTATTGATACCACTGGATATCTATCAATTTTTTTTATTTTTTTATCAAAGTTCTTAAAATAAAATAGATATCCCCCCATAGCTAAAACTATATTTATAAGTAGTAAAGACCATATACTAAATAAACTAAATATAAATAGATACTCTGATACATTTAATCCTCTCATAAAATTCACCTAAAATCTTTTTAAATATTAGCACTTCATCTAAACTTTTTTATTTTAAAAATTTCTTTTTATCTATTTTTTTAAAATATATAAATATAATTACAAAAACTAAAACACTTATAGATACTATTGATATTAAAATTTTGCTGATTTTAGATATAGATTTAAACCTAGTTTCATCTTCTTTATTTTTTTCTAAATTTCTATCATAGTTGACTTTAATTTCATTACCATTATTTCTTATTTGTATCTCATCAACCTTTACCCAATTATCAAAATCTCTTAAATCCAAAAACTCTATATTTTGTTTTTCTAGGTATTCTATTGTATCTTTCAAATATTTTATATCTAAATACGAATGAAAGAAAAAACCACCACTAAAACCTCTGACAATAGATAGTGTATCTAAATTTTCTTTTATGTTTTGAAAAGTAAGTTTATCTTCTGGGTCTATATATCCCAAATTTTCAGGAATGAATATGTTAAATTCTTCTGTATCCCTAATTACATATGGATACGTATTTGTGCTAAATTTTTTATCATTATTTTGATGTTGCCCTACATAAGTAGAAAAATATTTTTTTAATTCTTTATATCCTTCAGATTCTATTGCATAATGAGGAGCTTCAAATGCAAGAGGATAAATTCCATTTTCTATACATATTCTAAGCCCTTTTAAAACCCTATCTTTCACAAAAATTGTCATATTTTCTTTTAATGGCTCATCTTTTTCCCCATCCCAAAATTCATATCCTTCTCCAGAAACTTCTTCATTTTTATATTTATGTGTGTATCCATGTAATATCACTGTACCACCCTTATCTTGCATATATTTTACTGCTTTAACAATCTCAGGGCTTTCTGATAAAGTCGTTATCTTATGATTTTTAGGATTTACATAAGCTGGTATCAAAGCAATTGTAAATGGTATATTCTTATTGCTTAAATAATCAGCTATTTTTATTAATTCTTTTGGTTCTCTAAATGCATGTACATCTTCTATTCTTACGAATATACGACCTTTATTGAAAGTTTTAACATTAAACACATCATTTAGTGAATCACAAAATATATAAAATAAAACACCATCTAAATCCAACTTTGACACATAGAAAAGATTTTTATCATTTACAATATACGGATATTCATTTACTGTATCACTAATAGTTCCTATAATTTTATTGTTTTTATCTATTGATTTTACAATATTAAATAAATAGTGTTCCTCCAAGTTATACTCTTTACCTTTATAGGTTACACTGTTTATATTATTTGTTTTTTTTACATATTCTAAGTTATATTTCTTATATTCCAACAGATTTTCTATACCATTCCCTAACCAGCAGATGACTCCTTTATAGGAATCTAATGAATTAATTAAGGTGTTAGTTTTTTCATCATTACTATATGAATTTTCATTTATTCCTATAATAAATATATGACTATAATAAGTTTCATTTATCTCATTATCATAGTTGCTTAATTTTAATAACTCTATATTTGAGCTAAATCTACCTAATAGAGTCCTCACAATTTTCAAGATATCTCGATTGTAAGATGTTTCTTTCTTAGAATCATAAATAACCAGTACCTTATTTGTATTAGAATAAGTCTCTACCGCATATGAGCATATATTAAAATTTGACATTATCAATACTATTAAAAGCACAATTAACACTTTAGATAAATTTTTATTGTAAGTTTTAAACATCATACTGCAATTCCTCTTCAACCATATTCTTAAAATTTATACTGTTTCCAAAAGTATCTTTATACTCTAAAATTGCAATTTTCACATCTATATTTACATATCTTCCTTTATTATTTAAATCTAAGTTTAACTCTTTTATCCTCTTCTTTATTCTATCTCTAACAACTTTTGAGCCTTCTAATGCTGTGTTTGGCATCAGTATTCCTATCATATCTTTTTGTAAACTGTATATTATATCTTCATTTCTTGTACATTCCACAATATTTGAACTAATATATTTTACTATTTTGTTAGTTTTACTTTCACCAAATATAGTCTGTAGGTTTTCATAATATGGTAATTTTACTATCATAAGAGAAAAAGTAGTAGTATATCTGACTGACTTACTTATTTCCATATCTACATCATTATAAAAAATTTTTAAGTTTCTAAGCCCAGTTTCATTATCTATAGTTACTAGTTCCTTATATTGTTCAGTTAATTTTATATTTGTAAGTTGTAATTCATTTATGTTTTTATTTATGTTCCCCATTATAATTGAAGATATTGGTATTGCTATTATCCATATATATGATATAAACTCAACATCTATATTGTGAGTAATATTGTTATATAAAATATAGGATGTATATATAAATATAGTTATTGAACTTGTTATTAAACCAACTACTGAGTTTGATAAATAAGTTAACATTATTATAAAAAAAATAACTGATAACATTATAAATACATTCAGTTTATTTTCTGTTCTAATAAATAGTATTACTATCCCAACAATTAAAAATATAAAAACAAACAAACTTAACATTAATAAATCTATCTTTTTATTTGTCCCATTCATTTTTTATAAATTTACACCTCCAATTATTTTATTAAGTTGCCCATTTTTTCTAATTATTATTAAAATCAATATGTAAATAATTTTTTAACTTAATAAAAATAAATTAAATTATATATATATAAATAAATAATAAAAAAACAAGCAAATATTTAAGATTAATGCTATCTATTTGCTTATCTTTAAAATAATTATCATGTATGTATTTATAGTAAATAAATTATATATATCTATAACATACACATATTTATGTATAAGCAAAAAAATAAAACTGTTCAATAATTAGAAAATAATTTCTAAATAAGAACAGTTTTATTAAGTAAATATTATTAAATAAATAATACTCTATTTTGATTTTAACTCTATCCAAGCCTTATCGTATAACTTGATGTTTTCACCAATATCTTCAAAAGTTTCACATTTAGCAAGTACATCCTTAGATGGATATGCAACAGGATTGCTAGTTATTTCTGGGTCCAATAACTTTAGTGCTCCTGTATTAGGTGTTGAATATCCAATATACTCAGCATTTACTTTTGCATTTTCTGGGTCTAGCAAGAAGTTTATAAATAACTCAGCTTCTTTTTTATTTTGTGCTGTTGTAGGTACACACATAGCATCCACCCACTTGTTTGTACCTTCTTTAGGTATAGCATAATCAAGGTCAGGATTTTGATCCATCAATGTAACTGCATCTCCAGAATACAACATCCCCATTGCAACTTCTCCACCTAATAATCTATCTTTTCCTTCGTCGTTTACATATGCTAAGACCAAATCCTTTTGCTTTATTAAAAGATTTTTTGCTTCATTTATTTCTTTTGGATTTACACTATTCATACTGTATCCTAATTTTTTAAGGGTTATCCCTATAGTATCTCTAACAGAGTCAAACATCATCATGTTTCCTTTATATTTTGGATTCCAAAGTATATTCCAACTATCTATAGGCTCTTTAACTTCTTTTTTATTATATAAGATTCCAAGAGTACCCCACATATATGCAACACTATATTCATTAGTTTCATCATATACAGGATTTAAAAAACTCTTATCTAAATACTTCATATTAGGTATATTTTTAAAATCTATTTTTTCCAAAAGACCTTCATTTTTCATTTTTTCCACCATATAATCTGATGGAAAAACTAAATCATAATGAGTGCTACCACTCTTAACCTTTTGATACATCATTTCATTAGTATCATAAGTTGAATACTGAACTTCTATTCCTGTTTCTTTTTCAAACTTATCTATAAGAGATTCATCTATATAATCACCAACATTATATACATTTAGAACCTTTGTAGAATCTGTTGACTTATTACATCCTGTAAATAAAGTTGCTGTAATCATACCTACAGTTATAAGGGATATTATTTTCTTAAACTTAATCATTATTTAGTCCCCCTTACTATAGATTCTTTTTTATTAGCCAATAGAAGTAATCCTAAAACCACCGCAAACATTATCGTTGATAATGCATTTATTTCAGGCTTTATACCTCTTCGAGCCATTCCATAGATTTCTATAGAAAGATTACTTACACCATTTCCAGCATTAAAGAAACTTATTATAAAGTCGTCTATTGACATAGTAAATGCAATCAAAAATCCAGAAACTATACCTGGTTTTATTTGTGGTAAAATTACTTTTCTAAGAGCATACATAGGTGTTGCTCCTAAGTCCATAGCTGCATCTTCTATATTATCAGGTAATTGCTTCATTTTTGGTAAAACTGAAAGTATAACATATGGCAAACAAAACATTATATGTGCTAATAACATTGTTGTAAAACCAAATTCCATTTTTACAAATACAAATAGACTCATAAGGGCTACTGCTGTAACTATTTCTGTATTTAAAATAGGAAGGTAGTTTACATTCAGTATTAATTTTTTACTCTTCCCTCTCATCTTATGTATTCCTATAGCACTTATAGTTCCTACTATTGTTGATATTACAGATGCTAATATAGCTATAACAACAGTGTAATATAAAGCACTCATTATACTTTCATTTTGAAGTAATTGACCATACCATTTCCACGTAAATCCATTCCATCTTGCCATTGATTTTGAATCATTAAAAGAAAATAGTACCAATGCAAATATGGGTGCATACAAAAATAAGAATACTAATGCTAAATATATATTAGAAGTTATTTTCTTTAATTTTAAAATAGTAACCCACCACCTTCTTTGTCAGATTCATCTCCAAATTTTGACATTATCGACATGGATATTAATATTACTATCATCATAAATATCGATATAGCTGAGCCAAAGTTCCAATCTCCAACAACTGTGAATTGTTGTTCAATTAAATCTCCAACTAACATTATTTTACCTCCACCTAGCAGTCTTGATATTGCAAAAGTAGTAACTGCTGGCATAAATACCATAGTTATTCCAGACATTACTCCAGGCAAACTCAAAGGAAATATAATTTTTCTAAATACTGTCATGTTATTTGCACCTAAATCATGAGCAGCATTTATTAAATCATTATCCATCTTTGAAAGTGCTGTATATATTGGAAGAACCATAAATGGTAAAAAGTTATATACCATACCTAAAAGTATAGCAACATTAGTATACAAAATTGCTAATGGCTGTATTCCAAACCATCCTAAAAACGTATTTAAAAGTCCATTTTTTCCTAATATAGCTACCCATGCATACGTTCTTAAAAGAAAATTCATCCACATAGGAAGAATAAACAACAGTATTAATGAACCTCTTCTACTTACATGAGCTTTTGAAATTATATATGCCACTGGATAACCAACTACAAGACATATCAATGTAGCTACTCCTGCTAAAAGAATAGAACGAGCAAATACTTTAATATATATAGGGTCTATTACTTCTTTATAATTCTCAAGTGTAAATGCATAACCTGTACTTGAGTCTTTTGTAAAACTGAAAAATACTACTAGTATTAAAGGAATTATTACAAATATCGCACTCCAAACTACATATGGATATGCTAAAAAAGATTTCTTCTTCATATTAGTTACTCTCTTTTCTCATTATATGGATGTCTTCTGGATATATGTCCATGCCTAGTTCTACTCCAACTTCAGCATTTTTAGTATTATGAAGTATCCACAATCTTCCATTTTCATTTAATTCTATTTCATAGTGCACTCCTTTAAATACTGTAGATGTAACTTTCCCCTTTAACATTCCTTCTTCTGGCTTTACCATTTTTATATCTTCTGGTCTTATTACTACTTCTATATTTTCATTTTTTTCAAATCCTTTATCTACGCACTCAAACTCTCTATTACAGAAATTTACTTTATAATCTTCCATCATAATTCCATCAAATATATTACTTTCACCTATAAACTTTGCTACAAATGAATTTTTAGGTTCATTGTATATATCTTGAGGTGTTCCCATTTGTTGTATTTTACCTTTATACATTACAACAATAGTATCTGACATAGTAAGAGCCTCTTCTTGGTCATGAGTTACAAACACAAATGTTATTCCTAATTTTTTTTGAATTCTTTTTAATTCTATTTGCATTTCTTGTCTTAATTTCAAATCTAATGCTCCAAGTGGCTCGTCTAGTAACAATACTTTTGGTTCATTAACTAAAGCTCTTGCTATTGCAATCCTCTGTTGTTGTCCTCCACTTAATGAGTCAACTTGTCGTCTTTCAAAGCCTTCTAGTGCAACAAGTTTTAAAACCTCTTTCACTTTAGCATCTATTACATCTTTTGGAGTCTTTTTAATTTTTAGTCCAAAAGCTACATTTTCATATACATCCATATGTGGAAATAAAGCATATTTTTGAAACACTGTATTTACTTGTCTTTCATATGGTGGCAAATTATTTATCTCTTTACTTTCAAATAAAACTTTACCATCATCAGCATACTCAAACCCTGCTATTATTTTTAATGTAGTAGTTTTTCCACATCCACTTGGTCCAAGTAAAGTTAAAAACTCATTTTTCTTTATATCTAAATTGAAATTATCTAAAACAGTAAGTTCCTCATAATGCTTAGATATATCTCTTAATTCTATTATATTTTCTACCACTTATTAAACACCTCTATTCTAAAATGATGGTGGCGTACTTACCCAAATCACTTTTGCTGTCGTTTTACCTTCGTTTGATATATAGTGATTTGCTCTTGGTCTAAAGTAAAAGCTTTCTCCTTTTTTTACCTTATTTTTCTTTTCGCCTATATGAACATATATTGAACCTGCTAATACATATCCAAATTCTTCACCTTCATGTGGCTTTTCTTCTTTATATTGTCCACCTGGATACAATGTTATTATTATTGGCTCCATTTCATTTTTTTGTGAATTTGGAATTAACCACTTTAATTTATATTTTAAATCTTCATCTTCAGTTTCAAACATGTCTTCTTTTGTAAAACTAATTCTTTCGTCATCTATTTCATTAAAAAATTCCCTTAAATTTGTACCTAATATCTCAAGTATATCTATAAGGGTAGCTATGGATGGTGATGTTAAGTTATTTTCTAGTTGAGAAATAAATCCTTTTGACAATTCACATCTATTAGCTAACTCTTCCTGGGTCAGTTGTTTTTCTGTTCTTAATCTTTTTATCTTTTCACCTATATCCATGTTGCACCTCCTAATTTTTGTTTTATTTTACTAAACATTTTGTTTACTAAACATTGAGTTTAAAATTTGTAAACAACATAGGTAATTATATATAAAATTTAGATATAATACAAGACTTTTTTGCTAATTTTTTTATTTTTTTAGTTAGAATAAATATAAGTATTTTAAAGGCTTTGAAAATACACAATTTGAATGTGTTTATATTAATATCTATAAAGTTTAGTATCTCTAATTATAAATAAATCAATTCATATAACATATATAAAAGCTTTTAAAGTCTTAGAATATGTTAAGTAAATAAAAAATTGCTAAAAATCTATATTTTATAGTTTTTTAGCAATCCATATCTTTTAATATTTGAAATTTTATATATTTACAAGAAAATTTTTATTTATAATTACTATATACTTCTAATTAATTCTTTATAGAGCTATTTAGCCATATTTTGAGTAGCAGGTTTTTTATCTCCGCTCACATACAATTTTATAAATTTTATATCATCTATTATAAATCTATGTTTGATTTTACTACAATCTAATTTAAACAAATTGAATAATATTTGTGTAAGATATCCTAGACCAAATGCACTTATTATAGTTCCTATGCCAACTTTTCCACCTAAGAAAAATCCAACTATTAATGCACCAACTTCTATAGTTCCTCTTATTAAGTTAAGTGATTTTCCTGTTTTCTTTTGAAGAGCAACCATCAAACCATCTCTGGGTCCACTTCCTAGACCACTTCCCATGTAAAATACCATTCCAAGAGCTACAAGCCCCAAACCTAAAATTAACATAATTATTCCTATTAATACACTATCCGTCTTTGGAATTAAGTTAGTATATAGAAGTAAGTCCATAAAAAAGCCAATTAATAACATATTGAATACAGTTCCCCATCCTACATTTTCACCTAGAATAACATCAGCTATAACTACTATAGAGCCTACAATTATAGAGGCAGTCCCTATAGTTATTCCTACATGATTTGAAAGACCTTGATGAAACACATCCCAAGGAGATAAACCTAGGTTACAATTTATCGTCAATACTATACCAATTGAACATATAAATAGACCTAAAACCAGCTTTGAAAATTTCCATAATACTTTTTGTAACAAAATCTACCCCTCCTAAACATAATTTAACTACTCACCTTAAATACCAAAAGTCAGCAGTTTTCGTGCAAAAATCCTATCTTATAAATTTTATAATCTAACTCTATGATACATCATTTTATGCTAAATAACTACCATTTTATTACAATTTGGTTACAAATTTTCAGATTATTTTTTTGAAGAAATAATTTATGTTTTCTACAATTAAACACTATTTTTTCAATTTTATTTATAATTAAATAATAAAAGCTATTTAAACATATTTTATTATATTTAAATAGCTTTTATTTTATTATGGTAATATTATTGTTAGTATGCAGCATTTAGTTTTTCTTCTATTTTCTTTTGAATAAATCCAAATACAAATAATATGAACCAATACACAAATCCTGCTACTAAGAAAGCTTCTAGATATTTATATTTACTACCGCCATTATAATTTGCTGTTGCCATTATTTCTATTACCCCTATAGTAAAAGCTAGTGATGAACCCTTAATTAAATCTACAAAGTGATTAGACAATGCAGGTATAGCTACTCTTATAGCCTGTGGCATAACTATTCTTCTAAATATTTGTACATTTGTAAGTCCTATAGAAGCCCCTGCTTCATATTGTCCCCTATCAACAGAGGAAATAGCTCCTCTTATAGTCTCTGACATATATGCTGACATATTTACTGACAAAGCAATTATTATTGCAGTAAATGGAGACATTTCTACAAGTGCTGGAATAGCTCTTGGCAATCCAAAATATAATGCATACAATTGAACTAGCAATGGTGTGCCTCTAAAAATTGATGTATACACTTTGACAATTTGATTTAATACTTTAACCTCATTATAGCTTATCAATGCCATTACAATTGCTATCGCTAGAGATAGCGCTAGAGATATTAAAGCAATTATTATTGTTTCTTTAGATGCTATAAATATTTCTGGTAAAATTTTAAACATGAATGATATATCTAAACTCATAAAAGTCACCTATCTCTCAATTGTTATATCTTCCCCAAACCATTTTTTAGAAATTTCAGTAAGAGTTCCATCTTTTCTCATAGCTGTTATTGCTTCGTCAACTTTAGCTTTTAATTCTTTTGATTTTTCATCTTTTTTAAATGGATATGCATTTATCTCTTCATAGATAGGTTCTCCAACAGCTATAAAGTTTGAGCCAGCTTTTTTATTTCTAGCTGCTGTAGCTGAAACAGAAATTATTCTTGCATCAGATCTTCCAAGTTCAAGGCCTTCATATGAATCTGCTCCATCATTAAATACTAATTCCATTGAATTGTCTTTATTTTTTTCTTCCATTATAGCTCTTTCAGATGAGTTTGCACCAACCTCAACTTTCTTACCTTTTAAATCTTCAAGACTTTTTATCTTATCTTTATCTTCTGGTCTAATAGTTATCATTAAAGGATTATAAGCATATGGTACTGTGAAATCATATACTTCTTCCCTTTCTGGTGTTATACTTATTTGTTGAGCTGCTGTATCTGCTTTTCCACTATCTACCATACCAAGTAATCCACCTGTATCCCCATTGTTTACTTCATACTTAATTTCAGAATCTAATCTTTTCCCAATTTCATTCCATATATCAATTTCAAAACCTTGCATTTTCCCATCTTCTCTAAAATTAAATGGATAATACTTTGCTCCTGTAGCTACTGTAATAGTCTTCTTTTCTTCTTTTTCAGGCTCTTCTTTTGTTGAACAACCTATTGTTAATCCACAAATAACTAACCCTAATGTTAATAAGCTTAATGCTCTTTTCCAATACATTAAAATCCCTCCATACTTGATGATATTTTTATTTACATGAATTTAAACTTTATTTATATACCATAATTTAGTTTTATAATTTTTAAACTTACACATCACTCTTTACTTTAATATAAGTTAAATTTAAAACATTCATTTTTATGGATATTTCTACAAAATATAAATTTATTTTCCATTTACCCCAAAATAATCGTATTATACTTTTCATACTTTGTCTAATCGTTTTTTTCTATGTACTTTTTTAATAGAATTAAATTTTACTATATCATTGTAAAATTATAAATGTACGAAATTACAACGATTATTAATCTAACACTAATAAGAAAATACTTTTTATTAAAAACAAAGATATTAAAATAAAAAAAATACTGTTAAGTAGATATTTACTTAACAGTATCAATATTATTTGTATCTGAATCTATTTTGACTTTATAAATTTTCTTCGGTTTATCTTTGATACACCTACTAACATAACTGACATGATTATCATTGAAACTCCACCTAAAATTAATTTAGAGTATGTTGTTGTTTTATTCATAGAGTCGCCTCCTTTATTACCAAAACCCCCAGCTTCCTTTGGATTACCTTGACTTCTATCTATATTCATATCTCCATTTTTACCATTCATATCACCCTTATCCATATTTCCCATTCCTGGTGGTGTTTTACCATCCATGCCTTCAGGTGGCTCTGGCATGCCACTCATATTATCATCAGAATTTTCTGTGTCTTTACTTTCACTTGAACTATTATCATCAGAAGTTTCCTTAGTTGAAGAAGATTCTCCACTTAATTGAGCTTTTATAGTTTTACTCATATTTTCTGCAACTTCTAAAACTCCTGGTATTGACTTTCCACCTTTACCCATAGGCCCTCCTGACTTTTCATTAGTATCATCACCACTTTTATTGGTATTTGTATTATTCTCATTTTCACTATTATCTGTAGTGTTATTTTGAGTATCATTATCTGTATTAGTTTTGACTTTGCTTAATGTTAATTCAGCATTAACTTCTTTTTCATTACTTTTGTTTTCAAAACTATTATTTTCATTATTAAATTCTTTATTATTAGATTCTTTATCACCAAATCCCTTATTATCACTAGAGTCTTCAATTGAAGATGTTATATTTTTTTCAAATTCTTCATAAGTATAAAATGCTGTTGGGTCTTCTTTTACATATGATGCTATCAAGCCATGTAATTTTGTTGTCATATTTTCCAGATAATCTGAATCCAAGTACTTGGTTACTATTTCTTCTAGATATTCATGATACTTAGCTTTATATGTATCATTTTTTAATAATGCAGATATTAAAGGTCTATCTTCCAAATTACCTGTTGTAGGTTCATCAATAGCTATAGATTGACTACCTCCACCAAAACCACTAAATCCACCAAATGACATATTAAAGTCCCATGGCAACATAGAAAACACTCCATCTTGTTCATATAAATAGTAATTATGAGCGAAACTACCTTGATAACTATCAAGATTTAATAAAGCTGTACTTATTGCTATATTTTTGAGGACAGAATCTACATCAAGATATTTTTCAATATCCTCACCTGTATCTAAAGATTTTAGTAGTTTTGTAACTTTAGACCAATCAGCAGTTTTCTTGTCACTTTCAACGATTAGATTTGAATAACTATCTGGGTCATCACCCTCATATTGTAATGAGGCTCCTTCATCTGATTTGTATAGGTCTCCAGTTACATCTCCAAAATTATTTTCAAGATAAGATTCCTTTAACCCTTCTACTGCCAAATATAATCCATGATATTCACCATTTATAGAAACTTTAGCATATGCAAATTCTGGAGTAGCTAATCCCATCTCCTCACAGACACTATAAGTTAAAAATTCTCTCATATAAGATGGGTCAGAATAACAGTTATTAAGGTTTAATTGAGTAAGACCTTCCATACTTTGACTAGTATTATATTTATCGAAATTAATCTTATAGCTATATCTATCACTATCACTATTTGCTACAGATGTAAGACTTGAATTTCCTTTAGTTCTTATACCAACGTTTCCATATGTGTCTCCATTTACAGTTACTTTTGCAACTTTAAATTCTTCTTTTATAGCATTTTCATTCATATCTTCCAAGTCACTTTCATCTATTTCTATATTAACTTCCATAACCTTGTCTCTGTCAAAATATTTTTCAATATATACATTGCTATATAAATCAACATTTTTATTACCATATGTACTGTAAACTCCAACTACTGCACATAAAAATATAACCATAATTGAGATAAGAAGGGTAAATTTTTTATCTTTCATAAAAGATTACTCCTCTCTATGCTACATAGTCACCATTATAACTTACAAGAACTGCATTAGTAACTCCATCGACTTGGCTTAAGTCATTTATAAGACTTGTTTCTCCGTCTTTCATTCTTACTTCAAATACCAATTCTATACCTTTTTCTGGTGTAACACTTTTTGATTTTATTTGATATTTAGAAAATACTTTTTTAATTTTGTCAGTTGCAATATCTTCTGAATTCTCATTATTACAATTTACCATCAATATATATGGTGTTTCAGATATTGTTTTGTTTGAAAAGAATATTAGAATCAATCCCATGATTATTGAACCCATAACAGCTAATGGAATCAAACCTGCACCTAAAACTATGCCTGAGCCTAATGACCAAAATAGAAATACCAAATCCATTGGGTCTTTAATTGCTGTTCTAAATCTTACTATAGATAAAGCACCAACCATACCTAGAGATAAAACTACATTTGATGTAACTGCCAATATTACGAAAGTTGTAAGCATTGTAAGTGCTACAAGTGACACATTAAATGGTCGAGAATACATAATACCCATATAGGTTTTTTTGTAAATCATATATATAAACAAACCTACTAAAAATGCTGAACCTAGAGCTAAAGCACTATCTACAAATGAAAAACCTGATACATTTTCTATAAAACTTGATTTAAAAATATCGTTAAACGTCATAACTAAAATCATCCTTCCTATTTTTTAATTTTTTTATTTTATTTGGACGCTCTTTACCTAAAATTTGAATTTAAATCCTATATATACAATCTACTTGATGCATACTTTGAAACTGCTGTAGAAGTAGTTTTATTAATCTGAACCAAATCTTTTATAAAATCTGGTATAAACTCATCATATTTAACTTCTAATACAGTCATATTTTCATCAATAACTGATACTGTTGGCAATTCTTTATTGAATAAATTGACTGAATTTACAGAAGTCTTAATATTGCTATCGATTGTAACTCTTACATTTCCAAGTGGATAGACAAAAGCTTCTCTATCATAATCAACTATACTTTTTGCCTCCAATCTTTCACATTTTATTTTTAAATAAAATTCTCTTAATAAGCAGTTTGTCGATTCTTTTAAAAACTCAATGTCATTTTTTAATATCTTCTCTACTTCTTTTTTAGTTAAACTAGCTGACAGTTTTGATGTCATATTATAATGTTTTATTTTCTTCTCCAATTTTATATAAGAAAGGTCATTATTATAAAATCTTATTCTAAACTTTTCTCTCATTGCAACTCCATTTAACTTATCTAAAAGTGCTTTATCTTCAGGAGTGTCAAAATATAAACTTCTGATAAGATACTTTCCATCTTTTGATGCATTTCTATCTTTTTTCATTATTGGATAAAGCCTTGATTTTAAAGCTAGGACATCAGCTTCAGTTATTTTATGTTTCATCTCAAATCTATAGTTTAACTTCTTATCCATTATTATCACCTCTCAATTCATTTAACTATGTTTGATTTATTTTATATTTAGAGTATACTTCACTTGACTTTGTTAAATCTCCGTAAAATAAGTGCATCTTTATGGCATATATGTGGCAAACAAGATTAAGCTGATGAGATTTCTATAAATTTATTAAATTTTATATGGTATTAGATTCTGTATAGTCAATGAATAGTTGTTTTAGAGGTAAAAAAAAGAAGATGTTATTTATAGATAAATTAAATATTTCAAATAAAAAATCAAGTTTCTTATTCAAAATGATATAATCCATAATTCCATCTTCTAAATTTATAATACTAAATAATTAAATTTATATGCTTAATTATGTTAAAATTAGTTTTACTGCACTCCAAACAAGTACTAGTGCCATAATAATATTAATTACTTTATAATGCTTGTTTATATATTTTTGTAAAATACCTCCTGCTAGAGCCCATGTCAAAGTCCCAGATATGCCTACAATACTATTACAAACTGCTGCTGATAATAAATATTCAACTGACTGTGACACAGGTATTACATACCCTGTATATACAGTAATAGCAAATATTATAATTTTTACATTGACAAACTGCAAAATAAATCCAGTCCAAAAGGATTCTTTCTTCACATCACTATCATTGTTTGGTTTGCTCTTAGCTACTTGTATTGCTAACCAAATAATATAAAGTGCTCCTATGTACTTCATAATACCAGTAATCATTGGTATAAACTTTGATAATTCAAGGCATCCAAGAGCACATATAAACATAATACATATAAATCCCATACTAATTCCTATAACCACTGACTTTCCTTTTTTCCATCCATTATTACTAATTGTGTTTAATGCAAGAATATTATTAGGTCCTGGTGTAAAACCTGTAACAAATGCGTATGGTAAAAAAGACAATAAAACTTCACTCAACACTTGTAATCACTCTCCTTTTATATTATAATACTATAAATCAAACAATAAAAAAAATCGAAATATTTAAATCTATACTTCAATTATATTGAATGAAATGAGGATGAGCATGTATTTTAAATACCTACAAACTTTTAAAACCATAATAGAAGAAGGTAGTTTTTCTAAAGCAGCAAATAAACTCAATTACACACAATCAACAATAACATTCCAAGTGCAACAGTTAGAACAAGAGCTATCTACACACTTATTTGAAAAGATAGGAAGAAAAATGGTTCTAACTAAAGCTGGCAAAAATCTAATACCTTATGTGGATGACGTTCTATGTTCTGTTGATAAAATGAAGAATTTTGGTACTGACTTGTCTGAGTTACGTGGTGATTTACATATCGCAATGGGAGAAACTCTTATTTGTTATAAAATACCTCCTATTTTAAAACGTTTTCATGAAATGGCACCAAATGCAAGGCTATTTCTTCGCTCAATGAATTGCTATGATATTAGAAATTCTTTGCTTGCAGGAAGCATTGATTTAGGAATATTTTATAAAGATATTGGAGGCTTGGGAAATTCTATTTCTACCTATACTGTTGGAGAATCACCTTTGACACTAGTTGCATCTCCAAAAGTAAAAAAACAATTCCCTGATTTTATTACTCCAAACCAAGAATTAGATATACCTTTCATAATAGATGAGCCAGCATGTATTTTTAGACAAATGTTTGAATCATATTTAAATGAAAAAAATATTACTCTAGACCATACGATTGAACTCTGGAGTATACCTACTATTAAAAATTTAGTAAAAAATGATATGGGAGTGTCATACCTTCCTACGTTTGCAGTAGAAGATGATTTGAAGACAGGAGAACTATGTGCAATAGATACAGAGTTAGATGATAGAAGCATTGTAGCAGTATGTGGCCATCATAAAAATAAGTGGATTAGTCCCCTTATGCAATTATTTATTGATTTAGTTGTTTCAAATGAAAAATAGATAGACTTATTTAAAATAAGTCTATCTATTTCTTATCATATTAATTATTTTAATTACACAACTTCTTCGTCATATTCACTTGAAAATTGGCTATTATAAAGTTCTTCATAAAATCCTTTATTTTCAATAAGTTCTTTGTGATTTCCTTGTTCAATAATAGTACCTTCTTTCATTACTAATATTAAATCCGCATCACGAATAGTGGATAATCTATGTGCAATAACGAAGCTAGTTCTTCCCTTCATTAAGTTATTCATTGCCTTTTGAATCTCAACCTCTGTTCTAGTATCTACGCTAGAGGTTGCCTCATCAAGAATTAACACTGATGGGTCTGAAAGTATTGCCCTGGCAATTGTTAAAAGTTGTTTCTGACCTTGAGATAGATTAGAAGCATCCTCAGTCAATACGGTATCATAACCTTTAGGTAAAGTTCTTATAAAGTGGTCTACTCTTGCTGATTTTGCTGCATTTACAATCTCATCCATTGTAGCATCTGACTTACTATAAGCAATATTTTCTTTTATACTACCATTAAATAGCCATGTATCTTGTAGAACCATTCCAAACATAGTTCTAAGTTCTCCACGTTTTAAGTCTTTTATATTAACTCCATCAATAGTAATTCTTCCACCTTGTATCTCATAAAACCTCATAAGTAAATTTACAAGAGTTGTCTTCCCAGCTCCTGTAGGTCCAACAATTGCAATCTTATCTCCTGCATTCAATTTAATATTAATATCTTTCATAAGAATAGAATCATCACTATATCCAAATTTAACATGTTCAAATTCCACTTTACCTTTAGGCATATTGATAACTTTTGAATCTTCTTTGTCCTTTATTTCTTCAACTTCATCCATAACTTTAAAAACTCTCTCTGCAGATGCAATTGCAGCTTGAAGCATATTTACAATATAAGATATCTCTGTAGTAGGCTCTGATGCTTGATTTACATATTGTATAAACGCCTGTATACTACCAAGAGTCATTGCTCCAGTTGATGCAAATACACCTCCCACAACTGCTATAATAACATACCCAATTTGATTTATAAATCTAATAATTGGAGATATAGCATATGATGAGAATTGAGCTTTTCTACTAGCATTATAAAGATTTTGATTTAATTCTTTGAAGTTTTTTATAGTATCTTTTTCTTTACTAAATGCCTTGACTACTATTTGACCAGTAAACATCTCTTCTATATTGCTATTTAATTCTCCCAATGCTTTTTGATTTTCTGAAAATCTATTTTGTGATTTTCTTGCAATTATAACAGTAATACCTAAGGAAACAAGCAATGTTACAGCTGATACTATTGTAAGTGGTATACTTATGCTTATCATCATTACAATAGAACCAATCACTGTGACCACTGCCGTAATAAGTTGCATTAACCCTTCTTGTAAACTATCTGCTACCTTCTCTAAATCATTTGTGACGATACTAAGTGTTTCCCCTTTTTTGTGGGAATCATAGTACTTAAGAGGAAGCTTATTTAATTTATCACTTAAATCTTTTCTCATGTTAAGAACTAAATTTTGTGCAACCCCTGACATAATATATTGTTGTATATATATGAATACTGCACTAATCAAATATAACCCTAGAAGTATTGATATTATACCTCCCATAGTACTAAAATTCACACTGAACTTTGTACCTGTTTGAACTGCAGTTTTAATCCCATTAAATAATTGGTCAATAACTTTTCCCATAACCATTGGTGCTAAAACTGTAAGAGCTGAACTTACTAATACTGAAATAAAAATCATTAATAACTTAAATTTTTGTTTCTTCATATATTTCAATAATCTTTTAGTAGTCTTTTTTGCATTTTTAGCTTTTTCTGCTGACATACCATCCTCAAAACTAAGTACATCTACATCTTGTTTTTCTGTTATTTTTTCACTCATATTACACCTCCAAATACACAGATTGATTCTTCACTCTATGCAAGTTCTTCTTTACTAAGCTGTGAATCTGCGATTTGCTTATAAACTTCACAATTTTCAAGTAACTCTTTATGTTTTCCTATACCTACAATTTCTCCATCATTCAAAACTATAATCTGATTAGCATCCATAATTGTACTTATACGCTGTGCTATAATTATGGCTGATGAATCTTTAATTTCATTCTTCAATGCTTTTCTAAGCCTTTTATCTGTATTGAAATCTAATGCAGAAAAGCTATCATCAAAAACATATACTTCTGGTTTTCTAACTAATGCCCTTGCAATAGATATTCTCTGTTTCTGGCCGCCAGATAAGTTATTTCCTCCTTGTGCTACGAACGAATCATACTTATCTTCCATATCAGAAATAAATTCATCAGCTTGGGCTACATTTGCAGCATATTTTACTTCTTCAATACTTGCATCTTCTTTTCCATATCTTATATTTTCTTCTATTGTCCCACTAAATAAAAAGGCTTTTTGTGGTACAAATCCAATCTTGTCTCTAAGCTCTTTTTGAGGCATGTTCTTAATATCTTGACCATTTATAGATATTTCTCCAGATTGAATTTCAAAAAAACGTGGTATTATATTTGCAATAGTAGATTTACCAGAACCAGTGCTTCCTATAATTGCAGTTACTTCTCCAGATTTTGCTTCAAATGTTATATTGTTTAAAACAGGTTCCTCCGACTGTGAATATGAAAAAGTTACATTTTTAAATACTAAATGGCCTCTTTCTGAAGTAATATCTTTATATCCATTTCCATCTACAATTTCAGGTTCTATGTCTAAGATTTGGTTTACTCTATCTGCACAAGCTCCTGCTCTAGGTATGTACATAAATACCATTACTCCCATAATTAAATAAAATAATATTAAGATACAATACTCAACCAGTGCCATTATATGACCTATCTCCATATTTCCATTACTTACTCTCATACCACCAAACCAAATTATACTCACTATACCTAAGTTCATTATTAACATTACAACAGGCATAAGTACTGCAAATATTTTATTTATTGAAATTGCTGTTTCAGAATAATCTATTGCAGTTCTATCAAATCTCTTTTTTTCAAAACGACTTCTATCAAAAGCTCTTATAACTCTTACTCCAGTTACTACTTCACGTAATACTCTATTCATATTATCCATCTTTATTTGCATCATTTTAAACAATCTGATAACTTTTTTACCAACCAAAAACGCAGATAACATGAATAGAAACATTACTGTAACAATAATAATTGTCATTACTTTATCTATAGAATATGCTAAGAATAAACCACAAACTGTTATGATTGGTGCTGGTAATACCAACTGAATAAACATAAACAAAGATTGACCTATTAAAGTAATATCACTAGTACTCCTAGTAATCATTGAAGCTGTTCCTATTTTATTAAAATCATTTATTGATAAATCTTGTGATTTTATAAATACTGCTTCTCTAATATCTCTACAAAATCCAGATGAGAGATTTGATGATACTTTGCAAACTAAAACAGCTGATAAAGCTGTTATACCTGCTGCTATCAACATAATTAAACCTGTCTTTACAATATAATCTACATCCCCCTTTACTACACCATTATTTACTATACTTGCTGTAAGTGTTGGTATATATAAAGTTCCAAGAGTTTGTAAAAATGTAAACATCAGCACTGTAACAATTAAAACTCTATATGGTTTTAAAAAACGAATTAATTTTTTCATACAATCACACTCCTTTATAGAATATTATGATAAACTATACTGTAACAGGATAGTCAAGGAGGAATTTTAATTATGAGTCAAATTTCGAAAAATTATTTCACAACTGGAGAATTTGCAAAGATTTGTGGAGTCAATAAAAAGACGCTTTTTCATTATGATGATATAGGTCTTTTCTCTCCAGAGTTAAAGAAGGAAAACGGATATAGATACTACTCATACCATCAACTCAGTATTTTTGGTATAATTTCTTCTCTTAAGGAAATTAAAATGCCTTTAAAAGAAATTAAAGCTTATATAGATAAACGAACTCCGAATTTACTAATTGAACTTTTAGAAAAGAAAACTCTTGATATTAACAATGAAATTGAAAAATTGAATAATATTAAGGCTTTAATGGAGTCTACTATTTCATTTACTAAAAAAGCATGTAATATAGATGCAAATACGATTACTTTAGAAGAACATGAGGAAGAGTATTTAGTCAAAACGCCTCTTACTTATAAAGAACCCTTTCTTGGAGATGATGATGAAAACTTTTTATATGAATGTATTAACTTTATGGATAACTATGATTTAGGTGATGATGGTATGATTGGTTCAATCATTAAAGGCGAAGATATAATGAATAGAGATTTTGAGTCATATTCATATTTATTTACAAAAGTTAATAAAGACTATAAGAAATATCCTACATCAATCAAACCAAAAGGGCTTTATGTAACTGCTTATCATAAAGGAAGTTATGAAACTATTAATAAAACTTATGAAAAACTATTAGAATTTTTCAATCAAAATAATTTATATATGGGAGATTTTGTTTATGAAGAATATCTTCTATATGATATAAGTGTAAGAGATTCTAATGAATATCTAACTCAAATATCAGCAGAAGTTAAAATGTAAAAGGAGATACTAAAGAATACAAAAATGAATGTAAAGATTAATAATGAGTATAGCAAATTAAATAAATTTTATAATAGTATTATCTAAAGCATACAGAAGTTTATTTAAAAAGATGTAAGTGATTTTATATAAAATCACCTACATCTTTATTTATATTTAAACTAATTTCTAGAGTTATCTAATAGCCATTTTTCTGCATCTTTATAAAGTCTATCAACCTTCTCTGGTCTATCTATTCCGGGGAGTTCTTGATTTATTTTATATCCATCTGTACTAAGCATATAAGAAAGACTTGCATATGAAGGTCTATAATCCTTTATATCTTCCTTAGAAATTTTGACATCCCCATCCTGATAAACAGGTAAAATTATATCTTTTTCATATATAGCATCCATAGATATTATATACCACATATCGTCTATCTTTTGAGTCTTATACAGAAACTTGACATCTGACTGAAGTTCAACTAAATTTCCATCTATTTCATTTCTAATATGGATAGCTCCCATTGTAATTGATACTGCCTTATCTTTATTTACCCAAACTAATGTATCACAAATTTTATGTGGCGCATAAGATTTCATCTTACTTGATTCTTCTACGAACCCCTCTCCACTACCTTGATACCAAGATATTGAAACAGTAGATTCCTTTGCAAAACATTTTTTCATTTCATCCCATAACGCATTATCTCTACAAAACCTTTCAAATTCTATAAGCTCTTTTACACTATTTTTATCCACTATATCTTCTATAGAATTTTTTCCTGGTCTACTTAATAACATGTTCTCAATCTCCTTTAACATAAACTTCTTTTATTTTTAACAATACTCAATTCATTATCTTACTTTATTACCCTTTATCCATACACCTTTTATATTTCTAGTTGCTGCTATATCTTTAATTGGGTCACCTTCAACCATTACTAAATCAGCTCTTTTTCCCTCTTTTATTACTCCACGGTCATTAAGACCTAATAATTTTGCTGGTAAACTTGTTGCACTCTCAAGTACTTCAATTGTATTAAGACCTGCCTTAACTAATAATTCAAATTCACGATGAAGAGATTCCCCATGTTTCACTATACTAATAGAATTTTCATCATTATTTGCATCAGTTCCAGCTAATATCATCACTCTAGCTTTTTTCAATGTAGCTGTATTTTCTATTGCTGTTTCTAACCTAACATCTTCTCTTCCTGTAGCTTTTTTTATATTTGATACTATACTTTCCATCATAACTATAGTTGGAATTGATATAAGATTTTTCTCTTTTATCCTTTTGGCTACATCATCAGATAATTTACCTATAAAAGGAATATGATTTATTACATCAACATTTGCTTTTTCTGCATATTCATAAGCTATAGTTGTAGGTGCATGAGCAAATACTTTTTTACCATGTTCATGAGATATTTCAACTACTCTTTTTATTGTCTCAAAATCAAAAGCCGTTTTAGATGTTTTAGGGTCTTCTATTATGATTTTTACAAAATCTGCTCCTTGTTTAATTTGTTTCTTAGCAAAATTTTCAGCATCTTCAATAGTGTGTATTTTACTATCTTTAAACCCCATTCCCATAAGATGAGGGTGCGATTCTGGTGCAACAGGTTCATATACACTACGAATATCAGTTAATCCGTCTAAATTTCTTAAAGATTCTACTACATCTTTACTATTAGTTGCCATATCAAGCATAGTAGTTATACCCCAATCAGTTGCGTCCTCCAAGTTTTTTAAACTATCCAAATGTATATGAGAATCAATAAATCCTGGAAGTAAAGTGCATCCTTCTCCATCTATAGTAATATCAGATATTGTTTTTGATGATATCACACCATCTTCTATTACAACACTCCTTTGTTCTGAAAGTTTTTCTCCATCAAATATTTTAACATTAGTAATTTTAGTTATTGCCATACTTCACCCTCCCTTTATTTTTATTTATTAAAAATTTAATTCTTATTTAATTAAAAATTTCTTACTTTGATATTTTCTTAATTTATATAACTAATTATATATAAATTAATTTACCTAAACTATGTGTTATAATCTAAACTTTAATGTAAAATATACTATATTGATTGTGCTATAGTACAATCAAGTATAATTAGAGAAGGTTTAGCATGAAATTAACAGATTTAATGAAAGATATATCTCAATATATCTCAGTATTAAAGCCATTTCCAGATGAATATATAGACATTACTAGCTTGAATATTTATAAGAATAATCAAACTGAATTTACTACTGGATGTTTATATTTAGGAAATATATCAGATATTACTGTGGATTTGAACAATATAAATTTTTTAGGTATATTTATACAAAATGAAGTTAACATTGATTTAGAAAGATATAATTTAAACTCAGATATTTGTATCATAAAATCAAAAAAAGAGAAATATGACCTTTTTAGTGAATTGTTAAATATTATGAATCAAGAAATACGTCTTAGTTTATGTTCTCAAAGGTTTTTTGATGTGGTTTCTGAGAATAAAGGCATACAATATTTAATTGATATAGCACATGAAGAATTTGGCTATCCCATGATAATTCGTGACTCTACCTTCAAAATTTTAGCTCATTCTTATGATGTTAGTGATATATTGCAACTTACTGAAGATTCTAATGGAGATAAATATTTAGACGAAGAAACTATAAATTACATAAAATATCAAAATATACATAAAAAAATACATTATAATAAATCTATTAAAGAAGAAAATAAACCAGACAACTGGATTGGTACATTAATCTCATCCGTGTGTGTAGAAGAAATTGAAATAGCTCATATAGCTATCTGTGAATGGAAAATTCCATTTAATAAATTTCACTTCAAATTATTAGAATCGCTTAATAAAGCTTTATCTCTAGAACTGCAAAAAAATAATCTGTTTAATATAGATAAAAAACTTATTCCTAATTATATACTTTCTGATTTGTTGGAAAAAAAGTATCTAGATGATGATACTATAAGCAGAAGATTTCATTATCTAAATTGGACTAAGTCAAATTCATTAAACATAATGGTAATAGTAAACAAAGATAATAATTACTTTGACAGTAAAGTTCCTTTTATTATGCAGTCTTTAAGTGCATTTATACCATCTAATAATTGTGTAGTATACAAGTCTACTTTAGTTGTTTTTATTAATGATTCTTTAATTCATAATTTAATTGAGCATGAAAATAAAGACTTTATTAATTACTTAAAACTAAATTCACTTTATGCTGGAATAAGCCCAAGATTTTCAAAGCTATCTGATAGTTGGAAGTATTATATTCAAGCCAAAAAAGCTAGTGAAATTGCTCAAAAATATGACATAAACTTTTCTCCATTTGGGAAAAGCATACCATATATCCTCTACGAGCTACTTAGTACCAACTATGATTTATATGACCTCAATCATCCTGCTGTAACCAAACTAATTGAAGAAGATAAAAAAAATGGTTCTAATTTTTTAGAGACCTTAAAGCAATATATCTACTTTAATAATTCACCAAGCAAAGCAGCTGAAGTTTTAAATATCCATAGAAATACTCTGTTTTATAGAATTAATAAAATAAAAGAAATTACAGGTATTACACTAGATTATGCTGATGAAATACTTCAGATTTATATTTCTATAAAAATGATTGAAATTAACTCAAGAAATAAGACCTGTTTCAACACATATACAGGCATGTAAAAATATTTTGACACACTTAAATCACTATTGTAAAAGATATTTGATAGATTTTATCCTCTCAATATGACAAAATAATTATAAAAGGAGCGATAGCTACATGGAAATTGGAAAGAAACTGAAAAATGCTCGTATAAATTCTGGATTGACACAGGAAAAAGTTGCAGAAAAAATTAATGTATCACGACAAACAATTTCAAATTGGGAAAATGAGAAATCTTATCCAGATATTATAAGCGTCATCAAACTAAGTGATTTGTATTCAATTAGCTTAGATGAATTATTGAAAGGAGATAATAAAATGATTGAACATTTAAAAGAAAGTACAAATCTAGTTAATAGTAATAAAAAGTTAATAACTGCAATTATTATCAATATTATATTACTTATTTTATTTGTGCTATTTAATAGCTTTATACCAGACAACTACTACTTTATGGTTAGTGTATTTTGTACAGCAATAATAAGTTCATCAGCATTGTTCTACCAAATTATAAGAAAATTTTAGGAGGTGTACTCATTATGGAAGTGAATAAAACTATGCTTATTTTGATATGTTTTGCTGTAGCTCTTGTGGGTTCAGTTGGTGTTGTATATCAAATTTATCATATGACTGTGATTGATGCAAAAGCTCGTGGATTAAAACATCCTAAATTGTGGGGATTATTTGCTATGAATGGTAATAATTCGAGTGGTTTAATAATATACTTAATAGGTAGACGAAAATACCCTATTATAGATATGTCTAAAGAAGATTGTAAAGAAATTGAATCTAGAAAAAAATCAGTTGGAGTTGGATTGATTTTTTTGGCTATCAGCGCTATAGGTTTGGTAATATGTATTACATTATTTTGAGTTAAGAAAATGCTAATTGCTTTTGGAGATACAGATACACAAGAGTATATTGATAATCCTAAAAACATGACAATTGTAGATTTTAATACTCTTGTTAATATTGAACCAACTACTTTAAATATTTTTTATATGCCTATAGGAACAGACCTAGAATTTCGCTCTGATAAAAGTGGAAAATATTTTATTGACACAAACACAAGGAAAGAAATTAGAGAACTAGTTAAACATCCTGCACAAATAGCATTTGAAAAGAATCTAAAATTTTTAAATCAGGAAAATTATCCAGTAGAATTCTTTCAAAACTTGTTTCAGAAAAGCCACAAACTTGAACCCTTCATTGTGGGAGAGACAGATTTTCCAAGTGGAGAAGTCACAGAACTTACAATACCATTTATGAATCCTACATATTTTTAAACTATAAAACTTATTGACAATTTGGTTTTAATAAATAGAATTCTTTTAAAATACATAGTGCTTAATTAGACATGAAAATAAGGCTATGCTTTTTATGGTCATAGCCTTTAACAAATACTTACAAATTCACTACATGAGTCAATTTTTTTAATAATTTAACTATATACTCAAACTATATCTTCTAAATTCACTGTATATATAATTCTTCTTCAAATAAACAGTAAGAATTTTTTCCAGAGGCCTTTACATTATAAAGAGCTCTATCTGCATTTTTAAACAATTCTAAAAATGAATTTCCATTTTGAGGATGTCTTGCAATACCTATACTAACAGAAGCCTCAAAGCTAAAACTTAAATCATTGTAGTTCTCATAAAGTACTCTATTTAATTCTTTAGCTTTTTTATGCAAATTTACTTCTGAATGATAATCTTGCATATATACTACAAATTCATCTCCACCAATTCTTCCAACTAAATCTTCATTCCCAAAACTATCTTGTATCTTCTCAGCAAAAGTTTTTAATACAAAATCACCAAATGGATGCCCAAAATTATCATTTATTTCCTTAAAATCGTCCAAATCAATAATGAATAATGCATCTTTTTTATTGCTTTTATTTGTAGATATAACTTCTTCTACTAATTTTTCAAAGGTACCTTTATTGTATATATTTGTCAATGAGTCACTTTCTGCTCTAGTTTTCAACTCTTCGTATTTTTTTATATCACTATCTACATCTACAATTACGCCTACAACCTTCAAAAGTTCATTTTCATCATTAAAAATCTTTGTTACTGATGTTCTACACCAAAGGTATTCGCCATTAGATTTTTTTAAACGATAGATTACCTGATTATGTTTGTTATTTTCTTTAATACACTTAAGAAACTCTTCAAATCCACTATAATCTTCCTGATGAACTAATTCTTTATCCATAATCTCTTTTAAAAGATTGTCACATTTACTACTATATCCAAATTTTTCATTCCATGCTTGAGATACAAATGATTTATTTTCTTTAGCATTCCATTCAAAGACAACAGAGTCAGTCTGTTCAACAATAATTTTATAACGTTCATTACTGAGCCTTAATTCTTCCTTATGAATTATTTCTTGCTCAAGTATTTCATACTTCATAGATAATTTAGTTTTATCTATAATAGATTTAAATAGATAAAACACGATAAAATTAATATATAAAATACCAACACTTGATATTAAGTTTAGAAATTTTAAACTTTCAGAACTAAAAAAATTATTTACATCAAAGATAGAAATAGTCAGAAATAAGCTGAACAAAGGTATTGCAAGTAAAATAACCCAATACTTTATTGGCATATCTGAATGTACATCTTTTTTAAATAAACAAACTATCTTGCATATAAATAAAAAAACTATCTTAGATAAAATTGTGGCTGGTACTCTTATAGTATTGTTTTCAAACATTATTTCGAAGCCTTCTTTTATAAATAAAACAAAAATACTTGTTACCACAATTTCTGATAATATAAAGAATACATTTAATAAAACAGTCGCAAACAATCGTGTCTTTGTATTTCCTTCATATAAAAATGATGATGAAAAAATAAGGATGAAAATTAAAGGTGTTGTGATTACAGGATTTAAAGTTATTAAATTACAGACTCCTAAACATATTATAAAACCCAATCTAGCATATCTTACAGCTCTTGTATATCCTTCTTTCTGACCTAAAAAATCTGATAAAAACATATGGACAACAAAAGCTTCAAAGATAACTGTTACTAAATTTGTAATATCAAAAAGCAGTTGTTCTTTCATACATATTTTTTATAAAATAAGAAGCTTACTTAAGCTAAATACACTTCAGATTTTACTTTTCCTTTCTGCATATATATTTAAGCACCTACTTTAATTGTCAACCATTATAATATATGTCAGCTTAATATTGTTCTTTTTTCAACAGTATACAATAGATATATGTAAAAAACAACTTCAAATATTGACATATTTCTTTAATATATATCAATATTATCTTTATAACTTAAATACTATAGTAAACTTAGCTCCTTTTTTACCATTTTCCGCATATATACGTCCACCATGTTTATTTACAATAGATTTAACTATTGATAATCCAATTCCATGATTTCCCCCAACTCCCTTATAAAATCGTTCAAAAATATGAGGTAAATCGTCTTTATTAATCCCAATCCCATCATCTTCAACTACAACAACTATATTTTTTTGATTATATTTACATACTATTTTAATTTCACTCTTAGCATACCTTAAAGCATTTTCTATAAGATTCATAAATGCTTTGGATACATTTTTTTCATCACATTCAAATAGAACCATTTCTTCATCAAACTCATAAATAAATTTTATACCTTTATTTGCCGCTCTTACATTTTGTCTAGAACCACAGTTTGAAAGTACTTCCCTTAAATCACATTCTACAAGGTCATAATCTTTAGTTATGTTATCAATTTTAGAAATATATAACAAATCTTCAACCATATCACTCAACCTATCACTTTCTTCAAGTATTATATCACTTGCATGTTTGCTATCTATTACATTATACTTTATGGCTTCTGCATAACCTTTAATGGACATAAGTGGAGTCCTAAGTTCATGAGAAGCATTTTGAAAAAATATTTTTTGTTCATTATCATACTTATCAAGATATTCAGCACTCTTATTCATAATATTTGAAAGTTCTACTAATTCCTTATCTGAAAAGTCAAAGTAAGTTCTTTTAAAATCTCCTTGACCCATTTTTTTTGCAAAACCACATAACTCTTTTATCGGCTTAGCAATTTTTTCAGATAAAACTACTGCTGTAAATATTGCTAATATCCCCGCAAAGCACATTACAAATATCAATACAATATTTATCTTTTGAACTAGATTTAAAGTCTTTGATATATCTATAAAAAGAATCAAATATTTATCTTGTTCTCCATATATACTAGTAATTTTTACAGTAGAAATATAATAATCTTTACTTCCAGTGGATATACGTGTGTTTTCATCTGAGTTTAAGTCGAATTTTTCATTTTGGATACACTTTTTAATCGATTCCATCTCATCAATATTCTTTAAGAAATCATCCTCTCTTGTTGGAAATATCAAGTTATACTTTGAATCAACCACCATAGCATCAGCATCTGATTGTGTTTCTGCCATCCTAACTTTATCTTGTACATTTCTCATAAAATTAGATAATGCTTTTGGAGGAAGCTTTCCATCATCTTGAGGAGGCTTAATAGGTCTAAAATTGCTATCCATATGTTCTACTATTTCTGTAGATTTTGTTAGTTCTTCATTTGCAGTCGTTTTTATGTACGTATCAAGCAATATATTAAAAGATACTAATATTATCATAAAGACTACAATTATTAAACACAATATGCTCAATAAAATTCTAGTTTTTATGCTTATATTTTTCTTTGAAAATTTTAATTTAAATATGGATTTAATCTTATTTCCTCTCTTTTTATCATTTTTATTTTCCATCTGAATTTTTCTCCTTTAATCTAAACCCAAAACCCCAGACAGTTTCTATCAAAATATTTGTATCTAAAATTTTTTTACGTAGTCTCTTTACCGTATCGTCAGCAGCTCTTGTCTCAACTTCTATATCATATCCCCATATTTTATTTAATAATTCATCTCTAGAAACTGCTCTGTCTCTATTTTCAAACAAATAAGTTAATAAGTTGTATTCATTTGGTGTTAAGTCTATATTGTCACTTTTATTTGTAACGATTTTATTTTTTTTATTTATTGTTATATCACCAAATTTCAATTCCATATCTACAGAATCACCATACTTATCATAAATTTGTTTCTTTTCAAATTCTATCCTTCTAAATATCGACTTTACTCTCATAACTAAAGACATTGGGCTAAATGGCTTTGTAAAATAATCATCACTACCCAAAGTTATCCCTGTAATATAATCTATATCTGTATCTCTTGCAGTAAGCATTATTATTGGAACAGTACTCTTCTCACGAAGTTTCGTACATACATCAAAACCACTTAAACCAGGCATCATTATATCTAGGATTACTAAGTCACACTCTTTTTTATTAAATTGCTCTAAAAGTTCGTCACCTGTTTTAAAATCCATAACATCATGGCCTTCATTTTTTAAGAATGTCTTTACCAAATTTCTTATATTATCTTCGTCATCTGCTATATAAATTAACTTATTCATACACTCACTCCTTAATAAACTCTTAATTTAAATTAAATAGTATAAATACATTGATTAAACAATAAAATCCCAATATGTAATATAAATAATATTTTTTACTATATTTAAATTATATCAGCTTTTTATGGTACATTAGTTTTAAAATTGTTTAGATTTTAAGGCAATTTTAAGGCAAAAACAAATTATTATAGAATTTATCAGACTCAATACAAAATGTTATAAAATAATAATCCAACTTCTAACTATATTTATTCATTTTCTACCAAAACTGATATTTCTCAGACTTTTTATTGAATATTCAAACAATTAATATTATAGTTATATTAAGTAATACAGTTTACTTCAAGCATAAAAAACATTTATTCATATATCATACTTATTCCATTCTCAATTAATTTTATGGATTTCTTAAACTCATTGACAAAATTATATTTCAACAAAATAAAACTAGGTAAAGTATCTCTGAAGGGAGAATTTAAAATGAAAAAAACGCTTAGATATCTTTTATTTTTAATTATTCTATTAAGTATGTATTTTTTAGCTGTTAAATTGAATTTTGACTTCTATCGTAAATTTGGCACTGGTTTTATGCAAGACTTTAAAAAATTTATTTTTATTAATTTAATCTCCTCTGGTGGCATTGGTTTATTGTTAGGAACTGAATTATTTATTAAGGAGTATAAAAAAAATGGCAATTGGTATATTGATATTCCAAGATTAATCCTTCTCTGTCTTCCATCTTTTTTACTAACATTAATGCCTGTATTAATATTTATGTTTCCAGTTGGCAAAATTCCAATTATAGGTAGTTTTATTATGCTTGACCGAATACCACTTAATATAATAATTTTTAATATATTATTTGGATACTTCTTGATAACGAGTTTTCGTAAAAAATAATAACTAAATAACTTAAGTAAAAAATAGCTATCTTTAAATAAATTTTATTATTTAAAGATAGCTATTTTTTACTTAAAACCAATTATATTCTTATACTAATTTATAATCTTTTGGATTCAGTTTACTTGCTGCTGCTTCATCTACTATAACTATAGTATCTTTGTGAAGTTGAAGTATAGAACCAGGAACTTCTGGAGTTATATCCCCATAAACAGTTTTATATACTGCATCAGCTTTTTCTTCTCCTGAAGCTAAAAGTAATATTTTTTTAGATTTTAAAATTGAACCAATTCCCATACTTACAGCTTTTTTAGGAACATCTTCTCTTGATTCAAAGAATCTTGCATTAGCTTCTATTGTAGATTCTGTTAATTCAACTACATGAGTTCTTTTTGCAAATTTATTATCAGGTTCATTAAAACCTATATGAGCATTACGACCTATTCCAAGTACTTGTACATCTATACCACCTGCTCTATCAATAGAAGCTTCGTAATTTATACATTCTTTTTCAATATCATCAGCCATTCCATTTGGTAAATGAGTATTTTCTGACTTAATGTTTACATGATTAAACAGATTTTCTTTCATAAAATAATCATAACTTTGGTCATTAGATATTGGCAACTTATAGTATTCATCTAAATTAAAGCTTATTACATCTGAAAAATCTACTATATTTTCATTATATTTCTTAACTAAATCTCTATACATACCTATTGGTGTACTTCCCGTAGCTAATCCTAATATTGAATTTGGCTTTAAAACTATTTGAGCTGCTATCATTTCAGCTGCTTTTTTACTCATTCCATCATAATCTTTACATACTAATACTCTCATTTTGTTCCTCCTAAATTTTAGCTAATACTTTAATTGATATAAGTTTAATTTATTACTATTTTTATATAACTTTTATTTTATTTAAAGCTTATTTTTTACATTCTACATATTTTTGTATACTACTTCACCCAAGCATAGAGTCATCTTGCAGTCCAAGTTTTCATCAAACACAGCTATATCTGCATCTTTACCTATATCTAGACTTCCTTTTTTATCATTTATGCCTAAAGATGTTGCTGGGTTCAAGGATGCTAAATTAATTGCTTCATTTACTCTAAGGTTTGTATTATTTAAAAAGTTAAGTACCATTTTATTTAAAGATAATACACTACCAGCTAATGCACCATTTTCAAGTCTTGCTTCATTGCCTTTTACTATAACTTTTTGACCTCCAAGAGCATAGTTTCCATCTTCAAGCCCACCTGCTTCAATAGAATCCGTTATTAAAATCAATTTTTCTCTACCTTTATTGTTCAATATAAATTGAAATAAATCTTTATTTATATGGATTGTATCTGCTATTAATTCACTATATACATCAGTTGTAAGTGCTGCACCAACAACACCAGGATCTCTATGGTTTAATCCAGTCATTGCATTAAACATATGAGTTATATTTGTTACACCTAAGTTTATAGCTTCTTTAGCTTGCTCATAACTTGCATTACTGTGACCTATAGATAAAACTATATTTGTACATCTTTTGATTTCTCTAGTAAAGTCAAAGTCTATATCCTTTTCTGGAGCATAAGTTATTACCTTTATAACATTCTTGTATTCTTTGATAAATTCATATTTTGAATTTATTATAAATTTTTCATTTTGTGCCCCCTTATAATTTTCATTTATAAAAGGTCCTTCTAAATGTGCTCCTAATACTTGAGCTCCTCCAAGTTTTCTACTTTTAGCTTTTTTGATAACTTCAAGTGCATCATAAACATGCTCTTTATCCATTGTCATTGTAGTTGGAAGAAAAGATGTTACACCATGTCTCATTATTGATTTTGAAATTGTCTCTATAGATTCATCAGTTGAATCCATTGTGTCTTTTCCCATGTTTCCATGTATATGAATATCAATAAGACCTGGAGAGATATATTTACCACCAACATCTATAACTTCACAATCATTTGGTATCTCATCAGATATATCAATTATTTTTTCATCAAATACTAGTACTTTGTTTTCTAAAATTTGATTCTTTAATATTATTTTCCCATTAATTAAACATTTCACCTTATTCACCTACTCACTCAATACTATTTCATATTGATATTTATCTGTTCTAAATATCGATATGGTATACTCTATAGGATTACCTTCTTTATTATAAGAATTCCTATGAAGTTTAAGGGCTAAAGAACCTTCTTCTGTTTCAAGTAGCTTACTTTCTTCATCTGAAAGTATAATTGGCTCCATTACTTGCTCAGCTTTTTGTATCTTATAGCCATATTTCTCATTCAAAACTCTATATAATGAAGAATTATCTAATATTCCTTTTGTAAGACCTTTACACATTTCTTCTGATAGATACACTATTTCTAATCCAAATGGCTCTCCATCTGTATATCTAAGTCTAATAATTTTATATATATTTGTTGTATTATCACTTATTCCAAGCTTTCTTTTTACTAAATCGTCTGGTAGTTCCATCTCAAAGGATAATATATCAGTTCTTATGTTTACTCCTTTTTCTTTCATTACATCAGTAAAACCTTTTACATTTGAAAACTGATACTTCTTTTTTTGCTTTGCGACGAATGTACCCTTTCCTTGTACCCTATAAAGAAGACCTTCTGTAACTAAGCCAACAATAGTTTTATTCACTGTCATGCGACTTACATTTTGTATATTACAAAGTTCTCTTTCTGGTATTATTGCATCACCTTCTTTAAGTTCACCAGTTTCTATCATCTCTCTTATTATGGCACTTAGTTGAGTATGCAATGGTATATTACTAGATTTATCCACTATTTTCATAAAATCACCACTTTTCAATATGGTATATACCAATTTTGGTATATACCAATTATACTTTAAAAGAAAATTTATTTCAATACTTTTAACTTATTTTGTAAAAATTTTAGGGAAATCTAAAGACAAAAAAGAAATTGGAGTTTATACTATATAAGAAGCTAAATAATTGAAAATGCATGAATAATTACATTATTTATTATAAATTTCACTAATACTAATATATATACTGTGAAACACTACTACATAAGAGTAGTATAACTAAATTGTAAATATAAAATGAGAGGATGATTTTAATTTGATAAAAATAGGTGATTTTAATAAACTTATAGTAAAAAGAAAAACAGAATTTGGATATTTCCTAGATGGACAAACTAATAACACCAAGGATGATGTGCTTCTTCACAATAGATTAATAGGAAAAAATGAAATAAATATAGGCGATGAAGTAGATGCTTTCATATTTAAAGATTCTGATGACAGAACTGCTGCAACTTTAATACCTCCTTTAGCTAAAGTTGGAGATGTTGCTTATCTAAAAGTGGTTGATAACACTGACATTGGTACTTTTATAGATATGGGGCTTACAAAAGACATACTAGTTCCTTTTAAATCTAAGACCTATCCATTGTTTAGAGATGAAAAATATTTATTTTATATATATTTGGATAAAAGCGGAAGAATCGCTGCTACTACAGACATAGATTCATATTTAGAAACAGACCATACTTACAATGTAGGAGATATGGTAAATGGAGTTGTATATGGGTTCCAAACCAATAACTCTGCTATGATATGTGTTGACAATAAATATGCTGGTGTAATCCTTCATAATGAATACTTTACAGAATTAAAAGCTGGAGATGTTCTTGAAAATTTACATGTTATAAAAATATATGATGATGGTAAATTAGGGCTTTCTCCTAGAGGAAACAGAAAAGATGAACTTGATACCTTAGAAAATAAAATTTTAAGCTATTTAGAAGGTTCAGATGGATATATGAGATTTAATGATAAATCTGACCCTAAAGATATTTCTATCTTATTTAATTCAAGTAAGAAAAATTTCAAACGTGCTCTTGGAGTACTTATGAAGAAAGATTTAATTTATCAAGATGAAGATGGAACTTATTTAAAATAAATTATATAACACAAAAATCGAAGTAAAAATGAAAGATATTTTCTATTTCATATTTACTTCGATTTTTTATTTAGGTTACTACCTATATTTATTGTGCATTTACTACATCTATTATGTCTAGTTCACAAATCTTTTTAATTGGTTTTCTTACTGAAAGTAAAGTTATTATTATCATAGTTACCACAATGATAAACAGCAAATCAAAAGGTATTTGCCACTCTATATGAAACTTTAATGTTACTAAAGATACAAATATATACCTATGTAATATTAATCCAAGTACACTCCCCAGTAAACAACCACTTAAAGCATATGTACTTGACTCTACTATTACCATTTTTCTTAATTGCTTATTGGACATGCCTATTGCACGCATAATACCATAGTAATTTATTCTACTTGTAACACTTATATTCATACTGTTTATGATATTAAACATACTTATAATGGCAATTATAAATACAAACCCATATACAAAAATTGCCATAGTGTAAAATGAATTTCTAGCTTCTAAGTTACCTTGTCGCTTATCTCGAACCTCTAAATTATCATCTAGTACACTTCTTATATTTTGAATTAAATTTCCAGGAGCATCTTCATCAACTTGAGTATCAATTATTACATAGTCTTTCATACCTGTTACATTTGTAAAAGTATTTTCAGATGTTATAATATTTCCAATATATTTATCTTTATTAGTAGTGAATACTACTGGTATTTTTGATTTATCAACACCCATACTATGTAAGTATCCAGCTATATTATAATCATGTTCTACCAATGCTCTTTTATAATCATTGGTTATATTTACAACTACTATTTGACCTACTACTATAAACATCAATAAAACGGATATAATAACCAAAAAAAATATTTTTATGTCTTTATTAGAAAATATCTTCATATTAACACCCTCACTTTATAACATTCCATTTGTAACCCATTCTTCTAACTGTTAATAGAAATTTTGGATTTTCAGGATTATCTTCAATCTTATTTCTAAGCCTTCTCACATATACTGACAGAGTGTTATCATCTACAAAACTACCATTTCCATCCCATAACTTGTCCAATATATTTTTTCTTGTAAGTACGATATTTTTATTTTTCATAAATAGGCACAATAATTTATATTCTGCTGTAGTAAGCTCCAGCTAAATTTCATTTTTAAAAACACGATTTTCAAGTAATTTAACAGTAATACTATTTGACTTTAGTTCAGTTACATTTTCATTTGTAAAATTATAACGTCTAAGTAAAGCTTTTATTCTTGAAATTAACTCATTTAATTTAAAAGGTTTTGTTATGTAATCATCTCCACCCATATCAAGCCCCATGACTACATTTACTTCTTCATCAGAAGCAGTTAAAAATATAATTGGCACATTAGAAACTTCTCTTACCTTTTTACAAATATCAAAACCATTACCATCAGGTAAGGATACATCCAAAATCAGTAAATCATAATTTTTTTCTTTGTACATTTGCAATGCTTCTTTTACTGTTCTTGCTATATCAACACTAAAGCCACTCTTTTGTATGGAAAATTCTAATCCATATATCAAGCTTAAATCATCTTCAACCAACAATATACTACTCATCTCAATCACTTCCATTTTATTTATTTTTATTTTTCATTTATTATATACTTAACTTATTATATTTTTACTCTTTTAAAAATACAATACTTTGAAATCCTAATAATTAAAAAAGCTTAAAATACACTAAGTATTCTAAGCTTTTTTTAATCACATTTTATCTATTTGTATTATTTATTTTTTAAAATACTATTTTCAATACTGACTTTATCAAACATTTCACTATCTTTACTATTATCTATAAAAATATCACTTATATTTCTAATATTTGTTGAATAGTTACCACTAAGTCCCATCTTATCGAAATTCATATTCCCTAGCTTTTGTATCACAAATCCCATTGATGCAAGTAAAATAGCAAATATTATATACTGACTAAAGTTACTCATATAATAATTTATAATAGTATATTCATTTCCTGTGAATGCCAACTGTTTTGTAGATAGCATAGTATATATGTATTCAGTACAATTTATAAATACATATATACCATAAATAACCAACATGACAGATAAACAATACATTGTAATTGAAACCTTTGATATTTTTTTTAATTGTTTAACTCTAAAAGCTTTTTTCAACTTCTCAATAAAATCTTTCATTTTAACTCCTCCAATACATTATTTAATAAAATATAATAATATTAGTATATAGAGTTAATGTGTTTATAGTATTAAGTTTTCATGAAGTTTATATGAGTTATTGATTTTGTATAAGCTTATTTCCAGCGTTTTAATTTTGGAAAGAAATTATTCATCATACTTCTTGCTTCATCTTCAGTCATACCTTTATTACTTTGAACCATAGGAGGTATACAGATTTCTATCATCTCTTCCATACTTATATCAGCAGTAAATTCACCATCTTTAAAACAATAACTACAGTAATCATCACTTTTACTTCCATCTTTATTTGTTCCATACAATTCATTAGTACATCCCATTGGCATGCCACAACATTGACAAAATCTAGTTTCTTCCATATATAATCACTCCTTGTATATTTTTCTTTGGCTCTTGACCATATTTAAATTATAGCAATATTAATATGACATGATTATGTCATATTAACAATAAAAAGACTAATAAAATTATATATTAATATATAAATTCTATTAGTCTATATTTTATTTACTCACTTAAGTTTTGGATTCTTAAATAAAAATTATATTCTATTTACTTTAGTCTTTATTGCTGCTTCTTTAACTGCTTCAGCAACATTTTTTACTACATTTTTGTTAAATACATCTGGTAATATATATTCTGGACATATTTCTTCATCAGTTATTGTATTAGCAATTGCATATGCAGCTGCTATTTTCATTTCTTCATTTATTTCTTTAGCTTTCACATCAAGTGCCCCTCTAAATATTCCTGGAAATGCTAAAACATTATTAACTTGATTAGGGAAATCTGAACGACCAGTTCCCATTATAAACGCTCCACCTAGTTTTGCTTCCTCTGGCATTATTTCTGGAGTAGGATTTGCCATTGCTAATATTATTGGTTTTTCAGACATACTTTCAACCATTTCTTTTGTTACAGTTTTTGGACCTGAAACACCTATGAATACATCTTTACCTTTTATAACATCTTTCAAAGAACCTTTTTCATTTCTTATATTAGTTACATCTAACATTTCTTTTTGAACCAAATTTAATCTTTCCATGTTGGCTTCCAGTGCACCACTTCTGTTACATAATACTATATTTTTAACATTCATTTTAAGTAATATTTTTGCTATTGCTATACCTGCAGCACCTGCTCCATTTATAACTATTTCTAAATCTTCTATTTTTTTGTTTTCAATTAACTTTATTGCATTTATTATTGCTGCTGCCACTACTATTGCAGTACCGTGTTGGTCATCATGAAAAACAGGTATACTCAAAGATTTTTTTAATCTATCCTCTATTTCAAAACATCTTGGAGAAGATATATCCTCTAAATTTATTCCTCCAAATACTGGTTCCATTAATTCCACAGACTTAACTATTTCATCTACATCATTAGTCTTTAAACATATTGGAAAGGCATCTACATCTCCAAATTGCTTAAATAATATAGATTTACCTTCCATAACAGGTATAGCTGCTTCAGCACCAATATTGCCTAATCCAAGTACAGCACTTCCATCACTAACTACTGCTACTAAATTACCTTTAGAAGTATATCTATAAACATCCTCTTGATTTTCATGTATTTTTAGACAAGGCTCTGCAACACCTGGCGTATATGCTGTTGATAAATCATCCTTAGTTTTAACTTCTACCTTACTTTCTACATTTATTTTCCCTTTATTAATTTCATGCATTTCTAATGCCAATTTTGCATAATCCTTAGACATCAATCTTCCTCCTTAAAATGTTTACAATTAAATTGTTTTGTATATTTAGTATTTATATAAATTTTCAAAATTTATTTACATTCATAAATTGCTCTTCCTTGTTCATAGATATTATTTCCATAACTATCTATAGCTACTGTAAGTTTAAGGTCTTCTACTACAATCTTTCTTATAGCTTCAGGTCCTAAGTCTTCATATGCAATAATTTCACATGATTTTATAGAATTTGAAATGTATGCACCAGCTCCTCCTATTGCTGCAAGGTAAACTGCTCCATACTTCTCCATACCTTGTATAACTTCTTCACTTCTTTTTCCTTTACCTATCATCAATCTAAGACCTCTCTCTAAAAGAGGTATCGTCAAATCATCCATTCTATAACTCGTCGTTGGACCTGCTGCTCCTATAACTTCTCCTGGTTTTGTTGGAGTAGGACCTACATAGTATATACCTTGACCATTTACATCGAATGGTAACTCTTCACCTTTATTTATACAATCTATCAATCTTTTATGAGCTGCATCTCTTGCTGTATAAAGTATACCACTTAGACTAATTGTATCTCCACAATTTAACTTAGCTATATCAATCTCACTTACAGGTGTAGTTATCTTTATCATTTTATTTTTCCTCCTAAATTACTACCTTTTTATGTCTTGATGCATGGCAGTTTATATTTACAACAACAGGAAGACCTGCTATATGTGTAGGAAAAGTCTCTATATTTAAACCTAAAGCTGTTGTAGTTCCTCCTAACCCCTGAGGTCCTATCCCCAATTTATTAATAGAGGCTAATAATTCACTTTCTAATTTTGCAATATTTTCATCTTCATTAAATTCGCCTAGTTCTCTAAAAAGTGCTTTTTTAGCTATTTGAGCACATTTATCTACAGTTCCACCTATACCAACTCCAATTACCATAGGAGGGCATGGATTAGGTCCAGCTTCTGAAACTGTATCAATAATAAATTTTTTAATTCCTTCTAATCCATCTGATGGCTTTAACATCTTCATTTTACTCATATTTTCGCTTCCAAATCCCTTAGCAGCAAACTCTATTTTAATTTCATCGCCTTTTACCATTTCATAATGAATAATGGCAGGAGTATTATCCTTTGTATTTATTCTACTAATTGGACTTACAACAGATTTTCTCAAATATCCTTCCTCGTACCCTTGTCTTACGCCCTCATTTATAGCATCAGTAATTGTATCTCCTTCAACTAAAACCTCTTGTCCTATTTCAACAAAAAATACAGCCATACCAGTATCTTGGCATATTGGTATATTTTTTTCCTTTGCTATTTCAGCATTTTCAACTAATATATTTAATATGTTTTTTCCCACTTCACTTTTTTCAGTTTTAGCTTTCTCTTTTATACAGCTTAAGACATCATCTCCTAAGTATAAACTAGCTTCTATGCAAAGTTTTTTTACTTGTTCAACAATTTGTTCAGATTTTATCTTCCTCAAGCGAACATCCCTCCATTACTTTATAAAAAATATTCGTAATCATATTTACACTTTACCATCATTTTTAAAATTTCTCAATATTTTTATATCAATTACATAATAGTAGTTAAATGTTTATTTTTAAGTCATTATTTATTTTATTAATCATATAATTTTTTGTCATCAATTTTTTATCTGAAATATCTATTTTTTTATTACATCTGTAAACTCTACTTTTATAAGTTTCTGTAAATCAAGTGGTGATAATTCTATTTGGTATCCTATTTTTCCAGCACTTACTATAATTGTATCTAATTGTTTTGCACTTTCATTTACAAAAGTCTTATAAAGCTTCTTCATCCCTACAGGAGAACAACCACCTCTAATATATCCTGTAAGCTTATTTATATCTTTTACATGAATCATATCCACACTTTTTTCTTTAGCTACTTTTGCAGCTTTTTTTAAGTCTAAATTTTCATGTACTGGTATTACATATACATAAATACTATTACTAACTCCTTGAGTTACTAGAGTCTTATATACTTCATTTACATCTCTTCCTATATCATGTGCTACCTCTACACCATCTACATGTTCACTTTTGACTTCATAAGATAGTACCTTATAATCAATTTTGTTTGAATCTAAAATTCTCATAGCATTAGTTTTTACTTTAATCATACATTCACTTCCTTTTTATAAAATACGAACATTATCCATATTTTCGAATATTCTGTACTATTTTAATAGAGTATTATAGTTAAAATAATTATATTTTAAAACAACAATATTATTATAACTCTATATTAACTTCAAAACTTCATTTTTTTCCAATTCACTAGAATTTTTTAGTTCTTTTTTTATTCTCATAGGAGAATCTCCTAAAATAAAGATATTATCTGCTAAAAATAATGCTTCTTCAATATCATGAGTTACAAATAAAACAGTTCTTTTTTCTTTTTTAAGTATGTCTTTAAAATTATCCATTATTATTTGTTTATTCTTTGCATCAATAGATTTAAAAGGTTCATCCATTATAATAGTCTTTGATGGATAGATAAATGCTCTAGCAATATTGACTCTTTGCCTAAGCCCTCCACTAAGCATCTGAGGATAAAAAATTTTATATTTAATAATTCCAACCAAATCTAAATATTCATCACAAATTTTATCTAATTGAGTTTTACTGTAGTATTTATTTACAACTATCTTTATATTTTCTTCTACAGTTAGCCAATCTATTAGCCTATCTTCTTGAAATATGTAACTTACATCTAGCTTACTCCCAATTTTATTTGAACTTTCTTTAATATTTAAATTACAAGTATCATTTTCTATAATACCACTTATTATATTTAAGAGAGTAGTTTTTCCACATCCAGATTTCCCAAGTATACAGTTAACATTATCTATATAAAAATCAATATTAAAATTTTTAAATATAATATGATTATCATATTTTTTATTTATATTCTCAATACTTAACCTTATCTTTTCCATAAAAAAGCTCTCCTTGACAAAAATTTTTGAGCTACTTGTAAAATGACTGATATTAAAACTATTATAATTATCCATGCAAATATCCCAGATGTATTAAAATTAATTTTTTCAGTTTGTATCATAGTCCCAATACCATATGTAGGTTGACTATATACCTCTCCTGCTATAGCGACTTTTAAGCTTAATGAAAATGTCGATACTAATATAGATATAATTTGAAATTTTATAGCTGGTAAATAGATTTTCAACACCTTATCTATAAACCTTATCTTATACACGCTTGCCATTTCTAATAAATTTTTATCAATATTCAATATTGCTCCTAAAACACTCTCGTATAAGATTGGAAAAACTATAGTAAACCCAACTATAAAAGGTGTAGTATCTTTTTTAAACCAAATTAGTGCAAGTATTACTAATATCATCGTTGGTATTGAACGTGCTAGAGCATTAATTGGCTTTAATAAATTTCTAAAAATCCTGCTTAAGTATGCTACTATAGACAATATGATAGCAAAAATCAAAGCAAATAAAAAACTAAAAAAACATCTACCTATTGAGTAAAGTATGTCTATATAGAAATTAGAATTCAATGCTATTTCTTTGATACTACTAGAGACTTGATTTATAGTTGGCAAGAATATATCATTGTTAATTTTTAAAGCAATAATTTGCCACAAAAATAAGAGGATAACACAAGAAAGTGTTACCTCTAATTTGTCTATAAATTGTTCTTTAATTTTCTTATTTTTCAACAAAGTATATTGCTTCATCTGGCACTTTGCCTCCTACTGTCTTATCATCAAAATTAGCTAATTTTTCATAGTAGTTTTTGTAATCATTAATCATATCTTTAACTGGAATATACTTTAAATTAGCTCTTTCAAGAGCTTTGCCTATTATTTTAGGTTCAGTAGATATTTCTATCTCCTCAGAATATTTACCTAATTCCTCAGGATTTTTATTTGCCCAATCTACACTATTTGATAATTGTCCTAAGAAAGAATCTACAAATTCTTTATTATCTCTTAAAAAATCAGATTTGATAATTAATGTAGATTGAGGATATCCATCCTTTGAACCACTTACTTCTTTCCATGAATCATTTAAACTTTTTATAATTTTTATATTTGGATTTTTGGACATTAAAGCACTAAGTGCAGGTTCTGGAACAATCCCTGTTGTAATTTTTCCTGTAGCCAATAATGGTACTAATTCACTTGCAGAGTTTACATAATTAAAATTTATATCTGCTGGATTTATATCCTTTTGTGATAAAAGACTTCTTATTGTTATATCTGGAGTAAGACCTTTCCCTGTACATCCAACTTCTTTCCCAATTAAATCAGAATAATCCTTTATATCATCTGTTGATACTAAATAAAGAGACCCCATACCTACAGTACCAACTATATTATAACTTGAAGTTTTATTATATGCTATTGCAGCCATATTTGATGGAACTATAGCTATATCTACATCTTTTTTCATTACTCTAGTAGAAATTGCCTCTGGTGTTTTCTCAATGCTATAAATTGTTTCATATCCATCTTTAATTGCTGGATTTTCATTTGCTAATTTCGCTACTGCTACCGCTGGCAATCCATCTGGAACAGCTACCTTTACTTCTTTAACAACTGCTGGTTCTTCTTTTGGCTTTTCATTTTGTCCTTGTGAACACCCCACTAAAAAAATTACACTTAATGCTGCTGATAACATTATATAAATATACTTTTTCATCTCTTCCTCCCGAAACTAACTTTTTATAAAATAATTATATTTATTTATATTAATTTCTGTTAATTTATCGAATAATCCTTCTTATTTAAATAATTTTATTTACTATTTACCTACACTCTATTTTAATATTTTTTCTTTCTCTTACTTGGACTTTTTTGTTGTTTTTTATTGTTTCTATTATTTGCATTATATTTTTTATTTTCAGTAGAAGACTTAGACTTATTTTTATTAGAATTATTTCTATTAAAATAAGGTTTCTCATCCTTTGGTTTTATTAGACATCTATGTCCAAAACCTATCAAATCCTCTCTTCCAGCTTCAACTAGTGCAGAATATACCAAGTCATAGTTTCTAGGTGCTCTATACTGTAATAAAGCTCTTTGCATTGCTTTGTCTCGTTTTGATTTTGGGACATAAACTGGCTTCATTGTAAGTGGGTCTATTCCTGTATAAAACATTGTAGTTGACAGTGTCCCAGGAGTTGGATAAAAATCTTGAACTTGCTCTGGTTGATAATGAGTATCCCTCAAATATTCAGCTAACTCTATGGCACTATTTAGTGTAGACCCTGGATGACTAGACATTAAATATGGTATCAAATATTGTTTTTTACCTAATTCTTCATTTATAGCAAAAAATTTCTGTCTAAACTTATCATAAGTTTTTCCTGCTGGCTTTTGCATATATTCTAAAACTTCTTCTGATATATGTTCTGGAGCCACCTTCAATTGACCACTTACATGATGTTCTATTAGCTCTCTAAGAAACTTATTATTTTTATCTGCCATTACATAATCATACCTAATACCAGAGCGTACAAACACTTTTTTTATGTTAGGTAATTTTCTTACAGCTCTAAGTAAATGTAGATACTCACTATGGTCTGCATCTAAGTTTTTACATGGTGATGGTGATAAACATTGTCTATTTTTACATGCACCTTTAGTAATTTGTTTGTTACATGCTGGTCTTCTAAAATTAGCTGTTGGACCTCCAACATCATGTATATATCCTTTAAAATCATTTAATTTTGTTATTCCTACTGCTTCATCAATAATTGATTTCTCACTTCTACTTTGAACAGCTCTTCCCTGATGAAAGGTTATTGCACAAAATGAACAACTACCAAAACACCCTCTTGAACTTACTATGCTAAATTTCACTTCTTCTATAGCTGGTATACCACCAGATTTCTCATATACAGGATGATATGTTTTTTGATATGGTAATCCATAAACTTCATCCAATTCTTCTCTATTTAGAGGTTTCTCTGGCTTATTTTGAACTAAATACTTACTTCCATGAGGTTGAACAATTATGTTTCCTCTAAATGGGTCTTGTTCATCATATTGAATTTTAAAAGCCTCTACATATTTCATTTTATCTTCACATATTTCTTTATATGATGGAATCAATATATAGTTATCGTATATTTCTTCTAGTGTATCTGCAACATAACATGTCCCATCAATATGTCTAATATATTTGGGGTCATATCCATCATTAAGTGCATTAGCTACATCCACAATCTGCTTTTCACTCATTCCATAAACTAATAAATCTGCTCCACTATCTATCAACATTGACTTTCTAACCTTATCACTCCAATAATCATAATGGGCAAATCTTCTTAAACTAGCTTCAATTCCTCCTATTACTATTGCAACATCGCTATATGCTTCTCTTATTTTATTACAATAGACTATTGTGGCTCTATCTGGTCTATAACCCATTTTTCCACCAGGAGAATACATATCCTTATCTCTATGCTTCTTACTCACTGAATAGTGATTCACCATTGAATCCATATTCCCTGCATTAACCAAAAATCCAAGTCTAGGCTTTCCTAATTTCATAAAATCATCTGTCGTCTTCCAATTTGGTTGTGCTATTATACCTACCTTATATCCAGCATTTTCTAAAACTCTAGATATTATTGCTGTACCAAAACTATGATGGTCTACATATGCATCACCTGTAACCAACACAAAGTCTAGCTCTTCCCATCCTCTATCTATCATATCTTGTTTACTTATTGGTAAAAACCTATTTTCCATATCATCACCTGCTCAATGTATATTTAACAAATACTTTCTTAAAATTAAAAATATCTTTTAATTTTGTTCTTAACGCTTAATTATAACACAAAAAATACTTAAAACCACAACTTAAATAATTTATATGAACGTTTTAGGTTCAATAAATCAAAATTGTGATTTTAAGTAAATCTATAATACAGTAGTTTAAACGTTTTATTCAATTAGTTAGGAAATCTTTACAAGAAGCTCATTTAAATATTTGCTTCAGACTCAACACTATTTACTTCACTACCAAATATTAAACATGCATCTTTACCATCAAACCATTTTAAAGCTGTTGCCGTTATATTTACATTTACACCAAACTTTTTGTTACGCATAAATGATTTACAAGTATCAGTTCCATCTTTTAAACAACTCATAGGGCATTTTCTACATTGTTTATTCTGATTGTTCCATAGTACTTTATAACATAAATCACCTACATGTGTATCTGGGGCTGACTCAAGCATCTTTTTATTGATAAATAACAGTTCATATGTGTTTCTGTCAACAACATAAGCCCATATGTCCATGTTATCCATTACAGACTTTTGAACTTCTAAAGATTCCTCTAGCTTACTTTGGATACGCATTTTTAATAAAAACACACTAAGCGTCTTGGAAATAAATGTCAGTGTATCCACTTCATCACTGGTCCACATACGATTATATGAACATTCATCAAATCCTACAAATCCTCTAAATTCATTACCTTCTAAAATTTTACATTGTAATATTGAACATATCCCTTGTGCTTTAAGCAAATTTTTTAAATCGCTATTGAGATTATCAACATCATTACAATAAAATAATCCATCTGCATTAAAATTTAAAAGATAATTGCCTAAATGACCATAGTAAATATTCTTAAGATTATCAATTTCTGCTGTTATTCCTTCATTACACCATTCAAATGTATTTTTACAGTAGAGGTTATCATCTGAGTTTTCAAATATATAGACACGACTCACATTAAAATGTTTACCCACAATATCAAGAATCAAATTTACAGCCATTTCTATATTATTTGATTCATACAATATATCAAATATATAATTTGTAATATGTTCCTTAAAAGACCTTGCTACATTGGTATTTTCATCTGTATTTCTTGTATTTGCTATATATTGTACTTTATCAATTTTTTTATCATACAAGGCATAACGATTCTTTCCTTTACCCTTAGCTGAATAAAGAGCTATGTCCGCATTTCTAAATAACTGCATGTAATCTGTTCCATCTTTTGGAAATCTAGCAATCCCTACACTCAAAGATATTTTATAATTATATCCTTTACCTACAAAAGACCTCTCAAACGTTTTGACCAATTCCTCTGCTTTGTTCATAATATCTTTTGTTTCAGAAATATCTTTCATAAAAACAATGAACTCATCTCCACCAATTCTTCCTACTATATCAGATGCTCTAAATAAATTTATTAAATCACTTGCAATTTCACTTAATACAGCATCACCATATAAATGACCTAAATTATCATTTATACCTTTAAAGTCATCAATATCAATAATCATTAAAGTACCTTGTCTGTTTTTATCCAATGTTATATATTCTTCTATAAGTGCTTGTGATGCTTTTTTATTATATAAACCTGTTAGTGGGTCTTTTTCCGCTCTCTCTTTTAATTTTTCAGCTTCTCGTTTTGATTCATCAATATCAGTTAAACTACCTACAACTTTATAAGGTATCCCATTATCATCAAACAGTGTCGTTGCTTTTATACTAAACCATGCATAAGTGGTATCTCTAAGTCTAATCTCACACTCCTCATACTCACTTCCTGATGAAGTGAGCTTAGTTAATAAAATAAACTTATCTATATCATCATGATATATATCAACTGATTTAATTATATTTTTCGTTGCATTTTCAGTTATAGGGTCATAACCAAATTTATTATACCAATTAGGAGAAATACTCATTTGGTCTTTTTCTATATTCCATTCAACTATAATATTTTGTGTCTGCTTTATAATAATCTCATGACGTTCTTCACTCTTTTTAAGCTCTTGCTCTAATAATTTAGCAGAAGTAATATCGACAATTACACTACATAGTACTGAGTTTCCATTTTCATCAACTATTTTTCTTCCTTTTAATAAAATCCATATAATACTACCATCTCGTTTTTCAACTCTTCGTTCGCATGCAAATGTATCATTTACTTTAAGTTGCTTATTTATATCATCAATCATTCCAGCTCTATCATCTCTGAAAATCAGCTTGATTAATTTATTATCTAATTCATCTTCTAACTGTTTACGTGTGTATCCAATCATATTTAAATAACCTTCATTTAAATATATACTATCAAAATCATCATTTATCTCAGTTATCACTATTCCACCAACAATGCTATCATTGATAGTCTCTATTTCAAACCTTTTTGAGTCTAATTCTTCTTGTATTTTCTTGAGTTCTGTTATATCAGTTAAGACTCCTTGTATATATTCATTCCCTTTACTCTCTTTTATAGATTTACTTCTATCTAAAACCCAAATTATACTTCCATCTTTTTTTACAATTCTATATTCAACTTCAATTTTATCTTGTCTTTTTAATTGATTTAAAACGATACTATTAACCTTGTCTACATCTTCTTTATAAATCATATTTTTAAATTTATTTTTAAAAACTACATCTAAATCCTCTTCAGAATAACCTGTAAGTTCCAAAAACCCCTGACTTACATAAGTCATAGTCATATATTTATCTTTTAAGCAGTTTTTAACACCTCCTAATATATTATCAGTAAGTGCCTTAAATTTTTCTTTTTCATTTATAATAGTCTTAGTATTGTTATTTATAATATAAGCTATATATACAACAAAAATTAATATAACTAATAATATTTCTAATGCAAATATGTATACATCATACGAAATATTATCTGACTGAATATATACTACTTCACTTGGTACAACAGAAAAAATATACCAATCATTAATTCCAAGTGGTTGATAATTTAACATAAATTTCTTATTATCTAAATTATAGTTAGAATATCCAGATTTATCATTTTTAATATTTTCTTTTATAACTTTTAAACAATTTACTTCCTCACAATTATCCTTATTAAAAAGTTTAAATACACATGATAACATTTTACTATTTTCGTTTGTATTTTGAGCAATTACATCTCCATTTTTTTTGGCAATATAAACGTGTGCTTTTTTATCAAATGCAGATAAGCCTAATAATTCATTTAATTTAGTTGAATCATAAGCTCCACTTAAAACACCTGCTACTTTTCCATCTTTATAGATAGGAGTAGCTAAAACTATTATTTCTTTCTTATCAATAATGGATTTTAAAGATTCTGATATGTTTTTTTCTCCATTTTTAGCTTTTTTAAAATAATCTCTATCTTTTAAATTAGTAATAATTCCATCATTAGAATAACTTTTTCCATCCAGTGTAGAAACAGACATTCTAATTAAAGAACTTCGCTTTACTCCAGACTCCATTAAATTAATCATCATATCATTATTTATATTATCTAAATTTCCCATAAAACTAGCAATAGATTCAAGCATGTCAAATTGACCACTAAGTTTTGTCTTAAGATTAATTATGTTATGCTCCGTAAACTCTGACAAATATGTATGCGTGGTCTCTTTCAACTTATTATCCAATTTAAACTTAAACTTAAAAATAGCCCCACAGGTTAAAATAATTATAATAATAAACAAGATACTAATACCTAAAATTTTTGGCTTTAGTCTGTTCACCATACTCACATCCTCATTACATATAATATATTATATGTTTATATTATATCTTCCTATTTTTATACATATTTTATTTCTTCCTATATTAGAATCAAACAACATATAGTTAAATTTATCTATAAAATTTTCATTTTACACTTCTTTTAATTATATATTAATTGATGTATAAAAATTATTCTCTTTTATAATACTTATATTAATAAATTCCTTATAATTCTTTTCATGCTTATAAATACCTCAATCAATTTTTTAAGTTCCTCTTAGATAAGATACTATTTAACATTGTCCCACTTTAATTTAAAGATAAAATTAAACTCAATATATCCTCATTTTCAACACTTTAATTTTAATGAATATTTTAAAAATATAACTTAATTTTCTTTTGATTTTAATAAGGCTTAATAACATAGTATATACTAATTATTATTCATTATTTTTCTAATTAATCACTATACTTTTTATATAATCAATCCTGTTTCCAAATTGAATTACCATTTTCTTAAGCTTCAACACTATAAAATAATTATAAGCTTCATACTCATCCTTGAAACTTAGTTTCCGAATAATAATTCTAGCATGTCACTTTAATATCCTTTTATTTTTCTAATTTTGCTCATATAACAATATAGTCTATAATAATAACAAATATCTTTTAACGCTTATTATAAATACTGTCTATATAAATTTCCATTCTAAATTATAACATACAATATTACTCTATTTCTGTTAAATGTAAATTTTTACCATATAAAAATCTAAAAAAAAAGATAGCTTTTTAGAAAAACTATCTCTTATAATTTAAAATTACTATACTATTATTTTTAATTAAAAATTAAAGGCTAAAAAGTAGTAGAGTTTACTTTTTAGCCTTTAATTTTATTAATTATTCATTTATTTCGTGTAAGAATAGCCCACATCTTACCTTAGGTTCAAACCATGTTGACTTAGCTGGCATTATCTTGCCTGCATCTGCTACTTTTATTAAATCCTCAATACTAGTAGGATACATTGCAAACGCTACCTTCATATCTTCATTAACTCTTCTTTCTAATTCCTCAATTCCTCTAATTCCACCAATAAAATCAATTCTTTTATCTACTCTAGGATTTTCAATTCCTAAAATAGCATCAATCACATAATTTTGTAGTATAGAAATATCTAATGAGTCAACTGGGTCTTCTATGTCTAATAAATTCTTATTTGCCTTCATTTTGTACCATTTATCACCTAGATACATTCCGAAAGTTCCTTTTTTGTCAGGTTTATATTTTTCTTTACCTTTCATTTGTTCTACATCAAAATTTTCTTTTATTTTATTTATAAATTCTTCTTCATTTAAACCATTTAAGTCTTTGATAACTCTATTATAATCTAAAACCATTAGATTTTCATCTGGTGCAATCATTGCTATAAAATAATTAAATTCTTCTTTTCCAGTATAGTTTGGATTTTTAGCTCTCATTTCTTTAGCTACATTTTCTGCTGAAGCTGTTCTATGATGACCATCTGCAATATATAAATAATCTAATTTTCCAAATGCATTTACTAAATTACATATTATATCATCATTATCAATCTTCCACACTGTATGCTCTATCTTGTCATCTGTTATAAAATCATATAAAGGCTCATGATTATCCATAAAATCATTTATCATATCATCTATTAATCTTTGATGTTTGTAAGTTACAAGTATAGTTCCCGTATTAGCATCACAGTATTTTATATGATTAGTTCTATCAACTTCCTTTTCTGGTCTAGTGTACTCATGTTTTTTTATTGTTCCATCTAAGCTTTCATCAACTGAAATACATGCAACTATACCAACTTGAGCTCTGCCATCCATAACTTGTTTGTATATATATATACAATCTTTTTCCTCTTTTACTAGAATTTCTTGTTTTCGAAATTCGTCCAAATTTTCTCGTGCTTTTAAATAAACTTTTTCATCATATAAATTTATATTTTCATCTAAATCAATTTCTGATTTATCTATATGCAAAAATGAATATGGATTCCCTTTTGCAATTTCTCTAGCTTCTTCACTATTCATAACATCGTAAGGAAGTGCTGCTACTTTATCTACTATATATTTATTTGGTCTAATCGCCTTAAATGGTTTAATCGTTGCCATTACTAAATTCCTCCTAATTGTATAAAATATTTTATAATGCTACCCCTATTAGATTGTTGAAGTCAAGAAAGTAGTCTTGAATCACATTTACAATTTCTTCTCCAATTCTTTCTTGAGCCTCTACTGTAGATGCTCCAATATGAGGTGTAGGAGAAACTCTTGGGTGATTTACTAAATCTAGATTTAATGTAGGTTCTTGCTCATAAACATCTATAGCTGCTGCTGATAATTTACCCTCATCTAATGCTTTTAGTAAATCTTTTTCGTCCACCAAACCGCCTCTTGCACAGTTTATTAAATAAGCTCCATTTTTCATCTTATTTATTTCTTTTTCAGTTATTACTGCCCCCTTATTCTTATCAAAAGGTATGTGTAAAGATAAGAAATCTGCTTTTTGTAAAACTTCTTCCATATCACAGAATCTATATTTGTTAAAGCCTTGTGCTTCACCCATTATATCAGTATATATGACATTCATTCCTAATAGTTCTGCCCTCTTTGCAACTTCTTTTGCAATTCTTCCAAAACCTATAAGTCCTAATGTTTTTCCATTAATTTCTGTACCTTTGTATTTTTTCTTTTCCCATTTTCCATCTCTCATAGTTACATTTGCAGTATTTATGAATCTTGCAAGTACAAATAATTGACCTATTGTAAGTTCTGCAACAGATATACTGCTTGCATTTGGAGTATTCATGACTTTTATTCCATTAGCTTCTGCATATTTAACATCTATATTGTCTAATCCTACCCCACCTCTTACTATCAATTTTAACTTTTTACCTTCTAATGCTTTGTCTATTACATCCTTAGTAACCTTAGTAGCTGAACGTACTACAAGCACATCAACATCTTTAAGTTTATCTCCTAAAACATCTTTTTCATAAAACTCTTCTATCACATTAAAATCTAACTCTCTCAATTTTCTCGCTGCATCTTTCTCTATTCCATCAGTAATTAATATATTATACATAACAAACTCCTCCAATTATATTCACTTAATTTTTCCAATTTTTATTTTTTAAAGTATTTTCATCACTAAAAAACTTTATTTAATTACACTTTCTATTTATATAATTTTCAAAATATTTTTTATTAAAGTCATATCAAATTTCATTAATGTTTGTTAAAAATTTAATATGTAATTTTCATAAAACACATTTTATTTTATATATTTTAAATTTAACTTAAAATACACATAATTTTGTAATATTACTTATTAAAACCTAATATATCATCAATATTATCTAATAATTCTTGTACATCTTCGACAGTATAGTCACCCATATGTGAAATTCTAAAAGTTTTTTCTTTTAAATTGCCATAGCCATTTGCTATTTGGAATCCTCGTTCTTGTAATTTTGAATTTAAATTTGATACACTAATACCTTGAGTATTTTCTATAACAGTAAGTGTATTGGATAAGTGATTTTCATTGGTAAAAATTTGGAAGTGTTTTTTAGCCCAGATTCTAACTAAGTTTGCCATGTCTTCATGTCGTTTGAATCTGTTATCTAGGCCTTCATCTAATATATTATCTAATTGGAAATCTAAAGCGAACATGTGAGAAAGAGATGGTGTTGAAGGGTATTGGTAGTTTTTCTTGATTAAGTATTCATACATTTCTAACAAATCAAAATAAACTCCTCTAAAAGGTACTTGCTTAGCTCTATCGATTGCTTTTTGAGAAAATGTGCAAATAGACATTCCTGGTGGTAATCCCAGTGCTTTTTGTAATGATGTTATACAAATATCTATTCCAATCTTATCAACCTCGACTTTTATTCCACCGGCTGAACTTACAGTGTCTACACAGTAGACCACATCTTTATATTTTTTAACAACTTCTCCAATTTCTTCTATTGGATTTCTTATTCCAGTTGAAGTTTCATTGTGAGTTACGGTTATTAAATCATATTCTCCGGTAGAAAGCACCTTATCAACCATTTCTGGTGTTGTTGCCTCTCCTAATTCAACTTTAAATATATCCGCTGGGACATTATTAGCCACTGCCATTTTGTACCATCTATCACCAAAGGACCCACAGGAAAATACTGCTGCCTTTTTGGATGTACAGGAACGAATGGAGCCTTCCATTAAACCAGTTCCGGACGACGTGGATAAAAGTATCGTGTTGTTGGTATAGAATAATTTTTGCATTTTTTCACTTATACTTTTTTGAAGTATAGATGCATCTTTCCCTCTATGTCCTATCATTGGTGTAGCCATCTTTTCCAAGACTTCTGCTCTAACATCAATAGGACCAGGAATAAATAATTTCTTACTCATTATAATTCCCTCCTTTTTTAGTTTGTAATATGGATAGTGTGTTTACTGTCCTTATTTTTAATATCTATAATATCAAGCTAAATTAAGTATGTCAACATAAAAATTATATTTTATATATAATTTATTTTCTATATTTTGTGAAATCATCCATTTTATACCTCATCATTAGTTTGAATTTTCTGAATTTTTCCCATAAAAAAAATACACTTTTTAAATATATAAATTATTTTTTTTAACGTGTAAATTTAATGCTATTATAAGAATTTTTTTTAAGTATAGCTAAGTTATTTTTATCTTATGTTTTTCAATTTTATATTTTTTTACACATCATTTTACATAGCAAATATGTAATCACTTAAATCTCAATATATTCAACTTTTTCTTCTGATTCAGCAAAGAACCATTCTTCATCAGAAAAATCACCTTCTGCTATTTGACCAATAGGCATCTTCATATATTTTCCAGTTGCTGTTACTGCTATCTCTCCATTTGGCAAAATTATTTCTCCTGTACCTTCAAATAATTTTCTATTTTCTTTAGTTATCCTTCCAACTACTTTTATAGTAGCATCTGTTGGTACTGGCTTTTTATATTTCAATTCCAAAGATACTGTAACCCCCCATATTTGGTCATCATTTATACTTACAGCTCTTCCAATAGTCTCATCTAATATTGCAGCAGACATACCTCCATGAACTCTCCCTGGATAACTCTGATGCCAATCTTTTGTATTACAAATTGATACAAGTTCTCCATTTTCAAGTTCATAAAAATCTGCTTTTAATCCTAATTCATTTTGCGTTCCACAAACTAAACAAGATTTACTACTATTTTGCTTTTTTAAAACCTTATATTTTCCCAAAAACTCCATCTCCTAACTAATATTGACAGTCACTTAATATTCATAATACTAAAATATATTATATAATATTAATTAAATCCCTGCAAATTTCTAATAAACAAAAATAGGCTATTTCAGCATTAAAATCTTAATCCAAAGTGTTATTTTATAAAAAAGCACAACGTGATTTTATGTAATTAAAATTACCTAAAATCATGTTGTGCTTTAAAAATAAAATATCTCTTCTACCCCAAATATAAAACTATTTCACAATAAATTTTTTACTAATGCCCCCCATTATATGACCAAATCGTATTATATAAATTAAACTATAATTCTAAATTTCATTTACTATTAATTCTCCCATTTTCTTTGTACCAACAACAGTTCCTATACTATTATATATATCACTAGTTCTGTATCCTTTTCTAAGTACATTTTGTACTGCATCTTCAATGCATTTAGCTTCATCTTCTAGATTAAAGCTATGTCTTAACATCATTGCGACAGATAAAATAGTTGCAATTGGATTTACAATATCTTTTCCAGCTATATCAGGAGCACTCCCATGTATTGGTTCATACATTCCAAAGCTATCTTCTCGAAGTGATGCAGATGGTAACATACCTATAGAACCTGTAACCATGGATGCTTCGTCAGATATTATATCTCCAAAGATGTTATTAGTCACTATTACATCAAATTGGCTAGGGTCTTTCACAACTTGCATAGCAGCATTATCAACATACATATGTGATAGCTCTACATCATCAAATTCTTTAGCTAAGTTCTCCATAATACCTCTCCAAAGTCTTGAACTTTCAAGCACATTTGCTTTATCTATACTGACAAGCTTCTTCTTTCTATCTCTAGCGATTTCAAAAGCCCTTCTTCCAATTCTTCTTATTTCATTTTCATTGTATACCTCTACATCATAAGCCTCTTCAACACCATCAATAATCTTTCTTCCACGTTCTCCAAAATAAATGCCCCCTGTTAACTCCCTCACAACAACAAAATCAATGCCTTTTTCTACTATATCTGCTCTAAGTGGTGAAGATTCCTTTATACTTTCATATATAGTTGCTGGTCTCAAATTTGCAAATAAGCCTAAGGATTCTCTCAATTTCAAAAGACCTGCTTCTGGTCTTGCATCCCCTTTACATTTATCCCACTTTGGACCCCCAACAGCTCCAAGTAATACCGCCTCGTTTTTTCGACATATTTCAACAGTTTTATCAGGTAGAGGTTCTCCAGTTTCATCAATTGCACATCCTCCAGCCAATACATATTCACAATCAAATTTATGATTAAATTTATAACAAATTTTATTTAAGACCTTTATACCTTCTTTTATAATTTCTGGCCCAACACCATCACCTTTTATGACTGCTACTTTACAATTCATACACCATTACCCCCTGTTTACCTTTATTGAGTTAATTAAACCTTCATTTGTTATGATATTTTGCATAAACTCAGGAAATGGTTCAGCCTTATATTTTGTTCCTTTTGTTATGTTTTTTATTACACCTGTTGAAAAATCCACTTCTATAGTATCACCTTCTTCTATGCTATTAGCTGCTTCCTCACATTCAAGTATTGGAAGCCCTATATTTATAGAATTTCTAAAAAATATTCTAGCAAAAGTTGATGCAATTACACAGGATACTCCACTTTCTTTTATTACGATTGGAGCATGTTCTCTTGATGAACCACATCCAAAATTTTTAGTTGCAACTATAATATCTCCTGCCTTTACTTTAGATACAAACTTATCATCAATATCTTCCATACAGTGTGTTGATAGTTCCTTATAATCAGCTATATTTAAATATCTAGCTGGTATTATTACATCTGTATCTATATTATCACCAAATTTAAAAACTCTTCCATTAGCAATCATAAACTTTACCTCCCTTAAATTATTTCTGATGGTTTTGATATTTTTCCAGTTATAGCTGATGCTGCTGCTACAGCTGGACTAGCAAGATAGACTTCTGAATCAACATGACCCATTCTTCCTACAAAGTTCCTATTTGTTGTTGAAACTGACCTTTCTCCTGCTGCAAGTATACCCATATGACCTCCAAGACATGGTCCACATGTTGGTGTAGAAACAGCTGCTCCTGCTTCTATAAAGATAGTAATATATCCTTTTTCTATTGCTTCAAGATATACTTTTTGAGTTCCAGGAAATATCATCACTCTAACCCCATCTGCAACTTTTTTACCTTTCATGATTTCAGCTGCAACTTCAAGGTCTGATATTCTTCCATTTGTACAAGAGCCTATTACAACTTGGTCTATCTTTATATCGTTATCAATCTCATCTACTGTTTTAGTATTTTCAGGAAGATGTGGAAAAGCTACTGTTTCTTTTAATGTAGCTAAGTCAATTTCATATACTTCATCATAAATTGCATCTTCATCTGCTTCGTATACATTTAAAACTTTTTCTGTTGTTGTACATTTATGTGAATTTATATATTCTATAGTTTTATCATCTACTGGAAAAATTCCATTTTTAGCCCCTGCTTCTATTGCCATATTACAAATAGTAAATCTATCATCCATAGATAGATTACTTACTCCATCTCCACAAAATTCCATTGATTTGTAAAGTGCCCCATCAACACCTATCTTCCCTATTATATGAAGTATCACATCTTTTCCAGTTATCCATTTATTTGGCTTATTCTTTAGGACAAATTTTATTGCACCAGGTACCTTAAACCAACATTTTCCTGTAGCCATGCCAGCTCCCATATCAGTTGAACCTACGCCAGTGGAAAAAGCGCCTAATGCTCCATATGTGCAAGTATGAGAATCGGCACCTATGACTACATCTCCTGCTGTTACTATACCTTTTTCAGGAAGAAGAACATGTTCTATTCCCATATCCCCTACATCAAAGAAATTGACCACTCCTTTGGATTTTGCAAAACTTCTTGTAAACTTACACTGCTCTGCACTCTTTATATCTTTATTAGGTGTAAAATGGTCCAAAACTATTGCCACTTTAGATTTATCATAAACATCCTCAATTCCTAACTTTTCAAATTCTCTAATAGCTACTGGTGATGTTATATCATTGCCTAAAACTATATCTAAGTTTGCTTCAATCAATTGTCCTTTCTTAACCTCATTTAAATTAGCATGTTTCGCTAAGATTTTCTGCGTCATAGTCATCCCCATTTTCTGCTTCCTCCTCAATATAACTTTTATTTATTGCATTCATAAGAGCATTAATAGCTGCTGTATTTATATTTTCTGATATGCTTACCCCAAAATAAACTTTATCATTATGTTCTATTCCCACATAGGCCACACCTCTTGAATGTGAACCTTCCTCTAATGCATGTTCCCAATAATATCTAAATTTATAATCTTTCATTCCACATTGTTTTAATGCATTATTAAATGAATCTACTGGCCCATTTCCTATTCCAACAATCCTTTGTTCATTACCCATATAAGTTACTCTTGCAGTCATCTCAATCATATTAGTATCATCAGAATCATCACTTTCATAGTTTATCTCATCCATTGATTTTATCTTATATTTCTTAACTTTATATGGACTCTCAACATCAATATATTCCTTCTTGAATAAGTTAAATATTGACTCACTGCTAAGTTCCGCTCCTATTCTATCAGATTCCATTTTAACCACATTTCCAAAATCAGCATGCATATTTTTAGGTATCATGAAACCATAATCTGTTTCCATTATATAAACAGCTCCACCTTTTCCAGATTGGCTGTTTATTCTAATGATTTCTTTGTATTCTCTTCCTATATCATGAGGGTCTATTGGTAAATATGGAACTTCCCAACAACCATCATTTCTATTGCTAATTGCTATCATACCTTTTCTAATAGCATCCTGGTGAGAACCTGAAAAGGCACAATGTACAAGATTTCCTGCATATGGATGTCTATCATGTACTGTAAGTTTTGTACAGTCTTCATATATTTCTATCATTTTATCAATATTACTAAAGTCTAATTCTGGGTTTATTCCTTGTGTATAAAGATTAAGACCCACATTTACTATGTCCATATTACCAGTTCTTTCACCATTTCCAAATAATGTACCTTCAAGTCTATCTGCTCCAGCTAATAATCCAAGTTCACTTGCTGCTGTACAAGTTCCCCTATCATTATGAGTGTGTAAACTCATTATAATAGAATCTCTACAGCTTATATTTTCACAAAACCATTCTATTTGGTCTGCATATATATTTGGTGTTGCCATTTCTACTGTTGATGGAAGATTTATTATAACTTTCTTTTGTGGCGTTGGTTTCCACACATCTATAACTGCCTCACATATCTCAAGTGCATAATCCATTTCTGTACCTGTGAAACTTTCAGGTGAGTATTCAAAAATAAACTCTGTTTCAGGATATTTCTTTGCTTCTTCATTGAATAATCTTGCTCCCTCAACTGCTATATCTATGATTTCTTGTTTACTCATATTAAAAACCACTTCTCTTTGAAGAACAGATGTAGAATTATATAAATGTATTATTGCTTTCTTACATCCTTTTACTGATTCAAATGTTTTTTCTATAAGATGAGCTCTAGATTGTGTAAGTACTTGTATAGTTACATCATCTGGAATCATATTTTCATCTATTAGCTTTCTTAAAAATGTATACTCTGTATTTGATGCTGATGGAAAGCCTACTTCTATTTCTTTAAACCCTGTATCCAAAAGCATTCGGAACATTCTGACTTTTTCTTCTACATTCATAGGTGTTGGCAGTGATTGATTTCCATCTCTTAAATCGACACTACACCAAACTGGAGCTTTTGTTATTTCGTTATCTGGCCATTTACGATTTACCATTTTCATTCTATTATATTTTTTATATTTTCCATATTTCATGTTATTTTCCCCCTTTTCTGTTTTTTGTATTCAGTATACCTTATATCGACGCAATTCTACCCCTTTTCAATTCATAAGTACAAATGTTAGATTTATCATTAGAATAAAAATAACCCCATCTCTAGTAAAACTAGAGACGAGGTTTTGCTCGCGGTACCACTCTATTTAGCTTTTTAAAAAGCTCCCTTAGTAATAGCTACTACTAATTATTATAATAGCTATTTTTCCTATAACGTGGAAATACGGTTATCCTAAGTTACACAACTCAGGAAACAGCTCCTAGACAAGTTCAGAATTATCAACTGCTAAATCACACCATACTTTAGCTCTCTGGAAGTTTCATGATTCTTACTACTTCTATTCATCGCTTTTAAAATCATTTAAATTTTCTAAATATTTTGATTTAATAGTTATTATATACACATTAAAATGTATTGTCAACATAAAAAAATAATTATCTGTATTTTTTTATTATTTATTTTTGTCAAGTAATATTCTAAATCATGCTAACTATTGAAAATAGTATGGTATTACCCCTTAAATTTTTTTATCTTTTCATCTATTGTACTCAATAATTTTTTTTCATCTTCCAAACTCAATGCATTTAATCTAATTTTGTAATTAAAATTATCAGAACATATATTTAATATATTTTTTGTTACTTCTATTTTTTCTATTACTTTATAGTTAAATTTTTGATTTTTTCTAGCTTTTATACTGAAAATACATTGATTATTTATTGATATTGAATGATTATCAAGAGTAAGATATACTTTTCCCTTATATCTATTTGAAAAATCACGACCTTGCTTAAAAAGAAAAACCGCTGTTATTATACATAAAAGATATAAAAATGTTGTTGAGTATATAAAAATTGTGGCCAAAATTATAAGAGCTAAAACCATATTTATAACCATTCCCTTTTTGAAATAACCATTGTCATAATAATTCATGTAGATAAACTTATTTTTACTCAAATTTTCTCACTCCTAAAATTCTAAAAATTTATATTAAAAAACTCTACAATTTCATCTTCATGATAATTTATTACTAGTTCTTCTGGAAAATCCACTGATTTTAAAACTTTCTCTGCACTTTCAAATTCACCTATAGAGTAACATATATGCGAATCTGTACCAAGAATAACTCTTACACCATATTGTTTACATAATAGTAACATTTCACTTGCATTTTCCCAAGTTCCAGTTCTATGAGAATTTGAACTTAATGAAGAGTTATTTATTTCTAAAAGAATATTTTTATCCTTTGCTTTTTTTACTATAGACTCATAATCTAAAGGATATCTACTATCATCTGGATGCCCAATTATCTTTACTCTAGGTTTATCCATCACTTTTAAAATAGCATTTGTATTTTCTTCTTTTGTACCTGAAGCTATACAAGGTCTATGCAAACTTGCAATTATATAATCTAAATGTTGTAGCATGTCTTCTGGAACATCTAAGTTTCCATCATAATCCATGATATTTCCTTCTATACCTCTAAGAATTTTTAAATCTTGTATTTGGCGTGGAAGTAGATGTAAATTATAGAAGTAAAATGGATGTGGTCCTCCTGGCATATTAGGACCATGGTCTGATATGCCTAAATATTTTATATTTTTTTGAATTGCTTCTTCAACATTTTCTTTAAAAGTACTATGTGCATGTCCACTTATTAAAGTATGACAATGTACATCTATAATAGCTTTTTTCATTAATTTTCCTCCTAATACTGTATATAAATTTTTATAGATAGTTGAAGGGCTATTTTAAAACTAAAGCTGTCAAAATAGACAGAGTAATGTTTTAAAACAGCCCCCCTTTTTGATTATTTTATATTTCTAAGTCTTTAAATTTATCTTTAAATAATTCTCCAATACTTCCTAGAGATTCTTCTACTTCTAAAAACTCTGTTATATCCTCTTCTGGCTCTCTAGTTGCTTCTTTTATCGAAACTAACATTCTCTTAGTTTTTGGTTTAAAATCAAGAATTTTAACTTTAATTTCGTCTCCAATATTAACAACATTAGTAACTTTAGCTACTCTAGTATCACTCAATTCAGAAATTGGTAAATAAGCATCTACACCTTCTTCGATTTGGACAAAAGCTCCCTTTTCTATAATTCTAAGAACTTTAGCATTAACAACATCATCAACTTGTAATTCTTTTGCTATTAAATCCCATGGGTCATTGTTTATATCTTTTAATGCTAGTGCAATTTTTTTAGTTTCTTGATTTACATCTAATACATAAACTTCCACTTCTTGACCTTCAGAGACAACATCTTCCACACTTTCAACTCTTGTCCAAGATAGGTTATTTATATGTGCTAATCCTTCAATTCCACCAATATCTATGAATGCACCATAAGACATTATCTTTGTTACTTTACCATCTCTTTTCTGACCAACTTCAAGGGAATTAAACAATTCTTCTTTAGCTAATTTAATACGAGCTTTTTCTTCTTCTCTTTCATGTTTTATTCTAGCTCTTTCGGCTTCCTTTTCTGCCTTAATTTGAACTCTTCTTTCTTCTCTCTCTTTATTTATACGTTCTTGTAATACGTCTCTATGAGATGCTACAAATCTATTTTTTCTAGCATCCATTTCTTTTATATATACTTCTAAGTTACGACCAACAAATTTAGACGTATCTGTAATAAACTTTGTGTCAAGCTGAGAAATTGGTATAAAAAATGTATATGTATTGTAATTAGCAAATACACCTTTTTCTATATTTTTTTCAACGTTTACAGTTATTATTCTATGTTCATCATAAGCTTTGTGTAAATCAGCAAAATCATTTTTTCTATCTAATTGTAACTTAGATAAAGTTATTGTTCCATCTTTTTGAGATACTTTTGTTATTATAGCAGTTATTTCATCATTTATATGATATAACTCTTCTATAGATTGATTTTTTTCTATGTTTAATTCACTTATAGGTATTATTCCATCAAACCCATAACCTAATTCTAGTTGTACTTCATCATTTCTCACTGCAGTTATTTTTCCAGTTATCAATTCCCCAACTTTCACTTTGCTGAACACTTGCTCTTGTTGCTCAAGTAGCTCTTGCATTGTTAAATCATTTTCCATTATATAAACATCCTTTCCTCTTATTGATTATCATATCTGTAAATATTATACCATTAATATTGCAAATACTTACATTTTTCTTACTATAATTTTAAATTTTAATTCTAGTTTGTATCTTTGTAAATTATAAAAAATATCTTCTTAAATTAAAATACAAATTTTAATTTTTAACTAATAATATATGCTCCTAAAAACTTTCTACTATTTATATTTTACTCCTCTATTACTTTAGGTTTTGATAGAGAACATTTATAAAACACAAAGAAACAAATTGCTGTAATAGTGGCTGCTGTTATATCTGCAATCGGCTCTGCTAAAAGTACAGCAAAAAGTTTTTCATCAAAAAACATTGGAAGTATAAATATTAAAGGTATCAAAAGTACAACTTTTCTAAGAAGAGCTAAAATTAAAGATATTTTTGCTTTTCCAAGCGCTAAAAATGTCTGCTGGCAAGCTAATTGTATTCCAAACATAAAAGAGCCAGCAAAATATATTTTTATACTCCAACTAGTCATACTAAGTAATTGTGGGTTTTTGTTAAATATACTTACAAAGAACGTAGGGAATATCATAAGTAAAATCCACAAAATTGCAGAGTATGTAAAACATGATAATAAACATAACTTAAAAGTCTTTTTTACTCTGTCAATCTGTCCTGAACCATAATTGTAACTTATTATTGGTTGTGCCCCTTGTGTAAATCCCATGTTAGGAAGCATAAGAATTTGCATTATACTACTCATTATTGCCATTGAACCTACTGCTAAATCTCCTCCATACATCTGTAATTTGCTATTTAGGGCTATAAGCACTAAACTTTCTGTAGATTGCATTATAAATGGAGAAATTCCCAGACCTAATACTGGCAAAATAATACTTGCTTTAGGCATCATGTATTTCTTTTTTATCTTAAGTATACTTTTCTTTCCAAATAGAAATACCAATACCCAAATAGCAGAAACTCCTTGTGCAATTATAGTGGCTAATGCAGCTCCTTTTACCCCCATACCAAATCCAAATATAAAAATTGGGTCTAGTATTATGTTTATCAAAGCTCCTATAGCAACCGTAATCATACCAGTTGTCGCAAATCCTTGAGTATTTATAAAGGTATTCATACCTAGTGAAATTTGAACAAATACTGTCCCTATTAAATAAATATTCAAATAATCCATTGAATATCCAATTGTAGATTCGCTTGCTCCAAATAGCCAAAGTAAGGGTTCTTTTCCAATCTGAAAACCTATAGTCAATAGTATCGCCAAAATAACTAATACAGAAAAACTATTACTCATTATTTTCTCTGCCCCATCATTATCTTGTTCCCCCATTTTTATAGCAGCTAAAGGTCCTCCCCCCATACCAATTAAATAACTACATGAAGTTATTATAATTATTATAGGAAATGCTACTCCAACACCTGCCATAGCAACTTCGCCACTTTCCATTCTACCAATAAAGATTCTATCTACTATGTTGTACAAAACATTCACAATTTGTGCAATAATAGCTGGTGTAGCCAATTTAAAAAGCAATTTGCCTACATTCTCACGACCTAAATCAGTATTTGAATTTTCCATCTTAAAACCTCCTTAATAATTTAATGTTTAAATCTATTACTATTAAAAATACATTTTATATAAAAACTTTATTTTATTGATAGGCAAGTTTAAATTAATTTCCTCATAAATACTACTATACTATATTTCTTTTATGATAGTAAACATTTTAAGACCAAATGAATTTAAATATTTTGTCTAAATAAAAAATATTTTTCACATATTTTCATAAAAAAACTATCCAATAGTATATTTGGATAGTTTTATATTATATGTAGAGAAAGGGCTGACACTATGACTCCAGACAATAAATTTCCTAAAAATACTCCTATAAAAGCATCTTTTATTCTCATTTTTAGTATTGAGGCTATCGCAGACGCAGTCCATGTTCCTGTTGTTGGAAGTGGTATGCCTACAAATAGTATTATACCTATTATTGAAACGCTTTTTAATTTCTTCATTCTTGAATTTATTTTTTTATCAATTGTGTTAGCAAGTCCCTTAAATAACTTTTTACCTTTCAAAAATTGCAATATATGTCTAAATGTCAATATCAAAGGAATTGATACTAATGTAGAACCAATCACACTAAATACATAAACCCATATAGGATTTAAGCCCATTGCAATACCTATAGGAATGGCTCCTCTTAACTCTGTTACAGGAACCATAGACAAAATTAATATGTGCAAATATCCCAAACTATCCCCTCCTATTCTAAGTGATATAAAGCTATGAATTTATTTGTTCTATAACCTCACCATTTTTCTTATTAACCAAAAATGCATTTTTAGCTAAGGAAAGCATAGGTAAATCACTTTTAGAGTCTGAATATGCATATGAATTTTCATAATCAATCTCAATTCCAAGTTTATCTAATACAGTATTTATTCTCTGTATTTTTTCAATTCCCTTGCAGTTTTCGCCAATGAATTGGTTTTTGTATCTTGAATTTTCACAAAATAGCTCAGTGCCTATAACCTCATCTGCGAAATCATAATACTTAAAGTACTTCATATATGCATATGGAGATGCAGTTATCATAATTACAACATTATGCTCTTCTTTGTTTTTATAAATTACTTTTTTTATAGACTCATTAATTTTTTTCATTATACAACTATCAAAAAAATCTTTTAACTCGTCTTCGCTAAAATCTACTATTGGATAAAAGATTGCCTCTTTTGCTTTTTTCAAAGGTACTATTTTAACCAAATACATCATTAGAGTAAAAATTATGTATGGCAATTTTATAATAGTCTTAAGTGTTTTATTTTTTAAAGAATAAATAAAAAAGTCTACCATACTATCAGTATTTATAACAGTATAATCTATATCGAGCAATAATACACTTTTTTTCATAAGTATTTTCCCATCCTATCACTAAAAAATTAATATTATTAAACATGTAATTACCCATAAGATTACGTTTATTTTTAAAGCATTATCTTTTAGTATAATGTCAGTAGGATTTCCTTCATTTGTTTTGTTAATTATATAATTATATCTAAGTACACCATAAACTACAAATATTGTTGTAAATATCATATCTGGTTTTTCTGGATTACTTGTAGAATATAATGCATAGCATACAATTGTAGAACTTAGTATAACTATCATCATTTGATTTAAATTTTCTATATCATAATCTTCTAGTATTTTTCTATGCTCAACTGCATTATCTTTTAAAATTATGATTTCTTTTTTGCGCTTTCCAAGAGCTAAATACAGAGATAAAAAAAATGTACATAATATTATCCAGTTTGATAATCTAACATCTATAGCTACACATCCTGCATAAACTCTAAGTATAAAACCAAGAGATATAGAAAACACATCTAATAGAATTATATTCTTTAACTTAAGAGAATATAATATATTATTTATCAAATATAAAATGAGAATTATAGTTAATTTAAAATTAATAACCGTTGACAAGCAAATTGAAATTAAAGCTAAAACAACAAATAATATATTCGCACTTCTTTTACTTATTCTTCCACTTGCTACTGGTCTATTACGTTTTTTAGGATGTCTTTTATCTTTATCCATATCTATAGCATCATTTAATGCATATGCTGATGATGATATCAAACAAAAACACACAAAAGCTATAAATGTATTTAACAATAGACTTATATTTAGTATATTGTTTGAAAATATTATAGCAGCAAATATAAATAAATTCTTTATATACTGCTTTATTCTCATTAATCTTATATAATCTGAAATTTTAGTAAGAAGATTAATTATTATATTTGTCTGTTTCATAAACTTACTACCCTTTCAACATTATTTTTTAAACAGGATATGATTTTATCCCAATATTTAAAATTTCTATAAATCCATTTATATTACTAATTATTATAGTGACTAGCAACAATGATAAAAATATATTGTACATACTTTTTTCATTTTTTCTAAGTGCTTTAGTAAAGTAAGCTAACAAAACTATAACAGCAAAACTAAAATTTATAGTCATTATACTTGAATTAGTCAGATTGTACCCTATTATACCATGTAAAACTAAATTAAATAAAATTATTCCCATACACAATTTAGGAACTCTTTTTTCTGAGTTCTCAATAACAGCTAAAACACAAAAACAAAATGCTAATAAAGTAAGGATAACTGGTATCGTTGCAACTTCTCCATTTTGTAAAAATAGTCCTTTTTTAATCTCTGCTCCAGGAAAATAAAAAACTGAATACAATAATCTTTCTATAATCATTGCAACTTTTTCTAAAATAGGCTCTCCACTTATAAACTTTGTATCATATTGTATTACATTTCCAAGATTCATAAAACTTTCATAAGATTTTGTTGAAACTACACAAATATATGCCATTAAAATAAATGTAATTAAATGCTTTAATATTTTTCCTATTTTTAATTTAAATTCAAATATTATGTTAAGCAAATACAAATATATATTACTAATAGTTATTCCAAATAATGGTATAGCTGCTAATTCTACTAAATAAGAGTTTTTTCCGTTCATTTTATTTGCAATAAATATAAAAAATATTAATGTAAACTGACTATATATAAATCTTTCTACATTTAAGGTCATAAATAGTTGTGGAAAAGAAAATATCATTATCATAGTAAGTAAAATTAAGGTTAACCTCTGCATTTTTATTTTTTTAATATGATTAAAAACTAAAGTTATAGATATAGCACTAGTTACTATTTGTAGACAAATCAATCCAAATCCATAAGCAGTATTAAAATCGGTTGTCCCTGGATTTGCTATCGAAGTACATAGTAAATATATTGGATATGCAAAAATTGATATAATAGCTGAAAATAATACGTGCTTGCTATTGTCTTGATTTATAGCAAATACATTTAAATTGAATAGTACACCTGTATCTGTATCTAATAACACATCATAAGTGTTGTTCAAATCATAAAATATTGTAGTTTTAGAAAAGAATGCTATTGTTATTATTAAATAAGTTATTATGACTAATATAAATAAAAACATCTCATTTTTATATTTAAATATATTATTTTTCAATATATATCACCCTCCATTCATTATATAGGATTTGTTACTACCTACAATTTATTCTTTTAATTATAATAATCACTTTTATAATATCCTTACTTGTTTTATTGTAATTGAATAATTCCTTATTTACAACCACAATATTTACTTTATTAAAAGCTATAATTAAATAAAAATTATTTGTGTAATATATATTGAAAGCTTATAAAATTAGAGTTTGCAAGTAATTTTATTGTAAAATATTGGAATAATTCAATGTGAAAATAGATACTGTCAGTTAGTATAGATAAAATTTACCCATAATAAATTAAAGCATAATATATAAGGAGACAAAATCATAATTTGTCTCCTTATATATTAAACCTTATTAAATACTATACAAATTTTAAGTACAATATAAACTGACTATACTGTGACATTATTGACTCCATGTTCTTCCCATTGCTTAATTTCTCTTAATCTGTCAATTATCGGTAAATGTTGAGTACACTCAATTTCACATTTTCCGCAAGCTATACATTCTTTAGCTTTTGCTTTACTATTCATTGTATAATTCCAATGTGCTAGCCCATAGACCGATTTTGTCATTTCTTCATCACTCTTTTTAAACATCTGTTTTTCATTATAAAAAAGCATATATGCTGGAGTGTTTATATCTTTTGGACATACTTTACAATATCCACAACCTGTACATATTTCATTCATATTTTTACTTAATCTAGTTTCAATATCATGTATATCTTCATCTGAATATATTTTATGCTCATCTGCAATTTTACAAGCATCATCTATATCCTGCTTTTTATTAACTCCTATTAACGATATATTTATTTGTGGAATTCCTATGTTAAATCTTAAGGCTGATTCTATAGTACTTTCACCTTCTCTTGCTAGAAAAGAAAGCTCTTCATTGTACTTTGGAATAGTTCCACCACTTAATGGATTCATAGCTACAACACCATATCCATTTTCAATAGCATGTTTAGCACCTTTTAATCTATATGGAAAGTTTAGTATATTAATTCCCATAGTAACACCTTCAAACTTATTTTCATCAAGAACCTTTATGACTTCATCTCCTGGCTGATGAGATGAAAATACTATGTGGTCTATCAATCCTTCTTCTTTACATTTTAATAGACCCTCATACTGACCTCCAGGTCTCATTGCAAATTCATAATGTTCCATCTTTCTAATATTCCATATATGATAGAAATTTATTTTAGATACGCCCAATCTTTCTATTGACTTTTTCACAGCATCTATTGCTTTTTCTGCTGTGTCGTATACTTTTGGCTTTCCTTTTGTAGATACGTAAAAGTCTGTTTTACCTTCTTTTATCATTTGTCTAAAAGCTAGTCCAAATATATCTTCGCTTCTGTCATCACAATACCCTGGTGCTGTATCAAAATAATTAATGCCCTTTTCATATGCATATTTAATTAAATCTGCATTTTCTTGGTCATTTTTTTCTAAATCAAATCTTAATCCTCCATATCCAACTACCGAAACCATTTTCCCAGTCTTTCCATATTCAACGTATCTCATAATAAATTCCTCCTTAGGTATATTAAGACTTAATTTCTCTATAAAAAATATTATACCATAAATATTTTCTGAAAATATTTATGGTATAATATTTTTTTTATGAATTATAAATTTTTATACTTATGTCTTTATAATCAAATTAAAAGCTATAAAAAGGTTCAATATGCACTATTACCTGAGCATTTTCATTAATTTCTTCTTGTATTTGTTTCTCAATTTTATGTGTTAAGTCATGTGATTGCTCTACACTTATAAATGGGTCTACCATTACATGCATATCAATATAAATAACACTCTTACTACCTCTACTTCTAATATTATGAACATCTCTCACTTCATTAAATTCAAATACAATTTCCCTTATATACTCTTCATCTACAGCTACTCTATCAACTAAAATTCCAATAGACGGTTTAAATATTCCATAAGCTGAATAAATTATAAACCCAGAAATAATAATAGGAACTACAGATTCTATTATTACTGGAAATCCTAACTTAACACCAACTAAAGTAACCAATACTCCTAAAGACACAAATATATCACTTCTTGTATGCAATGAGTCTGAAATTAAGACATAACTATTCAGTTTAGTTCCAACTCTATACTCATATATACAGACAAAAATATTTATAAAAAGAGTAATGACTAGAGCAATTAAACTTTCTATAGTTATAGAAGGTGTAACTGGGTTTGCCAGTCTTGATATAGAACTAAGAATTATCTTAACTGCTATAACAAATAGCATACCACTAATAAATAAACTGGTTATAATTTCAAATTTTTTATGCCCATAAGGATGATCTTTATCTTTTGGTTTAGATGCAAAAAAAATACCTATTAATCCTACTATATTAGATGCTCCATCTGACAGAGAATGAAACCCATCTGCTGTCATACTATAACTTTTAATTTTATTACCAATAATTATTTTTAATAATGCTACAGCAAAATTGGCAAATAAAATTATCCATAACACTTGCTTCACTTTTTTATAATTATCCATAACTGTATACCTCCTCCCTTCGACTTAATCGAAAAAAGACTATGTATCAATATCAATTGACTAGATAAAGCAAATTGTATATATGCACACTTACTATATTTATATTCAAAGTTGGTTGTACTTGTTCATTCAATTTAAAAATTAATTATGAATTAAAAATCATAATATAGGTTTTGTATACAAAAAAATAAGTTATAAATAGTATTTAAAATACTATCTATAACTTAAGTTCATAATATAAACTATTAATTTTCTATACTAAACCTTCTTTAACTAAGAATGAATGAGCAACCTCTTCTGGTGATTTTCCAAGCTCATCAACTTGATAGTTAAGTTCTCTCATAGTTTCTTCATTTATTTTTCCTGAAAGAATATTCATCACTTTTTCTAACTCAGGATATTTCTTAAGAGTATCTTGTCTCACTAATGGAGCCGCATAATATGGAACAAAGAAGTTTTTGTCATCTTCTAATATCTTAAGATTAAACTTCTTAATAAGACCATCAGTTAAAAACGCATCTACAACTTGAGATTCATTATTATCTAAAGCTGTATATCTTAAACTTCCATTCATAGCTTTTATATCTTTGAATTTTAGACCATAATCTCTAGAAATACCTACAAAACCATCTTCTCTATTTTCAAACTCTAAAGTTGGTGAGAAAGTAAAGTCACTACTATATTTAGTTAAATCAGAAATAGTGTTTATTCCATATTTCTCAGCAGTTTTAGGCATCATGGCTAATGTATAAGTATTGTTAAATCCAATAGGGTCAAGTAAAGTTAATTGATTCTCTTTTTCCATAGTATCTTTAACAACTTTATATGCTTCATCAGCATCTTTAATTGGAGCATGCTTCATTACATTTACTAAAAGTGTACCTGTATAATCTACATACATATCAAGTTCACCAGATTTAATAGCATTAAATGCAACAGATGAACCACCTAGATTTAAATTCTTTTTAACATTAAGGTCTGTATTTTTCTCTATCAATTCAGCATAAACATTACCAAGAATAAGTTGTTCTGTATAATCTTTTGAACCTATAGTTATTGTCTCTTTTTTGCTTGAAAAACTTGAACCAAAAGTAACAAATAACATTGCAATAATTATTATAGCAGATACTACTTTAAGCCCTATATAATTTTTCTTTGGAGCCTTTGGATTTAAGCCTTTTGGAGTAACTGCAACTTCAATCTTACTAAATAAATAATCAACTAGCAATGCAATTATACATGATGGAATTGCTCCTGCTAAAATCATATTGTTATTTACAGTTTGTACACCTGAAAATACTAAATATCCCAGACCACCAGCACCTATAAATGCTGCAAGAGTCATAAGACCAACCGCTGTAACAGCAGAAATTCTAACCCCACCCATTATTATAGGCAAAGCTAAAGGAAACTGTATTTTAAATAAAGTTTGATTTCTTGTAAGACCAATACCTTTAGCCGATTCTAATACTACTGGGTCAATACTTGTTATACCTATATATGTGTTCTTTACAATTGGTAATAATGAATATACTACTACCATAAATATTGCTGGTTTGCTTCCTATACCAAGTACTGGTACAAGAAGACCCAAAAGTGCCATTGATGGAACTGCTTGAACTAAGTTTACAAATCCAAGCACAATTTTTCTAAGAGATGGTATTCTTGAAATAATTATTCCTAGAGGAACACCCACTAGTATAGCTATCAAAATAGATGTAACAGTTAAGCTCATATGTTGTATCAAAAGCTCTATAATCTTATCTTTTTGCAATAGTATAAAATTAAAAAAATTATCCAAGGACACTCACCTCCATCTCTAGGAATTGCTCACTTAAAACAGAAAGTAAACTACTTCTAGTAATCAGTCCTACTAATTTATTTTCACTTGAAACAACTGGAATATATCCAACTGAATTACAGTTCATTATATTTAGTATTTCTACTAAATTATCACCTTCATTTACATGCAAAGGCTCTCTTGACATAATATCACCAAGCAATGTCGATTTATCATGACGGTCTTTCATATCTTTTACAGTGACAATACCTTTTAGTGTTCTAGCTCTATCTATGATTAGTAAGCTATCAACCTTACTCGTTCTCATAATTTCTATACCTTGAGTTACAGTTCTTGTTGAATTAACAGCAATAGGATTTTTTATCATAATATCTTTTGCTTTTATATATTCTGGATTATCCCAGACTCTATCTTCTCCAATAAAGTCTTTTACAAAATCATTTGCTGGATTTCTAAGTATGTTCTCTGGAGTATCATACTGCGCTATTCTTCCATCTTTCATAATACAAATCTTATCAGCTATCTTTAAAGCTTCATCCATATCATGAGTTACAAATATTATAGTTTTTTTCAGTTCATCTTGAAGAGAAAATAATTGTTCTTGTAAAGATGTTCTTGTTATTGGGTCTAAAGCACTAAAAGGCTCATCCATTAATATTATTTCAGCATCAGTTGCAATGGCTCTTGCAACACCAATTCTTTGCTGTTGACCCCCACTAAGCTCTGAAGGATACTTATTTAAAAAATCATCACTATCAAGACCTACCATTTCAAGTAATTGTAAAGTTCTTGCCTCAATTTCTTCAACTGACTTTTCCTTTTTTAAACGTGGAATTAACTCTATATTCTCTTTTATTGTAAGATGAGGAAATAGACCTGTGTTCTGTATAACATATCCTATTTTCCTTCTAAGTTCTATTTCATTTTCTTGAGAAATTGGTTTACCATTAATATATATTTCACCAGATGTAGGTTTTATTAATTTGTTTATAAGCTTCAAAGTAGTAGTTTTCCCACAACCACTTGAGCCAATTAAAACTACCAATGTGCCTGTTTCGACAGCTAGAGAAATATCATCTAATATTACATTATTTCCCATTTTCTTGGTTACGTTTCTTATCTCTATCATAATTTATCATCCCCTCTTTCGACAAGCAACCCTTGCCAACGCAATAAGTTGTTTTTATAATTATATCACAATATCCCCTTTATGTAAACAAAGTACGACTTTTGGGTTAATACATATTAGTAAACATTACTATAAATATCAAGTATTTGTATACAATACTCAAATTTAAAAGATATAAAAAAAAATAAAAAAATCTTAATAAAACAATACAACACTAGCCTTAATTATATATAATTAAGGCTAGTGTTAATTCATTCATTTAAACAAATAGTCATCACTGAATACTATCCATATACTCAAATAAAGTAATGTCTTTGTAAGTTTCTTTTTTGTCGCTTAAGTTTGATATTGTAACTCCTAATAGTCTAATTTGTTTTCCATTCATTTCAACATTTCTCAATAAATTGTCAACACTATTTCTTATATCATTATATTCATCAATATAATGTTCTAAACTAAGACTTCTAGTTATCTGTGTAAAATCCTCATACTTAACTTTTAATGTCAACGTCTTTCCAAATTTCTCAGAGTTTTTTAATCTATGGCACACTTCCTCACAAAGTTCATCAAGGATATTACGTGTTTCCTCTTCGTCAATATCCAAGTTATGACTTAGTGTAGTCTCTGCTCCAACAGATTTTCTAACTCTATTTGGCTCTACTGGTCTATCATCTATACCCCTTGCAAATTTATATAAGTCATATCCTTTTTTCTTAAATATGTTCTCAAGTTCAAATAAATCTAAACACCTTAAATCATATCCTGTTTTTATCCCTAAATTTTTAAGAGTATTTGAAGTGACTTTTCCAACACCAAAAAATTTATTTACAGGCAATTTATCTAAAAAATCCTGAGCATTTTCTTCATTTATTACAGTCAAACCATTAGGCTTTTTTAAGTCTGATGCTATCTTAGCAAGAAACTTATTATATGAGATACCCGCTGAAGATGTAAGTCCAACTTCCCTAAATATATCTCTTTTAATTTGCTTTGCTATTTCAATTGATGAATCAATATTCTTTTTATTTTTTGTTACATCTAAATATGCTTCATCTAAAGATAGTGGCTCTACTAAATCTGTGTATCTATAAAATATATTTCTTATTTGATTTGATACACTTTTATATACCTCAAATCTAGGTCTTACAAAAACTGCATATGGACATCTATTGTAAGCTACAGTGGATGGCATAGCTGAATGTATGCCAAATTTTCTAGCCTCATAAGAACACGTTGCAACTACTCCTCTGCTTTGTGGATTTCCACCAACAACCACAGGTCTACCTTTTAATTTTTTATTGTCTCTTTGTTCTATAGACGCATAAAAAGCATCCATATCTATATGAATTATTTTTCTATAAAATTCCATTCTTATCACCTTAAAGTATAACTAGATTAAATTTATTTACATCACTGTTTTAATTATACCAAACTTATGTTTCTTTATGCTATTTTTTCATCTATTTTATTTATATGTCAATACTTTCTCTTACTAAAACAGTTTATAATCAATTAATTCAATACAATTTATAAAAAATCATAAAAAACACTTGCAAAAACTAGGTAAAAGCTTTACAATAGGTATTCCAAGGAACTAAATTAAAATTCCTTATGGATAACAGTATATATATTAATTTAAATGGGATGTTTTAAAAATAAAAGACTGCCTTATACAAGACAGTCTACTGATTTTATTATAATTGTAATGGACTGCTCAAACTATTACTTTAAAACAGCCCATATTTTTTTGTATAATTATATTTTTAGCTATAGTAAAGATTTTGTGAAGGATACTCTGGGTCACAAGTTACATCTATACCAAGCTTTCTAAATGTTTGTTCATCATCTCTATTTAATATAGTAGTAGAATGTGCTTGACACCCTTTTAATAAAGCTAACTTTTCCATAGCAAATTGTGCAGTTGGATTAGTTACAGCACAAATACTAAGAGCAGTTAAAACCTCTTGACAACTAAGTGAAACATTTCTACTTGCTAAAGTTTTTGTTTTTAAATTTATAATAGGCTCTAATATTACAGGTGATATTAAGTGCATATCATCAGATATATTAGCTAAATGCTTAATTGCATTCAGTACTGCTGCTGCTGTTCCATTCATTAAGTCAGAACCTTTACCAGTTAATATTGTCCCATCTTCTAATTCTAGTGCCACTACAGGACAAGTATCATTTTTATCAGCATTTTCTTTTAACTTATTACTGTAATTTCTAGCAGGTAAAACAACGTTTCTATCTTCTGGCTTTAAATTAAGCTCTTCCATAATCATTTTCATTCTATCATAAGCACCTTTATCAACTTGTCCCTTTTTATACTCACAAGCAGTTTTAAAGTATCTTCTTATAATTTCTTCTATAGAAGCTTTTCTTATTACTTCATCATCTATTATTCCAAAACCAACTCTATTAACACCCATGTCAGTTGGAGATTGGAAAATTGATTCTTTTCCAGTTATTTTTTCTATTATTTTTTTTAGCACTGGGAATAACTCTAAATCTCTATTATAGTTTACTGACATTTCACCATACGTTTCAAGATGGAATGAATCTATCATATTTACGTCTTTTAAATCTACTGTAGCTGCCTCATAAGCTATGTTTAAAGGATGTTTCACAGGTATATTCCAAACTGGGAATGTTTCAAATTTAGAATATCCAACTACATTTCCTCTTTTATTTTCATGGTATAACTGACTTAAACAAGTACCAAGTTTTCCACTATTAGGTCCTGGTGCTGTTACTACTACAATTGGCTTTGTAGTTTCTATATAATCATTTGCTCCATATCCTTCATCACTAACTATAGTTTCAACATCTGAAGGATATCCCTTTGTTGGATAATGTTTATAAACTTTGATTCCTCTACGCTCTAACTTATTTATGAATACAGTCGTTGCAGGTTGTCCCTCAAATCTAGTGATTACTACACTGTTTACATCTAGCTCATAACCTCTTAAATCATCTATTAATCTTAAAACTTCCATATCATAAGTGATACCAAAGTCACCTCTTATTTTATTTCTTTCTATATCTCCTGCATACACACAAATTACAACTTCAACTTTTTCTTTCATATGTTGTAATACTTTTATCTTTGCATTTTCATCAAACCCTGGAAGTACTCTTTTTGCATGAAGGTCTCCCATTAATTTTCCTCCAAACTCCAAATAAAGCTTGTCAAAATTATTTACTCTTTCTAAGATATATTTAGACTGCTCTTCTAAATATTTTTTGTGGTCAAATCCTATTTTCATCTTAACACCTCACTAAATTAAATTTCTTTTTGATAACAGTATATTTATATATATTTTTTTAGTAAAACATCTTATAAAAAAATGTTAATACTTTTTCACTCAAAGTAATATTATACATTTAAGATTAATTTTTTTCAAGATAGTTTTATGGTAAATAAGATATACTTATATTATTAATAAAATAAGAATATTATATTTAAATATATAAAATATAATATTCTCATCTTAACATTAATTTATTTTAATATATTTATACATGCTTTATTCTAAATTTAAAACTTTCCTAATATCTTCTATCCCTTGATAAACTTCTTGTTTAGAAAAATTCATAGCCTCTAATTCTTCATCAGTTTTTTCCATAAGCATAGTATAAAATTCTATTGCTATATACTGCATATTTTCACTATTTACAGTTTTAGCTTTATCAAATAAAATTTCTTCTGCTTCATTCACATTTCCCTGGAAAACTAATCTTTTCAAGGTTATTAATATAACTTCTTCTTCAGTATTATATACTAAATCTTTCTCTTCATATTCACTGTATTTTTTCCCCAATAAGAATCTTGCAACCATCAATTTTATCTCATTGAAAATCTTATCCACTATAGCCATATTTACATCTCCTATAAATAAAATTTATTTTCTTTTTAATTATACCAAACTTTATAGAAAAAATTATTGTATGTAAATAAAATGATGAATAAATAAATTTTAAATAATAAAAAAAAGAAGGTAGCGGGGGATCTCCGACTACCTTCAAACACTAGATTGTGATTGGTTTGGTATTTTGTTTATACCCACCATAAGCTTTTTTAAATCATTTAAATTGATTTTTTTAGCATCCACATCCTCCATCAAAACCGTCACCACATTCGCAAAGTATTAATAATAATATTAAGAAAGGTATCCATGCACATAAGTCCATCTCAGCCCAACAGTCTTGGAATGCTAAGAATAAGAAAAATAATATTATTATCCACCAAGCACATCCGCCAAATCCGCCTTCACCAAAAAATCTATCCAACATAATATGTTACCTCCTAGTTATTTTGTATGTGGAGTTTCAGCTCCTAAAATATACTATGTTTAAGGTCTTATATTTGCTAATGATTTTTTTAAATTTTTTTATACAATTTTTCAGAAAACACTATTGACTTACACTTAATTTATTTCCATCACTATCTATAACTATCTCTCCATTATTAAGTAAGAAAAGTTTTTATATCTAATTTTTTTAATATTTCTAATACTTCTTTATCAGGTTCTTTTTTTTGTGAGCAAGTAATAGCAGCATATTTTGGTGAAATAGATTTTAAAAATGCTTCACTTAATTTATCATACCTTCCATGATGAGGAATTTTCACAAAATCGTATTTTAAAGTATTTTCACTTATAAATTCAGCTAAACGTTCTTCTTCTGCATCTCCTGCAAATAAAAAATTGTGTGTGCCATAATTTATACTAGTGATTATTGAGTAATCGTTTGAACTCTCATACTCACTTTTTAAAGCTGGTTGTATGCTTATATTTGCATTATTAACTACAATATTCATTTTTTCTTTCAATATTATGGGCTCTATACCAGTTTTTTTAAGTGAGTTAACATATTCATCATATTGTTTACTGTCTTTTTTATAATTTGCTTGTATTAAATTATTCACTTTAACACTGGACAACACACTATCAACTCCACCTATATGGTCTTTATCTAAATGAGTTAAAATTAGATAATCAAGTGTATTTATTCCTTTTTCTTTTAACTTATTAACTATTTGTTCACCATCTTTATCTTCTCCTGTATCAATCATTATGGCTTTTTTGCCTATCTCAATTAATATGCAATCTGACTTTCCAGTATTTAGTATAGTAGTTTTAAATGCAGTATTTCCTATATCATTTTGAATATTATTTTGACTCATACTATTTTTCTCACTATCTAAATAAGATTTACTTGTTGACTCTGTCTTACCATTAGCAGTTACATTTACTACAATCAATAGAACTGCAATCAAAGATACTGTTGTAATTAAAAACATGATGTCTTTTAATATTATTTTCTTCATCCAAAAGCTCCTATAAATTTTATTTATTACATATTTATAGTATAGCAATGCTGACATAATAAAATACACCTAGAAAAAGGGCAAATTCTAGGCATATTTGTGGCATTAAATATAACAAATAGTTTAGTTTTATAATTGTAACTAAGTATTTTTTAAAATATTAATTAATACTATCTTTCTAAATTTAAATCTTCAAACTCTTTTATTTTATCATTAGATAAAACACTCTTCTTAGTTGACTGTCCATTTTTTCTATCAAAAGTATTTTTAGCTTTTGCACCTGATAAGAACTTACCAGCTCCATTAATACAGCCTTCTTCGCACATCATTCCTTCTATAAAATTACCTTCTAATCTACCTAATTTAGCCATTGTCATTGTTTTCTTAATTTGTCTTGGTCCAGAAACTTTTATAGTCTCAAAATCAAAACTGATACCTTTTTCAGCAATATAATTTTGTATTGATTTTGTGAGCCCACCAGATGCTCCAAATCCTCTTCCAAAAATTGAACCATCATTTATATCATCATTTGAGCATTTTGACAAATCTACATTAAAAGCTTCAAATAATGCCATTAATTCTTCAAAAGTAAGTACATAATCTACTGCATCTTTTAAACATTCCTCAGTTGCCTCACTCTTTTTTGCAGTACATGGACCTATAAATACTACCTTAGCATCAGAATCAAATTTTTTTACGAATCTTCCTGTGGCTACCATAGGTGATACTGTAGAAGATATTTTATCAACTTCATCTGGGAACATCTTCTCTATATACTTAAAGAAGCCAGGACAACATGAATTGGTCATATACTTATCTCCAGATTTTATTCTTTCAATAAATTCATTACTTTCATGAACTGTAACTGCATCTGCTCCACAAGAAGCTTCTATCATATCTATAAATCCTAGTGATTTTACAGCATTTTTTAATTGTCCATATGTAATATTACTATCAATTTGACCTGTTATTGCTGGAGCTACTATAGCATACATATTTTCTTTTCTTGCAAGTTTTTTTGCAACTGGTGCTATCAAACTCTTGTCACATATTGCTCCAAATGGACAGGCTGACATGCATGCACCACAATTTATACAATTATCTTCATGTATCATAGCCTTCATAGTATCCCTGTTAAAATCTAACGCCCCAGTTGGGCATACACTTTTACATGGTCTTACAACTTCTGAGATAGCATCATATTGACATGAACTTTTACACATTCCACAAGCTTTGCATAAATCATGGTTTATATAAGCTCTTCCATTTATATAAGAAATTGCTCCAAACTTACAAGCTTCTTTACATCTATGTGCCAAACACCCTCTACAAAGTTCTGTTACTGTAAATTCATTTATTGGACATCTATCACATGCAGCTTCTACTATATACATAATTTGCTCATTAGAACCTAAATTTACTGAATCTGGATTTATATTTTCATATTTAGCATTTGGTGTCAAACTCAGTGCAAGCTGTGCTCGTTCAAGAACTACCTCTCTCTCTTTATAAACGCAACATCTATATCTTGCTTTCTCTCCTTTAATTATTTCATATGGAATTTTTTCTATATTTTCTTTTGTTAAATTTTCTTCAATTGATAACTTTGCTACAACTGTTAAAACTTCATGTTTTAATCTTTTTAGCTGTGTTTCGAACTCAAACATAAGTACTCCTCCCTATAAATCACCTATTTCACCTATATTTATACTATTATGTATATTGTATTTTTTATTTATTTCCATAAATTATTATAACACAGGCATAGTTTTTGTTAAGTTATATACAAAATATTATATATCTAATTTTTATTTTAAGTACTTAAACATCTTGATATAAATCTAAATAAAAATAGAGTTATCCTAATGTTAAATTACAACTTAGAACAACTCTATTCTCCATCTATATTTTTTATGATTATCTATAGATTTATTTTTCTAGATTTATATCACTAAAATCTTTTATTTTTGTATTTGCTAAAACACTTTTCTTAGTTGATTGAGAATTTTTTCTATCAAATGTAGCTTTAGCTTTTGCTCCTAGTAAGAACTTACCAGAACCATTAATACATCCACCTTCGCACATCATACCTTCTATAAAGTTTCCTTCTAATTTCCCTAAATTAGCCATAGTAATTGTCTTCTTAATCTCTCTTGAACCAGAAATTTTTACAGGTTCGAAATTAACTCCAATACCTTTTTCAGCAAGATAATTTTCTATAGCTTTTGTAAGTCCGCCAGCAGCACCAAAGCCTCTTCCAAATATTGATGCATCATCTATATCTTCATTTGAACACTTAGCTAAGTCTATATCAAAGGCTTCAAATAGTGCCATTATTTCTTCAAAAGTTAGTACATAGTCAACAGCTCCTTTTAATTCCTTTTTAGCTGCTTCATTCTTTTTAGCTGTACAAGGACCTATAAATACTACTTTTGCATCAGGTTCATAATTTTTTATAAATCTTCCACTAGCTATCATAGGAGATACAGTAGAAGATATTTTTCCTACAAGGTCTGGGAATGTCTTTTCTATGTAACCAACAAATCCTGGGCAACAAGAGTTTGTCATAAAAGTGTCTCCTTTTTCCATTCTTTCAGCAAACTCTAAACTTTCATGAACTGTAACTGCATCTGCTCCACAAGCTGCCTCTAGTACATCGACAAAACCTAATGATTTTATAGCATTTTTTATTTGACCATATGTAACATTTGCTTCAACTTGACCTGTTATAGCTGGAGCTACTACTGCGTACATTTTTTCTTTTTGTACTAATTTTCTAGCTACTGGAGCTATCAAACTCTTATCAGATATCGCTCCAAATGGGCATGCTGACATACAAGCACCACAGTTTAAACATTTATCTTCATGTATCATAGCTTTCATATTTTCTCTATCAAACCCTAAAGCATTAGTTGGACATACGCTCTTACATGGTCTTACAACCTCTGAGATGGCATCATACTGACAAGCTTTTTTACACATTCCACAAGCCTTACATAATTCATGATTTATATAAGCCATTCCTCCAACATGTGTAATAGCCCCAAATTTACAAGCTTCTTTACATCTATGTGCTAAACAACCTCTACAGATATCAGTTACTGTAAATTCATTTATTGGGCAACTATCACATGCTGCTTCTAAAATATATATTATTTGTTCATCTTCTCCTACATCCATTGTATCTAAATCTATTTTATCTTGACCTGGCAATAGTCCCATACTTACATTTACTCTTTCAGATATTATAGCTCTTTCTTTATAAACACAACATCTGTATGTAGGTTTCTCGCCTTTTATTATTTCATATTGAATATTATCCATTGCTTCTCTTGTAAGGTTATCTTCTTTTCCAAGCCTAGCTATTGCAGTTAAAACATCATGTCTTAATTTGTGTATTTGTGTTTCAAATTGAAACATGTTAATACCACCCCCGTAAATAATTTTATACGGTATTATTATAGCATAATATTTCCTTTTATTAATATATATGTAAAATATTATATATTTAATTTTTATTTTATCGAATTCATATATTGTTTTTTTATTTTATTATATAATAATAGTGATATTTCTGAAATTTCACTATTTTTAAATTTTATTTTTAACCTATTTTATAATATTTTTTATTATTTTTTTAAATTTTATTTTTTATTTTTCAATTTATATATTACATTTTTTGATATTAAATTTACCAGACTCTCTCAGATTTCTATTTTATTTTCTTTCATTATTAATATATTTTTTAATAAATTTTTTTAAATTATAAAATTGATTAACTTTTTTTAAAATTTCAATTGCTTTTTTTTAAAATTTATGCTATATTAATAGAACAGACTTAATTTATTTAGTTTGTATTTTTTAATAAAGCGGAGGTTTTTTTATAATGAAAAACGGAATAGTAAAATGGTTTAATAGTGAAAAAGGATTTGGATTCATATCAGTAGAAGGAGAAGACGATGTTTTTGTACATTTCTCAGCTATACAAACTGATGGATACAAAACTTTAGAAGAAGGCGAAAAGGTTAGCTTTGATATAACTCAAGGTAATAGAGGACCTCAAGCTGAAAACGTAAATAGAATATAATTATTTAATTTAAATATATATATTTTAGAAAAAGGAGCTACATAAGGCTCTTTTTTATTGTTTAAATTTATTGTTTAAAAAATAAAGAAGTTACCTTAAAAAAGTGCTAAGCTTAAAACAACTTATTTAAAGTAACTTCTTTATTTTATAGTATATTATTTATACAGACTTCTCTACCTAAATTTACTTGATATTATTAAACATAATTCTCTCAATACTTTGCATGCTATAACTGTTGATACTCCTGTCGTATCATAATCAGGGCTAAGCTCTACAATATCACAACCAACTATATTTATATTAGATTTTTTTATAATCTTAAAAACATCTTGAAATTCTCTATAATTTATACCACCAGGTTCTGGCGTGCCTGTTCCTGGAAATACAGATGCATCCAACACATCTAAATCTATAGTTAAATAAACATTTTTCCCATTCAATTTATTAATTATCTTTTCAAATGTATTTATTCCACCGACTTCCATATAGGTATGTTTTTGTTCTATTGCAAACTTAAATTCTTCTCTTGTTCCAGACCTTATTCCAAATTGAAATATTTTATCATCTCCAACAATATCCCATACTCTTTTAATTACTGTTGCATGAGAATTTTTACTGTTATTATATTCTTCTCTTAAATCTGTGTGAGCATCAAAATGAATTACATACACATCATTATACTTCTCATAAACTGCTTTAAAGGCTGGTAAAGTAACTAGATGTTCTCCACCAATCATAAATGGAATCTTTAAATCTTCAACTATACTAGCAGTTTCATCATATATTTCTTTCAAAACTTGTTCTGTATCTCCAACACTAATTTCCAAATCTCCACAATCACATATATTATAATCTTCTAAATCCAAGTCTAAAAAAGGACTATATGTCTCAAGACCATAAAATTCTTTTCTCATTGAGCTACTTGCAAATCTAGCTCCAGGTCTATTTGAAGTAGTTCCATCAAACCCTACTCCAAACACTATCAGATTTGATTCTTCATAACTTTTATCCATACCCATAAATGTATTTATATGATAGAAATTACTCTTCATTTAGCATCTCCTTTACATATTGAGGTAACATAAATGAACCTAAATGGATATCACTATTATAATACTTCGTTTTTAAATTTAATTTTTCCCAGCCATCTCTATCTTGATTCTTTATTGGGTCTAGTTTTTTTGAAGCAAAGCCAAATAACCAGTGTCCAGATGGATATGTTGGTATATGTGCTTGATAAACTTTAGCTATTGGAAATATCCCTTTTAACTTATCGTTGGCTCTTTTCATTTCCTTAGCATTAAACTCAAAATAAGGACTTTCACTTTGATTTACTAAAATTCCATCATCAGTTAGTATTCTATAACAATCTCTATAAAAAGCATTTGAAAAAAGTCCTTCTCCTGGTCCTATTGGGTCAGTTGAATCTACTATTATCAGGTCATAAGATTTGTCATAAGCTTCCTTAACAAATTTAACTCCATCTTCAAAATATAAATTTACTCTTTCATCATCTAATTTACATGAACATATATCTATATACTCTTTAGACACATCCACAACCATTTTATCTATTTCAACCATATCAATTTTTTCTATTTTAGGATAACGACTTAACTCTCTTACTGTACCACCATCTCCACCACCTATAACTAAGACTTTTTTAATATTTAGATTTGTAGCCATAGGAACATGAGTTATCATGTCATGATATATAAACTCATCTTTATATGTCACCATCATTAAACCATCTATTGTCAGAAACTTACCAAATTCCTCACTATCAAACACATCTATTCTTTGAAATTCAGATTTTCCTTCAAACAAATGTCTATCTACTTTTATAGAAAATCTTACATTTTTTGTCCATTCCTCTGTATACCAAAGTTCCATATAATAATCCTCACTTTCATTTATCTATTTTACGTTTATACTGCTTCAGGTTTATGAGTGATTTTACCTAAATCTTTTTTTGAATATTTTTTTATTTTTGTTGTCAATCCTCTTGGAATTTCTGTGGACTCACTTCTTTCTGATTTTAGAAGCTGTTCCAATAATTCAAAACTTTTCCATGGGTCTATATCACCACAAGTGAAAAAATCCGCCGCTGCATAACCATATTCAGGCCAAGTATGTATTGTCAAATGAGATTCAGCAATTATTACAGCACCTGAAACCCCCCAAGGATTAAAATGGTGAAATACAGAATCAACAATTGTAGCCTTTGCGTTTAATGCTGAATCATTCATAAAATTTTCTATAAGATGTGGGTCTTTAAGTATACTCTCATCACAGTTATAGTATTCTACTAGTATATGTCTTCCTAGTGTTTCAAATTTCATTTCAATCCCAACTCCTTTTACATATTTATATGTACTATTGTATTTATCCAATAACACAATTTATTTTATAACGAGTATTGTATCTAAGTTTTTATCTTGCATATCAGTCAAATATGCATTACTCTTTTTTAAAAAAACAATATACTCCATAATTTCTTTTGTTATTAATTCTCCTGGAGTAACAATTGGTATGCCTGGTGGGTATGCCATTATTGATTCTCCACAAATTCTACCTATGCATGACTTAATATCTATGCTTTCTTTAGATGCATAAAAAGCTTCTCGCGGATTAAGCTCAATAGTTGGATTTATTTGAATCATATTAAACTCATTTAACTTGGTTTCTTTTCTATAATTTTTTTCAATTATAGAAAGAGCCTTAACCAATCTGTCAATATCTGATTTGTTGGTTCCAATAGACACAAGTGCCAAGATATTGTACAAATCGCCTAGTTCTACTTGAATTGAAAACTTTTTATACAACAAATCATACACTTCAAAACCAGTTAAATTTAACCCTTTTACATTTATACATAATTTAGTTTCATCTATAAATTTAACACCTTTTCTTTTTAATATTTCGGTAGACAAAACATCTATTCCATCTATTTTATTTAATCTAGCTTTTGCATATCTAGATAAATTTAATGCTTTTGATAATTGTTCTTCTCCATTTTCAACTAGGTTAACTCTTGCTCCATCTATACTTGCCATAAGTAAATAAGATGCAGATGTAGACTGTAACATGTTGATTGACTGAAGTACTTTTTCAACTCTTATATTTTCTCTATTCAATAAAAGTGCTGAAGATTGTGTCAATGCTCCTCCAGTTTTATGTATACTTACAGCCACCATATCTGCTCCTAAACTTATTGCAGAAGGAGGTAAATCTAAATGAAATGGAAAATGAGCACCATGAGCTTCATCTACTAATACTAAAAGATTATTTTTATGACATAATTCTATGATGCTCTCAAGGTCTGCACAAGCACCATAATAAGTTGGATTAAGTAAAAATAAAGCTTTTATATCGCAGTTTTTCTCTATTTCCTCTTTAACTTTCTCAATAGTAATATTTAAACTTATACCTAATTGCTCATCAAATTCTGGTTGTATAAATATTGGTATTCCTCCACAAAGTATTAAAGCATTTATTACTGACTTATGAATATTTCTTGGTAGCAATACTTTTTCTCCTGGATTTATTACACTTAAAATCATTGCATGTATTGCTTGTGTAGTACCATTAGTTATAAAGAATGCTTCATCAGCCATATAAGCCTGTGCTAATAAATCTTGTGCATTTTTTATGACTCCAGTTGGATTAGATACATTATCCATAGTGGGTGATGAGTTTATATCCATTTTCATGAGATTTTCACCTAGATATTTATTTAATATATCTACACCTCTATTTTTCACATGTCCAGGTACATCAAAGCAAGCTATATCTCTTTTTGAATATTCTTTTAATGATTCCAATAATGGAGCACATTCATAGCTCAATTCAACTGCATTTGCGAACTCACTGTCCATGACTTTAAATTCATCCCCTCTCTATATTCTAATATTTTCATTGTTTTTATTTATTATTTCTATTTTTTATTTTTACTTTTATTAAACTCATGATATTTATTATATTAACAAACAAGTATTTTTACAAGTATTTTTTTATTTCATATCAAAAACCTATACCTTAGTGTTATCAATATTTATAAACTTTTATATTTTTTATTGTTTATATTAATTTTTTTTAAAATTAGTATTTGTAAACTTTCTTATTTTTAGTCAATTTCTTATTTTTATTTTTTTCAAGTTTTACTAACGCTTTAAGTTTAATATTTTTAATTAGTATGTATTCTATTACTAAACTTTTATACTATTTTTATTTTATATATTAAAATCCATAGTTTAGTGTAACTAAATAATTTTCATATTTGTAGATTTAAATTTTTTATAAAAATTATTAAAATTTAATCTAATACTATAGAATAAATTCTATTTATGCAAACAAAAATAGAGTAGTAAATAAATTCACTACTCTAGATTTATAGTATCATAACATTATAGACTTATAGCATTTTTTGTACATTCCTTTATATTTGCTACTTTACTCATAATTATAACTGTTAAAAGTTCTGAAACAGCCATACTTACCCATATTCCATTTACTCCAAATAACTTAGAAAAAACAAGTAGTATAATTGGCAACAGTAGGATTGAACGTAAAACGCCTATAATATTAGAATGTACTGGCATTTCTATCGCCTGATAATACATCATAGTTGTCAAATTCTTCCCAATCATAAGATAGGCTAAATTAGCCATATTAAGTGCAACATAGGCCATTAAAATAATTTCTCTATCACTTGTAAATATTTTTATAATTTCTTTTCCAAATAAAAAACATATTACTGTAAACATTATAGATACAAAGAAACTCATTTTTGTTGCCATATTATAATAGCCTAACATTTTTTTACTTTCTTTAGAACCAAAATTATAGCTTATAAGTGGTTGAACACCTAAAGTTATACCCATTAAGAGATTATAAATATTAGTAGTTACATAGTTTACTACAGCATAAGCAGAAAGACCTACATCTCCAACAACTCTTGTCAAAACTATATTATGTGCAAGTATAATTATTGAAAAAGCACTCTCTGCAAAGAATGAGGGAAATCCTATATTAAATAATTCTTTTAAAACATCCTTTTCTATCTTTGCTGAACCAAAAGATAACTTACCTTTTTTAAACATAAAATGAGGTAACATTATTAAAAGTGTGGATAGTTGACCTAAGCCACTTGCAATTGCTGCACTTTTTACACCAAATCCAAGCTTAAATATAAATAGATAATTTAAAGTTATATGAAATATTGTTCCTGACACAGTAGCTATCATAGCAAGTTTTGGTCTTCCATCATTTCTTAAAAAACTACAAAAAACAAGACCTAGCAAATTTGGTAGACAGAAAATAGCATAAAATGTTAAATATTCAGAAGATAATCCTACTAAATTTTCTGTTGCTCCCATAATTCTAACTATATGCTCTGAAAAAAGTATACAAATTATTGTAAGAGATAAACTACCTATTATTAAGATTTTTATCACTTGTCTAAATATATTTACAGCCCTTTCATCATCTCTAGAACCAAATTTTTTGGAAACTAGTACTCCTCCTCCAACTGCCATTAAACTGGATAATCCTAAAAATACCATTACAAGAGGCATTACTATACTAACAGCTGTAAGTGCTGAATCGCCTAGTCCTTTTCCCAAAAATATTCCATCTAATATTGTATTAAATGATGATACAAACATAGCAAGAGCTGATGGTATAGCATACTCTAAAAATTTTTTTGCCATTAAAAATCTCCCTCCCATAGATTATTATAATAAATATTATTTCACTATATAAAATACTAATCTATCCTCTGAGGGTAGAGTCAAGTTTTTTTGTATACTATTTTTTTCTTATTTCTAATTGAACCAATGTCTTTTCTTTTGTATCTGAATCTACTCTGGAAAGCATCCATATTTCATTAAAATTTCCAACAAGTTCTATATTATTATTCTTTGCATAATCTATTATTTTTTGATAATAATCATAGGCATTATTCCAATTATCATCATATATAATTGTTAAATATTCACCTGCTGGTAAAATATGCTCATTCTCATATTCTTCTCTTTCTTTAAAATCTACTATATCATCATATAATAATGCTTTACCTTCTTTGATTACTTTCTCATATGAAATACTACCTGAGATTATAGGATATACATCATTATACTTATCTTGAATGTGTAAAATAATATGTCTCAGATACATCTCAAGTTCCACTTCATCCTTTGAATTACATTTATATACATTTACTTTTCTTTCTTTATTGTATTTTATAAATACATTATTTAAATCATATTTTAACAATTCATTTACTTTAAATTCTATATCATTTAGATAATTTTTCACATCTGATAGTTCTTTTATTTTATTTTCTATCATTTTATTTTGTCTATCAATTGTATTCATCATAGAATCAATTGAACTGTCTGAATCAATTAATTTTTTTATATCTTCAAGAGCCATCCCCATAATCTTACAGTACTTAATTACATCTATACTCATAAATTGTTCTCTTGAATAATACCTATATTTATTTTCTTGATTTACATATGCTGGTTTTAATATACCTACTTTATCGTAGTATCTTAGAGTTTTTATTGATAAATCAAAAAGTCTAGACACTTCTCCTATTGAAAAATATGTTTTTATATTATCCCCTCCCTTTATATTTTGCATTAAAATAGTACTACATTAACCTATAAATATCAATATAAAATTAATTGTATTTTTAATTAATTTTATATTGATATTTATATATTAAAAATAATAAAATAATGATAGAATTATAAAAAAATAAGAGAAGCTTTTAAAAGCTTCTCTTATTCCATCTCTGCTATAGGTATCGTTTTCCAATGTTTTCTTAAAATTGCTTCAACATTTTCTGAATCCTTTGCTCTCATAAACTTCACTGCCTCAATATGTTGATTATTGCTGTAAGTTAGCATTTTATACAATTCTTCTTCATTGTCGCTAGTATATGACTTTGACATAAAATTATATCTAAGAGAGTTCAACATATTTATTAACACCTGATTATCTGATTTTGCTATGTATATATCGTGAAATTCATTGCTTAGTTTTAAGTAGTTATTGTAATTTTTATACTTTATAGAGATAGCCATCATTTCTGTTAACTCGTCCATTTTTATTAAATCTGATTCAGTTAAATTTTCTAAAGATGAAGAGCCTGCTAACGCATCTAACATACCAATTACAGAGTATGTGTCTAGTTTTTCCTTTTCCTGAAACTCTTTTACCACAAATCCCTTATTAGGTATCTTTTCTAGTAAATTTTCACCTGCCAACCTCGTTAGTGCTTCCCTTGCTGGTGTTCTACTAACTCCAATAGAGTTACAAATTTCAGATTCAGTAATTCTCTGATTAGCTTCATACTCTCCATTTTGGATTTTTTTTGATATATAGTCATAGACTTGAGTTGTAAGTGGATCTACTTTCATAAGACACTCCTCCATATTAAGATTATAAAAGTTAAATCTCCCTACAACTTCAGTAGAGAGGTTTTGTTTTATCTTACTTATCTATATAATATCATAACTTCTATATTTTTTACACTTCTTTGTATATTTTGAAATACTAAAATTTTTATGATAATTTAAAACAAAAATGTAGCAAAACCTTTGATAAATCAAAATTTTTGCTACATTTTTATTTTTAACTTAAATTATTATACTTAAAATACACTAAAAATAATAAATGATTTAGAATCCATATGGATTTTTAATTCATTGTTTTCTATCTGTATATTTTTATTTATATTTTTAAGATTATACTTTATAGGTATTTCCTCTATAAAGTTACCTTCTATATTTAATGATATATTTTCAGGATTGTTACTTCTATTTATTAAAATCAGTATCCTATCATTATATTCATTAAATCTTATAAATGCAAACACATTGTCATTTTTAGTATATATGAATTCTGTTTCTCCAGAACTTAAAATTTTATTTTTATTTCTGATTTTTATAATATTTTTATAAAAATTTAACATATCTTCATCTTCATTTTTCCATGGATATGTTCTTCTATTGTCTGGGTCTACATCTCCACAAAGACCTGCCTCATCTCCATAGTATATATATGGTACTCCTTCAAAGGTCATCTGCGTAGCTACAGCAAGTTTCATCAAATCTATATCATTATTTAATTCAGTTTTAGCTCTTGTGACATCATGTGTTCCAATTAAATTTAAATTAGACTTAAATGATTCTTCTGGATAATTTTCTTTAATTTGCATATATTTATTGCTAAGTTCATATGAATTAATTTCTCCTTTTAAAAATGAAAACATATTATTTCTAAATGGATATCCCATAACAGAATCTAATTCTTCACCTAATAAATAGCTTCTCCTTTGACCATAACTAATCTTATTTGAGGCATCTTCCCATACTTCCCCTATAAGTATAGAGTCATTATCAGCTTCTTTTAGTTCCTTTCTCAGCTCTCTTATAAACTCAGTTGGCAGTTCATCTGCAACATCCAATCGCCATCCTTTAATCCCCATATTCATCCATTTGTTTATGACACTATCCTTGTCATATATTATATAATCCATATAGCTTTTTTCTAATTCATTTGTATTTGGCAAGGTCTTTATATCCCACCAACTTTTATATTTATGAGGAAATTCTTCAAACACATACCATGAATAATATGGTGATTCTTTTGATTGATATGCACCTAAACTATCATAATTTCCATACATATTAAAATACTTACTATCTGCTCCAGTGTGACTAAAAACACCATCAAGTACTATTGATATATCTTTTTCTTTTGCTTTATCAATTAATTCTTTAAATGTATCTTCATCTCCAAACATAGGGTCAATCTTTTTATAATTTCCTGTGTCATACTTGTGATTACTAGAAGCTTCAAATATAGGACTCAGATATAATATACTCACTCCTAATTTTTTTAGATACCCAAGTTTATTAATTATTCCCCTTAAATTTCCACCATGAAAATCCCATCTTATAATATCCCCTCTATTGTCCTTTATGTACATAGGTATATCGTCCCAATTGCCATATATAAAGCTGTTTTTTTTAGGATTATCAACCTTCCCATTACGATTTCCATTGTTAAATCTATCTACAAATATATGGTAAAGTACTCCTTCTTTGTACCAGTTTGGCACTTTAAAGTCTCTATAAACAGTAATTTGATATTTATTGATATCATTATAATTATATTCACAAGTGTATCCATTTTCTCTATTCTTTCCATAGAATACAGTCTTTTTCTCACCATTTATTTCAGCAATCACTTTAAAATAATAAAAATAAACACCAGTTATATCAAATTTTCCAACCTTACAATAAAAATACTTTCTAAGTGTATTATTGTTTAATTCTTCATTTAAAATTATTGTTTTTGATTCATCTTCTTTGTTTATTTCTAGGGAAATAGACTCAACATTATATCCTTCATTTACTTTGACATTAATCATCAATTCTTCATCAAATTTTAAAGCTCCAAACGGAGCCTTAAAATTTTTATCCCAAGAGTTATATTCTATTATGTTTTGCATTTATAATCACACCCTTTTAAACCAAATGTCTTTTGCATATTCAGAAATTGTTCTATCAGAAGAAAAAAATCCTGAATTAGCTATATTAACCAAAGACATTGTATTCCATTTTTCTTTATCACGATATAGTTTGTTTATATTTGCTTGAGCTTGCCCATAATTTTCAAAATCCCTCAATACAAAGTATTCATCATTGTAAGTGGTAAGTGAATTATAAATACTTCTACCTTCTTCACCTAGGTTAGGAATAAATCCATTTATTAAGTCATCTACTACTCTTTTTATATCCATGTTAGAATGATACAAATCAAGTGAAGAATATCCACCAAACTTATTATAATTAAGTACTTGCTCTGCACTAAGTCCAAATAAAAACATATTTTCTTTTCCTACTTGTTCACATATTTCTACATTTGCACCATCTAATGTTGCTAAAGTTATAGCACCATTCATCATAAACTTCATATTACTTGTTCCTGATGCTTCTTTTGTTGTCGTTGAAATTTGTTCACTCACATTTGCTGCTGGTATTATTATCTCTGCTAATGATACACCATAGTTCTCTATAAATACGACTTTTAACTTGTCCTTTACTCTAACATCATTATTTATAGTACTTGCAACTGAATTTATAAATTTAATTATGCACTTGGCTAAATAATATCCTGGTGCAGCTTTTGCTCCAAATATAAAAGTTCTTGGGTCAATATTTAAATTAGGATTGTCAAGTAATTCATGATACATATGGAGTACATTAAAAATATTCAATAGCTGCCTTTTATAAGCATGCAACCTCTTAACCTGAACATCAAATATAGAATTAGGGTCGATATTTAAATCGTATTTATCATTTATAAAATTTGCTAAATTTACTTTATTATTGTATTTTATATCATCAAGTCTTTTTAAAACAGAAGAATCATTTTTAAATTTTTCAATATTCTTTAGCTGTAAAGTATCTGTTTTCCATGAATCACCAATTAAATCTGTTATTAAATTGCTAAGTTGCGGATTTGAACTTATAAGCCATCTTCTATGTGCAATTCCATTAGTTTTATTGTTAAATTTATTTGGTTCGTCTTGATAAAAATCTTTTAAAACTTCTGTTTCAAGAATTTGAGTATGAAGCTTAGCAACTCCATTTACACTGTGACTTGTTACAATACATAAATTTGCCATATTTATGTTGTCCCAGTCTATTATACTCATTCTTCTTATTTTATCTTGGTCATATCCTTTATTATTTAATTCTTCTACATACCTTCTGTTTATTTCTTCTATTATCATATAAATTCTTGGTAATAACTCTTTTATCATACTTACAGGCCACTTTTCCATTGCTTCTGACATTATAGTATGATTAGTATAAGATACTGTTTTTTTAGTTATCTGCCATGCTTCATCCCAAGATAAGCCTTCTTCATCAAGTAAAATTCTCATAAGTTCTGGTATACACAAGGTAGGATGTGTATCATTTATATGAATTGCCACCTTATCAAATAAATTACTGATGTTTAGTTTATTCTTTTTATACTTCCTTATTATATCTTGTACACCTGCACTTACAAAGAAATACTCTTGCTTCAGTCTCAATAATTTTCCTGCATAATTTGAATCATCAGGATACAACACCTGTGAAATTTCTTCAGTATAGTACTTGTGTTTTAGGGCCTCTTCATAACTTCCTGAATAATTTAGAGCATTTGAAGTAAGTTCTCCAAAGTCTCTTTTTGGTATCTCACTTTTAAATAATCTTAAAGTATTGATACACTGATTCTGGTATCCGATTATTGGTATATCATAAGGCATTGCCATTACAGGAAGATAGTTTTTATGGACTACTTTTAAATGGTTTCCCTCCTTAATCAACTCTACTTCTCCACCAAACTTTACCATCGTCGCTTCATTTGGTCTTACAGTTTCCCATGCATAACGTCCTTCTGTAAGCCAGTTATCAGGTACTTCGACCTGATAACCATTTACAAATTTTTGTTCAAATAAACCATATTTATATCTAATTCCATATCCTTGACCACTTATGTTCAAAGATGCCATAGAATCTAAAAAACATGCTGCTAATCTTCCAAGACCACCATTCCCTATAGCTGGGTCTACCTCAGCTTTGATTAAATCATCTAAGTTAATTCCTAATTCTAGTAATCCTTCTCTAACTTCTTCTTCAATATTTAAATTTAGTAAATTAGATTTTAATTGTCTTCCTATTAAAAACTCTAGACTAAAATAATAAACCTCTTTTTTCTTATCTAATTTCGTAGCAACCCATTTTTTTGCTATTTCATCTTTCAGTAGACTACATAATACATTTAACAATTGTTCATCAGTAGCTTCCTTGATAGACTGTGCATATAAGCTATACATTTTCACTTCAAATTTTTGCTTGAATTTCTTTTTGCTTATTGTTACCAAAAAAACCACTCCTTTAATCACATATGTCTCTATATGTTTCTATATACTCCTTAGCTGATTTTTTCCAACTATTATCAGTATTCATTGCATTTTCAACTACTTTAATCCATTTTTCTTTATCTTTAAAAACTTTAATTGCATTTTGCAAACAGAAAAACATCTCATGAGCATTGTAATTTTTAAAACTAAATCCATTACCTTCTCCAGTAAATTGATTGTAAGGTATTACAGTATCTTTAAGTCCTCCAGTTTCTCTAACTACTGGTAAAGAACCATATCTCATAGCTAGCATTTGACCTATACCACAAGGTTCAAATAGTGATGGCATCAAGAATATATCACTTGCAGCATAAATTTGTTGAGCCAACGATGCATTGAATGTAATTCTAGCAGATACTTTATCTGAAAAATTAGAATCATAATAATTAAACATTGATTGATATTGATGTTCCCCAGTTCCTAAAATGACAATTTGTAAATTTTCCCTCATAAGCTCAGGCATCATATAGGCTATTAAATCAAATCCTTTTTGAGAAACTAGTCTTGAAACTATCCCTATTAATGGAATAGATGAATCCTTTTTTAATCCTAATATATCTTGTAATCTTAATTTATTTTCCAATTTTTTCTCAATAGAATTTACATTGTAATTGACAAATATATCCTTATCTTTCTCAGGGTTATTCAGGTCATAATCTATGCCATTTAATATCCCTTTTAATTTGCCTGATTCCTTTCTAAGTAAACCATCTAATTGTTCTCCATAAAAAGATGTTTGTATCTCATTTGCATAAGTAGGACTAACAGTTATAACTTTATCTGCAAAATTTATTCCAGCTTTCATAAAATTTATTGAACCATAATACTCTATATCTCCATTATCAAAATATTTTTCAGGTAAATCTAATATATCATTTAAGACATACTTATCAAATACACCTTGATATTGTAGATTATGTATAGTATACATAGTTTTTATATTTTTATACCCCTCAAGGGTTGCATATCTCTCTTTTAAAATTAATGGTAACATACCTGTGTGCCAATCATTTATATGTATTACATCTGGATAAAAGTCAATTCTACTTATAGCTTCTAAGACAGCATCTGTAAAGAATGTATATCTTTCTGCATCATCTCCATACCCATAAATACTCTTTCTCTCATCTTCTCTTCTAAAATAAAATTCATTGTCTATAAAATAAAATTTAACACCATCTAGTTCCATTTCTAAAAGACCACAATATTGATTTCTCCATCCAACGCGTACACTAAAAACGGCTATTTCTTTTAATTGATCTTTTAAATAACTTGGTATAGTTGAATATTTAGGCATTATTACCCTTACATCTACACCTTCTTTTTTTAATTCTTTAGGCAATGCATAAGATACATCTCCTAATCCTCCAGTTTTAGCAAAGGGCCAACACTCTGCTGTTACATAAAAAACCTTCACTAGCTATTCCCCCTTCTAAAAAATATTTTTATATATTCGTATTTTTTTCTACTACAATAGGATATTTTTCATCTCCTTTTAACTCTTTTCCTTTTGATACACTTGTATTTTTATCTAGTATTGCATTATATAGTTTTGCATTTGACTTTATTACACAATTTTGCATTACTATTGAGTTTTCTATAACTGTTCCTTTTTCAACATTAACTTTTCTAAATATAATGCTATCTTTTACAGTACCTTCTATTAAGCAACCTGATGCTATAAAACTATTTTCTACCTTTGCACTATCTGTGTAAATTGTAGGTGACTCATTCTTTTCTTTAGTAAATATTTTTCTTTCAGAATACAGTAATTCATCAGCCACTTCTATTTCTAATAAATCTTTGCTCATTTGAAAATATGATTCAACAGAATTTACACATTTCAAATATCCTGTATACTCATAAGCTCCTATTTTCATATTTTCTGCTTCTTCAACAATGAACTCTTCTAAATAACAATAATTCCCTTTATTTACAATATTATATATACATTCTACAAAATCTTCACGTTTCATAATATATGTTTCCATACATATATTTGCTCTAGGGAATTTTCCTAAATTATTTCCTACATTTATTACTCTGTTATTACTATCTAAGTTTAAGGTTAGATTACCAGCAAAATCTTTATTTGCATTGTTTACATTTTTATATATTATAGTTATATCATTATGAGATTTTTTATGGTACTCCAAAGCCTGAGAGTAATCTAGGTTACATAACATATAACTTGGAGCTATTAAAATGTATTCTTCTTCACTTTTCTCTATATAATCAAGATTAGCTAGTATTGTGTATATATCTCCTTCTCTATGTGAGTAAGTATTTCTATACTTAGTATTTTCTGGGCTAAAAATTGATAAACCGCCCTTTTTTCTACTTAAATCCCAATCTTTTCCACTACCTATATGGTCTGTCAATGATCTATACTTTTCTTTTGCGAATATTCCAACTTTTGTGATTCCTGAATTTATCATATTAGATAGAGCAAAGTCTATTATTCTATATCTTCCAGCTATTGGTGTAGAAGCTATCGGTCTTCCATAATTAAGTTTATTTATTGCAGGGTCTCCTTTTTTGTTTAAATTTATTATACCTAAACATTCATTTCTCATCTTAAAGACCTCCTTCTATTAATACGCATCTAGGCTCTATATTTTCATATTCAGAAACTACATTTATCTCATTATTTACATTTTTTATCTGAACATTGTCATTTATAGTTGCACATTCACCTATCATAGCTTTTTCTATAGTTACATTTTCTCCTATTACAACATTTGGCATGATTACTGAATCAATTACTTTACTTCCTTTTCCAACAACAACTCCATGTGATAATACAGAGTTTCCTACTTCTCCTAAAATTCTACAACCATCAGCTATCATTGATCTATGAACATTTGCACTTTTGCCTATATATTGAGGAGGCATTGCCATTGTATTTGTATATATCTTCCATTTAGGGTCTGATAAATCCAGTGTTTCTGGAGATTTAATTATATCCATATTTGCATCCCATAAACTTTGTATAGTTCCTACGTCTCTCCAATACCCCTTAAATGGATATGCATACATTCCAACATTATCCTCTAACATTTTAGGTATTAAATTCTTTCCAAAATCATCATAATTTATATCTGAATTTTTTTCTGCTTCTTTAAAATAACTTCTCAACATTTTCCAATCAAATATGTATACTCCCATAGATGCCAAATTACTTTTAGGTTCACCTGGCTTTTCTTCAAATTCATAAATACTTGAATCTTCATTTGTATTCATTATGCCAAATCTAGAAGCTTCATCCCAAGGTACTTCAATTACTGCAATCGTAGCCTTAGAGCCTTTTTCTTTATGAAATTTTAGCATTTTACTATAATCCATCTTATATATATGGTCACCAGATAATATTAATACATATTCTGGATTATAGGTATCTACAAAATCCATATTCTGATATATAGCATGTGCTGTACCATTATACCAATTTCCCTCTTTTTCATTCATAAATGGTTGTAATACATATACTCCACCATTTATTCTGTCTAAATCCCAATGACTTCCCATACCTATATGAGAATTTAATATCAGTGGTCTATATTGAGTTAAAACACCTACAGTATCTATACCAGAATTTGAACAATTACTTAAAACAAAGTCAATAATTCTGTACTTTCCTCCAAATGATACAGCTGGTTTTGCAATTCTCTTTGTGAAAACTCCAAGTCTTGAACCTTGCCCCCCTGCCAAAATCATAGCTAACATCTCTTTTTTCATTTAATGACACTCCCCTCATCTAGTAATTAATATTTATAATTGCATTTTTACCTTTATAAACTTTTAGTCAATAAATGTTGTGTATAAATTTTGCCCAAATGATAATGTAATAAGAGTAAAATAATATAAACTATACAATTTCTATAATGTATACCCCATAATTACTTTATTGAAGTATACATTATTTTCCATAAGTGCTATAGTACTTATAATATTCAATTCCTAGTTAGAAAATAATATAAACATTTATTTTATAGATATAAAAAATATTTTTTATAAATCAATTTATATCATACAAACGTACTTAAATTTTTATGCTTTTTTGATTTGATAATAATAGAACATAATATGACATGATTATCTAAAAATCTTTAAATAATTACTAGCTAATTTTATTTTTTGTTATTTGCTCATCTATGATTAAATCATTGAATTATAAAATTTTAGTTCTATTGTTAGACATATTCATTATGTTTGATATTTTTATAACTATATATGTTATCAATATAAATATCCAAATTAAAGTTACTTTCTTTTCCTATATGTTTTATTTAATATTATATAACACTTTTTACATTAGTAAAGGGTAAATTGTATAAAAATTCTGTTAATTTATTTTTAAAATCGCGTTTTATAAATAAAAACAAAGAAGAAGACCTAAAAAACTATAAGTCTTCTTCTTTTCAATGTGCATTCTATACTATATTTAATTAATTCGACATTTAATTTCCATTTCCTTCCTACTATAAAAAAACTCTTTTATTTTTTTAATGAATCATTTCCACTAAATGCATCTTTTACATCTAATATATCATTTTTATCATCACTCATGACTTCTTTTATTCCTTTGAATGTTCCTAAGAAATTAACTGCTTCTGAAGGTAAAACCAATTTTGTTGACTTACCTTCAGCCATTTTTTCAAGTGCTTCCATAGATTTTAATGCTAAGATATTATTGTCAATGTCAGACTCTTTCATAGCTGAAAATACTAATTTCAAACCTTCTGCAGTAGCCATTTGAGTTCTTTTAATCATTTCAGCTTCACCTTGTGCTTTAGCAATAGCTGTTTGTCTTATAGCCTCAGCTTCACCTTCTGCTACCAATATAGCAGACTCTTTTTCTCCTTCTGCTACACGTACCATAGCTTCTTTTCTTGCTTCTGCTGTTAATATAGCAGATTGTTTTTCTCCTTCTGCTTGTAATATAGCAGCTGACTTATTACCTTCTGCTTGAAGTATTGCTTCTCTTCTTTCTCTTTCCGCTCTCATTTGCTTTTCCATCGCAACTTGAATATCATGAGGAGGCATTATGTTCTTTAACTCTACTCTATTTACTTTTATTCCCCATTTATCTGTTGCTTCATCAAGGATTGTTCTCATTTTTACATTTATTATATCTCTTGATGTTAGTGTTTCATCTAAATCAAGTTCACCAATTATATTTCTTAAAGTTGTAGCTGTTAGATTTTCAATAGCAGCTATTGGATTTGCTATTTCAAATACATATCTAACTGGGTCTGTAACTTTATAATATACAACTGTATCAATCTGCATAGTTACATTATCTTTAGTTATAACTGGCTGAGGTGGGAAATCTATTACAATTTCTCTCAAGTCAATCACATATGCCATTTTATCTAAAAATGGTATCAAGAAATGTACTCCTGTTTCAGCCACTTTTTGAAACTTACCAAGTCGCATTATTATACCTACTTTAGATTGTTTTATTACTCTTATACAAGTTAAACTTATTGCTACTACTACTATTATTAATACAATACTTAAAACAACTTTCATGCCCATAAATATATCCTCCTTTTATTTTATTGATTCGTCACACTAGTTGCAGAATTTACTTTTTTAACAACTAGTTTTACCCCTTCTATTTTTAATACTTCTACTGTAGAACCCTTATCAATCTTTTCATCATCTATAGAAATAGCAGTCCATGTTTCATGTTCAACTACAACTAAACCAGTTTGATTTGGAGAAATTTCCTCTGTAACAACACCTTTTTTAGATATCATTGCTTGTAAATTGGTGTTAGATTTATAAGTTTTATCTTTTTTTACAATTTTCTTAGTAGCTACAACTAACATAGCTATAGAAATTACAGCAAATATTAAAACTTGTAAAAATATACTCTTTATAAAAGTACTTAAAAATATAAGTATTACTGCTCCCACACTAAACCATATTAGTGTTAAGCTTGGAGTCAACATTTCTGCTATTCCAAATAAGACTGCTACTATTAACCATATCAACTTCATACTATCTACCCTCTTTTCATATGAATTATCAAACACTATATAAATCATATTCTTTATACAATATATTTGAATATGATTTTAAACAATCAACCAAAAACCAATAAAATAAGTCAATTTGAGATTAATTTAATAGTATTATATCAGCATACTTTGTTAAAGTTGTTACAAAGTAGTATCAAATATTAGTAATTAAATAATCAAAAACTTGTTCATTGTTAACGAAATGTTACTTATTAAATCTGTTGCATTTACTGTATACATACTTTTTCCTAACTTATCTCCTATATAACCATGTACATATGCTCCACTCACTGTAGCTTCAAGTATATCCATACCTTGACCTACAAAAGAAGTAATCATACCAAGTAAACAGTCTCCCATTCCACCAGTTGCCATACAACTATTTCCTGTAGGATTTATATATGTTTCTTTACCATCTGTTATGATAGTTTGATATCCTTTTAAAAGGACAACTACATTGTATTTTTGAGCAAATTCTTTTGCCACATCTACTCTATGTTCTCTTATATACCCAATTGAGTCACCTGTCAACCTGGCCATTTCTCCCAGATGTGGAGTAATTACAAACTTATTTTTCCACTCTAAAAACTTATAGCATCTATCCTTCATAACATTTAATCCATCTGCATCCAATATTATTGGACAACTAGAGTTTTCTACTACTCTAAGTAATCTCTCAAAAGTTTTGTGATTATCTCCCATTCCTGGACCAAAACCAATTGCATTGCTAGAGCTCAATAGTTTATCAACTCTCTCTTCTTCAAAATTTACAGTCATTGCTTCAGTGAGTCTAATAGATACTTTTTCTTGTACATCTTTACTACTAATCAAAGTTACAAGACCACTTCCACTTTTAACAGCAGATTCAGTTGCTATGAAACTAGCCCCATAAAATCCTTTTGAGCCTGCAACTATAGATACTTTTCCAAAATCACTTTTAAATCCATTCTTATCTCTTCTTCTAATATTATTTTTTACAAAACTCTCATCAGTTATGAATTCATCATTATGGTATTTTCTTGTAATAAAATCTGGAATACCTATTTTTTCTACAATTACATCCCCAATAAGTGAGTTTACATCATAATTTAAAAAACCTCTTTTATAAAACTCAAAACTAATTGTTTTTTTTGCTTTAATACAAATTCCAAGTATACTTCCTTTGTCACTATCTATACCAGATGGTATATCTATAGAATATGTATTTTTGCTGTTATCATTTACTATATCAATTACTTCTTTAAAAATACCAGTTATTTCTCTCTTTAGTCCTGTTCCAAATATTGCATCTATTACAACATCACTTTTAGATACTGCTTCCTTAAACATTGTTAAATTTTTATTTTTAATTATACTCTGTTTTTCTGTTTCAATAATTTTATCTACTTTATTTTTATTTATATAGTCATTATATTCCTCGCTTAAATCATTTTTATCAATATTTATAATATTAATCCCCATATTTAAAAGTATATTATAATTGATTTTAGAACATTCACTTAGTTTCTTGATATTACCAATTAAAAAGACATTTACATTTTTTTCTTTTAGCTTTAAATGTCTTGCTATTCCAAGACCATCTCCACCATTATTTCCAACACCACATACAATTGTATAATCATTATATATATCTATATCCATGTTTCTCATTGCAGATATTACTGCATTTTCCATCAATACAATCATTGGAATTCCCAATTCTTCTACGCATGCATTATCAACACTTCTACTTAAATTCGCTGTACCTATCAACACATATCATCACTCCTATAAAATTAAATACTTCCTAAAATATTTAAATAAAAACATATAAATATCTACTGAAGTCTTTTTAATCTTGTAAACATCTTGAATAAAAACATCAAAAATAAGATTCCTAAAAATAATTAAAAAAATAATAAAAATTCTGAATTGAAATAATCATTCAATTTATTATATCATATAATTTTGGTCATTATATTACTTCAAAATCTATTTTCATTAATTCTATAAAAAGTTTACCTTTTGCTCAATTTGTTTCTAAAATCCAAATGAATTTTAATTTTTATTTATAAATTAAAATTTAAGAAAACTACCCAATCCTATACATAAAACTTTTTTTATTCGAACTCAATTTTCTGACAATTTAATAATTTTTCAAAATTTATTGTTGACTTTTATTTTTTACTGTATTAAACTAATTACTATACAAAATATAAAACAAAATTTTCAAAATTATTAAATTAAAAGGAGAGGTAAATATGAAGACTTTATTAAACAAACAAGTACGATTTTTTAGTAGCCAATTTAGTTAGGGTTTGTAGCTAAGTTAAGACAAATTGTCATAACATAGATACAGACCCCTTAGGATTACCATTTTTAAGGATTGTATCTATGTTGGCTATAGTGATTGTTGTTAAAGTTTTTATTTTATCATCATATTATAGAGAGCCACATGGATTATACTGTGTGGCTCATTCGTGTTTTTGCCATACAGTTATATGTACTGTGTGGTTTTTTTATATCCAAAATTTAATTTTCAATTATATTTAAAAAATTATTTTAAAATATTTTCAAAGGGGTGTTTTATTTATGTCAGGTATTATATCTGTAATGACGCAAAGTTTAATTTTATCAATCATGGCACTGGGGGTTTATATAACTTACAAAATCTTAGATTTTCCCGATATGTCTGCTGATGGTAGCTACACAATGGGAGCTTCTATTGTAGCATTTTCTCTTACTAATGGGATTTCTCCTATAGTAGCAACTTTAATGGCTATTTTATGTGGTTGTATTGCTGGTCTTGTAACTGGTATACTTCACATTAAATTTAAAATATCTAACTTACTTTCTGGTATTTTAGTTATGGGAATGCTCTACTCTATCAACCTAAGAATAATGGGAAAATCAAATATCCCACTATTTAGTTTTAAACATTTATTCAATGGAGAAATATCTCCTATAGTTTTAGCTCTAGCATTTGTACTTATCTGTAAAGTACTTTTGGATTTATTCTTAAAGACAGGTCTTGGATACACTCTAAAAGGTGTTGGTGACAACTCTCAAATGATTAAATCTTTGGGTATAAACATCGGTTCTATAAAAATATTAGGGCTTATGATTTCAAATGGACTTATAGCTTTATCTGGTAGTTTGATGGCTCAATTCTTAGGATTCTCAGACGTAAATATGGGTATCGGAACTTTAGTACTTGGAATTGCATCTATCATAATTGGTATTACATTATTTAAGAAATTTACTTTTATTAAAAATACTACTGCAATAATTGTTGGTTCTTTCATATACCAATTCACTATATACTTTGCAATGAGTTTAGGTATGTTATCAACTGATTTAAAACTAATAACTGCCATAGTTATAATAGCTTTCTTAGCTACTGGTAACTTAAATATCTCACTAAAAAAAAACAAGTGCAAGGCTAGTACCAAAAATAAATCTGAAAAAAGAGGTGTTATAGATGTTACAAATTAAAAATATTTCAAAGAGTTTCCCAAATCCATATGGTCAACCTAATACTATATTTGAAAATTTATCCCTTAGTATAGAAGACGGTGAATTTGTAAGTATCATAGGTAGTAATGGAACTGGTAAATCTACTTTATTAAATATAATATCGGGATTATTAAAAGAATCCTCTGGTGAAATCACTCTAGATAATACTAATATAACAAATTTAGCTGAACACAAAAGAACTCAAATAGTAAGTAGAGTTTTTCAAGACCCAAGCTTAGGAACTTGTCCTTCTATGACAGTTAGAGAAAATTTATCTTTGGCTCTTAATAAGGGGAATTTGCTAAATTTAAAGAGATGTCTTCGTCATAAAACAAATGACTTAGAACACTTACTTGAAGGAATTTCTCTAGATTTAAAAAAATACTTAGATATCAAAGTACAATATCTTTCAGGAGGTCAAAGACAATCACTTTCACTAATTATGTCTAGTTTAGCAAGCCCTAAGGTTCTATTATTAGATGAGCATACAGCAGCACTTGACCCAAAGACATCAAATGAAGTAATTGAATTAACTGATAAAATTATAAGAGAAAAAAATATAACTACACTTATGGTAACTCACAACTTAAAGCATGCACTTCAATATGGAGATAGATTGATAATGCTCCATAAAGGTGAAGTGGTCTTAGATGTAAAGGGAAAAGAAAAAGAAGAATTAACAGTTGAAGAAATCTTAGAAAAATTTGAATATGCTGTTTAAAAGTATGTATTATGATAATTTAATTTTAGCTTAGTTACAAATTAGTTTATTTATAAAATAATTGTAAAATCATAATATTTTTAGCAATACTACAACCATTCATATGAATATATGAACATATATAATAATAAAATTTTTGAGGGGGATATAAAAATGATTAATAAAAAAAGATTGGTAAGTTTAATTTTAGCTGGTACTCTTGGAATATCTATGCTCACTGGATGTTCTCAAAATGGAGGCTCAGATGCTTCAAAAGACAATGAAAAAACAGACAAGAAAGAAATAAAAAATATAGGAATCACTCAATTAGTAGAACATCCATCTTTAGATAAGGCAAAACAGGGATTCATAAAAGCACTAGAAGATAAAGGTTATAAGGATGGAGATAATATAAAAATAGACTTCCAAAATGCACAAAATGATATGCCTACTACACAAAGTATTGCAAGTAAATTCGTATCTGATAAAAAAGATTTGATATATGCTATATCTACACCTTCAGCTCAAGCAGCTTATAATGCTACTAAAGATATACCTATAATCATGACTGCTGTTACAGACCCTGTAGAGGCTGGCTTGGTTAAATCTCTTGAAAAACCAGGTGGAAACGTTTCAGGTACATCAGATTATCTTTCAATTGATAAAACACTTGAATTGGTTAAAACTTTAACTCCAAAAGCAAAGAAAATAGGCGTTATATACAATACTAGTGAAGTTAATTCAAAAATACAAGTTGATTCTCTACATGATTATGCTAAGAAAAATAATTATGAAGTTGTTGAAAAAGGAATCAGTTCTTCAAGTGAAGTTAACCAAGCTATTTCTAGTTTAGTTGGCAAAATAGATGTTTTATATGTTCCTACTGATAATTTAATAGTTTCTTCTATGCCTATAGTTTCTAAAGTAGCTAACGAAAACAAAATACCTATAATAGCTTCTGAAGAAGGCTCTGTATCATCTGGTGCTTTAGCTTGTTGTGGAATAGACTATGAAAAACTAGGTTACAAGGCTGGAGAACTTGCTATTGAAGTGTTAGAGGGTAAATCTGTTGGTGATATACCTGTTGCTATGTTAGATGAAACTGAAATAATAATCAATGAAGATACACTAAAAGCACTTGACATGCAAAAGCTATCAGCAGATAATATAAAGTATATAAAGTCAGATAAAAATGCAAAATCTGCAGAGTAAAATGTAGTAAATTCAAAAAAGTAGGTAATATGAAAACTTTATATAGTAAGTACTCTTATCCACCCTAACCCTTTGAAAATTGTACTTATTGTAGCAATTTATTGCATATAAAGTTATTCATTTTCCATAAAGTCGTCTATTTTGACGACAGATTATGAAAGTTATATAACTTTCTAATCATTATTTGAGCTGTCTAAATAGAAATTTAAATTTCTTAGACAGCTTTTTTTTATAAATTTTAATATCTACAGCTTTATCTTCATTCCACATTTTTCTTTAATTAAATATTTTTTCACAAAATTCCCATTCAATTTATAAGTTTAGGATAACGTTTTTTCCAATTGATACATTTTCTTTTAAAAATTCCAAGTATACACTATGTAGTATCTTAATTAAATTTAGCAGTTGACTTTTATTATTGTATAATTTATAATTTATAACAAGTCAAGAATACATATAATTTTCTGACTAATTAAAATATTAAAAGGGAGAGATAATTATGAATACTTTATTAAACAATAAAAAATATTATTATTACTATAGCCACTATTTCTAGGGTTTGTACCTACGTTTTAACATAGATACAGACCCCTTAAGACTAGCAAAACTTTGGGATTGTATCTATGTAGGCTATATTGTTTATAGAGTTTTCATTTAACTATATAAGAGCCACATAGATTATACTATGTGGCTTATTCGTGTTTTTACCACATAGTTGTTTATACTATGTGGTTTTTTTATATACAAAATTAACAAATAATTAAAATTATAAAAATATTTTTAAAGGAGTGTTTTATTTATGTCAGGTATTATATCTGTAATGACGCAAAGTTTAATTTTATCAATCATGGCACTGGGGGTTTATATAACTTACAAAATCTTAGATTTTCCCGATATGTCTGCTGATGGTAGCTACACAATGGGAGCTTCTATTGTAGCATTTTCTCTTACTAATGGGATTTCTCCTATAGTAGCAACTTTAATGGCTATTTTATGTGGTTGTATTGCTGGTCTTGTAACTGGTATACTTCACATTAAATTTAAAATATCTAACTTACTTTCTGGTATTTTAGTTATGGGAATGCTCTACTCTATCAACCTAAGAATAATGGGAAAATCAAATATCCCACTATTTAGTTTTAAGCATTTATTCAATGGAGAAATATCTCCTATAGTTTTAGCTCTAGCATTTGTACTTATCTGTAAAGTACTTTTGGATTTATTCTTAAAGACAGGTCTTGGATACACTCTAAAAGGTGTTGGTGACAACTCTCAAATGATTAAATCTTTGGGTATAAACATCGGTTCTATAAAAATATTAGGGCTTATGATTTCAAATGGACTTATAGCTTTATCTGGTAGTTTGATGGCTCAATTCTTAGGATTCTCAGATGTAAATATGGGTATCGGAACTTTAGTACTTGGAATTGCTTCTATCATAATTGGTATTACATTATTTAAGAAATTCACTTTCATTAAAAATACTACTGCAATAATTGTTGGTTCTTTCATATACCAATTCACTATATACTTTGCAATGAGTTTAGGTATGTTATCAACTGATTTAAAACTGATAACTGCCATAGTTATAATAGCTTTCTTAGCTACTGGTAACTTAAATATCTCACTAAAAAAAAACAAGTACAAGGCTAGTACCAAAAATAAATCTGAAAAAAGAGGTGTTATAGATGTTACAAATTAAAAATCTTTCAAAGAGTTTCCCAAATCCATACGGTCAACCTAATACTATATTTGAAAATTTATCAATTGACATAGAAGACGGTGAATTTGTAAGTATCATAGGTAGCAATGGAACTGGTAAATCCACTTTATTAAATATAATATCGGGTCTTATAAAAGAATCTTCTGGTCAAGTATTATTAAATAAACACAATTTATCTAATTTGGCTGAACATAGAAGAACTCAAATAGTAAGTAGAGTTTTTCAAGACCCAAGTTTAGGAACTTGTCCCTCTATGACAGTTAGAGAAAATTTATCTTTGGCTCTTAATAAAGGTAAGTTATTAAATCTAAAAAAATGTCTTCGTTATAAAAGAGATTTTCTAGAAAATTTATTAGAAGGAGTTTCTCTAGATTTAAAAAAATACCTAGACGTACAAGTACAATTTTTATCAGGAGGTCAAAGACAATCACTTTCACTAATTATGTCATGCTTAACAAGTCCTTCAGTTTTATTACTTGATGAGCATACAGCAGCTCTTGACCCAAAGACATCAAATGAGGTAATTGAATTAACCGATAAAATTGTAAGAGAAAAAAATATAACTACACTTATGGTAACTCACAACTTAAAGCATGCTCTTCAATATGGAGATAGATTAATTATGCTCCATAAAGGTGAAGTGGTCTTAGATGTAAAGGGAAAAGAAAAAGAAGAATTAACAGTTGAAGAAATCTTAGAAAAATTTGAATATGCTGTTTAAAAGTATATATTATGATAATTTAATTTTAGCTTACTTACAAATTAGTTTATTTATAAAATAATTTTAAAGTCATAATATTTTTAGCAATACTACAACCATTCATATGAATATATGAACATATATAATAATAAAAAAATTTTTGAGGGGGATATAAAAATGATTAATAAAAAAAGATTGGTAAGTTTAATTTTAGCTGGTGCTCTTGGAATATCTATGCTTACAGGATGTTCACAAGGTGGAGACTCTAGCAATTCTAAACAAGAAAATAACTCTAAAGACAAAGAAGTTAAAAAAATTGGTATAACTCAATTGGTTGAACATCCAGCATTAGATGCTACTAAAACAGGATTTGTAAAAGCCTTAGAAAAAAATGGATTTAAAGATGGAGAAAATATTGATATAGATTTCCAAAATGCTCAAAATGATATGCCTACTACACAAAGTATTGCAAGTAAATTTGCATCTGATAAAAAGGACTTAATATTTGCAATATCTACTCCATCTGCTCAAGCAGCTTATAATGCAACTAAGGATATACCTATACTTATAACTGCTGTCAGTGACCCTGTCGCTGCTGGCTTAGTTAAATCAATTGAAAAACCAGGTGGAAATGTATCTGGAACATCAGACTTTGTTTCTGTAGAAAAAGGATTAGAACTACTTAAAATATTTGCTCCTAAAGCAAAGACTATAGGAGTTATGTACAATACTAGTGAAGTTAATTCAAAAGTTCAAGTTGATGCTTTAAAAGAATATGCTTCTAAAAATGGTTTTAAAGTTGTTGAAAAAGGAATAACTACTTCAAATGAAGTCAATCAGGGAATTTCTAGCTTAGTTGGTAAGATAGATGTTTTATATGTTCCTACTGACAACTTAGTAGCTTCTTCTATGCCAATAGTTTCTAAAATAGCTACTGAAAATAAGATTCCAGTTATAGCAGCTGAATCTGGTCCAGTTGAAAAAGGTGCTCTTGCTTGTCAAGGTATAAACTATGAAAAACTTGGTTACAAAACAGGTGAAATGGCTGTTAAAATTTTAAATGGTGAATCAGTTTCTGATATGCCTGTAGCTACATCAGATGATACAGATATCATTGTTAATGAAGATATACTAAAAGCTTTAGGTATGGAAAAACCTTCTAATGAAAATATTTCTTATGTAAAAACTAAACAAGAATAAATATAATAGATTTTTATGAGGGAGTGGTCAAAATGAAGTCCAGTAAGTTGATAAATTTAATTTTAATTGGTGTTCTTAGTGTATCTACCATTACAGGTTGTTCTAAAAATAATGAAGGTGAGTCAAATAAATCATCTGATAAAAATAATGAAATTAAAAAAATTGGTATTACTCAATTAGTTGAGCATCAAGCTTTAGATGCATCCAGAGAAGGATTCATTAAAGCTCTAGAAGATAATGGATTTAAAGATGGTAAAAATATAGAAATAGATTATCAAAATGCTCAAAATGATATGCCTACTACACAAACTATAGCTAGTAAATTTGTTTCTGATAAAAAAGATTTGATATTTGCTATATCTACTCCATCTGCTCAGGCATCATACAATGCTACTAAAGATATACCTATACTTATAACTGCTGTAACTGACCCTGTTTCAGCTGGATTTGCAGATTCTTTAGATAAACCAGGTAAAAATGTTTCTGGAACTTCTAATTTTACACCTATTGATAAGAGTTTAAAGGCTCTTGATATACTAATCCCACAAGCAAAGACTATAGGTGTTATATATAATACTAGTGAGGTAAATTCTAAAGTTCAAGTTGATAACTTGAAGAAATATGCAAATGATAAAGGTCTTAAAGTTGTTGAAAAAGGAATTAGTTCTTCTAGTGAAATAAATCAAGCTGCTTCTAGTTTAATGGGTAGCGTAGATGTTATTTATGCTCCTACAGATAATTTACTTGCATCTTCTATGCCTATCGTTTCTCAACTTGCTACTAAAAATAAAATACCTATAATAGCTGCAGAGGAAGGTATGGTAAAAGGTGGAGCATTAGCTTGCCAAGGTATAGATTATGAAAAATTAGGTTATAAGACTGGTGAGATGGCTGTTAAGGTCCTAAAAGGAGAATCTAAAGTTTCAGATATGCCTATAACAAGTTTAGAAGAAACTAATTTAATTATTAATGAAGATACTCTAAAGGCACTTTCTCTAGATAAACCTTCTGACAAGAACATAGTTTATATTAAAACTGAAAATAAATAATTTGACCACTCTAATTAATATAAAATATGAAAATAAAGTAAAATTTAATGATATTTTTATATACAATCAATATGCCTGTTTCTATGAATCTTTCCAAACATAAAAACAGGCATATTTTTTTATTTTAATATATTGTCTATTCAATTTTACATTGATATATTTCTTATCCAAAGATAATATATTAATAATCTTAACTTATTTATATAAATAAAATTATTCTTCTATATGTTTTATTACTCTACATGGATTTCCAACGGCTACAGTATTTGATGGTATATCTTTTGTCACTACACTTCCTGCACCTATTACCACATTATCACCTATAGTAACTCCTGGAGTTATAATCACGCCTCCACCTATCCATGCATTATCTCCTATCTTTACAGGTGAACCATACTCTATTCCTGAAATTCTAAGCTGTGCCTCAATTGGATGATAAGCTGTATAAATTTGAACATTTGGAGCTAACATTACATTATCACCAATTTCAATTTTACATACATCTAAAAAAATACAGTCATAGTTTGCAAAGAAATTTTCACCTACATGTATATTATATCCATAGTCACACCTTATATTTTGTTCAACATTTATTTGATTCCCAACTGAACCAAATAGTTTTTTTAAAATATCCACTCTTTTTTCATATTCATCTTCCAAAGAGTTATTAAACAACCTAGTTAATTTTTTACAATACTCTCTTTCTTTTACTAGCAATTCATCATTTGCATAGTAACCTTTCCCTGACAACATTTTTTCTTTTTCAGTCATATAAATTACTCCTTTTCTTTGCAATTGTACTTAAAGCAAAATAAATATTCCTGTGGAAAATCTAAATAAATGCTGTCTCCCTTATCAAATTTCATTTTGTTTTTTTCTAATTCTATCTGAATAGGCATACTTTTGCTAGATAAATTATTGTTTATAGCATATATAGTGTATGTAAATGGATTTTCTATAATGTTAATTAGTCTAAAACATAACTTGCCATCTAAATTTTCACTAGAATCTAAAACCTTAATATGATGCTCTCTGATTCCCACATATTCTATATTATCACCTATGTTTCCAGTTAATGTCAACTTACATCCCCAATCTGTAGCATAAATAGTATTGTTATCTATTCTATTTAATCGAGATATATTTTTACATCCTGTTATTTTTGCTTCTATAAGATATTTTGGAGACTCAAATAGTTCTTTTTTAGGTCTTTTTGGAAGACCTTCTCCTTTATTATAAACCATAATATCATCACAAACTCGGTAAGCTTCTTCAATATCATGAGTAACAAACAATATATCTCCCTTATAATCTTTTAACATATTCATAAGTTCTTTTTCCATATTACTTCTCAAATGATGGTCTAATGCAGAAAAAGGTTCATCTAAAAGTAGTATATCTGGAGATGTAGCTAAGGCTCTAGCTAGTGCTACTCTTTGTTGCTGACCACCAGATAATTGCCAAGGGTATCGACCCTCAAATCCATTTAATTTAAGTATTTCTAAATATTTCATTATTATTTCCTTTTTTTCATCTTTACTTAACTTTGAAAGACCAAGTTCGATATTTTGGCTTACAGTCATGTGAGGAAATAATGCATAGTTTTGAAATAAAAAACCAATGTTTCTTTCTTGTGTTGATAAATTTATCTTTTTTTCAGAATCAAACAATACTCTTTCATTTAATATAATCTTACCTCTTGTAGGTTTTTCAAGTCCTGCTATACATTTTAATGTCATACTTTTTCCAGAACCAGATTCACCTAAAAATCCTAAAATTCCTTTTTCCTGTTCAATTTTTACTTTTAATTTAAAAGAGGATAAATCTTTTTCAATATCTACATATAAACTCAACTATCTGCACCTCTTTCCTATTATTTTCTGCTGGAATTCTGACCAATAATTTAATAATAAAATCATTGCTATAGATATCGCTACAATAATCATAACCCACATCATAGCTTTATTCATATCTCCACCTTCAACTGCAAAAAATATAGCGATTGGCATAGTTTGAGTTTTTCCAGGTATATTTCCAGCTATCATAAGTGTAGCACCAAATTCTCCAAGTGCTCTAGCAAACGACAACACAAGTCCACCTATTATCCCAGGCCAAGCTAATGGTACTGCAATCTTTAAAAAAACTTTCCATTCATTAAGACCTAAGGTTCTAGCAGCAGACAACATGTTGCTATCAATTTGTTCAAAAGCTGACCTTGAAGTTCTATACATCATAGGAAAAGATACTACTACTGCTGAGATTACAGTTGCTGTCCAGCTAAATATTAAGGTTTTATCAAAATTCAGTAAAAATTTACCTACAAAGCCATTTTTCCCACATAACAACAATAAAAAGAATCCAACAACTGTGGGTGGCAAAATTAATGGAAGTGTAAAGATACCATCTATAATACCTTTCCACTTACCTCTATAGTTAGCCATAATATATGACACAAATATTCCTATTATAAAAGTTATTATCGTTGACAAAAAAGCTGTCTTAAGTGATATCCATAAAGGTGACCAATCTGTCCCCATTTTTTCCCTCCTTAATTTAAATGGAAATAGTGAAATTAATAAATATATTAATTTCACTATTTCCATTTTATTATAATATACAATTATTTTCAATTTTCATTTATTTATATACAACTTCTTTTTAATTACATATAAATTATTTGTAAGCTTATTCTACTTTTTTATATCCAAATTCCTCAAAAATCTTTTGTCCTGCATCACTCAACAGGAATTCTTCAAATTTCTTAGCAGCATCTGCATTTTTACTAGCTTCAATTACTGCAACTGGATATGTAATAGGTGAATGAGTTTTTTCATCTGTTTTCTCAACTACTTTTATTTTATCATTATTCACAGTGTCACTAAAATAAACGAATCCAACATCTGCATTACCTGATTGCACCCATGCTAAAACCTCTTTTACATCTTTTGCAAACACCAATTTATCTTTTAATGTCTCTTTTAAATTTAAATTAGTTAATACTTCATCTGCATATTTACCTGCTGGAACACTTTCAGCCTCTCCAACTGCAATTTTCTTTACTTTATCTGTAGTTAAGTCTTTCATACTAGATACATCACTACCAGCTGAAGAAATAAGAACTAAATCATTTTTAACTAAATCTTTCATAGTATCAGAAACCAATAACTTTTCTTCATCTAAAGCTTTCATTTGTTTCTGACCTGCTGAAATAAATAAATCACATGGTGCACCTTGTTCTATTTGCTGTTGAAGTGAACCTGATGCTCCATAGTTAACTGTAAGCTTTACATTGGAATCAACTTTTTTGTATTCTTCTTCAATTTTTGCCATTGCTTCTTTTAAACTTGCAGCAGCAGATATGTTTAGTTCTACTGTCTCACTGCTTTTATTTGTTTTTTCTTCTTTACTATCATCTTTTGGACTTTCTTTACTACTACATCCAACTGTCCCCAAAGTTAAACATGCAACTAATCCTAATATTCCCAATATTTTTTTCATAATACTCTCCCTTTTTGTAAATTTGATACATATTTTAATTCGTTTTATCATGTTTTATCACGTTTTGTTATGTATAACTTAATTATATATACCTGCTAATAAATTTTCAAGTAAATTATTTATATTACTTTTAAATATTTTTCTACATTTTTCTTTTTTTAATGTTAAAATAACCTTATATGGAGGTGGATTATGGACTCATTATCATCTTTGACACCTGTTGAAGTAGCTGAATTATTAAAGATAACAAAAAATACTGTATATGAATTAATCAAAAGAGGTGAACTTCCTTCTTACAAAGTAGGTAAAAAAATAAGAGTTGATATTAAAGATGTCGAAGAATATATCAACAATCAAAAAACTGGTAAAATTAAAGATACACATTTTAACAATAAAAATATAGATATTGATAATAATTGTAAAATTATTATTTCTGGTCAAGATGTAATATTAGACATTTTAGCTAGGTCTGTTGAAAAAAGATTAGATAGAGTAAATACATTTCGCTCTTATATAGGAAGTTATAATGCTTTATATGAATTATATAATGGCAGGGTTTCTATAGCATCATCCCATCTATGGGATTTTGAAACAGACGAATATAATAGTACTTTTGTTAAAAAACTATTGCCAGGAATCCCATGTGTACTTATAAATCTAGCATATAGAATGCAAGGTTTTTATGTTGCTAAAGGAAATCCTAAGGAAATAAAAGGTTGGAATGATTTAACCAGACCAAATATAACACTTGTAAATCGAGAAAAAGGGGCTGGAACTAGAGTTTTGCTTGATGGCAAACTTAGACTTTTAAATTTTAATGGCACTGATATAAATGGTTATTATAATGAAGAATTATCGCATTTAGGTGTAGCAAGCAAGGTTTCTCGTGGTATAGCTGATGTTGGATTAGGCAATGAAAAAGCTGCTCTACAAGTAAACAATATTGACTTTATTCCTCTTCACAAGGAACGTTATGATTTGGTTATTAAAAAAGAAGACTTGAAAAACCCTGTCTACCAAACTATAATTAGTATAATTAATTCAGCTGAATTTAAGGCCGAACTTCAAGGTCTTGGTGGATATGATTTGATTGACACAGGCAAAATCATAGCAGAAGTTTAAAAATAAAAATCGCAATCTATTTTTACATGATTTATAAATTAATTGTAAAGTAAATTGCGATTTTTATGTATGCCAAAAACGTACATCAAAAAACTCAGTCTATCATAAAAACCTATATTGTTCATTTTGGTAGCCACATATAAAATTCAATATACTAAATAGTTAAATATATTAATATATATTTACATAATAGTAATTTTCCTTAATGTAGATTAACGTATTATGTGTTTTTGATATGAATAATTTTCCTATCTTGTATACATGTGGTAAAATAAATGAGTTTAATAGGTTATATACAAAGTTGCTTTCTTCTTGTATCTTCTCAACTAATAAATTATTAATAAAATTATCTTTTTCATTTTCAATAACTTCACTCCAATTTATTTTAACTTTTAATATGTATCTTCCAACTAAGTATACACATTCTGTAACAAATAACAATAATACTATATAATCAGCTCCTCCTGATTGATATAAACTTCCTGATACTAAGGGTTTAGCAAAAAAGTTATAAAAATTTAAAGTATCTCCTGTATAGTCAAAAAATATTAATAGTAATCCCAAAACTCTTAATACTCTCATATTCAACATGCCTTTTTCTTTATTATTTTTGTTTTTCATATATACTACCTCTCTTTTCGTTAGATTTTATTGTATATAATACTAACTCTTTTATTTGAGGTACAGGTGAATTTAATTGGTAGTTATTTTCATTTTCATAATCAATTAATTCATATTAAATATTTATATTTAATATGAAAAATAGCTTATTTATTTTGTAATAAAATAAATAAGCTATTAAAATATACAACTAATTTCTATTAATTGATAATACTACTATCTATAAACCTAAAAATTCTATTGAAATATGCTCTACTATCAGAGTCATATCCAGCAACATGTTCAATACCTTCTATGAGCCATAGCTCTTTTTTATTATGCTTGACTAAGTCATACATGGTTTGGCTATTTTGATAATTACAAACAGTGTCTTTTGTTCCATGTATAAATAGTATAGGAACATTACTCTTTTCGATTGCCTTATATGGTTCTACATCACTATACCAAAATCCAGATTTAAATTTATTATACACATCCCCACATGCTACGACATAATTTACTAATACATTTGGTATATGTTTTTCTATTACTACCATTCTAATGGCATCCTTCATTTCAGAATATGGAGAATCCAATATATAAAAATCGACCTCTTGACTTTCTGAGTTTATAGCTGTATGCATAGCAGCTGTTCCTGCACCCATAGAAAATCCATGGATTCCCAATTTACCATCTGGGAATTTATTTTTTACAAACTTAACTATACTATCTAAATCATATCTCTCATAAAGACCAAATGTATAATTGTCGCCTCCACTATTACCAGTATTTCTTTGATTGTAAATCAATACATTATAACCTTTATCTAAGTATTCATATGCTATTTTTAGCATTTCATAGTGATTACTTCCCATTCCATGAACAATTATAATAGTATTTTTTGTTTTTATATTTGAATTCATAAAAAGACTTTCAAGTTTGTAATTATTAGAACTTTGTATCATCAGCTCATCTGTCTTGTAGTTTTTCAATTTATCTAAGGGCTTATCTTTCCTCTTAGAAAATACTTTTAATACATCTTCTTTTTTTATTAACTGTTCTGAGCCAACTGAGCTATCGTACACCAATTTGCCAAATATATACGATATGATTAACGGTATTAACAGAAATACAACTGATACAATTATTACCTTATTTCTTAAACTAATATAATTCTTAAAACTATTTTTCATATTTATTTACCATTTAATTTTCCTATATTTTGTTTTTTAAAAGTAATACAATCGCTACTTATACTACTCTTATGATTTCTATTATACCTATTAATCTACTAAAATTACAAATTATATTTTATCAATCATTAATATTTATAAGCTATTGCCTTATCTAATAAATATTACTAGATACTTTATTGGCAAGTGCTATCTAAATATTCTTCTATATTTTTCTTCTTCCTCTTCTGTGAATACATTAAATACAACTTTTAAATTTTTCTCAGGATTTTCTTTTAGCCATAATCTCACTCTATTTACAGCAAGATTAGCTGCTTCTTTTTTTGGATATCCAAATACCCCTGTAGAAATACCACAAAAAACGATATTCTTTATTTCATCAATTTCTCTTATAGTATTTAGAGATGATTTGTAGCAATGTAGTAATTGTTTTTCCTGTTCTTTGCTTGGCTGACCACCAGATACAATAGGTCCAACAGTGTGTACTACAAATTTTGCAGGTAGACAATAACCTCTAGTTATTTTAGCATCTCCTGTATATTCTAAATGTCCTTGTTTTTTTATTATTTTGTCACAATCTTCTCTAAGTCTAGGACCTGCGCATGAATGTATCTCATTATCTACACATAAATGTAATGGTTGTAAACATCCTAATAGCTTATTGTTTGCAGCATTTACTATTGCATCTGCTTTTAAATTAGTTATATTGCCTCTCCATATAGCAATGCCTTCCTCAACTTCTTCTATATCATTTACATCTACTAACTCTCTTTCTTCACATTCAATTAACAATAAGTTATGTAACATACTAAGTATCTCTGGAGCAATTTCTTTTGGTGGATATACATTAAGAAGTCCTCTAAGTATATCTCTAGGCTTGATTTCATCATTTGATAAATTGTATATTTTAGAAGGAACTTCTTTTGAAAAATATGCAATTAAAGTGTTTATATTTTTCTTTCTTTGTTCGTCAGTTAGAGGTTTGATACTTCTATCAAAATCCTCAAATAAGTTTACATCATCAGCATAATCTCTCCACTTCATAGCTATCTCTCCATTCTTTTATTTTAGAATTATAAAAAATAATTATGTATTATGTACATACTTATTTATTTCTATAAACACTTACATAAATCCTGTTAAAAGTGTAAATTTTTTAATATTAATATATTTAAAGACAAAATATAGAACAATTTTAAGTATTTTATATAAACCTTTATAAAATAATATGCTACTTGCTAACACTTTAATCATAAAATTTTTAAATATAATAATTAAAGGGAACGTTCTAAAGCTTACACTTTTACACATAAATTTACATACATAAAAACCACTCTAAATAAGCAACTCTTACCTAGAATGGTTTTTACACTAAACAACTTTTAAATTTTGTTGGTATTTATTTATATCTGATTTAGAAGCATATACAAAATGACCATCTGAAACCTCAATCCAACTTGATAACTCATCACTTGAACAATTATACATACTATAATTATATTCCACTCTATTTCTTACCTTAGCATATCTTGGGTCAGGAATAGGAATTGCAGAAAGTAAAGACTTTGTATATGGATGTATAGGATTATTATACAACTCTTCTGAATTCGCTAATTCTACTAATTTTCCATTATGCATAACTCCTATACGGTCACTAATATGTCTCACCATAGATAAATCATGCGCTATAAATAAACAAGTTAAATTCTTTTCTTTCTGTAATTTTTTAAATAAATTTACTATTTGTGCTTGTATAGACACATCTAAAGAGGCTATCGGTTCATCAGCTATTATAAACTCTGGGTCTACTGAAAGAGCTCGAGCTATACCAATACGTTGTCTTTGCCCACCTGAAAAGTCAGAAGGATATTTATTTGCATAGCTTCTATCAAGTCCCACTAAATTTAACATCTCATAGACTTTATCCAGTCTTTCTGCTTTATTTTTACAGACACCCTGAATTTTAAGTGGCTCTGAAATTATATCTCCAATTGTCATACGAGGATTTAATGATGAGGTAGAATCTTGAAAAATAATCTGCATACTTTTATTTACATCTTTTTTTACAAATTTATATGATTTTTTATCTGAGATACAATTTCCCTTATAAATTACGTCTCCACCAGTAGGCTCATGTAACTTTATTATAGTTTTACCAGTTGTAGATTTTCCTGAACCAGATTCTCCTACTAAACCAAATATCTCTCCTTTATATATATCAAAACTTATATCATCAACTGCTTTTACAATAGTACTTTTATCCAAATGAAAATATTGTTTTAAATTTTTTATTTCTAGTATTTTTTCTTTATTCATTAGAAATCACCCTTCCCCCATTTACCCTAACTGGTATATTTATTTTAGGTGCATCTGGATGCAATAACCAAGTTGCTGCACTGTGTGTATCATTAATTTTAAACATTGGTGGCTCCTTTTCATAATCTATCCTAAGAGCATTTTTATTTCTTACTGCAAATGCATCCCCCTTTGGAGGATTTAATAAATTTGGAGGCATTCCAGGTATATTATACAAATAATCTTCTTGTGAATCTAAAGTAGGTAATGAACCTAATAATCCCCAAGTATATGGATGTCTAGGGTCATAAAATATATCTTCTACTGTTCCTATTTCTACAATCTTACCTGCATACATAACTGCTATCCTATCAGCCATAGTTGCAACTACACCTAAATCATGAGTTATAAATATTATTGATAAGCCTATTTTATTTTGTAGTTCTTTTATTAAGTCAATTATTTGAGCTTGTATAGTCACATCCAAGGCTGTTGTAGGCTCATCAGCAATTAATACTTCTGGATTACAAGCTAGTGCTATAGCAATTACTATACGTTGCCTCATTCCTCCTGAAAAATGATGCGGAAATTGTTTAAATCTTTTTTCAGGATTATCTATCCCAACTAATTCAATAAGCTCTATAGCTCTTTTCTTAGCTTCACTTTTACTTATGCCTTGATGGATTACTATAGCTTCAGTTATTTGCTTTCCTATTGATATGGTTGGATTCAAAGATGTCATAGGGTCTTGAAATATCATTGATATATCTCTTCCTCTAATATCTTCCATTTCTTTCTCAGATTTTTTAACTAAGTCCTTTGATTTAAATAGAACCTCTCCACTTTTGATATATCCATTATATGGAAGTATCTTTATCAAACTTTTGCATAATACAGATTTTCCACAACCAGATTCTCCAACTATAGCTAGTGTTTCACCCCTTTTTAGGGTAAAGGACACATCTCTCACAGCCTGTACTTCGCCTTCTTCTATTTTAAAGCTTACAGATAGATTATTAACCTCCAATAAATGTTCCAAAAACCATCAACCCCTATGCTATTCAAACCTTAGGGATATATTTCATCCCTAAGGTTTCTAATTAATCTAACTATTATTCTATTGTCCAATCAGCTATGTTCCAGAATATCCCTACACCATGATGACCTAAAACTGTATCAGGTGTTAAACCTTTTATATTTGGTTTTCCAACATATATAGCATCTATATAAGCAATAAATGTATATGGCATATCTTTAGTCATCTCTACTTGGAATTGTTTATATAACTTTAATTTTTCATCTTTATTTTCTGTTTCTCTTGCTTGTTGAAGTATTTTGTCTATAGTAGGATTAGAATAAGCACTGTAGTTTGCACCTTTATCTGTTCCAAATACTTTATATGTATGGTCATCTGGGTCAAATGGACTTCCCCAACCGATTAAGTGCGCATCTTGATTAGCCCAATCTGTTTCAGTTACAACTACAGCTTTAGCATCAACACCTATTTCTTTTAGCTGTTGTGCACATATTTTAGCCATATCAACTCTAACTTGGTCACTTTCGCCAGCTGTTATTTCAAAAGCTAATTTAGTACCTTCTTTTTCATATATTCCATCAGAACCTAACTTCCAACCTAATTTTTCAATTTCTTGCTTAGCCTTTTCTGGATTATATTCAAATTTCTCTATATCAGGATTATTATATGGTCCCATTTGTAAAGGTGAATATGCGGCTACACCATGACCCAATAATACACTATCAACTATTGCTTTTCTATCTATTGCATAACTTAAAGCATTTGGTAATCCTTTAGTCTTTTCATCTTTAAAGAATTTAGAATTGAAGTTATATAGTATACCTCTATAATCTGCAGTTTTCATTATATTTACTTTAAAATTCTTTTCGTCTTTCTCAAAATTAGACATATCTTTAGGAGTTACTTGTGCTAAATCTAATTCACCTGATTTTAATTGCATTGCTTTAGCTTTGTCATCTGGTACAATCTTAAATACTACTTTATCCAGTCCTGGCTCTTTTACAAAATAATCACTATTTTTAACAAGTGTTATACTTTGCCCTTTATCCCATTTTTCAAGTTTGAATGGTCCAGTACCTATTGGTTTTTGATTAAATCCATCAGTAGTTATATCTTTACCTTCTAATGCATGTTTTGGTAATATTCCAACTGTTAAATAATCAAGCATTGCTGTATTTGGTGCTTTTAAAGCAATTTTTATAGTAGTATCATTAATTACATCAATTTTTGTTATATCTTCATAATTTGATGCTATTTCAGAAGCATTGTCTGGATTCATTATAGTTTCCATTGTGAATTTAACATCATTTGCTGTAAATTTCTCTCCATCATGCCACTTAACATCATCTCTTAAATTAAAAGTATATGTATTTGTTGCTTCATCAAATTTCCAATCTTTTGCTAGACAAGGAACTACTTTATTATTTTCATCATGAGCTGTTAATCCATTAAATATCAATGAATTTATTTCGCCATGTTCATATAGTGCTGGATTTATACTTGTATAGTCATTACTTCCATAAACAAGTACTTTACCATCTTTAGGTTTATCTGTTTTTTTGTCCCCATTTCCTGCACTCGAACAGCCTGCCATTAGACTAAGTATCATTACTAGACTTAAAACTTTTAATTTTTTTAATTTCATGATGCTCCCCCTTTTGCTTTTAATAATAAATATTTTTTAAAGCTTTGACCCCATTTATTTAAATAGATATTTCAAATACCTTAGTATTTGCTTATTTAACACTTAAAACGCTGATTTATAAATTACTTGATTTTTTATTATTGCTCTTTCTTATATAATTACCAATATTAGTTATACAGACCAATGTAGTAACTAAAAATATACCTGGAATTAGGATAATCCACCATCTATTTGAAAGCAGTGCTTCTTCTGATAAAGATAGCATACTTCCCCAAGAAACAATTTCTATTGGCAAACCAATTCCTAAAAAACTCAGTGTTGACTCAGTTCCAATAGCTGCACCTATATTTGTTACTACCATAAACATTATTGATGCAACAAAGTTTGGAAGTAAGTGCTGTTTTAATATATATAAAAATCCTCCACCCATACTTTTAGCTGCTAGTATGTACTCACTATTTCTTATTTGTCTAACTTCAGTCCTTACAATCTTAGATATATTCATCCAACTTGTTATCCCTATTACTATGGACATAGATATTGGATTTGAATTCCCAAGTATCGCTTGTACAAATATTATAATTAATATTGATGGTATACTAAGTATGATTTCTGTAAATCTCATCATTGCATCATCTACAAGCTCAGATGCTGAACCGCTTATGCTACCATAAACAATTCCTATAATAGTTGATATTATTGTCGAAAATATTCCTATAAATAAAGATATTTTTCCTCCATACCATATCATAGAATATATATCTCTTCCCATTGAATCTGTTCCAAAGAAAAAATCTTTACTTGGAGCTAAATTAGAACTTACTAAATCCATATATGTTGGCTCATGTGTCATTATCAAAGATGAAAATACACTTCCAATAACTATAATGGATAAAATTATGATTGATATATATGGTAACTGTTTAAATTTTTCAAACAGAGTTTTTTTTATTTCTATTTGTTCATCTTTTACTACTGAAATATAATTTTCTCCTACAATCTCAAAATCACTACATTGCGGCTTCATTGTTATCACCTCTATCGTACTTCATTCTAGGGTCTATTTTATTGTTTATAATTTGAGCTAGCATATTTCCAAATACCACTAAAGCTCCTGTTATTAGACATAAAACTAATAACATATTATAATCGTGATACTTTGCACTCTCAAAACAAAGAGTTCCTAACCCTGGATAAGAAAAAACCTTTTCAACTACATAAGTTCCTCCTAATATATGAGGTATTGAAATAGCCATGATACTTATATATGATGGCATTATATTTCTCAGGCAATGCTTAAAAACAATGGTTCTATTGTTTAAACCTTTTGCTTTACATAGCAATACATAATCTTCTCTTATTTCTTCTAGCAATTTATTTCTTATCATATATGTGTAATACCATAAATGGCTCAATATAAGTACTGTAAGAGGTAATATTAAATGAGATATCCTACTTGATATACTATATTCCTCTCCCATTGAATAAGCTCCACTACTTGGAAGTATACTTAGATTTATACTGAATATAAGTATAAGTACTAAAGCAACCCAGAATGATGGAATACAATTGGTTATCGTACCTAGTTTACATATAACCCTATCTATAAGCTTATCTTCATGCAATGTACAAAAAATTCCTAAAAGTAATGCTAGAACAAAGGTAAGTATGTATCCTGAACCACCTAATATGATAGTATTTATATAAACATCATTTATAACAGAAGTAACATTTTGCTTATATTTAAATGAAATCCCAAATTCTCCTTTTGATGCATCTGAAATCCATTTTATATATTGACTGTATATTGGTTCGTTTAGACCAAGTTTTTTCATAGCATTTTCTTTTTCTTGAGTACTCATTCTTTCTACACCATCTCCATAGTAAGAAATTAATGGGTCTCCTGGAGCAAGTCTTGCCATATAAAAAACCACAAAAGATAATAAAAACATTACTAAAATAAACTGCAACAACTTTTTAACTATATCCTTTAACAAACCCCTATTCCCCCTTTGTTGCAATAAAAAAAACCACCAAAAGCAAGCGTCAATCGACGTTTAAACCTTCGTGGTTTTATTATCATTAAATAAAAATTAAATTTTAAATATTTATCTATAAACCAATTTTAGCATCATTTATGTTGTGTGTAAACAAACTTTTGAAAAATTGTTAAAATTTCATCAAATTGTTTTATTTTTACCTAAAATTAAATTTTTATGATATTACTAATCTCTTATTTATTACATAATTATTAAATTTTATATTGACTATTTACTGAAACTATATTATATTAGTTTCTATGCAAACTATCTAAGAGGTGATTTTATTGAAAACTAATTATGATTGTTTTAGAATAGCTATGCTTCTAAAAGAACTCTATTCTAAAACAATGTACACAGTAGAGGAAAATTTTAAGGAAAATGGATTAACACATCAACAGATTATAGTTATAAAGCTAATAGCTCATAATCAAGAACTAACAATTTCACAACTATGCGATGAGATGTCTTTAGCTAAAGGAACGGTATCAGGTATAATCAGTAGATTAGAGCAATTTGGATATGTAGAAAAGTTCAAAAAATATGATGATAAGAGAAATACATATGTTAAATTTACAGAGGATGGACTTGAATTCGCCACAAATTTTAAAAGTAAAATGCAAGAAAGCTTTGATGGTATTTTTAAAAATTGTGATGAAAAAGAATTAAATGAATTAGTAAAAAATCTTAGAAATATATTAGCAAAAATAAAGGAGAGATAATTATGAGTTCTAAATTAATACTTGCAATAGTGTTTATAACATCAGCTTTAATTTTTTACACTATAGGTGTATTTGGAGAAAGAAAAGCTAAAATTTTAAAAAAGAAACATGTAATTATATTTTGGCTTGGTTTAATATTTGATACTTTAGGAACATTTACAATGAGTAATATAGCTAATAGCCACGCTTTTGAAGTGAAGTCTGTATTGTCCCAAAATCTTCATAGTATAACTGGTCTCCTAGCAATTGTGCTTATGCTTTTTCATGCAGGCTGGGCTACTTTTGTTTTGTATAAGGACGATGAAGATAAGAAAAAATTCTTCCATAAGTTTAGTATAGTTGTATGGACTATCTGGTTAATTCCATACTTTATAGGTATGTTTATTGGTATGGCTGGATAATAAATAAAAAAAAGTGTGTAGGAAAATGAATATACACTTACACACTTTTTCATATATATCTATAATGTTTTACTTACTCTTTTACACAGCTTAATAAATCCTTATGTATAATTTAAATTTATTAAACACCTAACACTTGAGTTACTCCTGGAACTTCGCTTACCAAAACATTTTCAATAACAGCTTTTATTGTCATAGTTGCTCCTGGACATCCACTACAAGCACCTTGTAATCTAACTAAAACTACACCATTCTCATTTACATCTATAAGCTCTACATCTCCACCATCTCTTTGTAATACAGGTTTTATCTTTTGTTCAAGTACTTTTTCAACTTGTTCTCTCATAGTTATTCCCCCCCAGAAATATTTTTATTACCAAGATTATACCAATGGTTTAAATTTTTGTCCATCTAATGATTTTTCAAACTCTATATTTGCCTCATCAATAATCTTAGTATTCATAAATACATCATAAGCACTACAAGCCAATACCTTAGCTGAATTTATCATAGCTGAAAATCCTATACTTGAACCAGCTGATGCACATGACTGCCATGTGTGGCTTGCCACACCAACAGGCCATGCTGCCATTGCAAATTGAGCTACTGGTATCACATAACTTACATCTCCAACATCAGTAGAACCAGCTAATCCCTTATCTTCTGCTCCATCAGCTATACCATGATGTATATAACTGTCCACAATAGATTTATCGTCTTGGAATGCTGTAGCTACACCTAGTCTCTCATCCTTAGTAAGAGTAGCACATAATTTTTTTGCAAATTCTTCTTCTTCAGGAGTAGTTTTAGGAGTTCCAACAAGAATCATATTATCGTATACTAAATCAGTTAAACACTGATTTGGTATATAATCATAAATCCCATCAGTAATTACATACTCCATTTCAGTCTCTGTCATCATAGCTGCTCCTTGTGCCACTTTTATTAGCCTATCAAGAACATTCTCTGCATCCTTTGCTTTTTTACCTCTTATAAAATACCAACTTTCCGCAAAACCAGGAACTACATTAGGTCTTCCTCCACCATTAGTTATAACATAATGCATTCTTATAGAGTCAATTACATGTTCTCTTAAATAATTTGCTCCTACATTCATAAGTTCAACAGCATCTAATGCGCTTCTACCATTATGAGGGGCTTGAGCTGCATGTGCTGTTATTCCCTTAAACTTAAATCTAGCAGATAAATTTGCCAGACTTCCACCTCTCCATGTGCCATTTATATCAAAAGGATGCCATGTAAATGCGCAATCTACATTATCAAAACATCCATTTACACACATTACAGTCTTTCCTCCACCTTCTTCTTCAGCAGGACAACCAAAATATTTTATTGTTCCATTAAATTTATTTTTTTCCATAAGTTCTTTGATAGAAACGACTGCTCCTACACCTGCTACACCCAATAAATTATGACCACATCCATGTCCAGATTCTCCCTCTACCAATGGATTTTTTTCTGTACTCACAGATTGTGATAGTTCTGGCAAAGCATCATATTCGCCAAGTATTCCAATTACTGGCTTACCTTCTCCAAAACTCGCTATAAATCCAGTGGGTAAATTGTCTACTTCTTCAATTTCAAATCCTTTTGACTTTAGATATTCCTTTTGAATACTGCTTGCATACTTTTCTTCAAAAGCTAATTCTGGATTTTCCCATATTTTTTTAGATAAATCAATTAATTCTTCTCTTATCTCCTCAATATTATTTATAATATATTCTTTCATAGTCTCCTCCACAGATATGTATTTTTGATATGCTTTACAAATTATATTATATACTAACATTCTATTTATTCACAATTTTTTGTTAATTAATTTGATTTATATATTCTTCTATACAATGTATTTTTTCCTTATTTTTTTTCTTCATAAATTCAATGTACTCTCTTTTCCATGGTGTAGTTTTATTATTTTTGTTTAGTAATAGTTCTAATAAATTAATTTCTTCCATTCTCATATCTTCATAAAATACTACACTTCCTAGTATTGCCAATTCAAATTCACTTAATGAAGCAAATAGCATTAGATAATCATCCCCAAATAAGCACTCAGATTCAAGAATATCAATAAAGTCTTTTTTTGCATTGATATTTTCCTTTATTATTTTTATTTTTTCAATTATAGAAGTACTCTCTAGTACAGCATTGAATATCGCTCTAAATGACTCATCATCTAATTTATTTTCATCATCAACAATATACTTTTCTAAAGGTTCACTTTCATTCTTACTTACAGTTATCATACTTTTAAAAGTGCCACTTTTTATTGAACTTAGTACAGACTCAATAAATATCTTCTCATATGCTTTTATGTATTTTATCATGGCTTCATCTTCTATATTTAATCTTTCTATCAAAACATCAATTGCTTCTTCAAGCAATAAAACTATTTTTTCATTTATTATACTTTCTTTATTGAGCTCTTCAGAATTATTAAAATCAAAACTATTACTTTCTTCAATAAATTCAACTACATTATTTTCCTCATATTGCTTAATTTCATCTTCAAAAGTATGATTGTATATGTTTTTAAATTGTTTTTCTAAAAATTCATATTCATATTCTGAAATCTTCAAATTAGTTGATTCATTACCTAAAATTGTAGAGAAAATAGAGTTATTTATAATAAGTTCAAATAAATTTATAAGTATAACATCACAATCTATTTTATAAGTTATTCCATAATCATAAAATAATTTTTCTCTATCTTTCTTTCTAAATAAATTACAAAATCTATTTTCTATATCCATACTCTCAATATAATTTTTCACATAATAAATTCCTTGAATATCCATATCATCTAATGCCAATGGATAATCTATACTCACTGGAATATCATATGCTTCAAATTTTATACTATAGTTTTTAAAGAAACCAGACAGTTCCATTAAAGTATCATTATACGCCATTAAATTAGTGTCTAATTTTCTACTTTTCATTACTTCATAAAATTTTTCTAACTCAAGTAAATCATATTCAAGAATTTTAATGCCTTCTAAGTATACATACTTAATATTTTTAGACGTCAATTCTGCAACTCTTTTTTCTATACTTTCAAGTTTACTTACATATGCATCAATAGAATACCAAATTGAAAGCAATAATTTTTCAGCAACTTCAGTCTTTACTGATGTACTTTGACCATTTGTATATTTTTTAATTAAATCTATAAGAATTAAGGATATTTCCTGTTGTATGTTATATACTTCTCTCTCATTTATTACTTTACAATCCATACATTCTTTAAGTAGAGATATTGCATACTGATTTTTTATTAGATTATTTTCATTTATATTGATGTTGGTTAGATTATTATTTGACATAGTAAGTTTCCCCTCTCATTAGATTAAACTTCTCCAAATTTAAACTTTTTTGCAAATTCCTCTGCTTCTCCCCTTACATTGTCCATATTCCCTGTAAATTTTTCATAAAGTTCATCAAGTATTTCTATAATTTCATCATCACAAATTTTATCATCTGTTTCATTTTTTAAGTAATAAAAGATTTCTTGCATATCATTAATAATTTCTAAATAATCATCCATATTCGTAAACTGTGATGTATATATGTTTTCTATTAATTGTTTTGTAACTTTTATATCTAATTCTATTCTTCCATATCCCTTTAAAGTATCATTTCTTGAAGTTATTATATCTTTTACATCCGCTTCAGAAAGTACTAGACCATAACACTTAGATTCTTTATTAGTTTCAAGCAATTCATTTCTTTCTATTTCCTTTAAATTTTGATGCATAGAACTCAAAATAATAGGTGATATCATTTTAAAATTCTCCTTTTTTATTTTTTCTATTGACTTTTAATTCATTTTATGTTATATTTAAATTAGTATATTTATTAACTTATAGAACTACTTATAATAATATTATTATAAGTAGTTTTTGTCAACTCAAAATTACTATTTTAATTAAATTTTTCAATAAAAAAAATATATCATTACTCAGATATATTTTTTATAACTATTCATCAATTTAATAGTTATTTATAATTAAAATCTAAAGAATGATATATTAATTTACTTATCTTTTTTAGCTCTACTTCTGCTTTTCTTTACATTTGAGCAATTTCTACAGGAAGGTGAACAGTATTGAGATTTAGAATTTGTAGGTATATAAATCTTTCCACAATACTTACATTTATTTAAAGATGCAGGTTCACTTGTAATTGCAAATGCATATATAGTTTCAATAGCTGTTTTTAAAGAATTAAATTCCCATGCAATTGTGGGTTTATCTAATTGACTTATAGAAAATCCAATCTTTTGAGGGTTAAACCCTCCAGACATAATAGTCACACTTTCAGTTAGTAGGTTAGACATGTTTTTATAGACACAAATTTGATTAAAATGTCTACACATATCCTTAGCAAAATTTACAATCCAATCCAATTGTTCTGTATAAAACCTTGAAAATACTAAATCTAAAATCAATGGTCTTTTTCCAAAAAACTTGGGTGATTCCTCTCGTTTTGATACATCTATACCTCGTTTATATTTTTTAAAGTATACATCTTCATCACTTGCAAATGGGATGAACATATTTACATACTCATCATTATTCAATATATTCTCTTTTGTAATATAATTCTTTTCAATCATCAGTACTCTTTCTTCACCAACAATATCTCTATTATATACACTTGAATAAATTAATCCTAACAACCCATATTTCTTTACAAATTCAAGTACTTCTTTTTTTAATCTCATTTCTTTAGTTTCTTTTGATATCTCTTGTAATGCTTCTTGTCCTATGCGAATTATATCTACTATAATTTCATCTGCAACATCAAATGGATTGTACATAGTAAATACAGCATCTTCTGTTGGTACTATATACAGTTCATCTTCTTCAGTAATTTTATATTCATAATCACTATAGCGAATCCAATCACTTGCAAAGTTTCCAATTAATTCTATATTTTTATTCATAATAACAGCCTCCTTTGAATGTAATAGTTAAGATTTATTAACTATTACATTTTTAGTTTATTCTATAATTTTCATCATGTCAACTCTTCTTTTAATTTTATATAATATTAAGTCATATAATAACTCTAATTAGCCTAGATATTGATACTAAGTAATAGTAAACTTATAATTAATTTTATCAAAATCTATTTACATTTGAAATTAATCTCTTTATAATAATATGTAATATATAAATAATTTTACATATTACATATTACATATTAATTATAAAGAGAGGTACTAAGAAAATGGATAGAAAACGTGAATTAAAACAACTATATAAGGAAATGAAATTTGACATTGGTGTATTTATGATAAAAAGTGATACTACTAAAAAGATTTATCTTGGAAAGAGCAATGACATAAAAAGCAAGTTTAACTCCCTCAAATTTCAACTTGGTGCTGGGTCATGTATGGTAAGAGATTTAAACAATGATTGGAAAAAATATGGAGAAAAAACATTTACATTTGAAATTTTAGAACTTATAAAACACGATGATAACAAAACTAAAAAAGACTACTTAGAAGAATTAGATATTTTAGAAATGGTTTGGTTAGAAAAGCTAAAAGAAGATAACTCTTATGAGATTTATTCTTTATAAAAAATAGGCATCATATCTTCTTTTTTGATGTAAACGTGATAGGATGGAATTGTCATACAATTTTGTGTATGACTCCATTCACATTTTCACTTATGAGGATAATTGATTCGTATATATGAATAGCTCACGTACTCTTTTTTAACATATACAATTCAATTTAGTATATAATTTTGATACATAATTTTAATAAAAAAACCTTCTAATTGATTTTTATCATAAAATCAACTAGAAGATTCATATAGTTTAACATTTATACATTATATATCACTAAAATATAAGCATTATACTGACTTTTACTATATATTATGTATTCATTTTACTAACAACATTTTATTATTTTGTAGCTTCTAAACATTGCTCTATAACCTTATTATCATTTATACCTATTGCAGTAACTTTATTAGCATTATTTAATATACTCTTATCGCTTTTGTCTGAAACTAAAACAACAGGAGCGTTTTTAGCCATTGGTGAAGCAACTAAAGCATAAACTAAATCATCTCCACTTGCCACATAAAACTCTTTTGTTTCATTATAAAACTTCTTAATTACATTCTTATTAGTTTCATATCTATCACTACCATCAATTCTAGTTGCTCTATATCTACTTACTATATAATCACTTAGTGTAGATTTTCCTCCAATAGCATATACTGGAACAGGTGAAACACCAAACCATGGGTCTAAATCTGTATCTTCTTCTGCTGAAGCTATATCCTTTGTCAATAAAATAGGAGCACCATCTCTGTATGCAACAGACGCAACACTCACTGCATCAGCCTCGTCTTTAAATCCATTTACTAAAAACGTCTTATCACTACTCTTTATCTTTTCTATTTCAGCTGCAATTTTATAACTTGTATCTACTCTATCTACTCCATCAATTCTTATAACCTGCATTCTTCTCATAAGTAGCATTTTTTCTACATCTTTACTTATAGTATTTTCGCCACCTATTATATATATCTTAGTAACTCTATTAAGCCTTTGTAAAGTGGCTTCTGGTATATCATTCTTATTAGTTAATAAAATTGCTGCATTATTTACCCCTGCAAGACCACTAGCAGAAATACCATCGACCATCGTAGAATCCGAGTTGATAAGTACAGCTGTTGTATAATCTTGCTTATCAGAAATAATACCAGCTGTTTCATATTTATCCGTTCCCTTGATATTTTCGATTTTATCTAGTGCATTTGCTGATGTTGGAAAACTAACACTTAATAATAATGCTGAAATACCTAATGCTAATATTCTTTTACTAAACTTCATAAATTACCTCCCTCAAAATAAATATATTTAGTATTAGTATAATATAAATTCGCTTAAAAGTAGTGTAGAAATAGTTACACTTTTTTTATAATTTAAATCACTCTAAATTACACACATCTCATCCATTAAAATAACTTCATTCATCCTATAAGCTAAAGCGTCCCATGTTTTTTTTGACATATCTGCAAATGACCTTTTCTCTAAATTGGATAATAGATACTGTATTTTAGAGTCCATTGCATTATATAAATTCTTCTCAAATATAGATAACTCTTCTTCATTTGGAATACCTTCTCCATGCATAGAAGGTAGAGTTACATATTCTATCTTGCCAGAATCATTAATTTGGCTACCAATCCACTCTCTAACACCAGGAATATCAGTGGTAATTACATCTAACCCACATGATAAAGCCTCTAAAACTACAACTGGTAACCCTTCATAAAACGATGGTAATACAAGTATATGTGACTTATTAAATAACTCCGCTAAGTCACTTTGGTCTAATTTTCCTAGGAAATTCATTTTAAATGGAGATTGATTTGCAAGCTTAACAATCTCATTATAAGATTCAATATCACTTCCTGTACCTGCAAAATTGACTTCTATTAAATCTTTACGATATATTAGTTCAGATATAGCTTTTATAAATGGAATCAACCCTTTTGACTTACATATCTTCCCTGCAAACACTATCCTTATCTTATCACCTTGCATTTTATAATTTTTATCATAAAATACACTATCATTGTATCCACTGCCAATCACAACTACTTTACTTTCACTTACTCCAAAACTTTTTACAATATCATCTTTTTGCTTTTTATGAAGAGCAAATATTAAATCCAATTTTTTTATATTTGATATTATATATTCTTTTTCTAAATCTATAGTATTTAACTGTCTTAAACAAGTCCCATGACAAACAGACATAACTTTAATATCTTTCACAATCTCTCTGACAAATGCTGTTAAAAGATATAAATGATGACATATTATAATATCTGGCTTAAAATCTTCCATAGCTCTGTCTATATTTATTTTAAATTGATGTTTTAATCTATCTATCATTTCTACATTTAAATCTCTATATCTAGTACTTTCATATGGCATAGAATCACTCATTCCTACAACAGGAAAATTTAGTTCTCCACAATTATACTTTACTGGATAAAAACTTATATCACTTGAAAAACAGTTTACATTGTCATTAACATCTATACCTGCAATTACAGCTTGCTCATGACCTATTTTTTCAAACCCTTTTATCATACCGCACATGTATATTCCACTACCCGTACTATTTGGTTTTTGTGTTATTATATGAAGAATTTTCACTTTTTTACTTACCGCCCCTCTAAAATTAAACAATTTCATATAATCTAATCATTATATATATCTAGATACAAACAGGATGAATCATCTTTTACTTTAAATCTTGGAACCTTAATTGCTTTATAGTCGTTATCCTCAAAGTCTCTAACTTTATTATGTATATATCCTATACCAAATTTTTCTGCTATACGTATCAATTCTTCTTCTTTTATGAGGTTATACCTATCACATGCACTTGTAAAGCCATCACTTGTTAACATCAATTGAAAATCTTTTTTTATTTCTAAGTATCCATATATTGAATTTTCCACAGCATCCTCATCAAAATCCAATATCCAGTATCCATCTTTGGTATTCTTTTTCAATCTATTGCTTACTATTGTATCCATGACACTTGACTTTATCTCATCAAAAGTCATTTCTTTTAAATTAGAAAACTTACTCATTTCATCAAACACAGCATTATCAAATTTACAGATAGTTCTATCTTTTATGACTTTAGAATCTCCATTTTTAATAAACAAAGCACAATCTCCTAATAAAAAATACTCTACTTTATTTTCATGAAACTTAACAATGACTATAGAACTTGATGGCAAATCTAATTTTTCGACCTTTATTCCATTTAATTTCATCTCATACTCTTTTTTAACTTCTTTTATCCCACTACTGATAATACTCTTTAATGATTCTTCTCTATTCATATTTTTATATAAATACTTATTCCACCACTGAACATACCATCTTGCATCGCTTTCATTTGATACTAAGTTTTTTCCATTGAGCCCTGTCGCACCATCCAAAATCCACGCACCAAATGGGCTTATACCAACTACATCTTCATTAAATTTAGCTGTACCCTGACTACACAATAGGCTATAGTCTCTTATATTTAAAGCCATATCATCCTCCAAATTGAATATCTAAAAATAAAGTTCTATTTAAAATTATACAGCAAATAAAAAAATCTACAACAAAACTTGTTGTAGATTTTTAATTTAATCAGTATTTAATTTATATTCTTTACACTTTAGTGATGGAACAATCTATTTTTAGTAAATGCCATAACTATATTGTACTTATTGCAAGTTAATATAACATTATCATCACGAATAGAGCCACCTGGTTGTGCTATAAAACTTACTCCACTTCTTTTAGCACGTTCTATATTATCTCCAAATGGGAAAAATGCATCAGAACCAAGAGCTACTCCTGTTAGAGTTTTAAGCCATGCTCTTTTACCTTCTCCAGTAAGAGGTTCTGGTTTTTCTTCAAAGAAATTTTGCCATATACCATCAGCAAGTACATCCATATAATCATCAGAAAGATATACATCAATAGTATTGTCTCTATCTGGACGACCTATATCTTTTTTAAATTTTAAATTTAATACTTTAGGATGTTGGCGAAGATACCAAATATCAGCTTTATTACCTGCAAGTCTAGTACAGTGAATACGTGATTGTTGTCCTGCACCTACTCCTATTACTTGTCCATCTTTAACATAACAAACTGAGTTTGATTGTGTATATTTTAATGTGATAAGAGCTATAATTAAATCACGCTTTGCGTTATCTGTAAAGATTTTATTATCAGTTGGGATATCTTTTAACAGGTCTTCATTTATTAATATTTCATTTCTGCCTTGTTCAAAAGTAATTCCATAAACATCCTTTGTTTCAATAGGTTCAGGAGTATAATTTTCATCAATTTTTACAATATTGTAATTACCTTTACGCTTTCCTTTTAATATTTCAAGAGCCTCATCTGTATATCCTGGGGCTATTACACCATCAGAAACCTCTCTCGCTATAATAGTTGCAGTTTCTTTATCACACACATCTGAAAGTGCTATAAAATCTCCATAAGAAGACATTCTATCTGCCCCTCTTGCCATTGCATAAGCACAAGCTAATGGAGAAAGCTCTAAATCATCAACAAAGTATATTTGCTTTAAAGTATCTGATAAAGGTATACCTACTGCTGCACCTGCTGGACTTACATGTTTAAATGAAGTTGCTGCTGGAAGACCAGTAGCCTCTTTTAATTCTTTTACAAGTTGCCAACTATTAAATGCATCCAAAAAATTTATGTATCCAGGCTTTCCATTTAATACTTCTATAGGAAGTTCTCCATTTTTCATATAAATCTTTGATGGTTTTTGGTTTGGATTACAGCCATACTTTAGTTCTAGTTCTTTTGCCATATACTCATCCCTCTCTATAGTAAATTAATCTTAAATTTGACTAATTCCATATTAATTAAATTATTCGTACTAATAAAATTATATGGCATATTTATCCATTAATCAACTATATTTTTTAAAACTCCTATTCCTTCGACTTTACATTCAACCACATCACCATGTTTTAAATATACTTGAGGATTCATTCCCATAGCAACACCTGCTGGAGTTCCAGTTGAAATTATATCTCCTGGTTTTAGAGTCATTCCTCTTGATAAATCACTTATTACAGTAGGTATATCAAATATAAAATATTTTGTATTAGAATCTTGTCTTACTTCTCCATTTACCACACTACTTATATCCAGTTTTAAAGGATGCTCAAATTCTTCTTTATGTACTATGCAAGGGCCCATAGAGGTATGTGTATCTAAACTTTTTCCTCTATACCACTGCACATGTTTGTCTTGAAGTGCTCTTTCACTTATATCATTCATTATTGTATATCCAAATATATATTCATAGGCATCTTCTTTTGATATATTTATACCTTCTTTTCCTATAATTACTGCCAGCTCTGATTCATAATCCAGCTTTTCTACTAAATCTCCATGCAGACTTATCTTATCATCTACTCCAATTGCCTTATCTGCTCTTTTAGAGAAATAAATAGGATAGTCTGGCATAACTACATTTTTTATAACACCATCTGGAATTTCATTGACATGGTCTTTATAGTTTAGACCTAAACATATAATATCTTTTTTAGGTCTTACAATTGGGGAACATAATTTCACTTCTTCTAACTTATAACACTTTGCATTTTCAAATGAATTGTTTTTTATTTTTTCTAAATCACCTGTAGATACATTTTCAATAAAATCATTCATATCTGTATATAATTTACTTAATCCTAAACTATTAATTTCATATATACTATTTGCTTCTGAGTTAAATACACCTATATTTTCTTCATTGCCAGTACAGAAAGTTACAAATTTCATTTCTATTCCTCCATTCAATAATTTGATTAATAATATTTTATTTTTATTAGTTTATATCAATTGTAATAGATAATATATATATGTCAATATATATTTAAAAATAGAGTTCTAAAAAGTATAACAATTCATAAATATCAGAAATTATTATAAGTAATATAATTAGTAAAAGTAAAATAATTATAAGAATGGAGTTTTAAAAACTTTATTTATGCAGATAAATTTTCTATAAAACACAATAAAAAAAAGGTATCCTTAATAAAATAAGCATACCTACACTCTTTCAATATTATTATATACAGCCATTTTATAGTTATAATATTTTTTATTTAGACAAAACCTCTTGGTAAAACCTATTTACTTATAAACTTTCATTAAATCTTCTCCAATACATATATCTCCAGTTCTTAAAATTTCAACTCTATCTATGTCATAAGAATTGGTTATAACTATAGGAGTTATAACAGATTTAACGCTTTTTTTAATTTTTTCTAAATTAAATCTTATAAGTTTTTGCCCACAGTAAACTTTATCTCCTGCATTTACTAATACTTCAAATCCATCTCCATTCATCTTTACAGTATCTAATCCGATATGTATTAGTATCTCCAAACCATCTTCACTCTTTATGCATATAGCATGTTTAGATGGCAAAAACACTTGAATCACCTCACCATCAACAGGAGAAGATACGACTCCTTCTTGTGGCTCTATAGCAATCCCATCACCTAGCATTTTACTAGAAAAAGCATCATCAGGAACATCAGTTATACTTAATACTTTCCCTGTAAGTGGCGATTGTAATATTCCTTTTATATAATTACTTTTTACTTCTTCATTTTTATTTTTTGAGAATAACTTTTTGAACATATTAAATCTCCTCATTCCAATAATTTAAATTAACTTCTCGTATTATCTACATTATACACTTTAATTCATAAAATATATTACCTGAAATATACTATATATATTTATTCCAGTAATAATTATAGTCATATACGAGAACATATATTTAACTCTTTTGTCATCCATATTTTTACTAATAGAGGAACCTATAATTCCTCCCAACACTGCTCCTATTATCATAAAAGGTAATCCAGATAAATCATATATACCAAACCCTGTATTTATGAAAACTGTAACTAACTTTGAAATATTAGAAAATAAAATAGTTATAATGGAATTAAACGCAGCTTCTTTAACTGATAATCCAAATAATATTGTAAACACGGCCACATTTATAGGACCTCCACCTATTCCTAAAAATGAAGATGTAACCCCTAAAAAAATGCCAACAATAAAATATGTAATGTTAGTATTAAACTTAACATTTAAACTTTTATCTCTATATAAATAAACCATTACTAACAAAATAATCATCATAATATTTTGAGTTATTTTTATTATAGAAGGATTATTTACATATGAAATAGATAAATCTAATAACCTTTGACCTATAGTACCTCCTAATACTGATGCTACACCAATTAAAATAAGTCTAAAGTTTATTTTAAAAAGTTTTGATTTAATTTGTTTATATACAGAAACAATTGCCATCGATAACACAGTAAAAGATGATAACACACTTATAGTTGAAACATCAAATATTCCAATCAAATCTAGTACTGGCTTTATTATTACACCTCCACCAATGCCTGTTATAGCTCCTATAGTTGTTGAAAGTACAGCTATTGCAAATAAAATTACATTCATTTAAAACCATCCTAACTAAATTTACTCTGCTCAAAACCCTTTAATTATACATAATTTTTAATCACTTTAACTTAGAATGCTAAATACTAAAATTATTTTGGTATTTGATTTTTATATACTAATACTGATATTTTTTCTAAATCACCAAAAGTAGACATTAAAAATTCTTTATATCCACAGTAATTATTACTAGAATCAATATACATAGAATTTTTCATTCTTTTGCATCCACCACCACATATTTTGTGAAAATTACACTTTAAACAAATACTTTCTTTGTTTATATCTTTATGCAAAAATTCTTGCATTTTAGATTTTCTTAAAATATCCAATAAAGTGTTATCTTTTATATTACCTAAATTAAAGTTATCTAGTACATAAAAATCACATGGATATACACTTCCATCAGCCTCTATTACAAATTGCGGTTGGCATTTCCCAATTATCCCACAGGTACTAGGAATTCCTGTAATTAAAACAGATATAAGATTATCGAACAAATTAATACTTATATAATTTCCTTTATCAAACTCATTTTTCCAAAGCTTAAATATTATTTTATAAAAGTATGCAAAATATTTAGGTTCTAAAGAGTACTCTGACTTAGTTTTACAGTCTAAATCATCTAAACAAGGTATAAATTGTATATACTTCACATTGTTTAATTTTATAAAATTAAAAACCTCTTTTGGATTAAGTGCAATCTGTTTTGTCAAAACACACAGTATGTTAAAGTTTATCTTGTGTGTTTCCAGTAGTTTTTTTGTATTTATTACATCTATATAACTTCCCTTATTATCTGAATATACACGATTTTTATCATGCAAGTCTTCTAGTAAATCTAATGATAATCCTACTAAAAAATTATTTTTCTTTAAGAACTCACACCATTGATTATCAATAAGAGTTCCATTAGTTTGAATAGAGTAGTTTACTGTTATATTTTTTTTTATTTTACTAACATACTCAATAAAATATTGGAAAAATCTTAATCCAGCTAAAGTAGGCTCTCCACCTTGAAAAGCAAATGTAACTATATCTCCATTATCCAAAATTTCAAATGTATTATTTACTATGTTTTTTATAGTGTCTTCCTGCATAATACCATAGGATTTTACTTCTCTTAAATCACTCACATTTCCATAAAAACAATATCTACATCTCAAATTACATAACGATGAAACAGGTTTAATTAAAACTGATATACTTTTCATTATAAAAGACCTTCTTTATTAAATATTTTTTACTTGTTTAATATTTTCTACTTATCAGATAATAGTCTATAATATTCGTCTCTTCCTGGATAAGCTCTACCCTCTTCTATTTCTGTTTTCCATCTACTTGAGCCTGTTCCTTTTACAGGTCCTTTTAAAAGTGGGTCATTCGTTTCTAACATCCAATTATCAACTTTCTTTCTCAATTCCTCTGCTATATCTTGATAATCTAAATCATTTATTAGATTATTTTCTTCTAGTGGGTCCTTTCTTAAATCATAAAGTTCTTCTTTATCATTAGGAACATAAAATTTATCTCTAACAGCTTTACCTGATAAACTCAAATGTGAATCAACTGTAATATATATTTTAGGCCCATCTTCAAAATTTTTAACATAGCTATATTCATTAGTCCTTATGCCTCTCATTGGTCTATATTGGTCATGCCATGTCATTTCTGTAAAGAATGAGTCTCTACCTATATCTTCATTAGTTTTTAATAAATTGGCAAAACTTTCTCCATCTATATTTTTAGGAATTTCAGCTTCAATTAAATCTAGTATCGTTGGCAATAAATCAACATTACATAATAATGCTTCTTTTTTTACATTTTTTTGAGAGGAATTAGGTAATAAAATTATAAGTGCTGTCTCTAATCCTGCTTCTTTTAACATTCCTTTAGCTCCTGGAAAAGCAACTCCATGGTCTGTTGTCAGTATAACAATTGTATTTTTATCTAATCCTGTTTCTTGTAATTTATTATATATTTTGCCTATTGCCTCATCCAATACTTTTGCTGAACCATTATATAAAGCTATATCTTTTCTTACATCTTCTGTATCGGGTAAAAACTTAAATACCTCTACTTCATCCAATTTATCTGCATAAGGTTTATATTCATCAAAATCTCTATGTGTTTCAAAAAATCCTATATTTAAATAAAATGGCTTTTCCTGATTTTCTTTATATTCCTCTAAAAATTTAACTGCCTCTTTAGCAACCTTAGGAGCTCTATCCCCTGGAACCGATATAAAATTATCATATCCTAAGTCATAAGTTGAAGAAAATACTCTATCTTTTATTGGTGGTGCTTCATCTATTGTTTCATGGCTTAGTCCTATTAATGTTGTTTCATATCCGTTTTTTTGTAACTCCATAGGAAGTGTTGTATGTTTAGAATCTATACAAAATCCTAGATGTGCAAGTCCCATTAACCCATTATTGTGAGGGTATAATCCAGTTAGTATACTTCCTCTACTTGGACTGCATTGAGGTGCTGCACAAAAATAATTATCAAATTGAATTCCTTCTTGAGCTAATTTATTTATACATGGAGTTTCCACATTATATCCATAGTTACTGAATTTTCTACCACTGTCATGAGAAATCATAAGTAAAATATTTGGTTTCATTAATACTACCTCTTTCCATTATTTTTTTATATCCTTACTATAAAATGCTACTGTTTCATAAGGTCTTAACTTTAACTTAGGTTCTAAATCTCGCTTTTCATAGTTCCCTATCAAATATGTAAATGATTTTCCTAAAAATTCCTCACTAATCTCAACTTCAACTTCACAATCATAGAAGTTGTTAAATACTATTAATCTTTCATTTTCTAAGCCTCTAACATAAGCATAAACCTTATCATTATCTAGTAAAATTCCCTTATAGGAACCTTCAGATATAATATTTAATTGCTTTCTTAAAGATATTAACTTTTGATAGAAGTTAAAAATTGACCCTTCTTTAAGTTCCTTTTCAACATTTATCTCTTTATAATTTTCAGCTATTTTAATCCATGGCTTCCCATTTGTAAAACCTGCATTTAATTTATCTGACCACTGCATAGGTGTACGACTATTATCTCTGGATTTGGACTTTATAATATTCATTATTGTTTCTTTTTCAATTTTATTTTTTAAAAATTCACTATACGCATTATGAGTTTCAACATCTAAATAATCATCTATTCTTTCAAAATTTGGATTTGTCATACCTATTTCTTCACCTTGATATATATATGGTGTTCCTCTTAATAGATGTATTGTAGCAGCTAACATTTTTGATGCTTCAACTCTGTATTCTTCATTACAAAATCTACTAATAGCTCTTGGTTGGTCATGATTATTCCAAAATAGTGCATTCCAGCCACCGCCACTTTCAATCTTTTCTTGCCATTCATTTAAGAGTTTTTTCAACATCATAAAGTCAAAAGGTATATCGCTCCACTTTTCTCCATTTTCATAATCTACTTTTAGATGATGAAAATTAAATGTCATTGAAAGCTCTTTTTCTTTTGGAGAAGAATATAATATACAATTTTCAATAGTTGTTGAAGACATTTCTCCAACAGTTGTTATGCCCTCAACTCTTCCAAAAGTTTCTTTATTCATTTCTTTAATAAATTCATGGACAATAGGTTTATCTGTATACATTTCTTTTCCTATATTATTTGTAGAGTCTTTCAATTCTTCATCTTTGCCAATTACATTTATTACATCAAACCTAAATCCCTTAACTCCTCTATCTATCCAAAAATTTACAACTTTATATAATTCTTCCCTAACCTCAGGATTACGCCAGTTGAGGTCGGCTTGTGTAACATCATATAAGTGTAAGTAGTACTTATCTGTATCCCCAAATTTTCCCCAAGCATCTCCACCAAATTTAGATTTCCAATTTGTTGGTAGTTGATTATTTTCTTTGCCATCTCTAATGAAGTAGAAATCTTGATACTTTTTATCTCCTGCCAAAGCTTTTTTAAACCATTTATGTTCTGTTGATGTGTGATTTAACACCATATCCAGCATCAACTCTATATTATATTTTTTACTTTCATCCACTAACTTTTCAAAATCCTCCATAGTTCCAAACATAGAATCTATTGATGTATAGTCAGCAATATCATATCCATTATCCCTTTGTGGAGAAACAAAAAATGGGTTAATCCAAATTATATCTACACCTAATTTATATAAATAAGGTAATTTCTCTATAATTCCTTTTAAATCTCCTATCCCATCATTATTAGAATCATTAAATGATTTTGGATATATTTGATAAATAACTTTCTTCTTGAAATCCATACGCAAATTTTTCCTTTCATTTTTGTCTAGACAATTTTTATATTTTTATAATAAACCTTTTTTTTGTTAAAATCAATATTTACTCTAAATAAAAAAATATATTCCCTATACTCCTTCCAAATTTTCTCTTACTTTTCTGATTTTCCAATAATATACAATTTATATTTTAGTAATTAAATTTCAGAAAAATTTAGGATAACGTTGACATAAAAATTTCTCTATGGTATATTATTTTCAAAATTTGTCTATACAACATCACATTCTAAGGGGGAGGTAATTTTATGAGTACATTAAAAGAAAATACATATCATAAAGAGCAGGTTGAACAAATCCTTGAAGCAATTGGGGGAGTAGAGAATATAATATCTGCAACACACTGTATTACTAGATTAAGATTTGCTCTAAATTCAGAAAGTAAAGTTAATGTAAAGCAATTAGAACAAATAGATATAGTGAAAGGAAGCTTTACCTCAAATGGTCAATTTCAAGTTATTATAGGTCCAGGTCTTGTGAATAAAGTTTATGCTACATTAATAGAAATTACGGGGCTTAAGGAAGCAACAAAATCTGAGGTTAAAGAGATTTCTAATAAAAAATTAAATCCACTTCAAAAAGCTATAAAGGTGTTGGCAGATATATTCATTCCTATATTACCTGCTATAGTTGCCTCTGGTTTATTGATGGGTATAAATAATCTACTTGCTAACCCAGGAATTTTCTATGAACAACCCTTTTTAGAAGTTCATAGCAATTGGGCTGGTATATCTAATATGATTAATCTTATAGCAAATACTTCTTTTTCATTTTTACCTGCACTAATAGGTTGGTCAGCCGTTAAAAAGTTTGGAGGAAATCCTGTACTTGGTATTGTATTAGGTCTTATTTTAATTAATCCAGATTTAATGCCTGGTGCACAATACTCTAAAACACCTGAAGCTGTTACTTACTGGAATATATTAGGTTTTAATATTGCTAAAATAGGCTATCAAGGACAAGTAATCCCTGTTTTATGTTCTTCTTATCTTCTAGCAACAATTGAAAAGTTCTTAACTAAAAAAATTCCTGAGATGGTTCAACTTATTTTTGTTGCTCCTCTTACATTATTAATAACTGGTTTCTTAACATTCTCTATCATAGGTCCTATAACAATGTCATTTGCAAACTTAATTACAAGTGGAATTCTTGGATTATTTGAAATTAATGCAGTCCTTGCAGGAGCACTTTTTGGATTCATATTATCTCCATTGGTTATAACAGGAATGCATCACTTATTCTTAGGTATAAATTTACAAATGATAGGTACTTTAGGATTTGCTACATTATGGCCAATACAAGTTATGGCTAGCCTTGGTCAAGGTGCAGCAGCTTTGACAATGTTCTTTATATTAAAAAATAAAAAAATCAAGGGTGTTGCATTAACAGCTTCAATTTCAGCTTGGTTAGGTATTACTGAACCTGCAATATTTGGTATAAACTTACGTTATCGTTTCCCATTCATAGCATCTATGATAGGTGCAGGTATAGCTGGAGGGGTTGTATCTTACTTTAATGTTAAAGCAAGTTCTATAGGTATATCAGGGTTACCAGCGTTTTTATCTATATTTACAGACCAATGGGGTGTTTACTTCTTGGCAATGGGACTTTCTATAGCCATTACTTGTATCCTTACATACATATTCTCAAAGAGCAAATACTTTAATAAAGAATTTATAGAAAATTAAATAATATATGGTCTAATAAAAAAAGAGTGTCTAAATATACTGAAACCCAATCATTAGAATTTTGATTTAACAATTGAGGGTACAGTACAAAAAAGACACTCTTTTTATATAATTAAAGATTTCTTCTTCTTGCAAAATCTACAAATCTAAATGTATCAACTCTATGTCTAGATTCATGATACTGAAATAATCTTGTATCTTCTAAATAAACTTCACTTCGTATCACTACAACATGTGTGTCTGTTCCAACATCTAGCAATATTTTATCTTCTTCTGTAACAGGAGCTACTGTTACTTCTTTATTTGCATAACCTATTTTTAGTTCTAAATTTTTCTCTATATAATTAAATATTGAACTTTGAACCGCTGTTAATGGTATTTCTGGTATTATTTCAGATATAAAGTAATCTTTATCTAAAATAACAGCTTCTCCATTAATTTTTCTAAGTCTTTCAACTGCTATAATCTTAGTTTTTGTATCTATATCTAGTTTTTTACAAATTTCTAAGGGCATAATCTCCTTTTTATTTTTTAGTACACTTATTTCTGTATCTAAATTTTTATTCTTTTGTAATTCATTGAAACTAATCAACCCTGACCCTTCTATTTCAAATTTATTTATATCTAAAACAATAGCCCCTTTACCTTGTTTTTTTTGTATAAACCCCTTCTCTAGTAAAAGCGACTGTGCTTTTCTAATAGTTTCTCTTGATACTCGATATTTTTGAGCAAGCTTTACTTCTGTTGGTAAAAGCTCTCCTACTTCATATACATTATTTCTTATATCTTTCTCTAAATCTAAATATATTTCATAAAATTTCTTCAAGTAAATCACTCTCATTCATAATTAGTTTTAGTTTGTACACTCATCTTATTTTATATAAATATCATATTATTGGCTAACCTGTCAAATAGTCTTCTTAATATTTAAAAAAATAAATTGTATAAGTAATACATTTATTTCTTACTTGTGATAGAAAATATATTTACATTCAATTTGTATTGTAGCAATTTATCCAGTTCTTATATAAATTTATTAAAATAACTTCATAAAAAAAATAAACTCCAGATACTAGAGTTTATTTTATATATATAGCTATCATTTATTCTCTTCATGCACTTATTACAATTATTTAAGTATATATAATCATATTATCTGTCTAGTAAGTATAGTAAACAGACTTCTCAATATTATACAAAAGCTTACATCTTTAAATCTTGACTTAACAATACCAAGTATAATACCAAAAACAGTACCTATAATAATTTTTGAAATAACAACTTCAAATGTATAGTAAGAGTTATTATATAACATTATGTAATTACGTATAACATCTATATATCCTATATTATAAATACCAGATAAGATAGATGTTATACATACAACTTTACTCTTTGATTTTATAAAATTGTTTAAATAATTCCAGATGTACTCTCTAAAAAATAATTCTTCAAATACTGGAATTATTAATACAGATAAAGTCATCATAGTTACATTAAAAAACATATAGCTTCTATTATAATAAATTGAGATTACAGCTAGAGATAAGACTACTATAAAAAGTATCAACTTACACCTTTTTATAAGTACACTATCTTTATTTTCCTTGAAAGCTTCTGTAATCTTTCTATTTCTCATTTTATTATACAAAGAACTATTTTTCAAAAATAAAATTAATGATAATCCAACTAGTGTAAAAGAAATTAAATTTACAATATTAAAATTTTCAAGAGTAAATTCAAATTGACTTAGAAGTATATAATTTAAAATCATTCTTACTATCTGAACTATGAACATCAATGAAATAGAATCTATTATACATTTTTTATAACTATACTTCATCCCCAATTTAAATCACCCCATGTGTATACTAATCGTAAAGTCCATTTAGTACTCTACTCACAGTTGCTTTACTCCAACTTGTTTCACTTGAAATTTCTTTATAGCTTAAACCATCTCTTCTCAAGTTTTTTATATTATTTATATCATCATCAGTAATTTGCTTTTCCTTTGGCTTAAGACTATTTTTATAACTTCTAAGTCTATCTAATTCTGATTTCAAACTATCTACTTCAAATTGTTTTTTTTGAAGCTTACTCTCATAAGAGTCTCTCATTTCATTAAATTCTTTGATGTAATTTACTTTCCAATCCTCATCAATTTTTGTTTTAAATATACCCATATTTGAACCTCCTTAAATTTTGTTACTATAGTTATGTATCGATTATAAACATTAATTTCTATACTTATCTTTAAAATCCTTGTACATAACCCTTATATAAGTTAGTAAAATTCAGATATATTTTTACAATTTTAAATATATATTAACAATATCAAAAAAACATACTGTCTTAATATAATATATTATACATTAAAATTTATTAAAATGGACTTTTTCATAATCCAAATCAGAGTCACAGTATGATTTTTTTTCTTCATCAGGGTAGCCTATAGAAATTATACATTCTACACTGTACTTATCAGGTATGTTCAGTTCATCTCTAATATATTTATCAGCATCTATACTATCATCATGCATCCTATTTCTTACCTGTATCCAACAAGAACCTAATCCAAGCTCATGAGATTGAAGCTGTATATATGAAGCAGCAATACTTGCATCTTCTATCCAAACATCATTTTTTTCTTTATCTCCAATAACTACAATAGCTAAAGGTGCATTTTTTAGGAAAAACCCACCACCTTTAGTCCTACACTGAGATAAATTAGTCAATGTTTCTTTATCGTCTACCACGATAAATTCCCATGTTCTAAGTCCCTTTGATGATGGTGCTAAAAGAGCCGCTTTTAATATCTTATCTAACTTCTCTTTTTCTACTTCAACATTTTTATACTTTCTAATACTTCTTCTTTTTTTTAGAAATTCAATCATCTAAATCAACCCTTTCATAATAGCATACATTTGGCTTACATTATTCCCCTACTAGTACTAAAAATGTATCCTTTAGCCTTTGTATGATAAATACTTTTTATAATATTTTATCATAACAATAGAAAGATTTCTCTTTTCCTAGGAAACTCATTTCACCAATTTTAATAAAGCCACATTTTATAAGCAATGAATTCATCTTTGAGTTTATTGAATATGTATCACTCTTTAAATATGATACATCGTTTTCTTTAGCTAATTCTTCAGCAAAATTAACTAGTCTAGATGCAATTCCCATCTTTCTAAAACTTGGATTTACTGCCATTCTATGTACTACCATAGCCTTATCATTAGATGACCAATTTAAATCTATATATTCTTTAGGTTCATCATAATTAATACATATAAATCCTGCTATTTTTCCATCTACTTCTTCTACATATAAATCTTGTTTCTCAATGTCAGAAATAAAGTCTTTATCTGATGGATAATTTTCATCCCACTGTGTATTATTATAGCCTTTCATTTCTTCTACTGTTGATTTTATAATTCCCATAATACTATCTAAGTCACTTATATTTGCTTTTCTAATCATAAAAATATCTCCTTATATTCATCCATTAATTTATTATCTTTTTACTCTAAACCATTCTTCTTCTATATTTTTTCTCATTTTCTCTAGTATATTATTTGCTGTTTGCTTCTCTTCATCTGTAAGATTATTAAAACATATTTCTATACTTCTATTTTCTTCTTCAATTATTAGCTCATATACTTCTAAAGATTTATTGGTAGGAGTTAAATTGTATCCTCTTTTGTCAAACTCATCTTGCTTTTTATCTACATATCCAGCTTTTATTAACTTCTGTATAGCTTTAGTTGTAGTGGCCTTATCTACTTTTAACACATTTGATAATTCTACAAGGTTTATTCCAGGATTTTCACAAATTCGTGTTAAAAAAGTAAATTGCCCTTTTTGTAACTTTAATTCTTTGTACTTCATATCATTTATTGAATTTACTGCTCTAGATAAAGTACCAACTTCTCTTAATATATTACTGTCTAAAGTTTTAATCAAATACACCTCCAATCAATATCTCTAAATTCAAAATATTTTTAGTTGAACTTTCAACCATATTTGTATATTACCATATATTGGTTGAATACTCAACTAAAAAAACAATCTTTTTACATTTATTTTTGTTTTTGACTGGATGTTTACAAATATATCATTACAAAACTAAATTAAGAGCTGTTAATTGTCCCGTATACAATTAACAGCTCTTTTTAAAACTTACATCATATTATTATAAACAACAACTAAATATACTTACATACCTCATCTGCAAATTCGGTAGTTGAAGCTGAACCACCTAAATCTACAGTTAATTTGCTTCCATCAAGAAATACTTTTTCTAGAGCTGTTTCTATCTTTTGTGCATTTTCATATTCTCCTAAATATCTAAGCATCATTACTGATGATTGAATAAGCGCTGTTGGATTAGCCTTATTTTGCCCAGCTATTTGTGGAGCACTTCCATGAACAGCTTCAAATATAGCACAATCTTTACCAATGTTTGCACTTGGAATTATACCCAAGCCTCCAACAAGACCAGCTCCTAAGTCAGATAGTATATCTCCATAAAGATTTGGCATTACCATTACATCATAATTTTCTGGATTTAAAACTAAGTTCATAGCTGCTGCATCTACAATTAAATCATCATACTCAACACCATGTTTTGATGCTACTTCTCTAAATACATCTAAAAACAAACCATCAGACATTTTCATTATATTCGCTTTATGTATAGCAGTGACTTTTTTTCTCTTGTTATCTTTAACATAGTTACATGCAAAGTCAACAATTCTCTCACTTGCTCCTCTTGTTATTATCTTTATACTTTCAGCTGCATAATCACCTATCTTATGCTCTATACCAGCATATAAGTCTTCTGTATTTTCCCTTACTACAACTAAATCAACATCTTCATATCTTGACTTTATACCTTTAAAACTCTTAATTGGTCTTAAATTAACATATAAATCTAATGCTTGTCTCAAAGTTACATTTACACTTCTAAACCCTTTCCCCACAGGAGTAGTGATTGGACCTTTTATAGCTATTTTGTTCTTTTTTATACTATCTATAATATATTGAGGAAGTGGAGTTCCATATTCCTCAATAACTGCTTCTCCTGCATTAACTTCTTCCCATTCTATCTCTACTCCAGTAGCTTCTACAACCTTTTTCATAGCTTTCGCAACTTCTGGACCTATTCCATCTCCTGGTATAAGTGTCACTTTATACATCAATATTCCCTCTTTTCATATTAATTAGCTTGATTCTTAGTGTAATTTAATTTTCCACCTGCTTTTAATACATCAACTTCTTTTGCTGATAATTCGACTTTAACTTTGAAAGAAGTTCCTTTACTTATATTCTTAACCTCTAAAACACTGCTATCTAAATTATCTAAAATATTTGGTATTTCCAGATTATCTAAAAGAGATAAATTTTCATAATCTTTTTCATCACAAAACTCCATTGGAATTATTCCACTGTTTATTAAATTGGCTTTGTGTATTCTTGCAAAACTTTTTACTATTACTCCTTTAACACCAAGATATAATGGTGCTAAAGCAGCGTGTTCTCTGCTTGAACCTTGTCCATAGTTGTCTCCACCAATTATAAATCCACCATTATTATCTTTTGCTCTTTGAGGAAACTCTGTATCCACAGTATTAAAACAATAGTTTGCAAGATATGGTATGTTACTTCTAAAAGGAAGTAACTTGGCATTTGATGGCATTATATGGTCAGTAGTTATATTATCTTCTGTCTTTAATATTACGTTTCCACTTATAGACTCACTTAGTTCTGTGTTAAGAGGGAAAGGTTTTATATTAGGACCTCTAACTACTTCTACATCACTTCCTACATCAGAAGGCTTTATTATCATACTATCATCTATTAAAAATTCACTTACATCTAAGTTTTCAAATTTAACATCAAATTCTCTTGGGTCTGTAAGTTCTCCTTTTATAGCACTTACTGCTGCTACTTCTGGGCTCACTAAATATACTTGTGCTGATAGAGTTCCACTTCTTCCATAGAAGTTTCTATTGAAAGTTCTTAAGGATACAGAATCAGTTCCTGGAGATTGCCCCATACCTATACATGGCCCACAAGAGTTTTCTAATATTCTAGCTCCAGCACTTATTATATCTCCTAAAGCTCCATTTCTAGCTATCATTTCCATAACCTGTCTTGAGCCTGGTGCTATTACCAAACTTACATTCTTATGAACTTTGTTTCCTTTTAAGATTTGAGCTACTTTCATTAAGTCTTCATAAGAAGAATTTGTACAGCTTCCTATCGCAACTTGGTCTATTTTTATCTTTCCTATATTTTCAACTTCATCTACATTATCTGGACTATGAGGCTTTGCAGCTAATGGTTTTAATTCATCTAAGTTTATAGTAATCTCTTCATCATAAACTGCATCTGAATCAGGTTTTAGTTCCATCCATGCATCTTCTCTTCCTTGACTCTTAAAAAACTCTAATGTTTTTTCATCACTTGGGAATATTGAAGTAGTTGCTCCAAGTTCAGCTCCCATGTTTGTTATTGTGGCTCTTTGTGGAACAGATAGATTTTTAACTCCTTCTCCTCCATATTCGTAGACTTTACCTACGCCCCCTTTTACAGTTTGTTTTCTCAACACTTCTAATATTATATCTTTTGAAGATACCATATTATTTAATTTTCCAACTAAGTTTACCTTACAGACGATTGGTGCTTTTATATAGTATGCTCCTCCTGCCATAGCTAGAGCAACATCCAATCCCCCAGCACCAATAGCCATCATACCAACACCACCAGCAGTAGGCGTGTGACTATCAGAACCCAAAAGTGTATCTCCTGGTGTTGAAAATCTTTCTAAAAATACTTGATGGCAGATACCATTTCCTGGTTTAGAAAAATAAACACCGTATTTGTCAGCTACTGTTTGTATATATTTATGGTCATCTGCATTTTCAAATCCTTGTTGTAACATATTATGGTCTACAAATGCAACACTTCTTTTTGTTTTTACTTTATCTATGCCCATAGCTTCTAATTGAAGATATGTCATTGTTCCAGTGGAATCTTGTGTTAAAGTCTGGTCTATTTTTATCCCAATTGAATTGCCAGCAACAGCCTCTCCATCCACTATATGTTTTTTGATTATTTTATAAACTATATTATCTCCCATACTTTCCTCCTAAACAATTATATCTTAAATATATGAACCTCTAACTGCTTCTTCTTCTGTTGTACCTTTTTCATGTGCTAGTATATCACAATATAATTGAAGAATCTCTTTATCCATCAAACTTCTTTTCAATCTTATAGATGTAGCTCTTATTGCATTTAATAATTTGGTAGCGTTTTCTGGAGAAATATACATTTCATATTCACTCAATTTATTTATTACTGCTGCTCTTCCTGAATGCTTTCCTATTACTATTTTTCTTTCAAGATTTACTTCACTTGGGTCAAATGGTTCATAGTTATGTGGGTCTTTTAATGCTCCATCAGCATGTATACCAGATTCATGTATAAACATATTATCTCCAACTACTGGTTTCCATGTAGGAAGTATTCTTCCTGATGCTTGTGACACATATTCACATATTCCTCTAAATTTTCTAGTATCTACGTTATTTAAATCACATTTATAGATGCATTTAAGTGCCATTAAAACTTCTTCTAATGCTGCATTTCCAGCTCTTTCGCCTAAGCCATTAACTGTAACTCCAACATAATTTGCTCCTGCTGCTAATCCTGCAAGTGCATTTGCAGTTGCCATACCAAAATCATTATGTGTATGCATTTCTATGTCAAAATTAGTTCTTTCGTAAAGAGTTTCTATTGCATTTTTTATAGAAAAAGGATTCATAACTCCTACTGTATCACAATATCTAAATCTATCTGCTCCTGCTTGCTTTCCAACATTTATAAACTCAGTTAAGAAGTCGATATCCGCTCTTGAAGCATCTTCTCCATTTACTGAAACATATAATCCGTTTTTCTTTGCAAATTCAACTGTCTTAGCCATATTCTCTAAAACCCAACCTCTAGAAGTTCTAAGTTTATTTTCTATATGAATATCAGATACTGATATTGATATGGCTACTGCATCAACACCACAAGAAATAGATTCTTCAACATCTTTTATCACTGCTCTATTCCAAGCCATTATATCTGCTTTTAAATTTCTATTACATATGTGCTTTATTACATTTTTTTCGTCTCCACCCATAGTAGGTATACCAACTTCAATTTGGTCAACACCTAAATCACTTAACATTTCAGCAATCATTATTTTTTCTCTATTCGCAAATACAACCCCAGCTGTTTGTTCCCCATCTCTTAAAGTAGTATCTACTATTTTGATTTCCTTTGCTCTATCTTTTGATATAATGCACATATTAATGCCCCCCTTAGTATACATTTAGTTTTAATAATATTAGGTCTTATCTTTCAGTGATGTCTCTAACTTTTGATTATTTTTTTATTTTTTATTCATTTTAATTTCATTTGCAATTTATTTTTTTAGCTTTTCATATCTTGTAATCTATTATATTACTTTATATTAATTATTGCACTATATTTTTTCCTTTTTGTGAAAACTTCTTAAAAATGAAAGTTATTATGTTTTTCTTGCATTTTAATTTAATTTATAAATAGATTTATTTTCAAAAAACCTTTTAAAATAAACCTCTAAAATTCTAGCTAAAATCTAATTTAATCTACACTATATTTTAAGAGTTATACACTATATTTTTAAACTATATAAATAATAATCGAAAAAATTACTAAAAATACTTACAAATATGATATTATTAATTGATTAATAAAATAGAAAATTTTTCATGAAAGGTAAGATAATAATGGATTTTAAGAGCTTAGGAATTAGCGAAAATACTATAAATATTATAAAAACATCAGGAATAACAACACCTACACCTATACAAAAAGAAAGTATCCCCTTAATAAAATCAGGAAAAGATGTCATAGCCGAAGCGCAAACTGGGACAGGTAAAACACTGGCTTTCCTGCTTCCGATATTTGAGAATATATCATTAGATGTAGATGATATACAAGTACTTGTACTGTCTCCAACTAGAGAACTTGCTATTCAAATAACAGAAGAAGCTATAAAACTTAAAGAATCTAAGGATATAAATATTCTAGCAGCTTATGGTGGAAAAGACATTGGTTCTCAGATAAAAAAACTAAAAGGAAATATTCATATGATTATAGCTACACCAGGTAGACTTCTAGACCACTTAAATAGAAAAACAATTGACCTTAGCAAATTAAAAACTTTTGTTTTAGATGAAGCAGACCAAATGTTGCTTATGGGATTTAAAAATGAAGTTGAAGCTATTTTAAAAGAAACTTCAAATAAAAAACAGACATTATGCTTTTCTGCAACTATGGATTCTCAAGTTAAAAAATTAGCTTATAGATATACAAAAAATCCTGTTGTTGTTTCTATTGAAAAAGAAGAAATTACTCTTACTAATATAAAGCAGGAAGTAGTAGAAACTACAGATAGAAAGAAATTAGATGCTTTATGCAGTGTTTTAAATGAAGACAATCCTTTTATGGCTATAATATTCTGTAGAACTAAAAGAAGAGTTGACAACCTTGAAGAGGCTCTTGCTATACGAGGATATAATTGTCAAAAGTTGCATAGTGATATTGCACAATCAAAGCGAGAAAGAATAATGAAATCATTTAGAAATTTAGAAATACAATATTTAATAGCCACAGATGTAGCTTCTCGAGGTCTTGATATATCTGGAGTAAGTCACATATATAATTACGATTTACCAGAAACGCCTGAAGACTATATTCATCGTATTGGTAGAACTGGTAGAGCTGGAGAACAGGGTTATACTTGTGCTTTTATTGACCCTAAAAATGAGAGAATGTTAAGTGAAATTGAAACAGCTATAGAATCTAAAATTAATAGAAGAATTATAGAATTATAATATATAAGGCAACTATCAAATAATAAAACATATTTTCAATATTTATTGTATAAATAAAGACAGTATAAATAAAAATTGAATAAAGTCATAAATAAAAATGTATGCGTACTTATCCTAGATAAATTCACATACATTTTTATATTTTACTTTATTTTCATATCATTTCATTTTAATAATATTGTTAACATCATTTTAAATTTTTTCTGCTATTAATATTATATTAATTTTTCACTTAAATCATCATTAATGAATCTTTTCTAGACCATCTTTTTATACTTAAACTACTAATTTATACTATAAATTCTCAACATTCTCATCTAAATCAGCTGGCCACTTAGCCTCTGGATGTTCTTTGGCAAATTTCTTATTCTTATAGTGACCTAATGTTAGAAAAGGTATAACTATAGTGAATAGACCAAGATAGCCACAATACCCATATCCATACTTAACTATGTTACTTAACCCTGTCAAAGATATAAGCATTGATACTACCATTATTGCACATGCTGTAAATACTCTTCTTTTCATTTTTGAAGAAAGGAAAGAAAGTGCTTTATGGTCTTCAAATCTATTTACAAGACCAAATATTGTAGTTACTCCTGTAGACATCAAACAAAGGAATAGTGCTACATTATAAATTATGTATATAGTGTTATTTCCAGATTGACCTGCAACATAAAGAGTAGGAAGAGTTGTTTGCCCAGCAGCAGTAAATTCTCTATACCATCCCATTAACATAGTTACAGCAAGCCCCAACGCAACTGCATTCATAACAAATGAAACTAGCATTGCTTTAGTAGCTTCTTTGGAATTTTTAAGAAGTGGTCTTGAACAGCTTGCAAGTGTAGGTATAACAACTGATTGGAATCCTGCATAAATAAGAGTATTAAGTATTGGCTTAAAGTATCCAGGTGTGAAGCTCGTTTTATTTGAAAATATTTCAGATATTTCTGGTACCTTAGCTTTTATACCCACTATGAAAATAGTAAGAGTACATACTAATATAGCTATTGTCATTGCTGTTGCTGCTTTAGATACAAGCATAGCTCCAAATATAGTAAAAACAAGAAGTACAATTCCGATAATAAAGACAGCTATAAAATAATTAATTCCTATACTTTGGAAAACTGCTGCTGCACCTGCTATAACAGCACTTACAGCTATTAAAACCATTAAATAATAATATATCTCCCATATTATTTCAAGCTTTGGATATGGATTCCAAAGTTCACAAAATAAGTCCTTATAATTCTTACAATTATTATTATTATACATTATAATAACTTCTCTCATAGTGGCAGTAAGTATAATCATTGCTAAAATTGCCATGAGTGGTGCAATCCATCCATATTGCACATAATACTGTGTTTCTTGATTACCTGTAGCAAACCCTCCACCTGCATGCGAACTAAAAAGAACACTTGCAACTCCAAATATAGCTAGAATAGAGCCTGTTGCTTTTGCTTTTTTTACATTTTTTTGCATAAAATCATCCCCTCTAGAAATAATAGTAAAAATTTATAATTTAACATACATTTGACAAAAGAATAACATTTTTGTCAAGTTAATTCAACCGTAATTTTTCTAAAAATTTACAATTTTAATTTTTTTATTTCTAATTAGGTAAATTTTATATATTTATTTTATTATTATGAATTAATAATATTTTTATATCCTGTTATTTTATATGAAATCGTTTTTACAGTGTTAAATTTTTTACAAATCAATTTCTATAATTAGAAAATACTTAACATACCTATAATGGTCATAATTATTTATTACTGTATTTGCGTTCTTATTGAAATCATTAAGATTTATATATAAAAATAAATTTATATTTAAAATAATATTGTATTTAGATAAACTAATTTAATTTATTTCTCTTATATCATTATTATTAATACATGATATAATTATCTACTAATGAAAATACTAAATAATTAAAAATAACTCTTCTTTCAACAAATTAATACTATACATTTCTATTTATCTTAAAATAAATACATAATATAAAAAAGATACTTTCTTTTAGAAAGTATCTTTTTGCTTTTAATTTATACACCTGTAGTTGTTGTTAATTCCCTTAATTTTTTTAAATAAAATTTATTTTTCCAAACTCATTATTAATATACTATATATTTATGGTTAATCCTACTCCAACTTCATTTACATTTAACATTTCATTCATCTTGGCTTTTACCTTAAAAGAAACACAGTGACAAGGATACAACATTTTTATTTCTTCTTTTTTTAAATATTGAATAGTACTATCTAGTCTATCATCCAATTCAAAAAGATGAAAACCACCCAAGGTTCCAGCAATTCTATCATCACCACATAATTTTTTGGCATACTCCACTATATTACAAATTCCACTATGAGAACATCCTGTAACAATAAAAACACCTTTATCGGTCTTACATGCTATAGCTGAATCATCTAAAACATAATCATCCTCCCATAAATCTTCTGATTTATATTTTCCTATTTTAGCTCTTTTTTCAAAATTATTTACAGATGGAATCTCTCCTAAGAATATACAATTTTCACTTATCTTAAAAGGTTTGTTAGTTGGTTCATACATAAAAGTATTTCTAACTTTCTCAATAGAAAATGGTGCTCCTATATTATCCTCCCCACATTTTTTAGGTTCAAAACAATTAGGGTGTGCTATAAGTTTAACTTTAGATAAATCATATTTATTTTCTAAAAATTGAATACCCCTTGTATGGTCATTATGTCCATGAGAAAAAATAATATGAGTCAAGTCACCTAAATCTATATCCATTTTTTCAGCATTTGATATAAATATTTCTGAATATCCTGCATCAAATAAAATTCTATTTCCATCAATTTCAATATAGTAACTAACTGCTGGTTCTCCAACAAAGTATCTATCAATATATGTATTATTATCAACGAGAACTTGTATCTGCATTTTTTCCATACTAATCACTCCTTAAATTGTTGTTTAGTTTAATAGTACGATATTACAAGGTATTTTACAATTTAATCTCTCCAATTTTCACATTAAAAAAGAGAATTCTATAATATAAAATTCTCTTTTTATAAAATCTATTTTCTTTTATAAACTCATATTTTTAAATAGTTTTCTTTATAAAATTTATACATGTTGTATATTCGTATAATTTGATATTTCAGAGTTAACTGTATATAAATCATCAACGCTCAAATCATGTATATCTTTATGACCAGAAATTCTAGCAAAAGTCTTAAGTTCTTCTAGACTAACATTTAAGAAATTTGCCACTCTATTTGCACTATTTTCTATATGTAATCTTTTTCTTAACTCCTCATCTTGAGTAGCTACTCCTACAGGACACTTACCAGAACCACATATACGATATTGTTGACACGCTGCTGCCATAAGTGCAGAACTAGCAATAGCAATTGCATCAGCTCCCATAGCTATAGCCTTAGCAAAGTCAGTAGATATACGAAGCCCACCTGTTATAACTAAATCTATATCTAATCCATGTGTATCTATGTATTTTCTAGCACGATAAAGAGCAAATATTGTTGGAACTGAAGTTGCATCCTTAAGTAACTTTGGACTTGCTCCAGTAGCTCCACCACGTCCATCAATAGTCATAAAATCAGGTTTAGCATAAGCTATAAATTCCATATCTCTCTCAATGTGCCCTGCTGAAATTTTAATACCAATTGGACGTCCTTCTGAAACTTCTCTAAGTTCATCTACAAGTTTCTTTAAGTCTTCTTTTGATTGTATTTCTTCAAAACAAGATGGGCTTATAACATCTTGCCCCACAGGTTTATTTCTAACTTTTGCAATTTCTTCAGTTACTTTTTCACCAGGAAGATGCCCTCCCATTCCAGGCTTTGTTCCCTGACCAATTTTTATCTCTATAGCATCAGAATTTTTAAGATTTTCTTCAGTTACACTATATTTGTTTGGTACATATTCAAAAATATACTTATATGAAGCTTCCTTTTCTTCTGGTAATATACCACCTTCGCCACTACACATAGCTGTTTTATTTTTAGCTGCACCTTTTGCTAAAGCTATTTTTAACTCTTTAGACAAAGCACCAAATGACATGTGAGAAATATAAACTGGATTTTCTATTACCATAGGCTTTTTTGCTTTTTTTCCTATTATCGTTGTTGTATTTACTTCATCATGTTCATTTAGCGGTAATGGATTTAATTGAGCTCCCATAATTAAAATATCATCCCAAGAAATTACTGGTAGTTTAGTTTTCATAGGCTCTATTATAGACTTTCCTGTAACAGCCATTTCATGAATTATATCCATATGTTGTTCAACTTCATCATCTCTTCTTAAATATGTATTTAAATAATTTAAATCGCCTGTTTTTTCACTACTCACATCAGATTTTTCTTGAACAGATGCTTCTATTTTATTTTCTTTCTTTTCTTCACCTTCAAAATACACTGTACTTATTTTTCCAAAATAACTACGACCCTTTGTACATACAGGACATGTCCAGTCTTCACTTAACTCATCCCATGTTTTATCATTTTTAGATTCATCATAAATATATCCACAAACACTACATTTATAAATTGACATATTATTTTCTCCTTATACGCTATTAATCTCAAAATAAATTAAGATTTGAGATTATATAAATTTATAGGAGGCTATTTTTATAGAAATAAATTTCTATTTTTTAGCCTCCTTTTTAATTCAGTTTATTTAAATATTACAATTCAGCTTTCCATAATCCATGTAAATTACAATAAGCATATGCAGATATTACTTTATCGTCATCATTCAAAGCAAATTTAACTACAGGTTCTCCATCTACTGCTAGACATTTACGTTGACCACCTTGTTCAGTCATAAGATACACCCATGCTATATGATGTTCTTTAGTCATTGGATGAGCAACACTACTCACTTTAACAGTAACATTATTTCCATCTACTTCAATCACAGGCACATGTTTTTCAACTGCTGCATCTGTTGTATTAGGAACAAGCTCTTTCATAGGCTTTCCACAACAGAAAACAGGAACACCTGCACTGTGTATCATCCCTATAAGATTACCACAAGTCTCACATATAAAAAATCTTTTTTCACTACACATAAACTCACCTCATTAATTATTTTTAGAATTTGAAAAGTTAACCTACTTGACTACACTTTCTACAATTATTACAAATCCCTTTAAAACTTATGTTATAAGATGTTATTTTTATGTCTGTTTCTTCTGATATTGATTCTTTTAAATTGCTAAGAATTTCAGATTCTAAATCGTACACCTCTCCACATACTTCACATATAATATGATAGTGATTTTCTATTCTACCATCAAATCTATCTGGATTTCCTGGAATACTAACTTTTTTTATAAAACCATGTTCTGTTAGCTGAGCTAAATTTCTATACACAGTCCCTAAGCTTAAGCTCGGATTATCTTTTTTTAGACTTTCATACAAACAATCAGCAGTAGGATGAACTGGATTATTTAATATTTCATTTAAAATCAGTTCTCTTTGTTTAGAAAATTTCATAGTTAACATTCCTTTTTAATTATAATAATTTTTAATAGTTTTCAGCTTTTATATTGAAATAAGCTTTTGGATGGTCACATACAGGGCATTTTTCTGGTGCTTCAGTACCTACATACACATGACCACAGTTTTGACATTGCCAAACAACTTCTTCTTCTCTTTTAAATATTTTTCCTTCATTTAGGTTTTCTAAAAGTTTTAAGTATCTTTCTTCATGTTCTTTTTCTATTCTTCCAACAGCTTCAAATAAATAAGCTATTTTGTCAAATCCTTCTTCTCTAGCTTCTTTAGCAAATGTTGCATACATGTCAGTCCACTCATAATTTTCACCTGCTGCTGCATCTTTTAAATTTTCTTCTGTTGAAGGCATTCCATCATGTAAAAGTTTAAACCATAGTTTTGCATGTTCTTTTTCATTGTTAGCAGTTTCCTCAAATATAGCAGCTATTTGATTGTAACCTTCTTTTTTAGCTTTTGATGCATAGTATGTATATTTATTTCTTGCTTCTGATTCCCCTGCAAATCCTGCCATTAAATTCTTTTCTGTTTTAGTTCCTTTTAAGTTCATAATTAATTCCTCCCCTTTTTAATAATAGTAATGATTACTATTTCTATATTTATATAGTATATTAATTTCCACATTTTGTCAACTATATATAATATTATTTTTTTTATTTAAATATTCTCATTTTCTAATATATTATTTAACATATAATTTTTAGAATTATATTCTGGATATAAATTTGGTATCAGTTCTGGATAAAATGTTTCTACAAACTTAACCCAAACTGGACAGCAACTTGTAAATTTAGTGATTTATCATTCTTTGTTATAAGCTCTATTAATTCAGATGCTTCTTCCATAATGGTTAAATCAGCTGAAAATGTAGTATCAAATACATAATCTGCCCCTAATTTTCTTAAAGCAGAAACCATCTTTTCTTCAACATATATTCATCCCTAAGTATTGCAAGATTGTCCTTTTCAATAGGAATTCTAACTTCAGTAAATGAGTGTTTCATCTAAATATTGTCTAATAACAAATATAATTTAATCCTCAATATTAAAAAAGCTTCAAGTAAATACTATTTACTTGAAGCTTTTCCTATATTTTTAAGATTAATTTAAATCTATTAAAATTTCATTTACTATAGATTTTGCATCACTTATTATATATTTTGGTTCGACCTCATAAAACTCCCTATCTATAAATCTATCAATCTTTTCTATACCCTCTATAGAATCACTTGTAACAAATAACACTATAGATGCATCTTCTATATCATACATAGAAAGTTCATTTTTTATACTTCCATCGTTTTGAATTTCATAAACTAAGTCAAACCCTAAAATATTTGCAGCTTCTTTAAGAGAATTTGAACTTTTTTCACTTTCACAAACTGCTGCTATTTTTTTATTCATATTTCAGATACCTCACTAATTCTACTCCGGTACAATCATTACTATACACTTTGCTTGTTTAACTACACTTGCTGTTACTGAACCTATCATTCGTGTTAGACCTTTTTTAGTAGATTTTGTCATAACTATAATATCTACATTATCTTCTTTTGCTTTTCTAATTATTTCATCTCCTGGATAACCAAAAGTAAAATGAACTTTAACATCATACTCTCCCATTATCTCTGCTGCTCTGTCCAGGATTCGTCTTCCTAAGTTCTCAGAATTCTTTATCTCTTCAGCTAGGGATATGCCATCAATAAATACTAGTTCTTTTACATTCATTATTTCCACTTCGACTTCATCTTTTTTGAATATTCCTTGTATAAATTCCAAAGAATGCATACTTCTTTCTGTTCCATCAATTGGTACTAATATTTTCTTTTTATTCATGTCACATCTTCCTTTCTTACGTTAGAATAATTAAGTAAAATATATATTTTAAGCTATAAAAATATATAATAAATCTTTACTCTAGGAATTAATATTAAATATTAATAATATATATAATAATTTTAATATTTATTATTGTGTTAATTTTATAATATTTAGCTAATAGTGTCAATGAACAAAATTGTAATTAAAAAAATAAAGGGTATTAAACTGTAAAAGCATTTTCTCTCAACAAATCCCTTAAAATTTCCTCTGGAACAGGTTTAGAAAAATAATACCCTTGTAAATATTCACAATTCATAGACTTTAAATCTTTAGCGTATTCAATGGTTTCAACACCTTCTGCTACAGCTTTCATATTTAATTTATTTATAAGAGATATAATAGTTTCAACTGTGAGTTTATGCTTACTATCTTCATTCATAGACCAAATCAGACTCTTATCTAACTTAATTACTGAAAATGGTAAGGAAAGCATATTAGTAACTCCAGAATAACCTATCCCAAAATCGTCAAGTGCAAATTTAACCCCTAAAGTAATTAATTTTTCCATTGTCTCTCTAATTATATTAAATGAACCTGATGCCACAGTTTCTGTAATTTCAAGTTTAAATTTATTTGGTGACACTTTGTATTTTTTCATAATATCAAACAAATCATCAGCCAAATTCTTTTGCATGCATTGTACTACAGAAAGATTGACAGCTATGGTATCTAACTTTAAATCTTCAAAATCATCACTAGCTATAAATTTACATACCTTCTCAAAAACCACTAACCCAATTGAATTAATAAGACCTGTCTGCTCTGCAATTGGTATAAATTCATCTGGTGGTATAAACCCTAACTCTTTATGTTCTAGCCTAATCAAAGCCTCTGCTAAAGCAAATCTATCTTTACTAGTAGAAAATATAGGCTGATAATATACATCAAAGCCATCATTTTCTAGAGCTTCTTTCAAACAATTTTTTATTATATGTTTTTTCTTTATCTTTTCACTTATAGATGCATCTGCATAAATAACTTGTCTTGATTCAGAGCGTTTTGCTTCATGTATAGAGAAATCAATTGCAACTATAACATCTTCTGTCGTTTCAGCATTTTCTGGAAAAGAAACAACTGCAATACTAGTTGATAAGTTAAAACTTATCTCTTCTATTAGCCATGCTTTTTTAAATCTTTCTTCTATCTGTTTAGTAATTTTCTCTGGAGATATACCTAACTGGCTATTAACAACAATAGAAAATATATCTCCTCCTATTCTATACACATGATTTACATCATGAATATGAATCAAATATTTACCAACCTCTTTTAATGCAATATCTCCATTTTTAGTTCCAAAGGTTTCATTCATAAATTTGAAATCATCAAGAGCAATTGTAATGATAAATCCTGATTGTTCAGTATTTATATTTAAATCTAGTTCTTGAATAAAGGATTGTCTATTAAGTACACCAGTAAGGTCATCAATGATAAGACCTCTATTCTGCATGGAGAGATATGTCAAGAGCAAACTACATGCACATGCTGTTCCTGTAAGAAGATACTGTAAAAAAATTGCCTGCAAAATAATTGCTATAATTGAAACTATGAGAAAACCTCTAATAGCCCATATTTTAGATTCATGCATTGCTTTTTTGTATTTAAAAGATAAAAATGCCGAATATATTGCATAAAAGAAAAATGATAAAAAAGTTGCAGCATATCCATAACCACGTACATAACCTGTTTCTTTTGACAGTCCAAATAAAATGTGTGTAAAAGGATTAGTTATAGATAGAATCATACAAATTATAAGTGGTATAGATAAAAATAAAAGCTTTTTTTTCATATATCTAATATCTTGATAAATAATAGCCATGACATAAAATAATACAAGAGCCGCTGGTATTGGCAATAAAAATAAATATATTTGATTCAATGAAGCAGTTAAAAAAATTGGAAGTTTGTCTATATTATTTAGACAAAGTGAGCCTAAAACATTTGAAATTATGAATAAAAATGAACAAATTAAAAGTGCACAATATATTTTATTTTGTAAAGTAGGTATAAATTTACTTTTAAAAAAGTATACCATCAAAAAAATAACTATAATTGCAGAAAAAATTTCATATTCTATATGCCATACCATAAACTTACCTCACTATTATCGTTTAATTTTATCTATTTTATTTAATATAATATGTTTACAATCATATTATAATTCATATTGATAGCATATTGAGTAATTTTATGGAAAATTTTTATTTGTATACAATTTTTACCTTAAATCCCCATTAAAACATTAAACTTATTTCAAGCATTGTTATGTATATAGAAATTAAGCAAATAATTCTTTTGCTTTTGTAGCAATTCTTTCTCCAAATATTACAGCTTTTTCGTCTTGTATTTCTGGTCCTTCAATTGAATGTACATGTCCTAAATGTATAAATGGTTTTCCTAAAGAGCCACCTCCAGAGTACACAAGCATTCCCTTAACCATTAAATGCCCTACTATAGTAAGAATTGCTACATCAGGACCTCCACAGACATAGTCACATGTAGCAAAAACTGCTCCCAACTTGCCAGCTAGATTTATCTTTTTTGAATCCTCATCAAACCATTTTTTTACTTCCCAAGTTGTATTAGCTAAATATGTTGGTGTTCCAAATATTACTGCTTTACTTTCATTTAAATACTCTGTATCAATACTATCTAATCTCATAAGTCTAACTTCTATTCCGTCTACCTTTTTAGCACCATCTTCTATTAACTTAGCTACCCTTTCTGTGTTTCCACTTCTTGTTTGATACAATATTGTAATTTTCAATTTCAATCCCTCCTTAATGTGTAATAAAAATAATTTATTATATGTCAAATTATAGCACTTATTTTACTATCCTACAAAGAACTATCCAATTATTATTTAATTAACTATTTTATATTAAAAAATCCCCAAACTCACCTTTAACTTATTTATTTCAATCTCAACTATATCTGATATATCTTCAAAAGACATGCCTCTATCATGAAGTTTTCCTGCAATTTTGATTTTTGCATTTTCTTCTCCTTTTTTAATCAAAGCTCTATTTTCTTTTTCTATTACATTTCTAACGTATCTTTTTGCAAATGGCTCATTGCCATCGCATAAAACTTTATATTTTTCTTTATCTCCTTTGACAAAACTAAGAGCTCTTTTATCTTGTTTAACAGCCTCTGTGCAAATTTCTTCTGTTTGTTCTTTCACAAATTTTAGAGCCATTCCATATTGTCTCACTGCTTTCAAGCATATTCCAACAGTCTGTTCCTTTACAAATTCTAAAGCCATACCGTTTTGTCTTACAGCTCTTAGACATATTGTTTCTGTCTGATTTTTTACAAACTTCAAATCAAGCCCATTTTGTCTTACTGCTTCCATACATATTTCTTCTGTCTGATTTTCCACCCATTTTAGGTTATAACTACATTGTTTAACTGCTTCCATACATATTTTATCTGTTTGATTTTTTACCCTTGCTAATCCAAATTCACTATTTCTAACTGCTTCTATACATATTTCTTCTGTTTGCTCTTTTACAAATGCTAAAGCTGTGCCATTTTTTTCAACAGCTCTTAAACATAATTCTTCTGTCTGATTTTCTATATATTTTAATGCTGTTCCATCTTGACTAAGTGCTAACATACATATTTCTTCTGTTGGATCTTCAACAAATTCTAACATTCTCCAATCTTGCTTGACTGCTTCTATACATATTTTTTCTGTTTGATTATCAACACACTTTATTGCATTACAATTTTGTTTAACAGCCTCCAGACATATCTTTTCTGTTTGATTTTTTATGTATATTAAATTTAATCCATTTTGCTTTACTATTTCTAAATACTCATCTTCTGTTTTATTGTCAAAGTCATCATTATCTATTGATTCAAATATATCATTTTTATTCTCTTGCATATTTTAAGTTCACTCCTTATAAATTTTATAAAATTCAATAAATTTACTATCATTTTTATTTTATCAAATAATATAAGAATTTTTCAGTCTTGTTTTTTTTTATAAAATCATTTGTGTGTTAAAAAATAAATTAATTGCTTTAATTCCAGTATACAATACCCAAAATATGTGGTATATTTTAACTATAATATATTTTTATATATTACAGTTGAGATATTTAAAGTTAAATTTATATAAAATACCTTTATTTATATATCATCTTTATTTATATATCATTTAGATTGGATATATTTTTTATTTTCTTTTTTAGTTTTTCGGGTTAGTAAGGGGTTAGTAATTTAGATTTTCATAGGAAATTATTTTTAAAATTAGTTTTTATTTATAGCTAATTTATTTATGTTGTAATTAAATAAAACTAAATATAATTTAAATAATTCCTTGAGATAAATTTAATAAAACTTAGAGTCCTTATCTAAGCTTAAAATACTAAAATTATTAGGAGGATATAAATTATGGACCAAATTAAGCGCTTACACGAATTGCAACAAAAGTCATACTTAACTAAAGAAGAATTTGAGGAGTTAAAAAACAACACATATATTGAAAAATTTGAATTGAGAGATGAATGTGACAACTCTTATATTTATAATTTTTACACTAATGATAAATGTAATGATATAAAATTTATAAAATCACAATTTATTGTTACTCTTATAAAAAACGGTTTTTTATGTGATTGTGGTGGTGTATTTAGACAAAAGAAAATAGTTGATGAATATAATTACGGATATAATGCTATATATAAATGTGATTCTTGTGGAAAAGAACTTGATAAAGAAGTGGAAAATTATGATTAAATAATAAGATAAATATTTTAAAACATTTTTTATAAATATTAAATAAAGTAAAAATCACTCTAATTTTGAACTATACCCACTGTTTTGTACAGTTAAAACAGTGGGTATGGTTCACTGTATAAGGGTGATTTTTTGTGTGCCTTAATCTTAATTCAAGTCATCTTAATTGTTTAATTCAAGTCATCTTAATTGTTTAATTCAATTTCATACTTTTTTATTTTCTTATACAAAAGACTTTTGTGTATTCCCATAACCTCTGCTGCCTTGGAACATTTCCAATTGTACTTCCTTAACACATCAATAATTAAACTCTTCTCATAATTTTCAACCATTTCATGAATTGAGCAATTACTATCCACATTACATTGAGCTACTCTGCTTATATTATCCATTTTAGATGGAAGGTCACACATCATAATGACCATATCATCACTTACAGCATAAGCACTTTTTATTACATTTTGCAGTTCTCTTATATTTCCTGGCCAAATATAGTTAATAAAACAATTTTTAACTTTATCACTTAAAACCTTCAATTCCTTATATTCAACATTTAATTTATTTAGTATATAATTTGCTAACAATAAAATATCATCTTGTCTGTCCTTTAATTCCATCATATGAATATTTATTACATTTAACCTATAGTATAAATCTTCTCTAAATAATCCCTCTTCAACCATTTTACTTAAATTCTTTCTTGTAGCAGAGATTACTCTTACATCTATTTTTATAGTTTTAAGACCTCCAACTGGTTCTATTTCACTTTCCTGAAGAACTCTTAAAAGTTTTGCTTGCATGGTCAAAGGCATGTCACCTATTTCATCTAAGAAGATTGTGCCATTATTTGCAACTAAAAACTTACCTTTTTTGCCTCCTTTTTTTGCTCCTGTAAAAGCTCCTTCGTCATACCCAAATAGCTCTGATTCTAATAGTTCTTCTGGTATTGCAGCACAGTTTATACTAACCATAGGCTTGTCTGCTCTACTGCTATTATTGTGAATTGCTCTAGCAAAGACTTCTTTACCTGTACCTGTTTCACCTGTTAAAAGCACTGAGAAGTTCGTTTTAGAAGCTTTCATACCTGTTTTCTTAAGTTCTATGAAATCTCTATTTTCACCTATGAGCTTGTCAAAACTACATTTATCCTTGAACTGTTCTTTATAATATTGGAGTTCCATATATTCTGACATTAACTTTTTAGCTACATCAAAGGATTGTAATCTAAATTTAACTTGAGCTACCCCTGCAACTACTTCTCCATTATCATTCTCCACATAAGACCTACTTACTATTACACTTTTTTCTTTTGTTTTTCCACCTGAGTAATGGTGTATAGCTCCTTCTTCACAATATTTATCTCTCATAATATCTAACATTTTTGTATTTGGTATAATACTTTGTATATTGTGTCCTATTATATCGTCTCTTTCTTTCCCTAAGAAGTCACAATATTTATCGTTAATATCTATGATTACTCCATCTTTATTTACAACAATAAAACCATCATCAGTCATGGATAATACTCTTGCAAATATATCCTTATACCAGTGCTCTTTCATTGTTTCATCCCTCCACTATAACCTTCAGCAAAAATAATAAGTCTTACAATACAATATTATAAGACTTACCATTCTATATATTCAATGTTTTCTAGAAGTTACCTATTTAATGATTCTATCATTTCAGGTAGAATTTCATATAAATCCCCTACAATTCCATAGTCACATATACTGAAAATAGGTGCCTTTGAATCTTTATTTATAGCAACTATATATTTAGAATCACTCATACCTGCTAAATGCTGTATTGCTCCAGATATCCCGCACGCAATGTATAACTCTGGTCTAACAGTAGTTCCTGTTTGTCCCACTTGATGAGAATGTTCTATCCACCCTGAATCTACTGCCGCTCTTGAAGCACCAATTTCTGCCCCCAATTTATCAGCTAATTCTTTTATTAGTTCAAATCCTTCTGCCCTCTTTAATCCTCTTCCTGCTGATACTATTATTCTAGCATCAGTTAGATTTATAGATTTCTTTTCTTTTGGAAGAATTTCTACTAATCTAGTTCTAATCATTTTTTCATTAAGTTCTGGAGTAACAACCTCTAAAACTCCAGTCTTTGATTCAGTTCTTACAGCTTTTGCCATAACACCTGGTCGAACTGTTGACATCTGTGGTCTATTTTTTGGACAAACAATAGTAGCCATTAAATTTCCACCAAAGGCTGGTCTTGTTTGTAATAACTTATTATCTGTTGAATCTATTTCAAGTTTTGTACAGTCAGCAGTTAGACCTGTTCCAACTTTACCTGCAATTCTAGGTGCGATATCTCTTCCTATAGAAGTAGCTCCAACTAGTACAACCTCTGGCTTTTTCTCTTCAATTAAACCTGCAATTGAAATTGCATATCCATCAGTTGTGAAATCTTTAAGAAGAGGGTCGTTGATATAATAAGCTTTATCAACACTATAGTGAAGTAACTCCTTTACTTCTTTCTCTACTTCATATCCAGCTATTACAACTGCAAGCTCTTTTCCTAATTGGTCAGCAAGCTTTCTTCCTTCACCAATAAGTTCTATAGTAACAGGATTTATTTTACCTTCCCTTTGCTCTCCTATTACCCAAACACCATTATAATCATTTAAATTTATACCTTGATTAACTTTTGCTCTCATCATCTTAACACTCCTATACTAGTTTCAAATCGAATAGTATTTCTATTAGTTTCTCAGCTTTTTCCTTTTTATTTATACCTTCGATTATTTCATTATGCTTGTCTTTAACTGGTACAAAAGACTTGTAAACATTTGTAGGCGAACCCTTTAATCCAATTTGAGTTGTATCAACAGCTAAGTCTTCAAGTGTTAACACAGTAATCTTTGCATCTCCATTATTGTAAGCTTCTAAGATTCCTTTGACACTTGGATATCTTGGATTATTTAACTCTTTTATAGCAGTTAATAAAACTGGCATCTTTGCTTCTATTAAATAATCTCCTGTCTCTGTATAACGAGTTACTAGTAATTTATCATCTTGAACCTTTACTTCTTTTGCATATGTAACCTGTGGGACACCTAAGAATTCTGCAACCTCTGGTCCAACCTGAGCTGTATCTCCATCTATAGCTTGTCTTCCACAGAATATTACATCATACTTTCCAACCTTCTCTATAGCAGCAGCAATAATTGTAGATGTAGCCCAAGTGTCTGAACCACCAAAAGCTCTATCTGAAATTAAATATGCTTCGTCAGCACCCATTGCCAAAGCTTCTTTTAAAGCACTTTTAGCTTGAGGGGGTCCCATGCTTACAACCTTAATCACTGCTCCTAGTTCATCTTTTATTTTTAAAGCTTCTTCTAAAGCATTTCTATCATCTGGATTGATTATACTTGGTACACCATCTCTTATTAGAGTACCTGTCTCTTTATTTATTTTAACTTCGTTAGTATCTGGAACTTGCTTTAAACAAACAACTATATTCATGCTCTTCCTCCTATCCTAGTACTGCTCTTGAAATAACAACCTTGTGTATTTCTGAAGTACCTTCGTAAATTTCTGTTATCTTGGCATCTCTGTACATTCTCTCTAATGGATAATCCTTCATATATCCATATCCTCCATGGATTTGAAGAGCTAGGTTTGTAACCTCTCTTGCAGTACGTGACGCATTGTATTTTGCCATAGCAGCTTCTTTAGTGTGTCTTTCCCCTCTAGCTTTCAAGTCTGCAGCATAATATACTAACAACTTTGCTGATTCCACCATAGTCGCCATATCTGCTATATACCATTGAATACCTTGCAAAGCTGAAATTGGCTTGCCAAACTGAACTCTTTCTTTAGAATATTTGATACTCTCTTCTAAAGCACCTTCCGCAATTCCTACAGCTTGAGCTCCAACTCCAATTCTTGCTCCATCTAGACAAGTCATAGCTATGTTAAAGCCTTTCCCTTCTTTTCCTAATAAATTAGACTTTGGAACTCTACAATTATCAAATATTAACTCTGCAGTTTCTGAACCATGGATACCCATTTTTTCTTCAATTTTTCCTATTGAAAAACCTGGCGTACCTTTGTCAACGATGATAGCAGACATGCCCTTTATTCCCTTTGATGGCTCTGTCAATGCAAATATTATTAATGATTCTGCTTGACCTCCACCAGAAATAAAACACTTAGTCCCATTTAAGACGTATTCATCAGTTGCTTCATCAATAATTGCAGTTGTTGCAGCTCTTGCAGCATCTGAACCAGCATTAGGCTCAGTTAAAGCAAAGGCACCTACACACCCACCTTCAGCCATCATTGGAAGGTATTTTTTCTTTTGTTCCTCAGTACCAAATTTCAAAATAGCTTGAGCGTATATTGTGTGTATTGATAATATTGCTGCAGATGCTGCACATTTTTTGGCAACCTCAGTAACAACAATTACCTTTTCTATATCTGCTCCACCAGAACCGCCATACTCTACAGGTGTTCCAATACCATTAAAGCCTATTTTAGCCATTTTGCTAAAAAGCTCTCTTGGAAAAATACCTGTTCTATCTGTTTCAGCAGCTATTGGTGCTATTTCATTCTCTGCAAATTCTTTTGCTACTCTTTGAAGCATTAGTTGTGCTTCTGTTAATCTAAAATCCATAAAATTTCCTCCTATTCATTAACGTACTTCACATGTTTCTTTATTCATTGCTACAATTCCAGACTCAATTAGAACTTCTATATCAGAATCACTGTATCCAAGCTCTCTCAATATCTCATCTGAATGTTCTCCTATAAGTGGAGCATCACAAGTCATGTTAACTTCAATGTTCCCAAACTTAACTGGAGTGGATGCAAGCATTGTCTTATTTCCATTTTTACTTGTATGTTCATATATATAGTTATTAGCAATAGCTTGTTCATCAGTTACCACATCATTAACATGTTGAATTCTCTCATGGGCTATATCCGCAGTAGTAAGCTTTTCAACCATCTCATTTTGAGTAAATTTTGCAAATTCACCATCCAAAATATTAATAAGTTCTGTAGCATTTTTCTTACTTTCTACTGAAGATGCAAATTTCTCTTCTTTTATTAAATCTTCTCTTCCAAATAATCTGCAAAGTGCCTCAAAATATCTTTCATGCTCTAGAATGCTTAAGAATATCCACTTTCCATCCTTACAACGATAAGAGTTTATTACTGGAGAAATGGCATTTTTTCTAGTTTTTGGATACTCATCACTAAACTGTGTAGATGCTAATAAAGATGATGCATTCCATATTGCTTGTCCAAATAAAGATGCCATTACTTTTTGTCCTTTTCCAGTCTTAGCTTGTTGGTATAAAGCTGCACATATACCTCCAGATAAACTGCAAGAAGTTGTGGCATCTCCAAAGGCTATAGGTGGGTTTATTGGACTTGTATCCTTCTCTGCAATATCAAGCATAGCTCCACTTCTTGCCCAAAAAGCAACTGTATCAAAACCTGCATTATCCTTAGCAGGTCCGAAATCACCAAAACCATTTATTTGTCCCCAGATAAGATGTGGATGCTTTTTACTTAATGATTCATAGTCAAGACCTAGTCTTTTTAGCGCTCCTGTTCTATAGCTTGAAACAAATACGTTTGCTTCACTTAAAAGCTTATCCATAATTTCAATTCCAGCCTCACTCTTAAGATTTATAGACAAGCCTCTTTTATTTGAATTATATGTGCTGTAAAAAGGATTATTATAATCATCTATTGGCATTGTCATTGTTGCCCCTGTCTTTCTTCCTGGGTCTCCAAAGCTTGGCTCTACCTTAATAACATCAGCACCCCAGTCAGCTAATATTTTAGAAGTACCTGGACCTGCTACAAAATATGTTAAGTCAATGACCTTAACTCCTTCTAATGGTTTATTTAACACTTTCAATTCCTCCTTATACTGTCAACTTGGTATTTTAAATATGGTATTTATGTTATTAAAACATAAAATTTATTATACATACTTTGAAAATTGATTCTACAATATCAAAATATAATTTATACTTTTTATCTTTTCTGTTATGGTAATCCTGGGAACATCGTAAACAGAAGAACTGCTACTACAGTTCCAATAATCGGGGTTAAAACAGTTACCCAGAATATTGGCATATAAGCATCCTTATGTGATTCATTACATAGACCATTTGTTACAGTAACGATATATCCATTATGTGGAAGTGAATCTAATGCTGCTGACGAAATTGCCATAGTTCTAGTTAATGCAGCAGCAGAAACACCCTTAGCTAAAAATACTGGTCCAAGAAGTGGAGCCGCAATTCCAAGTCCACCTGAAGCTGACCCACAGATACCTGCAATAACTGTAGTCCCAACTGCAGCCCCTGCAATAGGAGGTCCAGGAATATTAGTCATAGCATTAACTATGAAGTCAAAACCAACTGCTGATTTTACAACTGAGCCAAATGCAACTACAGCACAAGTATTACATATTGCTACTACTGTAGTTTTACATGCATCACCAACATGTCCAACTATTTTGGTATTATCTTGATATTTATTTAACAATAAATACACTAATAAAGCTCCAATAAATACTCCTACCTCAATTGGTACTATTGCTTTTCCATTAATTTTCACATTGATTATCAAGATTGATACTATTAATGGAATTAATGCAATTAGACCATTAGGACCATTTTCTCTCTTGGAATTAGTTGCTGCTACTTCATCAAATGTATCTGATTCATGTGCTATAAAATGCCCACCATTAGCCTTTTCTTTTGAAACCATTTTGTATAAAATAATGCTTCCAACTATAAACATTACTGCACATGATATAAATCCATTTACTGCTCCAGCCATAATATCTGTTCCTAATGTTGAAGCTGGGACAATATTCTGAATCTGAGGTGCCCCTGGTGCAACCATAGCAAAAGTTGAACATCCAAAAGTCAAGGCTGCTGGTATAAATCGTCGTGGCAAATCAGCTTCTTTAAAAATTTCTAAAGCTATCGGAAACACAGCAAAACTTACAACAAAAACGCTTACTCCCCCATAGGCTAATATTCCACAAGCTATTGGAATAGAAAGTAATGCTTTATCCTTCCCAATCCATCTTACAATCATCTTAGCAATAGATTTTGCTCCTCCAGTAATCTCCATTATTTTTCCCATTAAGGTACCTGTTAGGAAAATAAAGAAATTTGCCTGAAGAAATCCAACAAATCCTGTCATATAATCCACCTTAAGTGCATCATACACATTTAAATTTCCTGTTATAGCAACTAATAATGAACATACAATTGCTATTATAAAAATATTTACGCCCTTCATAACCATTACAACTAGAAGGGATAGGGCTATGATAATCCCTACTAAACTTATAATTACTCCCGTATTCATAAATTAACTCCTTTTAAAATTAAACTATAAAACTATATGTATTTTTTCACGAAATTTAGATTTTAAATATGTTCTATATTTGTTTCAATAGTTATAATAGCTACTTATTTTCAAAAATCGGTTTTCTCTTTTCTATAAAGGCATTCATTCCTTCTTGCTTATCTCTTGTAGCAAAAGTTAAACCTGCAATATCTTTCTCTAATTCAAGAGCATTTTTTAAATCCATATCTATCCCCTTATTAATAACAACTTTTGCATATCTTATTGCTATTGGTGCTTTTTCAACTATTTGGTTCATCATATTCATCGACTCTTGTAAAAGCAAATCACTTGGAACCACTTTATTAATAAGACCAATAGATTTAGCTTCTTCTGCATCTACTTGCCTTCCTGTAAAAATTAATTCTTTGGCTATCCCAGTTCCAACAAGTCTTGATAATCTTTGAGTTCCACCAAAACATGGAATGACTCCTAAATTAACTTCAGGTTGCCCAAATATAGCCTTTTCTGATGCAATTCTAATGTCACAGCTCATAGCAAGTTCACATCCACCACCTAATGCATATCCATTAACTGCTGCTATTACTGTTTTCTCAAGAGCTTCAATTTTATCGAAAATCCCTTGGGCATAACCTGCATATTTTCTGCCTTCTTCACTTTTATAGTTTTGCATCTGACGTATGTCAGCTCCAGCTACAAAAACTTTGCCTTCTCCAGTAATAATAACTCCTAATATTTCATCCTTTTCTGATACTACATCAATAACTTGAGATAATTCTCTAAGAGTGTCATTGTTAAGAGCATTTAAAGCTTTAGGTCTATTTATAGTAATAACACAGACTTTATCCTTAACTTCCACCTTAAGATTTTTCAAATTGTCCATTACAAATCCCATCATATTCCCCCCATTATTTATTGTTATTTTTTCTACACTTTCTTGTTAATATATAGTAGCAAGTTCTACGCCAACTTATATTTAATTTCTCTATTTTTGTTAAAAAACTGTTTTTTTTGATAAAATAAACAAAATATACATAAATTTCACTGAATTTTTAATAATTTTTAACTTTAGAATTGATTAGATTGTAATTCACGAAAGAATTTTTATCCAACAAAACCCATAAAACAATATTTTTGTCTCATTTTCGAGAAAATACTTAAAAAACACAGTCTCATTTTTGAGAATGCGGTCTCACTTTTGATATTTTCACTAAAATAGTTTAGGTAATATATTCACAAGTTTATTTGAACTCTAATAAAGAAGCCTTTATTCAACATATAAATAGTTTATTCTCTATTAATTTGAGTAGTTAATATTTTAGCTTAATATATCTATGTATCTGTTCCAATATTATAAATTTTTTAACGAAAATAGGAAAATCCAAAAAGACTTAGTGTCTAAATAGATTTTCCTATCTTAAATGCTTCTGATAATTTTAGATTTGATTTACAATTTTTAGAAGATAATGAATATTATATTTATACTTTTCCTCTAAAATTAGATAACTCCATTTTCTTTTAAATCATTTATTTTACCACTATCAAAGCCAAGCCAACTTCTATAAATCTCCTCATTATTTTCTCCTAAAGATGGCGCTGGTACATTAATTTGAGCTTTTGTTGTCATCAACTTAACTGGATTTCCATTGACTCTCATATCTCCTATAATAGGATGTTTAATATCTACAATATTTTATAAGATATATTTTTATAGAACAATTTTTATAGACATAAAAACACCTCTGAACCATATTAACATATTATTATGCAAACATGGCTCAGAGGTGTATATATTTCTAAGATATTAGAATATTTATTCTTCCATTTCCCAGTTATGATATATATCTTGAACATCATCATCTTCTTCAAGCATATCAACTAATTTATTCATCATTTTTAAATGAGATTCTTCAGTTAGTACAGTTGTAGTTTGAGGTATCATCTTTACATCAGCAGATATAAATTCATACCCTTTTGCTTTTAATTCATCACGAACACTAGAAAAATCTTCTGGTGTAGTTATTATTTCATAACCATCTTCTTCTGTTATAAAATCTTCAGCACCTGCTTCTAATGCAACATCCATTAATTCTTCCTCTGAAACGCCATCTCCTGCACCAACTAATATTTGTCCTTTGTTATCAAACATAAAAGACACACATCCAGTAGTTCCTAGGTTTCCTCCGTTTTTATCAAAGTAATATCTTACATTACCAGCAGTTCTATTTTTATTGTCAGTTAAAGTCTCTACTATAACAGCAACCCCACCAGGTCCATATCCTTCATAAACTATAGTTTCATAGTCTTCTCCAGCACCTGCACCTGCACCTTTAGCAACAGCTCTATCTATATTATCATTTGGCATATTATCTGCCTTAGCTTTTTCTATAGCTGTTTTTAATGCTGCATTATATTCTGGGTCTGCTCCACCTTCTTTAGCTGCAACGGCTATTGCTCTAGCATGTTTAGTAAATATTTTTGCTCTTTGAGCATCTTGTTTACCTTTTCTATTAATTATATTTCCTATACGTCCCATATTTCCACTCCTTAATACGTACAATTAATTATTCTAATTTTTATCACTTGTAAATTTTATCACAAATCTTGAAAATAGTAAATTAGAACTTAGGAGGTTGTGCAGGCGTTTTTCTCTTGTGTTCACTTATTCTATGAAGTCTTTCTATTATCTCTTGGTCTCTTTGAGGAACTTCATCTAATCTACCTTCTAATACAGCATCTATCATATTGTAAGTAGTTCCCATTTCATTTTCATCTGTTTGTCCTTCCCAAAGACCTGCTGAAGGAGCTTTATTTATTAAATCTTCATGAACACCAAGTTCTTTTGCCCATTCGTATACTTCAGCTTTAGTTAAATTTGCAATTGGTAAAATGTCAACTCCACCATCACCAAACTTAGTAAAGTATCCAGTGTGTATTTCTGCAGCATTATCTGTACCAACAACTAAATATCCTAAGTTATTAGCAATTGTGTAAATAGTACTCATTCTTACTCTTGCTCTTAAATTTGCATCTGTCATTTTTAAATATTCTTCTCTATATAAATGTTTCTCTTTTAAATTTCCTACCACCATGTCTAATATAGCACTTTGTGGTTCTATAAGGTCTAAATCAAGATATTCTATATCACATCCTTCTATAACCTTAAGTGCATCTTCTCTATCTTGAGGATTACTTTTTATGCTCATTATAACTCCCATAGAGTTTTCTGGAAAAGCTTTTTTAATTAAATTGGCAACTACTGCTGAATCAATTCCTCCAGATACACCAACAATTAATCCTTTTGCATTTGCCTCATTAACCTTATTTTTAAGCCATTCTACAGTTTTGTCTATTTGTATTTTTATATTCGACATTGTTATCTCCTCTCAATTTACTACTTTGTTTTAATATATTATACCATATATTAATATGTTGTTTTAACATGTTTTTTTTTATTCAAATTTAAGCAAAAATGAAAGATTATATTTAATATTATTTTATATAAATATAATTTGCCTATTTTGGTAAAACTATTTTAGAAGGTGGTTTTTATGAAAAATACTAATAACTTAAGGAAAAAATATTTTGATTTCAATATAAAAAATACGATAATTGGAGTATTTACAGGATTTATAAACGGAGTATTTGGCTCTGGAGGTGGTACTCTTTTAGTCCCAATATTAAATGATATTGTGAAGGTAGAAGAACATAAATCTCATGCAACAGCTCTTTCTATAATCATTTTCTTGACAACAGCAAGTTCTGTTTTATATGTTTCTAAAGGAACTTACGACATTAACTTAACAATAAAAGTTGCGGCAGGAAGTATTGTTGGTGGTATTATAGGGGCTAAATTACTAAATAAAGTTACTGGAAAGTTTCTTAGGATTTCTTTTGGCTTGATTATGATAATTGCAGCATTAAGGATGGTGTTTTAATGTTATTTGCTTTAATTGGATTTTTTGCAGGAATTATTGGAGGAATGGGAATGGGCGGTGGAACTATTCTTATTCCTGCTCTCGTTTTACTTGCTGGTATAGATACTAAAATAGCACAGAGTGTAAACTTACTTTCCTCCATACCTATGACTTTGATAGCATTAGCTATACATATCAAAAATAAAAACGTAATTTTCAAATTAGTTATTCCAATAGCTGTATTTGGAGTGTTAGGAGCTATATTTGGCTCACTATTAGCTAATTATTTATCGTCTGATATATTGAAGAAAATATTTGGAGTGTTTTTACTTTTAGTTGGTTTATTTGAAGTTAAAAAAGGATTCTGTGCAAAGTCTGATAAAAGCCATTAAATTATTTTAATATAAATTAATGGCTTTTATTTTCTATATAACTATTCTATTTTTATGCTTTTATCTTCTATATTGCTACTCTACTTTTTTACTTTTAGCTTAAATTACAGTAAGATTTTTATAGTAAAATTTCTCCATCCTGTTCAGATAAATAAAATTCTTCTCCTAAAACTATCTTTCCTGTTCCACTTGTTATATCAATCATTTTCTCTGATAGTTTTTCCACATCTTCTAACTTTGAATATACTATTATCTCAACATTATCCTCATATATGGTATCTTTTATAAAGTACCCTAAATTCATCAGTTCATTTTGTACCTTTCCAAGTTGAGTATAATCTATCTTAACTTTAACTTCTTGGTACATTACCTTACTAATTATTTTTCCAGCTTCTAAGCCTAATTTAGCACCTTTTGTATAAGCTCTAACCAGACCACCTGCACCTAATTTTATACCACCAAAATATCTAGTGACAACTACTACTACATCTCTCAAGTCCTCTTTTTTTATGACTTCTAATGTTGGTATCCCTGCTGTTCCTTGTGGCTCTCCATCATCACTATACCTTTGTATATTCATATTTTGTCCAACTGTATAAGCCCACACATTATGATTTGCATCTTTGTGTTTTTTCTTTATTTCATTTATAAATTCTACTGCTTCTTCTTCACTTTGTATAGGCTTAGCATATCCAATAAAAACAGATTTTTCAATTGTTATTTCATCTGTTCCAAATTCGTGTAATGTCCTATAATTACTCATTATAACTCCTCCTATTTTTGTCATTTGCTAAAATATATCTTTATTTATAAAAATTACTCCAATTAAAATGTAAATAGAATTTTTAGTATTCATTTAGTTAGCATTATAAGATAATTATATAATAAAATCACAAGATTTTTAATTTTTATTTTTAATATAATTTATTGATACATAAATCAATATAATTTATTAAAATACAAATCAGATAAACTATAAAGTATACATTTCTAAAACTTGGAATTAAAAAAGGAAGGGTCTACCCCTTCCTCAAAACTCTATAAATTCACTACTAGTTTGCTGGAACATCGTCGCCCTCTGAAACTAATTTCTTTAATTCTTTAAACTTTTTATAAGATACTTCAACTAAAGCTTGCTCTTTATGATGTGACAACATTTCTAAAGCATCTTTTATCTTGTAAAATCCACCTTCTTGGAATTCAGGAGCAAGTACACATTCAGTATTACAAGCTTCCATAACATACCACATTATCGCATTGCAAACTTCTTGTTGTCTACTTCTTGAGAAAAATTCATACATAGTATCGCCAGCTACATCTATCATTTTAGCGTCTATGCCAGTTTCTACTTTAACTCTTTCAACAGCACTTTCATATGGAAGTCCTCCTCCAAGTATCTTTCCTTTTGGAAGTGTCCATTCACCTCTATCATTTTTTACAATAAGTACTTTATTAGCATAAAACACTACTCCACCTGCACAACGTCTTACTATCATTTGAAACCCCTCCCATTAATTTATTAATTACCTTGTTAAACTCCATAAATAAATCATTAAGTAAACAAATTGCTTTAATAAAAAATTACTTTTTCAAATTTAATAATGCTTCAATGGCTTCATCATAAGCTCTAAGCACGTACTCTTTTTCAAAATTCTTATTCTTATCTTTTAACTGCTGTAAAATCTTTAAACTGTTTTCATCTCCTAATTTTGAAAGAGCTTTTGCACAATATTGTCTAGTTTGTGCATTTTTATCGTAGAGACCTTTTTGTAAGACTTCTCTACTACTTGGTGACTCAATCTTTCTTATTGCTGAATAAGTTATTCTTCTAATATCTGAGTGTCTGTGGTTTGTGAGCTGATGGAGTAACTTCAAAAATCTATCATCTTTTAGCTCACCTGTTGCCCAAATTAAAACAATCAAATCTTCAGCATTTTTCTCTACAAGGATTCTTTTGAAAACCTTTCTCTTAAAGTATACCATTTTTTCGTCATCTAAGCTATCCATAAAATCAAGTCTCTTAATTTTATCTAATTCTAAAAATTTATCTAAAATGTCCTTAGATGCCTCAAAATCATCTTTTTGCATTTCTTTTATCTTCAACTTTGCTTGTATAAGTTGCTCACTTGCTTCAACATTTGAAATGTTTCTAATTTTACTAATTTGAGATACTGTTTTAGATTCTTTGTAAAGAAGATAGGTTATAAAATAATCTTCAAGATTATCTATATTTTCCCAATTTATATCCATATCAAACCTATTTTTCTAATATGTACTCTCTATAGATATTAAAATCTTCTTCATCTAAATTTACATCTAATGTTACACCATTTTCCCCATACTCAAAATTCTCCACATTGTATTTATCTTTTATTCTACTAAATATATCACCTCTTTCATAAGGTAACATCAAACTTACTGAATAAGTATTTTCCATTAAAGCAATTTCTATCATATTTAATAGTTTATCCATATTTATGCCTTGTTTTGCAGATATATACACAATATCTTCTTGACTCTTAGGATATATATCTAACTCTAGCTTATCTACTTTATTGTATACAAGTATATGTTTTTTATCATTTGCACCAAGTTCTTTTAATACACCTTCAGTTGTACTTTTTTGCAATTCATAACTAGTGTTCGTTGTGTCAATTACGTGTAAAATTAAATCTGCATATTGTACTTCTTCTAGTGTAGCCTTAAATGCCTCTACTAAATCATGGGGAAGTTTACTAACAAATCCAACAGTATCTACTACTAAAAATTCTTTCTTGTTTGGCAAAAGAGCTTTTCTTAAAGTTACATCTAAAGTTGCAAAAAGCATATCTTTTACAAAAACTTCTTTTTCTTGTTCATAATCCTTGTGTGTCTTTATTAATTCGTTTAGTAAGGTCGATTTTCCTGCATTTGTATATCCAACAAGTGCTACAATTGGTATATTTGATTTTAAACGCTTAACTCTTTGTGTCTCTCTATTCTTTTTTACCTCTTTAAGTTCACGTCTTATATCCGCTGCTTTATTAAGTATATGTCTTTTATCTACTTCTAACTTTTGTTCACCAGGTCCTCTCGTTCCAATTCCTGCACCAGTTCTACTCATTTCACCACCCATTCCATAAAGTCGTGGTAATCTGTATTTTAATTGTGCTAATTCGACCTGTAATTTACCTTCTTTACTAAGTGCTCTTTGAGCAAATATATCTAAAATTAAGGTAGTTCTATCTATTACTTTTTTTCCAACAACATTTTCAATATTCCTAATTTGAGCGCCAGATAATTCATCATTAAAAATTACTAAAGTAGCATCTAATGATTCACTATATGCTCTTATTTCCTCTACCTTACCTTTTCCTATATAATAAGCTGCATCAACAGCTTGCTTATTTTGAATTAAGCTACCTACAACCTCTGCTCCAGCAGCCTTCGCTAATTCTTTTAGTTCTTCCATGGATTCGTTAGTGTCTATATCATCACTTTTTTTAACTATTGTTGTCAAATTCAGACCTACAAGAAGTGCTCTTTCTTGAATTTCTTTCACTTAATCACCTCATTTTTTGTTATAAAACATAATCTAATTGTATTAAAAACACTTACATTATTTCTCTGTTGACTAATTATACCATTAATAATATGATTAAGAGTACTATATTATCAACTATTAATAAAAATATTGTATAATTATATTATCACCAAAATCTTATATAGTTATAAAAGATTTCATATTTTATTTAAATTAGGAGGAAAATATGGGCGAAAATTATAAATTTTTTAATCACAAAGATTGTGAGTTTTTCCCTTGTCATAAAACTGATAAACCAGAAGAATTTAACTGTTTATTTTGCTATTGTCCTTTATATGCTTTAGGAGAAAATTGTGGAGGAAACTTTAAGTACACAGAGAAAGGCATTAAAGATTGCAGTAGCTGTATACTACCTCATAAAAAAGATAATTATAATTATATTATGGGAAAATTTCAAGACTTAGTTAAAATTACTTGCAAAAAATAATTTTTTATTAAAAATAGCTATGCATAAATATTTTTTGACTCCTTTTCGTCTAAATAATATTACATAGCTATTTTTATTATATAAGTTTTAATTTATATCGCTCTACCTTATATCTTTCTACTTTTAAATAATTTACATAATTTATACATTGCAAAAATCAACATGCTTACTGCAAAAATCAATATTAAAATCATCATTCCAGCATGAAAGAAAAATTCTTCTGGAAGCATATTTATAACTGGGTCTAAATCAGGATTAAATATCCAATAATCATTTCTAAATAATAATTTATGAAAAATAATAAATGATTTTTCAAAATTCAACAAAATAGGAAGTGCCAACACTACTGGCATTATTATCAATGTCATTGATATAGTTTTTAGTAGTTTTATATTTTTATTTTTTATACTTAATATAATTCCCACCAAAGAAATTATCATTAATAACTTAGCTAATTTATTGATATTTTGAAATATATTTCTCACTTCTTCAAAATGTATTTTCCCTTCTGGAGAAGATTCTAATGTTGGTAACTTAAACTCAGATACATCCTTGCTTAGGTTGTAATCTATTAAGTAATCATAATTTAATTTTATATCATCTTTAGATAAACCAGATAACTCTGATATGTTTAAATAATCAATATCAAAATAATAAAGTTGCTTAAATCCAACAGTAAAATTAATAGCACCTACTATTACAACCACACTTATACACACTGAAAAAATTATATTTAGAAACTTTTTCATGAAATCCCCCCAGTAACAAATTAATTACCTAAACGATTTTAGTAGTGAAATCTTCTATATTCCATACATCATCGACAATTTCTGAATAGAATTCTGGCTCATGGCATACTAAAAGAACTGTACCTTTAAATTCTTTTATAGCTTTCTTTAATTCGTCTTTTGCATCTACATCTAAGTGGTTTGTAGGCTCGTCTAATACTAAGAAGTTTATATTTTTTAGCATAACTTTACAAAGTCTAACCTTGGCAGCTTCGCCTCCACTTAATACTCTCATTTGACTAGTTATATGCTCATTAGTAAGTCCGCATTTTGCAAGGACTTGTCTAACTTCAAAATTCGTAAGACCAGGGAATTCACTCCAGACTTCATCCATAGGTGTATTATTATTTTCTCTTGAACTCTCTTGTTCAAAATATCCAACTTCTAAATAATCTCCCAATCTAACATTTCCACCAAATGGTTTTATTATTCCAAGTAATGTTTTTAATAATGTAGATTTACCAATACCATTCATACCTTTTAAAGCAACCTTCTTTCCTCTTTCTAAATGGAAGTTAAGTGGTTTTGTTAACGCTTCATCATAACCTAAAACTAAGTCTTCTGTTTCAAAGATTATCTTGCTTGCTGCTCTGGCATCTTTAAAAGAAAAAGTAGGTTTTATCTTTTCCTTTGGTCTTTCTAGTATTTCCATCTTATCTAGTTGTTTTTGTCTACTATTAGCCATTCCTCTTGTTGCAACTCTAGCTTTATTTCTGGCTACAAAATCTTCTAACCTTTTTCTTTCTTCAACTTGTTTATCATAAGCTTGCTCTTCTTGACGTTTCTTTATATCATTCAGTCTTACAAATTCATCATAATTACCTTTATATCTATTTAACTCGCCATTTTCCATATGATATATTACATTACAAGTATTATTTATAAAGTCAATATCATGTGATACTAGAACAAAACTGTTTTCATATTCCTGAAGATATCTAGTAAGCCATGTTATATGTTCCTCATCTAAATAGTTTGTAGGCTCATCCAGTATAAGAATAGTTGGATTTTCAAGTAAAAGTTTAGTCAGAAGTACTTTTGTTCTTTGACCTCCACTTAAATCAGTTACATCCTTATCAAGACCAATCTCTCCAAGACCAAGACCATTTGCAACTTCTTGTATCTTTGCATCTATCATATAAAAACCACTATTTTCAAGTATAGTTTGTATTTCTGCTGTTTCTTCAAGAAGCTTACTCATCTCATCATCACTAGCTTCTCCCATCTTGTCATACATAGCAATCATTTCTTGCTCTAAATCAAACATATGCTTAAAAGCTTCTCTAAGCACTTCTCTTATACTTTTACCTTTACTTAATACTGTATGTTGGTCTAAGTAACCTACTGTAGCTCTTAAAGACCATTTTATATTTCCAGCATCAGGCATAAGCTTTTTCGTTATTATATTTAAAAAACTCGATTTTCCTTCTCCATTAGCGCCAACTAGTGCAATATGTTCACCTTTTCTAAGTCTAAAGGATACATTTTCTAATATTGTTCTTGCTCCAAATCCGTGGCTTACGTTTTCTACTACTAGCATTCTAACACCTCTCAAAAAAATTTTACACATTCTATACTATAATATATTCTTTTTAAACTTAAATCAAGTATTACCAATATTTTTAGTTATATTTACAATAATTTAACTGAGAATAAACTTTATAGCTGTATTATGTAAAATAAAAATAGATACTTTCATCAATGATAGAACTTCTTTATCGACTAAAAAATACATGCATGCTATAATTTCTTTGTAGCCTGTTTAATCTTTAAATTATAAAATGGTTTCTGATTGATTCTCAAATAAACAAAATTTCTTATGAACATTAATATAAGGTTTTGACACAATGCAAATCATTTGATATTTACAGACACAATTATTAGAATAGAATAAAACCAATTTACGTTTGCTTGCCTTAGGCGATAAGTGGTGCTACAGGTTATTTATCTAAACGGAGGTGAAAAATAGTTATTAAACAGAAAAAATATTTCATTATTATTTATATTATTTATGCATTGCCAATTCCATTTTCTCTAATAACATGGATTGGAACTATCATTTCTGTTGCTGATTTAGGAATGGTAAACTGGAAGATTTTAAGTGAGATTATACAATCTGTGATTGCTTTAATTACTATGCTACTTGCTGGTTTATATCCTATCTCATATATTATTTCATTAATCAAAACTCGTGATAGTAAAAAGTTTTCTTTATTTAGTTTTCTTCCTATAATACACATAATTCTTTTTGTTGTTTTCTTCTTTTTTTGGTCTTTTCTTAATAAAGTATATCAGCTTTAAATTCTTCCTAAATATTATCTAACTTTACAAAACTATATAGTTAGGGTTTATTATGAAAATATAGTCATATATGTAAATGTCTATTTTTCCATTTAATGTAGGTTTGTAGTCTCTTATACAAACAGGTATGTAGCCTTGTAATTTGCTTTTTCACTATTATTTGAATAAAAAATAGAGATAAAAATTAGGAAAATAGTACCATCCCAATTTTTTTCTCTATTTATGTTTTATTTAAAATATTCATCTAATCCATCTGCTACACATTGCATCATTTTTCTTTGATATTCTGGATTTGACATCATTTGGTCTTCATTATAGTTGCTCATAAATCCCATCTCTACTAATACAGCTGGCACTTTTGACCAGTTAAATCCAGTCAAATCTCCTCTTTGAACAATTCCATTTATCTGTATCCCAGCTTGTTCCATGTTTGTTTTGATGAATTCTGCACATCTATTACTATCTTCATATATAGGAGCTGTATATTTTCCATCCTTCTCAGGAACTAATATAGATGCACCAGTCTTTGAAGAATTATTTAAACTATCTGCATGTATTCTTACAACCATATCTGCTTTTTTCTCATTAGCAAGTATTGCTCTTTCTGAGTTACTTATATTTACATCATGTGTTTCTCTAGTCATTATTACATTGTAACCTTTAGACTCTAATATATTTTTTAAAACTACAGATGCTTCAAGATTTAAAACATACTCTGCTTTCTTTGTAGCTATACCTTCTGTTCCTGAAGATACTCTTGCTTTTTGAGATGAAGAACCTGGAGCTACTGGTTCTAAATTACTATCCCCTTTTCCTTGATGCCCTGGGTCTATACAAATTAAAAACTTTTTATTTTTTTGAGTTTCTGTTTTATTATCTGATTTATTATCCTCTGACTTATTATCATTTTTGCTTTTTGAATTTGATTTATTTTCATCTTTATCTTTATCTTTTATATTTTTATTTTCATCTTTATCTGTTTTTTCATTTTTAGTAGTGCCTGAATTAATTAAATTTGTTGTCTTGTAAAAATTGGTAACTGGATTTGATGTACCTATAATTATAATTCCCATGGCAATTATACAAGTAACTAACAATCTATATTTTTTCATCTTTTGCTCCTTTCAATGATAGACAGCTATTATCTATTTTAAATTTATATGAATATGTATCTATTTTATCATATACCTTGTTTATTTTATTTATTTTTATGAAAACTAAGGAGTTATTGTGCCAGTTTTCCAAGCATCAAAAACTGATTCTTGAGCAACATAATATTGAAGCAGCAAGAAAATTTCAATTTTATTATTAAAATATTTTAATAAGAAAGAGGTGTTCTATGCAATTTAAAAATTTTTATTTTAAAGATAAATCTTTAAGTAAAAGAAACAACTTAGCTAAGTCAAAATTTACAATTGTTTTAACATTTTTATTTTTATTATATTTTTTCTCAAATAATTTAATTTATGCACAAAATTTACAAAAAAGTGAACCTCAATATTTAATACCTATAGGAAATGTTCTTCAAATTGATGCAGAACTAAAAAATATCATCGTTAGAAGTCCTGGTGAAGCATCTCCATTTAGATTAGGTGATGCTATAATCAAAGTAAATAATATAGAAGTTGATGGATATAGTGATTTTGCTAATACACTAAATGCTTTACCAGAAGAAAAACCAGTGTCTATTTTATTAAATAGAGGTGGTCAACTTTTAACAATGAAAACAACTAAACACATATTAGAAAAAATTAGTTTTAATAACTTACTTTCTGGATTTGCTACTTTAACTTATATCAATCCAGAAACCTCAGAATTTGGTGCTGTAGGTCACCCAATAAGTGTTGGTAATTCAAGAAAAATACCTATAAAATCAGGTTCAATTTCTACAACTAAGCACCTCGACATAGAAAAATCCTATCGAGGTAGTGTGGGATGTATAAATGCAAAAAGAGAAAATATTATTGGTAGTTTTACAGAAAACACTGATTTTGGAATAAGAGGTCAAATTAATAACTTTGATATTTCTAGCTTAAAAAAATATAAGGTAGCTTCACTAAATGAAGTTAAACTGGGAAAAGCTCAAATAATTTTACAAAACAACTCTAATGAATGTAAAAAATATAATATTGAAATTATAGATATAGAAAGCCAAAACCATCCTGAGAGTAAAAGTTTTAAAATTAAAATCACTGACAAAAACCTTTTAGCTCAAACTGGTGGTATTGTACAAGGTATGAGTGGTACTCCAATAGTACAAGATGATAAAATAATAGGAGCAGTTTCTCATGCCATTGAAAATGACCCAGCTGTAGGTTATGGTGTATTTATTAAATGGATGCTTTAGATAATAAATTATATAAGTAATTTGTAACTCTTAAATCATCATTAAATAAATGTTTATAATATATTTGGTCTGAAGACATATTTCTTCACTCTACAGACCAAATATATTAAATATTTTACATACTTTAAAACATAAATTTTTATTACAATTATATTAATTTTTATTACAACTATATTGATTCTTATTTATTACTTATTATTGACATAATTTTTATTTATAAACTATTATTTTAAATTTATTAAAAAATAAATATCATTAATATTATTTGTTAGCATTTTTTCCAGTGTTAGGTAAAACATTGCCAAGGTTCTTTTCAGGTATATTTACATAACTTTCTGGAACATCACCTACTATTATAGTCTCACAGATAGGTATCTGAGCTTTAATTTGTTTTGTTGAAGTTATAAGTGGGATTACTACTTTCACTTGAGTTTGAGCTTCTAAATATATCCTATGTCTTGTTTGATTTATGCCTGAAGACTCAAATTCCGTTTTAAAGTTTACTGATACTGTTCCTATAGGTTCAATAGATACTTCAAGTTTAGGACCGTATTTAGCTAATATAGGACTTCCTAATGCTGTTCCTATAGGTATGTAAGAATCTGCTGTTTTACCTTTTTTTAATTCATCTTGTATTTCTAAAGCTATTGCAGATGCAATTTCATTCATCATAATAGTATTTGCTTGTATCATAGTTATTTTTCCGTTATTATCAAGCTGTATATCCATTAAATCTTCATAATTTATTTTCCCTTCTACCATTTCAGCAACAGCTTTATTTATAGACCTGTTTGCCAATTCAAGAGCTTTTGTTTCTGCTAAAACTGTAATTGTTGGTCTTAAACTTTTATCTATATATATGAAACTGCCTATAAATACAGACAAGAAAAGAATTAACAAGAAAATAGCTACAATTTTTCTAAATTCATTTTTCTTTTTTCTATCTACTATCCTATTCAAATTTATCCCCTCCTATTTATTTATATGTAACTTTGGCATAATTTTTATAATATTTGTCAAAAATAAATAAATAAAAATATAGACTTATTAATACATTTTGTTTATACATATCTACAATGTACAGAATATTATAGCAAATTCATTTTTTCTATTAATTACAAAATTACTCCTATTTGTGTTATAATATTGCATTAAGTAAGGAGGTTAAAATCTTATGAATAACGATAATGATAAAAATGGAAATAAAATAAGAAGAAAAAAGGTTAGTTCATCTAGTAGCTCAAATAAACCAGTTAATAGAAATTCAGCTAACAAAACTCATTCAACTAAAAGCAAGAAGAAATCTAAGAAAAGTGATAAATTTAAAAAACTAAGAGTATTTGGTATAGTATTTTTAGTTTTATTAGTTGTTGGTGCAGCAGGTACTGCTGGATTAGTATTTGCATCATTAAGAGATGTCTCTCCAGTTACAGAAGCTGTTTTAGACAAGCAAACAAACCAGACAACTACAATTAAATACGCTAATGGAAAAACATTATCTACTGCTCCAAGTGTAAATAAAAAGACACCCGTTCCATTAGATAAAATTTCAACTCATCTTCAACATGCAGTAATTGCAATAGAAGATGAACGTTTTTATGAACACAAGGGTGTTGACATTAAAGGTTTATTTAGATCAGTATTAAAAACTCTTACTGGTACTAAGCAAGGTGGTAGTACTATTCCTATGCAGGTATCTAAGATGTTATTGACTACTGAGCAACAAACTCTACCTCGTAAAATAAAAGATATTTATTATGCATATGAGATGAGTAAGACAGTAAGTAAAGACAAAATACTAGAAACTTATTTAAATAACTTCTTCGTTGGAAAGGGTCTTGCAGGAGCTGAGGCTGGTGCACGTGGTTATTTTGATAAGTCTGCATCTGACCTTACTATAGCTGAGTCAGCACTTCTTGCTGGTTCAACTAAAAATCCATCTAGGTTTTCAGCTTACAAAACTTCTAAATTAGATGGAAATGAAACTAAGAGTGACTTAGAGAATAAGTTGTTATTTTTTGTTAATACAACTGATGATGATTTAGATGACCCAACTCAAGTAGACTTTGATATGATTGAGAAATTAAAAACTTGGGAACTTATATCTAGTGATACTTATAGACAGCTAAAAGCAGGTACATTAGTTGTTAGAAAAGCTATAAACAACCCTGAAGCTAAGAAAAGACAAGAAATTGTTCTAAAGAAAATGTTAGACCTAGGATATATAAAACAAAAAGAATATGATGAAGCAATTAATGCTAAGATAGAAATAAAATTACCTAAATCAGCAGATAAAGTTTCTTCATCTGTAGAAGACCTTATTGAAAGTGAAGTTATAAATGCCCTAATGGAACAAGGACATACAAATGATGAAGCTCAAAACTTATTCTACAATGGTGGTCTAATTGTAAATACAACTATAGACCCTAAAATGCAGGATGCTTTGGAAGAAGAATTTGATAAAAATAGCAATTTCCCAGGACATATGGTTGGATCTGATGGAGTTAGCCAACCACAGTCTGCAATGGTAATTTTAGATTACAAAAATGGTGAAATAAGAGCACTAGCTGGAGGCCGAAACATAAGTGGCAGAAAAACTTTAAATCGTGCTACTAGCCCTCATCAGCCAGGTTCTTCTATAAAACCTCTAGCAATTTATACACCAGCTATTGATACTTTAAAGATTACACAATCAACTGCTCTAAATGATGTTAGAGGAGGGTATAAATTTGAAGAAAACACTAAATGGAATCCAAGAACTACCACTAGTGGTCATGGCTCTATGAGTTTACGTAAAGCTCTTGCTAAATCTTCAAATACAATAGCAGTTAAAACTGCTGAGATGCTTGGAGATTCTTATGATGAATGTATAGATATAATGATGGACTACTTAAAGAACTTTGGCATAACAACTGTTAAAAATAGCCAAACAGGAGCAACTGATAGACAGTTCCCAGCATTAACACTTGGTGGTATGGCAAGTGGTATTACTCCACTTCAGATGGCTGCTGCTTATGGTACATTAGCAAATCAAGGAGTTTATGTAGAACCATCTATTTACACTACTATAACTACTTTTGATGGGCAATTATTAGTTAAAAACGCTCCTGAAGAGCATAAAGTTGTAGACCCAGAAGTAGCTTATGTTGTTACAGATATGTTAGAAAGTGTAATTACTGAAGGTACAGGTGGTATTGCATCACTTCCTAAAGGAATGCCTGTTGCAGGTAAAACAGGTACTACAAATAGCGCATATGATGCTTGGTTTGTTGGTTATACACCTTATTATGTAGGAGCAACATACATTGGAGATGATGCTGGTAGAAAAGATGATGCTGGTAACACTATAAAACGTAGAGATGTTCCACATGGAAGTACTAGTACAGCAAAACTTTGGCAAAAAATCATGGCAAAAATACATGCAAATTTAACAGTTACTGAATTTGAAGTTCCTAAAAATGTATATTTTACAAAAATTAATTTAGAAGATGGAGGAAAGCAATCTTCTGGCTCTAAAGCAGCATTTATTGAAGGTACTGCTCCTTCTAGAGTAAGTTCTCAGCCATCTCCTGAAGATACAAAGAAACCAGATAATAATCAACAAGAAGAAGAAAACAATAATAACAACAATAATTCAGGTAATAATGGTGGTGGCTCTACTCCTCCTGATAACGGTGGAAATAGTGGCGGTACTACTACTCCTCCTGACAATGGTGGAAACAGTGGCGGTACTACTAACCCTCCTGACAATGGTGGAAACAGTGGTGGTACTACTAACCCTCCTGACAATGGTGGAAACAGTGGTGGTACTGTCACCCCTCCTGATGGTGGTGGAAATACAACACCATAGTTTAATAAAAGATTACATTTAAATATTAATAAATAATTAAAATTCAAACAAAAATATAAGGAGTTGCCTCAAAGTGATTTTTAGAAATCCTCGATGAGACACTCCTTTTTTAGTAATTATAATTAATGTGGCGATTGTTATAATATTTATATATTACAAACTATATAAACTTATTACAAACTATATAAACTTTATATTTTTTGCTTATTGTATACCAAAAGTTTGGAATGCGTTTAATTTCCCATATCTTTTGATAAGTATATCCCATTCTTCCTTATCATAAAAATCACACTTATTTACACCAAATAATTTGCCAACTTCAATTGCAAATCTACCAGCTGACTCTAAATCACTAAAATGAGTTGCACCTGTAGCACATCCAGCAACAGGCATTTCTGTAGTAATTGCTACTCCAACTACTGGAGAATTTGTAGCAACTGCTGGCTGTAAAATACTATTCAAGTGATACAGGTCATTTCCATATGGTGTTATATCTTGAATAGATAAAGGAAATACAAATGGAGATTTTCCAGTTACAGTCTGTATAATATCTAAAAGATTATCACTAGTTTTCAATATGTACCCCTCTTTGACAGTTGGCGATATTGCAAATCCTCTAGTATTGATTATTCTATTACCTTTAGTAGTATCGATTGAAAGTATTGCATCACAACTACTGTCAACTTCATTTTCATTCATAGTTGTCATATCTATTGGTGAATCCATAAAAGGTGTAGGATAATGCTCTTTAGTTGGAGCATCTGGACAAATATGAGTAGAAATTATAATATCTCCTTCTAGCACATCTCCTTTTCGTTGCATATCTAAAAGTTTCGCTGCTACTGAAATTGCTACTAATGCTCCATCACCATCTGAAACAAAACCTATTACATCTGGTCTTGCTCCAATACCTCCAAGTCTGCCTAAAATACCTAAAGTAGGGGCATTTCCTCCGTTTAATTTACCATTCTTACCAGCAATTGTAAGCTTAACTAAGTCTGTAGAACCTTTACTTGATGATAGCTTTTTTACTATTATATTTTCTCCACCATAGCTTTGTAAGTATGTCTTCACTTCTTCTCCACTTGCAGTTGATTTGTCTAAAATGTCATAAACCTCTAATACTTGTTTTAATATCATATTTAGTCTCCTTTCTTCATGTATTTTTTTAGTAATACATTATTTACTGTACAAAACATCTACACCACACATTGCTAGTACTTTAATTGCTTTTATAAGTGCTATTTTTCCTTCTTCGCCACCAGCAGCTACAGCAAATTCTTCTGTATGAGTTGCAGTGTTTTCTTTTAATTTTATATATGCTTGTATTGCAGGTATTTCATGAGTTAAATTTCCAGTATCAGTTGAACCAATACCTTGAGTTAAATCTCTTTCAATATAATCTTCGCCCAATACTTCAAAATTTTCTCTAACTGTATTTACCAATCTTGAATCATTTTTTATCTCTTTATATATCTCATCTAATTGAATTACTTCTACACTAGTTCCTGTAGAAATTGCAGCTCCCTTAGCACAATCTTTAAGCATATCACAAATTTCATTTAGGTATTCTATACTTAATGCTCTTACATTAAATATAGCTATAGATTTTTCAGGAATTATGTTGTGTATACTACCTCCATCATTTATAATTCCATGTACTCTTGCATAATCTTTAAGATGTAATCTCATGCTATTTACACTATTGAATAATGCTATTACTCCACTTAATGCACTTCTTCCTTCCCAAGGATAAGCAGCAGCATGAGAAGCTTTTCCACTAAAATCAAATTTTAAGTTAACTTGAGCAAATGATATATCATCAGGTATTGAAGCATCACATGGATGTAAAATTAATGCAGCATCTACATCTTTAAATACCCCTTCTCTAATCATAGTTATTTTTCCACCTACTCTTTCTTCTGCAGGTGTTCCAAATACTTTTACAGTTCCTTCTATATCATATTTTTTTATAACTTCTTTTAAAATAATACCCGCTCCAACAGAACTTGTACCTATTATATTATGTCCACAAGCATGTCCCATACCTGGAAGTGCATCATATTCAGCTAGAAAAGCTACTGTCTTTCCACCAGTTCCATTTGAGTATACTGCCTCAAAAGATGTTTCTAATCCTCCTACACCCTTTGTCACATCAAATCCATTTTCTTCTAATAAATTACATAATGCTTTTTGTGATTTAAATTCTTCAAATGCTAATTCTGGATTTTCAAATAAAGATTTGGATACCTTTTCAAATGATGCTTTTTTCTCATCAGATAACAGCTTTATATCTTCTTTGATTTTTAATTTTAATTCTTTCATACTTACTACCTCCTTAAATCATTCCATTTATTTTTAGAACTGTTTGAGATATAAAAGCAGAACCAAAATAAGTAGATGTCATAACTATAAATGATATAACTACTAGCTTCCAACTCAAAGTCTTTAATATGTCTAATTGGTTACCTACAGAAATTCCTGCAAAAGCTAATAATGGTGTTACTGTAGACATAAAATTGATTTTTCCTATATTACTTGCTATAAAATCTCCAACTGGTGATATGGGAAGTGATAATACAAACGCAACTAAAGTCGCCCATGCAAAACCTGGTAAATTTGGTCTCTTAACAAAATTCTTTATTACAATAGCAATTATTACTAATATAAACCCAAATACACTTCCAATCAACAAATCTTTAGCCTGTGTTTTAAGTGCTATAGCCTGTCCAAAGCAAATAATAATATATATGAACATTACTATTTTTATCTGTTCCATAATAGTCTTCAAAGTCTTTTCCATCTATACATCCTCCATTATAAGACATCTCTTGTTTTTGTTTTTTTTCTACTTCTAAACTTCTCAATAATCGGAGCCACTTTACTATAATAATAATTAGCAACTGGTAATGATAAAAATAATTCTATGTATATTCCAGTAACAGCTGTAATCAATCCACTGGTAGCTGAATAAGCTAAAATCTGTTCAGACATATTTGGGACAGTATTCATCAATGATGCTGTTGCAGCCCCCATCATAGAACCACTTCCCATTCCTGATGCCATTGCTAAAGCATATGGATGAAAGCCTATAAGAACACCCAATGGTGCCAAAAATGAAAATAATAATGTTCCAAAGATACTACCACTTATATAAGTTCCCAATGTTCCTATACCTTCTGGTGAATTTAATCCATACTTATCCCCAATAATTCCTAGTGCTGTGTCACGACATAATGAAAAAGTCCCTCCTAATGCACTTCTTCCAAGACCTAGTGCTACTCCAACAGGTAATGCTATCAACATTGTACCCATATGACCAAACTCTTGTAATAAAAGTGCTGGTCCTGCTTGAAGTAATATACCAACTTTAGGACCTGCATTAATTCCAAACATTATTCCTAATGGATATAGAGTTAAAGATAAAAGATATGGAGATACATTTATTTCATTATCTCCTATAAACTTTTTTAAAGCTGGTATAACCCTTCCTAACAAATGAGGTGAAACAGCCATACCTATAAAGATAGCCCATAGTATACTAAGTAAAGTTATATTAATACCCATAACTTTAAATGAAATAGGCCCAATTAATTCAGCCAATACTGTAATTATACAGGCTGCTATCAGAGCATTTTTAATTCCTTTCATTTTTATACCTCCTTGCAATTTTTATAATTTTCTTACAATATAAGTATTAGTGATTTAATTATATATTCTCTCATAGACAATGTATAATATAAATTTTTCATTATTTTTATATGCTTTTAGTCATAAAGTAAAAGGAGGATTAAGCATCATGGATTTATTACAATTAAAATATTTTCAAGTTGTAGCTTGTACTGAAAATATGACTAATGCTGCTAAGCAATTACATGTAACACAGTCAGCACTTAGCAAAAGTATAGCTCTACTTGAAATGGATTTAGGTGTAAAATTATTTGACAGGAAAGGAAGGTCTATTAAATTAAACTATCGTGGAAATATTTTCCTTAAAAGAGTTGATTCTATACTTAATTTATTAGATACATCAACCAAAGAAATAAAAGATTTAGCTTGTAGCGAATTTGACCAAATCAAATTAATCGTACTTACTGCATCAGGGTTAATTTTAGATGTACTTAGTGAATTTAAAAAATTACATCCAAATATTTCATTCAAATTAATGCAACATATTCCAAAATCAACATTTGACTACGATTTTGATATATGTATTACTTCATATTGCTTTGAATTTAAGTCATCAAATTATGAAGTATTAACTAGTGAAGAAATATTTATAGGTGTACCTTACAGCAATCCACTATCAGAGCTTAATAGTGTGTATTTTAAAGATGTACAAGATGAGAATTTTATATGTTTAGATGAAGGTACAAATTTCAGAAAAATTACAGATAGATTTTGTAACTATGCTGACTTTGAACCTAATGTAGGTTTTGAATGTGATTCTCCTTCAACCGTTTATAATTTGATAAAAGAAGGTCATGGAGTTGGATTTATTCCTGAAAAATCATGGTGTATAGATTATGAATCTTCTATTAAACTATTACCTATTAATGATATAAGATGTGAGCAATTTATTGAGCTATATTGGACAGATAATAAATTTTTAAACAAGTCAACAAGAATGTTTATTGATTTTATAAAAAACTATCTTAATGAAACTACTTAAAAAATAATAAATCTCAATGTTGTACCGAGACTCAAAAGTTAGATTTTATACTGGAATGAACTTTCATTCCAGTATTTTTATTTATTCAAGTTTTTATTGATATTAAATTCTATAATCAACTGGATTACTTTTAGTCTTTTATTCTATTAACGCTGTTTCTTATAATTAGTCTTGGATAAAGTTTTCTTGGGATATGTTCTGTGCTCTTTTTATTTATTGTATTTACTAAACTATCTACTCCATTTTTTATAACTTGCTCTCTTGGGTCATCTATTGTCGATAAGTGTGACCTAAAGTAAGATATTAATTCAATATTATTATATCCTATTACAGATAAGTCTTCTGGTACATTTATACCATAAGTAGTTTTTAATTCTTGTATTATAGAAATAGCTGGTACATCTTGTTGCACAAATATAGCTGAAGCCTTTTTTATTTTATCAATATGATTTCTTAATAGTTCAACTTGAGATTCAAAATCCATTTTAGATTCAATTACATCTGTCTTTAAATTAGCTTCTTCCATAGCATTTAAATACCCTTTGGTTCTATCTTCATGCATTTTTGAACTCTTATCTTCTGAAGTTATTGTTATTATATTTTTATGACCATGGTCGATTAAATGTTTAGTAGCTATATAGCCTCCATATACGTTATCGTCCCAAAAGAAGTTATCTACCTCTCCTACAAAAGATGGCTTAAAATATATGAATACGTGTGGAAAATTATTGTCTTTTAAAAACTCATACTCTTCTTTTTTTATTGATTGAGACACTATTACTAATCCATCAACCATTTGTCCATTAACCATTTTATAGACATTACTATCACCACTAATGTTGTTATTGGGCTGTATTATAAAGTCGTACTTATTAGTCTCAATAGAATTTATAGAACTGTCCATTATATCACTAAAAAATTTTCTAGTGTCTTGATGATTAAAATTATTTGAAAAGATTACCCCTATTCTATTTGTTTCTTTTTTTGCTAGATTTCTCGCATTTACATTAAAATGAAACCCTAGCCTGTTAGCCTCTTCCACTACCTTCTTTTTTGTTTTTTCAGATACATTAGGATTATTGTTTAAGCACCTAGAAACAGTTGAATAGCTAATGCCTAGGTTCCTTGCAATATCTTTAATAGTTACCATCTTTATCCCCTACTTCACTTCATTTTATTTTTGCTAATATAATACTACACCATGTTGTAAATAATTGTCAACTTGATTATGTAAACGCTTGTAAGTATAAAAAAATAGGTAGAATCTAAAAAGATATCTACCTACTTTATACAAAAAATTATCATATATTTAAGTGGTTTTATGGTTTTGCTTTTGGTGTAAATACTACCGACATAATATATCCAAAAAATATAGCTGCGGCTATCCCACCAGCTGTAGCAGTTGTTCCACCTAGGAAAATACCTAAAAATCCATCACTTTGTATTGATTTTATTACTCCTTTGGCAAGTGAATATCCAAATCCTATTATAGGAACTGTTGCACCTGCTGCTGCAAACTTAACTAATGGTTCATAAAGTCCTAGAAAAGTTAAAACTACACCAGTTGTTACATATGTCACCATAACATATGGAGTTTGCATTTTAAAGTAGTCCATCATTACTTGAGCTATTAAACATATAATTCCACCTACAATAAATACTCTTACGTATTCCATTAACATATATATCACTTCCTACTCATTTACTATTACTACTGCATGTGCAACACAAGGTATTGTTTGCTTTTGTAGTGTACTTGTTGGTGATAATAGTGCTCCTGTTGATACAAGCATTACTTTGTTAAATTCTTTTTTTCTTAATTTTTCATATATATATCCTGCAAATACTGTAGCTGAACATCCACATCCACTCCCACCACAGTGAACATCTTGCTCTTTAAGGTTAAACATTTCTATACCACAATCAGTATAACACTTTGAAATATCTACACCCTTCTCTTTCAAAAAGTCTTCTGCTATTTGTTTGCCAAGTGTACCTAAATCGCCAGTAGCAATTATGTCAAAGCTATTTGGGTCATCATTAGTATCTTCAAAATAAGAATATATAGTATCTATTGCTGCTGGAGCCATGGCTGGTCCCATATTATTACCATCATCAATACCTTTATCTATTACTTTTCCAACTGTAACATATTTTACTTTAGGACCTTCTCCATTAGGAGCTAATAAAACACTTCCTGCTCCTGTAACTGTCCATTGAGCTGTCATTGGCTTTTGATTTCCTAATTCTAGTGGAAATCTAAATTGTCTTTCTGCTGTACAATAATGGCTTGATGTTCCTGATAGCACTAAATCTGCAAAACCACCATCTACAAGCATAGAGCCTATGCAAAGTCCTTCTGCCATTGTAGAACAAGCGCCATATATACCCAAAAATGGAATTGCTAATTCTCTTGCAGCAAAAGATGCTGGTACTATTTGATTGATTAAATCCCCGCCTAGCATATAATTTACATCTGACAGTTTTTTTCCTGCCTTCTGTATGGCTTTCTGAGATGCAGTCTCTACCATTTTACTTTCAGCCAATTCCCAAGTTTTTTCACCATATAAATCATCAGTCATAATCATATCAAAATAATCTTTTAATGGTCCTTCACCTTCTTTAGAACCAACAATAGTACCAGCTGATATTATTGTTGGTTTATTCTCTAGCTTGACTGTTCTTTTTCCAATTCTTTTATTTTTCATATTTTCACACCTTTTTAATTTTGCATTTTAATATTTAATTTTTTAATATTAATTAAAAATATTAATTAAAATCTGCATGATTATTTCCTAACTAACTACTTCCATAACTATTTTTCAGATTTCATATCTTCTTCATAATTAATAAAATTTAAATTAAATAAAAATCCTCTAAAACATCTTAAAAATATAATAAATAATTCCACATAAAATAGAAGAACCTATACCATAAACTAAAACTGGCCCTGCAATTTTAAATAAGTTTGCACCTACACCTAATACATATCCTTCTCTTTTATACTCCATAGCAGGAGATACTATTGAGTTAGCAAAACCTGTTATTGGTATTATAGAACCAGCTCCTGCTCTTTTTCCGATTAGGTCATAAACTCCTAATCCAGTTAGAAATGCCCCTATAAATATCAGTGTTATTGATGTAGCGGAACTAGCACCTAATTTATCAAGACCTCCAACTTTCATGTATAAATCACTTATGGCTTGCCCTATCATACAAATAATTCCACCTACAATAAATGCAAGTGTATAGTTTTTTAAATATGTAGGTTTTGGGCTTATTTGGTCTACATATTTTTTATAATTTTTATCCATACTAAACACCTCTCTAAAGTATTATTTGTTAATTTTAAAAAAATAAACCTATTATTTATTTTAGACACTCAAAGTTTTGTCAAAAAATAAAAAAGATGCCTAATAAAGAAAATAATTTATTTTCTATCATAAAGACACCTTGTTTTTTAATATTTTTTATTTGAACTTATAATTTTTTAATAGTAACTTAAAAACTTAATATAAAAATTCTAAAAAGTTTAATATATCATAAGTATTATCATGATATATATTCTTTTAACTTAGATAATACTTTTTTCTCTATTCTTGATACTTGAACCTGTGATATATTGAGCATTTCTCCTATTTCACTTTGAGTCATATCTTCAAAATATCTGAGAACTATTATTTGACGTTCTCTCTTATCCAGTCTTCCAAGTATATCCTTTAATAATATATTATCTACAACTTTTTCTTCCTCACTTTCTCCTTTCATGCTTATCTTATCAATAAGGCATATTGGAGAACCTTCTTCTTCATGAATAACACCTTGCAAATACTCTACATTAAAATTAGCTTCCATAGCCATTACTAAATCTTCTTTTTCTACATCTAATGCTTGAGCTATTTCTTCTATACTTGGTTCTCTGCCTAGCTTTTTAGTTAAAGCTTCACTTTCCATCTTGGCCTTTACAGCTATTTGCTTCAATGACCTTGATACTTTTATCATACCATCATCTCTTAAGTATCTCTTTATTTCACCTAGAATCATTGGTACTGCATAAGTAGAGAATTTAACATTAAATTTAGGGTCAAATTTATATATTGATTTTATTAAACCTATAGAACCTAATTGAAATAAATCTTCTCTATCATACCCTATATTTAAAAATCTAGATACAACGCTCCTAACTAAACCTAAATTACTTGATATTAATATTTCTTTTGCCTCTTCATCTCCATTTTGAACTTTATCAATAAGTTCTAGAGTCTCTTCATGACTAAGAAGAGGTTTTTTTTCTTCTCTGGCAACAGTTACTTCCATAATAAAACCTCACTTTTGGACTTTATTTAGGCAAATTTATTTTTTTAGTCATTTCAATTCTAGTGCCATTATCTTTTCTAGAACTTACCTCTACATCGTCCATAAAGCTTTTCATAACTGTGAATCCCATTCCTGATCTATCAAGTTCTGGTTTTGATGTATAAAGTGGTTCCATTGCCTTCTCCACATTTTCTATTCCATACCCTTCATCTTCAACTACGATTTTTATAGTATTTCCCTCTATCTCACATTTCAAAAAAACAAACTTAGAACTGTCTTCTTCATATCCATGTATTATAGCATTTGTAACAGCCTCAGAGACAGCAGTCTTTATATCAACTAATTCATCTACTGTTGGGTCTAATTTTGCTGCAAATGATGCTACTATAACTCTTGCTAAACTTTCATTTTCTGATAGTGCCGAAAATTTAACTTCCATAATATTATTCATCACATACTCCTCCCTACAAAGAACTTAGAGCTTCTTCATACGTATCATAAATGCCAATAATTTTATTTAACCCAGATAAATCAAAAATTTTCTTAACTCGTGAACTTATATTAATTACTGAAACTCGTCCCCCTTCATTAGAAATTTTTTTATATCTACCTATGATGACACCTATACCTGAAGAATCCATAAAATTAATATTTCCAAAATCAAATACAACATTTTTTACTTGATTAACACTTAATAAGTTATCTATTTCTTCCCTTATTTCATTAGCTACATGGTGGTCTAGTTCTGAGCACATAAATTCTATGTATAGATTCTTATGTTCTAAGGAATATTTTACCATCAAAATCCCTCCTTCAATAGTTTTGTAAAAATAGTAACTTTTAATCAATTCTATAATCGCATTTCTATTCCTTCAATGAAATTTAACTAGTTTTGTCGTATTATTTCTACCATCGTTTCATTATATGTTACTTGACCACCAATATCCGATATACCAGTATCTGTTAAACTATTAGGATTGCCATGTTTCTTCCACCATCCAACATACATTTTTACTATATAATCACTTACTCCACTATCTATATTTATCTGTACATCTATTTTTGTTTTTTTTGACTTTAAAGTTACAATATCCTTATTGTTAACACCTATTTTTCTAGCCATAATTTGATTTATATACGCTTGAGCTATAGATGTCTTATCCATAAAGTGTTGACTAAACAAAGTATCTGCATGGTGATTAGTTAGCAGTCTAAAAATATTTTTCCTATTTTCATCTTCAAAGTTTCTAGTTTTATTACTTATATACACTGGAATTGGACTAATTCCTAAATCTCTTATCCTTTCTGAATAAAGTTCATATTTTCCAGATGGAGTTTCGAACTTCTTATCTTCCCAAGCAATAGGATTATGTATAGTAAAATAACTATTTTTAAGTTTCTCTATATCTAGACTTTTCTCAAAACGTTTAAGCGGCTCAATTACTTTTTCTAAGTATTCTTTTTTTGTTACAAAAGGATAACCTTCTAGTTTCATCTTTTTAGCTAACTCCATAAAAAAATAATACTCATCCATCAATTCATGCTTTGGTGTTACTGCTCTTTCATTGTATGTTATATATGGATTGGTCATTGAACTATAAATTATATCTTCACTTTCAAGCGTATTTGTACAAGGTATAAATAAGTCACATAAAGTAGCTGTGTCAGTCATAAACATATCAAAGCATACTTTAAATTCAATCTTTGAAAAAACTCTTTCTAACTCTACTAAATCTGGCAATTGATTTAACATATTACTTTTAGTTATTACTGCCATCTTTATAGGAATATTTCCTTTTAGTGATTTACTTGACATCTTATCAAACTTGTTCAATGTATTATTTGGTTTCTCTAATGTATTATTAACTTCATCTGATATACTGTCTTTTAAGGATTCTTCTATAAACTTGCTAATATTACTTACATAAAACTCCCTATCTTCGCCATATGATTGGCTATTATAAGGGTCAGCATCTATCACATTTGGATAAACCTTATTAGCATAATTCACTCCACCACCACTAAATCCTATTTGACCTGTTATAGCTCCTAATGCATCTATCGCTCTTATTGTATTTCCTCCATTTTTATACTTTTGAAGACCATAACCTACATTTATACTTGAATATTTATTAGCATATAAATCAACTAATGCACTTATATCCTTTTCTTTAACACCACATTCATTACATAAAAAGTTTAAATCTAATGAATCCAAATATTTTTTATATTCCTCAAAACCAACAACATACGAATTTATATATTCTTCGTTCTGCAGGTTATCTTCTATTATAATTTTTGCCATAGCTATAGCTAATGCTCCATCTGTTCCAGGGTTTACTTGTATGTACTTATCTGCCATTTGAGCAGTCTTTGTATATATAGGGTCAATGACTACTATTTTTATCCCTTTTTCTTTGGCTTTTTTAATTATTTGCATAGTATGAATGGTAGTATATGCTGGATTTTTTCCCCATATAAATATACTCTTGCTGTTTAGCATATCTTCTATAGCATGTCCCTTAGCTACTCCAAAGTCATACTTTTGGGCATGCATTCCTGCACTCCAACATGGGCCACCCTTATGCCTACTAACTCCTCCATAAAAATTAAAAAATACATCTCCTATATATTTTAATATAGACCCACTTCCATATTGGTCATAGTGCATAATAGACTTTGATGTATAATGTTCTTTATAAAATAGGAGTTTATCTGCCATTATCTCTAATGCTTCATCAAAAGAAATCTTTTTCCATAGACCATCTACCTTTAACATTGGAGTCTCTATCCTATCTTTATGATTTAATCTATCTAAATGAGCAAACCCCTTTTTACATATAAATCCTTTTGTATAAGGATGATTTCTATCTCCTTCAATTTTTATCACATTATTTCCTTTAGTATAAACATTAAATTTACAACAATCATGGCAATCTAGTGTACATCCATGACTTAATTTCTTTATTGTATCCATAAAATATCTTTATCTCCTTATAAAAGTTACATATTCACTATATTTTCATTAAATTTCATATACTTAAAATACTCTGTTTAAGACATAAGTATATTTTATCAAAATAAATTTAAAAATACCTTATAAATATGATATTCATATAAAATTACTTTTAAGCAAATTAAATTGAGAAAGTACTATGCTATCATTAGAATTACAAGAAAATGAGGAAAAAGGATATACAGCTATTGAGCTATGTGCTGGTTTCGGCAATGAGGGTATTTATAGAATTAAAAAGGCTGTTGGACCTAAGGTTGCTGTGGGTGCAGTTAAATTTGATTTTCATCCAGCCTTTGGCTTTAAGAGTGGCGATGAAATATTCTAGTAAGTGGTGTTTTTCTCTATACATGTGCCTATCATAAAGTGATAAATCAATCTCTTACTTCCATTATCAAATGAAAATCATATATTAATTTTTATTTGATTATTTATTTTCTAATATATTTTTTATACTTATGTAAATAAAGCACAAACAAAATTTAAAATGTCTTTAATAATACTATTATATAAAACAATAAAAGCCTTATGTTGTTGACTCTTACAGATTATTTATCATCTGTTTTGAAAACACATTAGGCTTTTTAAATATTCAATATACTATTTTATATATCTTTCGATTATATTTTTATATACTATATATTATTTTTTCTTTTTATTGGCTTTTTCTATATTAATTTTGTTACCTTTTATCTTAATATCTTTCATTTTTTCAATTACTGTTTTTGCATCTTTTTTAGGTATTTCAACAAAAGTATACTTATCATATATATCTATAGTTCCTACCATTTTACCTGGTATTCCAACTTCTCCAGCTATAGCACCAACGATATCTTTAGCTTGTATTCTTTGATTTCTACCAATATTGATAAACAATCTAATCATACCATCTTTAGCTCCAGTAGCACCTTTTCTATCTCCACGTTCTCTTCTAGGTTTTTCTTCTATTATTTCTTCTTTCATTTCTTCCCCTAGAGATAACTTAACAAGTGCAGCAGCAATATCAACCATTGCATAATCTTCATCATTACAGAAACTTTCTAACCATTGTAATTGTTTAGTTAAATGACCTTCTTCTATAGTTTGTTTAACTTGTGCAAAGAAAGAGCCTACTTTTTTCTCTTCAACATCAGTTATTGTTGGTATATTATGCTTGATTAATTTAGATTTAGTATATCTTTCTATATCTTTCATCTTTCTCATTTCTTTTCCAAATACAAAAGTAAATGACATACCTTCTCTACCAGCACGACCAGTTCTACCAATTCTATGAACATAGTACTCTTCATCTTGTGGTAAATCATAGTTAAATACACATTCAACATCATCAACATCTATACCTCTAGCCGCAACATCAGTAGCAACAAGTATATCTATTGTACCATTTCTAAACTTATCCATTACTATATCTCTTTGTGTTTGTTTTAAGTCACCATGTAATGCATCTGCAAAATATCCTCTTGCTTGTAAATCTCCTACTAACTCATCTGCTTTTCTTTTAGTATTACAGAAAACAACAGATAATTTAGGGTCATACACATCAACTAATCTACATAATACTTCCAATTTATTTGATGATCTAGTTTCTATATAATATTGTTTTGTATTTGAAACTGTAAGTTCTTTTCTAACAACTTTTATATGTTCTGGGTCTTTTTGATATCTCTTAGTTAAATCTAAAATTCCTCTTGGCATAGTTGCTGAAAAGAAAGTTGTTTGTCTTTCTTCAGGAATCTTACTTAAAATCATTTCTATGTCTTCTCTAAATCCCATATCTAGCATTTCATCTGCTTCATCTAGTATAATCATTTTTACATTATCCATCTTTAATGTTTTACGATTAATATGGTCTATTGTACGTCCAGGTGTACCTATTACAACTTGCACACCACTCTTTAGCGATTTTATTTGTCTATCTATTGGTTGACCACCATATATAGGTAATGTCTTTATTCCGTGCGAGTATTTAGCTAGTTTTCTTATTTCTGTAGATACTTGTATTGCAAGCTCTCTTGTTGGGCAAAGTACTACAGCTTGTAAACTTCTATTATTTGGGTCTATTGTTTCTAGTATAGGTATACTAAAAGCTGCTGTTTTCCCCGTACCAGTTTGTGCTTGTCCTATAACGTCTTTACCTGACAAAATTGCAGGTATAGACTGTGCTTGTATAGGAGATGGCTCTTCAAACCCCATTTCAGCTATAGCTTTTTTTATTCCCTCACTTATTGGTAAATCTTCAAACTTTGTTATATTCATATATTATTCCTCTCCGTTATCAATTAATCTTAACCTATCCATTATATACTTTTTTAGGATATTCTGCAATTAATATTTTTAACAGTATGATTAAATAATATACATAAAATACAAAATTGATATATATATAAAATATGTAAATAACATTAATACACCTTGTAGTCTACTAAGTCTATTTGATTTAAGAGTTGGTACTATTACTAATAACAATAATAATATCATGAATGGTATATCAAGTTTTCTATTTTGAGATAATATTGGTATGTCATTTGGTATTGCTGATACAGCTATTACTGATACTATGTTCAATATATTTGCACCTAGAATATTTCCTACAGATATTTCATGATGATTTTTTCTTATGGCAGTAATTGAAGACACTATCTCTGGTAAAGAAGTTCCAAGTGCTATTATAGTCAAACTCACTATACCTTGAGGTATATTAAGAAAACTAGCTATTCTTACACCACTCTCTATAAGAATTTGAGAACCTATTATCATCATTATTAAGCCTGTAGCAAAAAGTATTAGTATTTTTATAATTTCTGCTATAGAAAAACCTCTGTACTGTTTACTCTTCTTTATAGGTATTTCTTTAATAGTATCTTTTTGAATACCTCTATTTTTAGTATTCGATTTTCCTACAACACTCTTATAGTTATTAACCATATAAAAAATCAATATTATTATAAGTAATAATGAATCTCCTCTTGTTATAACTCCATCTAACCCCAATAAAATTAAAACTATAACAGATACTATTAATAGTAAAGACTTAGAAAAAAACATTTTTTTATCTACATTAAATGGACTTAGAAAAACAACTAAACCTAATGCTAACCCTGTATTACATATTATAGAACCAATTGCATTTCCTAAACTCATTGTAGTATGACCATCAATAGAAGCAAGTAATGACACTGTAAATTCAGGCAATGTTGTTGCAAAACTAACAATAGTTGCTCCAAGTATAATTTCTGAAATATTCGTTTTTCTACCTATCTCTACAGTACAATTTATAAAGATATCTGCGCCTTTAGTAATTAATAGGAAACCTACTAAAAATAATATCACTGTGATAAACAATATATCACCTCCCCCTATTAAATAAATATTCAAGTTATCAAGATGTATGCTTTTTCTTTTTTGTACTGAGATTTATTTATTTCTAATTTATAATTTTTTCAAATATTACCTTATTATTTTAGATATTTATTTGTTTCATTTTATTAATATATGGGTATAATTTCATCACATTACTAACATATAATTTGTTTTATACTTTAAAACGACATTTTTTTATTTTTCTTGTATACAGAATACGCATAATATGTTATTATTATATTAGAAAATATATTTTTAAAAAAATATATAAAACAAATTAAGTATATAAAAATTAATTTTAACAACATTATTTATCATTTAAATCTAAGGAGGAAATACTTAATGAATGCATGGCAAGGATTTAAAACAGGAAGATGGACTAAAGAAGTAAATGTCAGAGAGTTTATACAATTAAACTATTCTCCATATGAAGGAAATGACTCTTTCTTAGCTGGTGCTACTGAAAACACTAAAAAACTATGGGACAAAGCAATGGTCTTATTTAAAAAAGAAAGAGAAAATGGTGGTACTTTAGATGTAGATACAAAAACTATTTCTGGAATAGCTGCATATGCTCCAGGATATTTAGATAAAGTATTAGAAACAATAGTTGGATTACAAACGGATGCCCCTTTAAAAAGAGCGGTTATGCCATATGGTGGTATAAAAATGGTTGAAAATTCATGTGATGCTTTTGGATATGAATTAGACCCTGAAATAAAAGAAATATTTACTAAATATAGAAAAACACATAACCAAGGAGTCTTTGATGCATATACTCCAGAAATGAGAGCTGCTAGAAAATCTGGTATAATAACAGGTCTTCCAGATGCTTATGGTAGAGGTAGAATAATAGGTGACTATAGAAGAGTTGCTTTATATGGTGTTGATGCCTTAATAGAAGATAAAATTGAACAAAAGAAATCGTTAGAAGTTTCTTGCATGGATGAAGAAGTTATAAGACTAAGAGAAGAAATAACTGAACAAATATCAGCTTTAAATGAACTTAAAAAGATGGCTGAATCTTATGGCTTTGATATATCAAAACCAGCAACTAACTCAAAAGAAGCTGTACAATGGTTATACTTTGGTTATTTAGCTGCTGTTAAAGACCAAAATGGTGCTGCAATGTCTTTAGGTAGAACGTCTACTTTCCTAGATATATACTTTGAAAGAGATTTAAAAGCTGGAACAGTGACAGAAGAAGAATTACAAGAATATATGGACCATTTTGTTATGAAATTAAGAATGGTTAAATTCTTAAGAACTCCTGATTACAACAATTTATTCTCTGGAGACCCAACTTGGGTAACTGAGTGTATAGGAGGTATGGGAGTAGATGGTAGAACATTAGTTACTAAAAACTCATTTAGAATGTTAAATACTCTATATACATTAGGACCATCACCAGAACCAAACTTAACAGTTTTATGGTCAACTAGATTACCTCAAGGATTCAAAGATTTCTGTTCTAAGGTATCTATAGATACAAGTTCAGTTCAATATGAAAATGATGATTTAATGAGACCATACTGGGGAGACGATTACGGTATAGCTTGTTGTGTATCTGCAATGAAAATAGGTAAACAAATGCAGTTCTTCGGAGCTAGAGTTAACTTAGCAAAAACTTTATTATATGCTATAAATGGTGGTATTGATGAAAAATCTGGTGCTCAAGTTGGACCAAGATTTGAGCCTATAACTTCTGAGTATTTAGACTTTGATGAAGTTATGAGTAAATTTGAACCATTTACTGATTGGTTAGCAAACTTATATGTAAATACTTTAAATGTAATACATTATATGCATGATAAATACTCTTATGAAGCATTAGAGATGGCATTACATGATAGAGATATATTTAGAACTATGGCTTGTGGTATGGCTGGATTATCAGTTTGTGCGGATTCATTATCTGCTATAAAACATGCTAAAGTTAAGACTATCAGAAATGAACAAGGAATAGCTGTTGATTTCGAAATAGAAGGAGATTATCCAAAATACGGAAACAACGATGATAGAGTTGATAGTATAGCTGTAGAACTAGTTGAAAGCTTCATGAATAAGATAAGAAAAAATAAAACTTATAGAAATTCTTATCCTACTCAATCTATACTTACAATAACTTCAAATGTTGTTTATGGTAAGAAAACTGGTAATACACCAGATGGTAGAAGAGCTGGTGCTCCATTTGCTCCTGGTGCAAACCCAATGCATGGTAGAGATACTAATGGTGCTTTAGCTTCATTATCTTCAGTTGCTAAATTACCATATGAGCATGCTCAAGATGGTATATCTAATACTTTCTCTATAGTACCTGGTGCTTTAGGAAAAGATATGGATGAAAGAATAAATAATCTTTCTGCAATGATGGATGGTTACTTCGCTCAAAATGCTCATCACTTAAATGTTAATGTATTTGATAGAGCTACTTTAGAAGATGCTATGGAACATCCAGAAGAATATCCACAATTAACTATAAGAGTTTCTGGATATGCAGTTAACTTCATAAAATTAACTAAAGAACAACAATTAGATGTTATAAACAGAACATTCCACGGTAAAATGGCTTAGTCTTTAAATTTTTATACTTTAGCTAAGATTACTACTGTGTAGAAAATAAAAATAAATGGCTATCTTATACTTGAATTATTTCTGGTATAAGATGGCCTTTTTTAGAGAAATATTATAACTATTAATAAAGTTATCAAAATATATTGTGAGGTGAACTCTATGATTAAGGGAAAAGTACACTCTATAGAAACATTTGGTACTGTAGATGGTCCAGGAATAAGATACATACTATTCTTTCAAGGATGTCCTCTTAGATGCAAATACTGTCATAATAGAGATACATGGGATACCAAATCTGGAAAAGAATATACAGTTGATGAAATAATAACTGATGCTCTTAAGTATACTTCTTTTATGAAGTTTTCTGGTGGAGGTATTACTGCTTCTGGTGGCGAGTCTACTCTTCAACCAGAGTTTTTAAGTGAGCTATTTAAAAAAGCTAAAGAAAATAACATACACACTTGTCTAGATACATCTGGATTTGTAGATATAGAAACTATAGACTCAGTTTTAGATAATACTGACTTAGTTTTGCTTGATTTAAAACATATGGTTGAAGAAAAATCTATTGATTTGACTGGTGTGGGTATGGATAAAGCTTTAAAACTTGCTAAACACTTAGAATCAAGAAATATTCCAGTATGGATAAGACATGTTTTAGTTCCTGGAATTACTGATGATATAGACAACTTAGAAAAATTAGGTAAATTCGTTGCTACATTAAAAAATGTAGAGAGATTCGAATTACTGCCATATCATTCTATGGGAATACACAAATGGGAAAATCTAGGTATTGATTATGAATTAAAAGATGTTCCTGATGCTACCAAAGAAGATATTAAAAAAGCTAGTGAAATAATCTCTAAGTTTGGAGCAAAAGTGTATAATAGCTAATACTACTTGAGATTAATAGTTATCACAATAAAATAAGGTAAAATATAAGATTTAAAAAACCTTATATTTTACCTTATTTTTAGTATACTTTATCTACACTCATCAATTTGATAATTGAAGTCTATAAAACTCAGATGCACTTACAGGTCTACCAAATAAAAAACCTTGAATAATATCTACACCTAAACTCTTCACTATATTGTATTCTTCATAGGACTCAATACCTTCAACACAAACTTTTAAGTTGATAATATGAGCTAATTTAATAATATATTCTAGGAAGGTATGTTCATAACTATTATATGTAATATTCTTAACAAAACTTCTTTCAATCTTTATTATATTAACAGATAACTCTTTAAGATAATTTAAAGATGAATATCCAGTACCAAAATCATCAATTGCAATATGTACTCCAATACTTTTTAAACTAATAAACTTATCATTCAATAAATTTATATCTGGTACCCAACAATTCTCTGTTAATTCTAAAATTAAAAATTCAGGTTTTAATTGATATTCTATCAAACATTCTATTATAAAATCTCTAAAAAAATCTTCCTTTAGTTGAATATATGATACATTTACAGATATCTTGAAATCTTGATTTACTTTATGCCATTCTTTACACTGTTTTACAGCCTTTTTTATAATCCACTTTCCTACTGGTATAATTAGATTACTTTGTTCTAGTATTGGTATAAATTCAACAGGAGATACTTCTCCATAAGTATTTGAATGCCATCTCAAAAGTGCCTCTGCTCCTATGACATTTTTGTTAAATGCATCTACCTGTGGCTGGAAAAATAATTCAAGGTCATTAAAATCATTTTCAACACACTCTCTCAACTTCTGTTGCATTGAAATTACTTTTAACTTATTTTCATAGAGTTCTTTTGAAAAAAACTTCATTCTATTTTTACCACCAATTTTTGCGATATCTAACGCAATATCAGCATGTTTAAATAAGTCCAAATAATTATCTCCATCTTCTGGATACATAGCAACCCCCGCAGTTATTGTACAATAATATTTATTTGATTCGATTTCATGCTGAGTATTTGTATACAATTGTATTTTTTCATATAAATTTTCTATAGCTTCTTTATTGCACATAGGGTAAAAAAATGCAAATTCGTCTCCATCTAATCTGTACAATCTAACATCCTTAGGTAAATATTCTAAAACTTCTGTAGCAATTGCACGCAAAACCTTGTCACCATAAGAGTGTCCATATTTCTCATTTATATTTTTAAAATTATCAATATCCATGATAAACATAGCTCCACTTGTATAGATTTTCTCTTTTGTAATACAATTCATTCTGTATTCAAATTGTTCTCTATTCCATGTCCCTGTGATAGAATCAAATTTATTCTTTTCGCCTATATTCTTTATCCTACCAACCATAATTATAGTTTTTTTATCATCTGATACATAAGCTTTACCTCTACAAGAAACCCATACTATCTCTTCATGCTTGTTTATTAATCTATACTCTAAATTGTGTTCATCCTTTTCTCCATTTAGCAAGACTTGTATATCGTCTTTCCACACTTGAACATCATCTGGATAAATAATTTTGCTCCAACAATTGACTAAATCATATTCTATATCTTTACTTAGATTAAATTCATCAAAAACAGTTGAGGATATTTTAAAATTATTCTTATTTATATCCCAAAAAAAAATATAATCTTCTGTATTTTGAGATAAAAGTTCAAAGAAAATTTCTACCTGATTTAAATCTAAAGAGTTTAGTTCTTCTCTCATCTTTTCCCCCTACAATATAAGTAATATAGTAAGATTATAACCCTACTTATAATAAAAATAAAAGCAGGGTTATAATTTATTACTATTAGTGTAGTTTAATCAACAAAATATTCTTATTTAGATTATACTATTTTACTAATTTTTTTATTTCATTAAATGCATCCTCATTTCCATTTCCTCCTACCTTAGTTATCTTGTCAAATTTCTTACTTTTAACTAAAGTTTTTTGAGACTCATCAAGTGATTTTTCTACAATCATTACTGGCGATTTATTTTTACCTGCTAAAACACCTACTGTTAAAGCATCTATTAAATCATTTTCTCTTAGCGTCCCATTTTTTGTTACATAAAGATTTCTTAATTCTTTATCCTTATAAAACTCTTCTATTACTTTTGAATTTGTTTTATTTCTATCTTCTCCACCTATTCTCTTTGGATTTGGAAATTGTTTTTCTATAGATTTTGGCAAAGAAGTTTCTCCTCCTATAATATAAGATTTTGATATTTCTTCTTCATCTATAAATTTTTTAATAGATATAATCTCATTTTTTATATTTGTAAGAATTATTGGAGTTTTATTTTGTGCTGAAATACCACCAACACTTATTGCATCTGCTAATCCATCGTGTCCATTGACTACAGATACTTTTTCTACATCTACTATTTTATCTATTTCTTTAGCAAGTTTTAGAGAAGTTGAATATCTATCCACTCCACCTATTCTTACAATAGTAAACCCTTTTAATTTTAATTCTTTTTCTAAATCGGAACTTAATGTATTTTCTCCACCTATTATATAAATATTTTTTGCTTTTAATCTTTTTATCTCTGCTTCTGTATTTGTATTTAATTTATTTTTTTCAGTTAATAAAATAGGTGCATTTTTAGTAGATGAAAATGGAGTTGCTGATAGGGCATCTGGTATTGATGTACTATTTACTAGTATCACATTTTCAGCTGATTCAAAACCTCTTTTACTTATTTTTATAGCAGTTTCATATCTATCATCACCTGTCAAATTTTCTTCTGATGGGCTAGTTGTATTAGTAGATGAGCCTCCACTACTTCCACCACTACTTCCTCCACTATTTCCACCTGAATTATCATCTCCACCTGAATTATCAGATATCTTTTCCCATTGAGCATAAAGTGTTATATTATCATCAACATTAATTATCTCACTTCCATCACCTTTATATGGAGTTCCACTACCATCTGGTTTTGTATTCCATCCAATAAATTTGTATCCTTCTTTTGTAAGATTTCCTGTATTCGCTTTTACACTTGTATTTGCATTTCCATCATGCAGTTCATCTTCAGGTACATCTCCTTGTCCACCATTATTTTCATATTTAACTCTGTATTTATCTGTCCAAAATGCATAAAGGGTTGTATTTATATCCTTTATGTTAAACTTTTCTCCTGATTTATATCTACTGCCTGTATCATCTGCTTTTGTACTCCAATAAAAATTTCCTCCTCTACCAGAGGGTGCTACTAAACCATTATCACCAAGTACAGTAACTTCATCTCCTTTTCCATATACATTATTATCTATTGGAGCTGTACCTGTACTTCCATTTTTATCATATGTTATTCTACATTCCTCTTTCCATTGTGCAAATAAAGTTGTATTTTTCGTAAGGTTAAATTTATCACCATCTCTGTATGAAGTCCCTTCACCATTATTTTTTGTATTCCATCCCATAAATATTGATCCAACTTTAGATGGTATCTGGCTTGTAACAGTTACTTCAGCGCCTTTTTTATGTTTTTCTTCTGATATACTTCCTGCTCCTCCATTTAAGTTATAATCTAATTTATATCCCCATTGTGCATATATTGTATCTCCTGAGATATTTGGCGGAATAGGGTCTCCTTCTTTAAAAGATGTACCACTTCCATCTTCTTCTGTATTCCACCCTATGAATTCTTCATCACCATTGATAAGTCCACCTGACCCTGGGAATTTGTCAGCCTCTCCTGGTTTTGGCAAATCTGGAAGTGTACCTGTTCCTCCATTACCATCCAGTTGCAAATCATATTCCCATTGTGCATAAAGGTCTATGTTAAAATTGTCATAATTTTTTAATAATACCTCAAAACTTGAGCCTAAATTATAAGATTTTCCTGTGCCATCAGCTTTTGTATTCCACTTTGTAAGTTTATAATTTGTTTTTTTAAGGTTACCTTCATTTTCTTTAATTTGCAAATTATCATTCTGATGATACTTATTTGAATCTGATGGAACATTACCTGAAGTATTTCCATTTCCGTTATATCTTACTTGTAAAAAGTCTGGAATCCAAATGGCGTAAAGTGTTATATCTCTGTCTATACCTACTGCTACTATATTTTCTCCACCTGCATATGGTTGAGTACCACTTGCCAAATGGTCCCTTGAGACACTCCAAGCATCAGTATGATAGTTTCCTCTTGTAAGGTTACTACTTAGTGCTAAATAAGAATCAAAATCATCAAGGTCATATACTTTTGGACCTGTTATTACTGGTCCAGGAATAAACGCTCCTCCACTAAGTATAGCTTCATTTATCGTTCCTCCAGTAGCCCCATTACCATCATAAGTTATTGTAATATTATTAACTCTCCTTAAGTTTTTATCTTGAATCTGCTTATTAAATATCTTATTTAAATCATACTCAGCAAAAACATTTGAATAATTTAAAGGAATTATAGCAAATGTAAGTATACATATAGTTAATTTTTTTAACTTTTGATTCATCAAAACCCTCCTTATTTGTTTAAAAAATAATTTTATTTTTTCATTTTGTAAAATAAAGAAATACTGATAAAATCTATATCAGAATTTCTTATAACTATTAGAATCTTATTCTTATATAAATATTAAAGAAGATTCTAACTTATAAATTACAATAATAAACAACTTATATTATTAATTTTTTTGCCACACTGCATATAATATGATATTTCTTTCTCCCATAGTGATTGTTCCTGATAATATTGTTGATGGGTCATTTCTAACTGTACTCCAACCTACAAATGTATAAGTATCGGCATCAAGCCCATTAGTATTTCCTAAAACAGTCACAGTATCTCCTTTTTTATATTCTGTTGTATCACTTGGTACTGAACCAGAAACAGCTACTCCTGAAGGGAAGTTTGATACATAAGCTACCCTATAAGTTTTTTCGGCTACAGTAAAATAAATTGTATTTGGATTAATTCCAGAAGAATTAAGTGTAACTGTCTGAGACTGACTTGCTGGGTCTAATTTATATCCAGCAGGAACCTTTGTAGAATCTGGAGTTATTGTATGGTTTCCAAGTACAGCATTAACAACCTCTGTGTATGTATCTCCAACTATATTACCATATTTATCTTTAAAACCAATTGTTAAAGTACGTTCTGCTTCTGAAGGCATCTTACTTACTGTAAAGTAAACTCTATCTGGTACAAGACCACTGGTACTAAGATTTACCATTTCAAATTGATTATCTGGATTAAGTACATATCCATTTGGTACCTTTGTAGAATCAGATTCCACTCTATGATTTCCATATTCAGCTGGTAGTGTAACTGTATATGGGTCTCCAATTATTGCTCCACTATCTTTATCTTTAAAGTTAACTGTAACTATACGATTTACAAGTGGAATATCAGGACTTACTGTAAAGTAAACAATACTCTTGTCAAGACCTGTTGGTTGTAAATTAACAGTCTGAGTTTGATTAGAAGGATCAAGCTTATAACCATTAGGAACTTTTGATGTGTTTGGTGTTACATCATGTGAGCCTAGTATATCTGGAATTTCTTCTATATAAGTACTTCCAACATTATTTCCATCTTTATCTTTAAATCCAACTATAAGAACACGATCTTCTTCTGGAACTCCTGCATTATCAGGAATAACTGTAAAATCAACTACATTTGGATTAACTCCATTTTGAACAAGATTTACTACTTTAGATTGACTTGCCGGATCTAATTTATATCCAGCAGGAATTTGTGTAGTGTCAGGTGTAACAGTGCTATTTCCATACTTAGCTGGAACTTGAGTTGTATATGACCCAACTATAGCTCCTGTTTCTTTATTTTTATAATTAACCTTAATAGAAAGTTTTGCATTTGAAATCTCAGTAGATGCATATGATGTTCTTGTAGCGTTTCCATTCCCTGTATTAGGTGATGTATAGCTCCAATTTACTCCAGACATGTCTCGATTTGTAACAAAAGAATAAATTCCTGTCATTTGACTTCCTGTTATCCCTGCAGATGGTATGCCATTAGGAAATCCATAACTTGTTCCATAAATAGTTGAAACTTTTTCCCCATTAACTTGTAATACCCATCCTTCTTGAGAACCTCCTTTTGGGTCAGTTCCCCATACATACCTTACGTTTACTGAATTTCCACCACATGGAACAAATAACGAGAAAAATGTTACATATCCATTTCCCATATTTGCACGAAAATCTACTTGATATCTTCCATTAATATCATATCTTCGCTCTTTATTTTGTAGTACTTCATTATTAACTTTATCTGGTAAAGTTTGTCCATATGATGGTACTCCTACGCCAACAACTAAAGCTAAGGTTGCCAAAAAAGATGTTAGTTTACTCAATCTGTGTTTCATTAAAAATCCCCCTCCAATATTTTTTATTTCAAACAGATTTTTCATACTTTATTTTGCATAGTCTTTATCAAAACTATTTATTTAAAGTCTAATTAATCTATTATGAAGTCTATCTTAAAAGTGAAGTTTTTATAGTTTATTTAATTTTCACTTGAAATCCTTTTTATTAAATAAAAAATATATTTAATTTTTACACAAAGATATTAATGCTCTATAGACTAAATATTTTAATTTTATTTTTGTAGAATTAAACAACCTAAAAAACAATAAAGTAAGATATTTTATATATTTATATTACTTAAAGTAATTAACTTTAATTGTTTTCAATTTCATAAAAATTAGTTGTGATATAAGTATGATATGTGTTTAGAGTATCAATAATTTTTTAATTAAAATAATTATTTCAATTAAAATAATTATTTTAATTATGGTTATTATAGTTTCCGTTTGTTATAAAAAAGTCACTATTTATATGATTAATAGTTTTTTTTACATATATATACATTTTTTTAAAAAAATTATATATATATGCTATTAAAATTATAATTATTTCTTTAACTTGTAAACAGTCGTTCTGTACTTTTACTGATAATCAATTATTAGAAGTGGCAAAAAATTTTGAATGGCTTTGATATACATTTTTTATAATATTCTTATAGTTTTTTTTACATAAAAAAAAACCCTTTTTATAACTAAGGGTCACTTTTTCCTTTATTTTACATTTATTGTATCATGATTTTTTATTTATTTCAATCTTATACCACTTTTTTCCAAAATATTATTATTATTTTTTTATCTTTTTCGACTTTATATTCTTTATACATAATACTTAAATTAATTAAACTCATTTTATTATTATCTTTAATTTTATCTGTACTAGCATATAGTTGTTCTCCAAAAGACATATTAATCTTGCTTAAACCGCTACTTAATTTACCACTCTCAAATAAATCGAATTTGGTAGGTGAATGACGAGTTTGACTACTCATTTCCATATTCTTAGTACGAATATCATCAGATAAACTAATTCTCATACTATTAGTTTTAGAAATATTTTTTATATCACAATCAGATGACACTAAAGTCTTTGTGGTATAGTAAGTTAATCCTTTTACATAATCGTATTTATCTTGAGAATTTTCTTGATTAATATCAGATTGTTTAGATTCTTTTTTAAGTGTACCCTCTTTGATTAATTGACTTGAATATTCCTGTTTTTGATTTTTCAAATCATTAATTTGTTGTTGTAATGCTTCAATTTTCATATTTTTTATCTTAGAATCCATATTTTTATCAGTTTTCAAATCTGTGATAAAACTTTCTAGCTTCTGTATTTGCTCATCAAACTTTTCTAACTTGTCATTACTTTTATTGCTATAATTACTCTGATTTACATGTGTACTTCTTGTATTAACAGATATAGACATTATAACTACTCCTACTCAAATATTCTAAACTCTAGAGACTTTATAAACTACATTTCTAGCTTGTGGTAAATTCCCTTCTGGGACACCAACAGCAATACCAAATGGTACAGAATATCCTTCTGGTATATCTAGTAATTCTCTATATTTTTTATTTGTATCAAACTTCATCTTTATTGAATCTGATTCTTTTACATCATTGTCATCCAACACACTAACAAGACCTACAATATCCCCTTGCTCAACAGGTGTAAATAGACCCCTAACCATTCCTATTATGCAACTCCCAAGCCCTAAAGCTTGTGCAGCTGTTGTTATGTTTCCTGTAAGTATTCCCACATCATATGGAGCCCATGAACTCTCTTCATCATAAGAAATAAATAAAACAGTTGGTGCACCATAAAATAATTTAAAATTTTTATTTATTTCAACGTTACTAACTTCATGAACTCTAGAAAGAGTATCATCACTAATCTCTTTTAAAAGTTTCTGGTCTTGTACAACAGTTATGTGCCATGGCTGTTTATTACACCCTGAAGGTGCTGCAAATGCACAATGTAATAATGTATCTAATTGTTCATCTGTAATTTGCTCTGTTGTAAATTTTCGTATACTTCTACGTTCTTTTATCAAGTTTATTGTTTGATTATCTTGTAAATTATTCATTATATCGATTCCCCTTTTTATGTATTTGTTAGTTTAAATACAAAATCTTTAGAAAATTAATTTTTATAATTAAACTTCTTTATATTCTTAATTATAATTATTTTTAGTTTATATGTGAAGCTTTTATAACATCAAAACATCAATATATCTACCCCACAAATAAACTTAAATACAAAACTGGTATCACTCAACTATAGAAAATATCATTTTTCTATAGAACGATTAATACCAGTAAAGTTGATAAAGTTTGCTATATTAATTTAAAGGACCCCAACCAGCTTTTGTATGAATCTCTGTTTTTACAGATTTAGTCTTACCATCAGCTGAATCAACATTCCATGACCTACCTGCAACAGAAATACCATTGTTACCTTTATACCATCTACCTTCATCATAATCATAAACTAAAGATGTGTACCAATTACCTCCAGTCTTATCATTTGCAAATACAACTACAGTAGCATCAGATTCAGTAGGGTTATATGCATATGGTTGTATATATAATGTTGCCTTACTTAAATTATATTTCTTTTTAAATTCATCTGGAATTGTAGGCCACCCATTTTTATATTTATTATTTAGTAAATAATTTCTAAAAGCATCATTCCCTTTTGAAGGCCCTGGTATTACAGAAGGGTCTACTGCAAATGATGCAATCAAGTCCATCATACTTTGGTGTACATCTCTAGCCATCTCAACACCATCTGGATGTTCTGTACAAGTAACATAAACTCTTGCAATACTTTCTTCTCCAGTTATTCCATCATAACCATCATCAAACTCTGCTGAATATGTTCCACCTGACTTACACTTTGGCTCTGTTTCAAAATACTTACCATCCGTATTTTTTAATACATCTTTTATAACTTCTTTTTTATCTTTGCTAGGTTCCTCAGCCACAGCAATAACAATTTGAGTCTTTATATTTTCTCTATTGGAAAGACATGTTACTGCTTTACTTTTCTCTATATTTTTAAAAAGTGCTGGTAACGCAACTATAACCAAAATTCCTATTATAGATATAACTACCAATAATTCAATTAGTGTAAAACCCTTTTTATTCATAATAATCATTCCCATTAAATAAAATTATAGTGTTTAATTTAATCTGCTATACAGTAATAAAGTGTCTACATAAAGTCCTTCCAACAAAAACTCCCAAAATACTTAATGCCAAATTAAAAAATATGTTTAGTCCAAATAATATATAATTCCCACTATCAAAAAACTTTACAGTTTCGAAGCTAAAAGTAGAAAATGTAGTTAGTCCTCCCATTAAACCAGTTGTCAAAAACAATTTTAAATTATTAGAAATAGAATCTGTCCTTATACTCATTTCCATTACAAAGCCAATTAAAATTCCACCCAGAATATTGACCACCAAAGTCCCAAATGGAAACTTAGTTCCTACAAACTTTAGAGATATTAAATATCTTAATATAGCTCCTAAAAATCCACCAATACCAACATATAATACTTGAATCACATATAACACCTACCCCAAATAACTAAATCACTTCCATATTAAAATTCTATGTCTTCAACCTCTATTCCGTCAATTGCATCCTGTACTAATTTTTCAATATCAAGTGACAACTCAGATTTTTCTATTTTTTCTAGTCTAGGTTTAGTAACAGGTTTTCTAGGAGAAAATACGCTACAGCAATCTTCTTCAGGTATTATAGATGTTTCAAAAGTCCCTATTTTCTTAGCTATATCAACTATGTCTGATTTGTCCATAGCTATAAGTGGTCTAAATACTGGTAAATTTACAACAGCATTAGTGCAAGTAAGCCCTTGTATAGTTTGAGATGCAACTTGACCAATACTTTCACCTGTAATCAAAGCATCACAATGTCTTTTTTCAGAAAGTTTTTGTGCTATTCTCATCATAAATCTTCTTGAAAGAATAGTCGCTTCTTCTTCATTACCATTCTCGCCAATTGCTTTTTGTATTTCTAGTATATTTACTTTATGAAGCCTTACTCTACCACAATATTTAGCTAATATCTTAGCTAAATCTTTAACTTTTTCTTGTGACCTTTCACTTGTGAATGGATAGCTGTGAAAATGCACTGCTTCTACTTCCATACCCCTTTTTGCGACCATCCATGTTGCTACTGGACTATCTATACCACCAGACAAAAGAGACATCGCTCTACCATTAGTTCCAAGTGGTAATCCACCGTATCCAGGTATAGTATCACTATAAACCATAGTATGAAATTCTCTGTATTCACATTTTATTTTAACTTCTGGATTTCTTACATCAACATCAATTCTATCTCCTACCTTTGATAATAAGTACCCACCTATATCCATACTCATTTCTTGAGAAGTTAATCTAAAAGATTTATCTCCTCTTCTTGACTCTACCTTAAAAGTTTTATATCCAGCATCTATTTTTTCTTCTAGCATCTTTAAAGCTATTTCTTTTAATGTATCATAATCTTTTTTAGCTCTTACTCCAGGACACACACCTACTATACCAAATACTTTTCTAACTTCTTCAATAACTTCTTCATAATCATAATCTTCTAAATCGACATATATTCTTCCATACTCTTTATATACATTAAATTTGCCAATTGGCTTTAACATATTTCTTATATTTCTTATAAGTCTATTCTCAAATATATATCTATTTTTTCCTTTTACTCCAATTTCTCCATACTTTACTATTAATATATTATACACCATTTCACCTCTTAAACTACTTTCTTCTTATTATTTATACAGTATTCTTTATTTCTTTCTCATTATTGACCTTAAATCACAAATTGATTCTTTTAATACTTTCACAGCTTCAGATATCTCATCTTCTGTATTCATATCAGATAGGCTAAACCTTATTGTTCCATTGATTTCTTCATTTGTAAGACCTATGGCATTCAAAACATGACTACCTTTTTTCTTAGAAGAACATGCAGATCCAGTTGACACATAAATTCCTTTTTGCTCTAGGTAATGAAGTAAAACTTCTCCCTTCGTACCTATAAATGATACATTTAATATATGACATACGCCATCTTCTGGAGAATTAATTTTTATATCTTCTATATTCTCAACTATTTTATTTCTAAATATGTTTTTTAAGTTATTTATCTTCAAAATAACAGCATCTAAATCTTTACTTAATATATTTACAGCTTCTCCAAGCCCATATATTCCAGGTACATTTTCTGTTCCAGACCTAATTCCAATTTCTTGTCCTCCTCCTGTTAGCATAGGCTTTAAGCGATTATTTTCCTTAATATACATAAATCCAATTCCCTTTGGACCATGAAATTTATGTGCACTTACACTCATAAAATCTATATTGTATTTAGATGGTCTAAAGTTTATTTTTCCATATGATTGAATAGCGTCTACATGGAAATATATCTTCTCTTTTAAAGACTTCAGATATTTTCCAACTTCATCTATTGGCTGTATAGTTCCTATTTCATTGTTAACATGCATCATACTTACTAAACATGTAGCTGATTTTATAGCATTTTTCAAATCTTCTATATTTATCTTTCCATCTTTTCCGACCTCTAAGTAAGTTACTTCAAATCCATCTTCTTCTAAATCTTTTAGTGTGTTTAAAACAGAAGGATGTTCTATATTTGTAGATATTATATGATTTCTTCTCTTCTTATTTAGATTGGCAATACCTCTTATTATAGTATTATTACATTCTGTTCCACCTGATGTAAAATAAATCTCTTTATCTTTCGCGCCTAGAGATTTAGCTATAATCTGTCTTACTTCTTTTATACCTTTTTCAACTTCCACACCTTTTCTATGAACAGAAGAAGGATTTCCATAATCCGTACTAAGTGCATATACCATTTTATCTATAACTTCTGGATAAGGTTTTGTAGTTGCACTATTATCTAAGTATATTTCCAACTTAATTACACCTGCCTTTATTTAAAATCTTCAACTCTAATTATTATACCATTAATTACAGTATTTTTTTTGTTAATCTTTATTAAAAAGATAATCTTAAGTTTATAGAATCTTCTTTCATAAAAATCTAGTTTTTTCACTTAACTACAAAATTTTATGCTAAAATATAATATATTTATACTATACCCTACAAAAATACGTGATAACATACAATATATGATAAAATAATATATTATATAAAATAAATATATTATATTATACATATACTTATTTTTGCTATAAAGTCTATTTTTATAAGCTTACTTGTTATAAAAATAACTTTTATAATTTATATCAAAAAAAATATTGATTTTTGTGTCGCATTTTGTTATAATAAATTAAGGTTATCCCCCTGGTAACCCTAGTTAGTTAATATATCTATTCCCAATACCCTTTCATAAGGATATATTTTATATTTATTAAAAATCGAATTAATATCGGAAACTAATTCGATGGAAAAAAAGAGCTTACCCCGAGCTCTTTTTTTTTCTGCAAAAATATAATATTAAGCTAAGATAAAGTTAATGTCAGTATAATTTTAGTTTTAAAAATTATATTAATTATCACTAAAAAAGGATGTATTGAATTTCTAATATCAATACATCCTTTTTTTATATATTATAACACTTTTGCTAAGAATGATTTTGTTCTATCGTGTTTTGGATTTCCAAAGACTTCTTCTGGAGAATCCTCCTCAAGAATACTTCCTCCATCTATAAAGATAACTCTATCTGCAACTTCTTTAGCAAATCCCATTTCATGAGTTACAATTGCCATTGTCATTCCTTCTTTAGCAAGTTCTTTTATAACATCCAAAACTTCATTTACCATTTCTGGGTCAAGAGCAGATGTTGGCTCATCAAATAACATCATATCTGGTTCCATAGCAAGAGCTCGCGCTATTGCTATTCTTTGCTTTTGCCCTCCAGATAATTGTGATGGATATGAATCTTTTTTATCTAAAAGACCAACTCTACTTAATAAAACTTCTGCTTTTTTTTCTGCTTCTTCCTTAGTCATTTTTTTTAATTTAATTGGTGCCAATGTTATATTATCTAAAATAGTCTTATGTGGGAATAAATTAAAGTTCTGAAACACCATACCTATATTTTGTCTAACTTCATCAATATTAGTTTTTTTATCAACTAAATTTTTTCCTTCAAATATTATCTCTCCACCTGTAGGTATTTCTAATAAATTCATACATCTAAGAAGTGTACTTTTACCAGAGCCACTTGGACCTACTATAACCATTATTTCGCCTTTAGCGATTTCTAAGTCTATATTTTTTAATACATTTAAATCTCCAAAAGATTTACTTAAATTTTTTATTGTAATCATATTATCACTTTCCTTTTTACTATTCTATGTTTTCCCTAAATGCTAAACATGCTCTCATCTAGTTAGACACAGATAGTTTCTTTTCTAATAATCCAACTAATCTTGATAGAGTAAATGTTATAACAAAATAAATTGCTGCTGCTACTATTAATGGCTCTAATGCTCTGAATGCTGCATTTTTTACTATATCAGCAGTACGCATTATCTCAACAACACCTATTACAGATATTATTGAAGATTCTTTTACAAGTGTAATAAACTCATTTGCTAATGAAGGTAGTATATTTTTTATAGCTTGAGGTATTATTATATATCTCATAGTTGACCAGTAATTTAATCCTAATGATCTACTTGCTTCCATTTGTCCATTATCAACTGATTGTATACCTGATCTAAGTATCTCTGCCACATATGCACCAGAGTTTACTGACAATGCAAATGCACTAGCTATAAATTCACTTGGTATACCAAATAACATAGGGAATCTTATTCCTAATTGAGGTAATCCAAACCATACTATATATATCTGTACTAATAATGGTGTTCCTCTTAAAATCTCAATATAGATTGATGATATTACTCTTAATACTTTACTCTTTGATATTTTTGCCATACAGATAATTATACCTATTACAAATCCAAAGCATAATGCCACAAGAGAAATTCCTACTGTCACACCTGTTCCTTCCAAAAAAGAAGTCCCAAATCTACTTAAAAAACTAAAATCTAAACTCATAATTTCATCTCCCACATAACTTTCTTACTAATTTGAAGCAGCTTCAGTAGATGCTTCATTTAAAAATTCTTCTATTTTTTTACCATCTTGTAATTCTTTTATTTTTTTATTTAATAATTCTATAAAGTCTTTGTTGTTATCAGCTTTTTTGATTGCTGCTGCCATACCTTCTGTTACATCTTTACCAACTTCAGTATTTGCCATTTTTATTCCATCATATTTTTTAACATTTATTAAAGAAACTGCCTCATTAGTAACAACTGCATCTATGTTTCCATTTTTTAATTCTGTAATTAAATCAGGTATTGCTTTTAAAGATTTTGTAGTTGTCATTTTTAGAGTGTTAACTACATATTCTTCTTGAATGCTTCCTGCCTGTACCCCTACTCTAAGTTTTTTCAAATCGTCTTCAGTTTTTACTTTGTCTATATCTGCATCTTTAACTATAACTGCATTTCTACTTAAATAATATAATTCTGAGAAATCAACACTCTTTTCTCTTTCTGGTGTTGGAGACATCCCTGCAAGAACCATATCAACTTGGTCTGCATTTAAAGCACCTATTAATCCATCAAATGACATATCTTTAATTTCAACCTTTACACCAAGTTCCTTTGCAAATTCTTCAGCCAACATTACATCGAATCCTTTTATTGAATCTTTACCATCTACTACTTTATGAAATTCAAATGGTGGGAATTCTGCACTAGTACCGACAACTAATTTTCCACTTTCTTTTATTTGCTCTAATTTTGTTTTTTCTTCTCCACCACTACATCCTACTAGCGATAATGTTAATCCTAATACTAATCCTAAACTTAATAATTTTTTAAATACTTTCATTTTAACTACCCCTCTCTTTTAATTATAATTTTCCCTCAAATTTTTAATACTTTAATGTTTCGAGTTACAAAAAAAGTCCCTCAGTCTTTAATGACTAAGAGACGACTTTACCGCGTTACCACTCTTATTGATAAATACTTATACAACCTTCAAAATTTGTGAATTTTAGCCTTTATAGCTACAGGGATATTTTAATTTTAAAATCAAAAAAGTCCCTTAGCTTTACAGCTAAGAGACGAATTATATCCGCGTTACCACTCTTTTTGATAAGTAAGTACTTATCCTCTCAATCCCTTAAGGCGGGCAAACCAATTATCATACTAACTAAAACTTCTGATAATTTCCTCCAGAGCTCTCTTCACATAGACTTCATTGCTAGGCTTACACCAACCCCTAACTCGCTGTAAATCCATATATGCTACTTTCTCTATCACTGGATTTGTTTCCTTAAATTGTTAATACAATTGTACTTCCTTCTAATATTTTTGTCAATAAGTTTTTTATTTTTTTAATAATTTTATTTTCTAAAATTTAGATATTGTATTACATGCTTGTTAATATTATCCATATATTTATAAATAATGTATTTCTTATTTATTTCTGTTCTTTAGGTAATTACAAATAATATACTTCTTATTTGTTTCTATTTCTTAAATGCTTATAAATAATATTTTTCTCTTTCATTTTCATTACTTAAATACTTATAAATAATATTTTTCTCTTTCATTTTCATTGCTTAAATACTTATAAATAATATATCTTATATTTATTAAATTTTATATACTAAGTTAAATAATATGGATTATATTCTTCAATAAACAAGTTTTCAAATCTAAAGTTCGCTCTCTATCTTTAAACTTTATCGTAAACATGTTTCCATCTTTTTTGATTATTTCGCCTTCGTGAAATTTTTTATGGTATACCTTATCACCAACACCAATACTATCAATTTCTTTTTTAGTTGGAGATTTTATATCATTGATAAACAATGATTTATCAACTTTTTTACCATATTTATTTAAAGTAGAACTTATACATAGTTTTTCTTCAGCTCTTGTAATAGCTACATACATAAGTCTTCTTTCTTCTTCTAATTGTTCCTCTTTTTTTTCTTCCTTACAAATATCATATGATTTTTCATGAGGTATTGTTCCTTCATTTGCACCTATAATATAGACATTCCTAAATTCTAATCCTTTTGCACTATGCATAGTTGTAAATATAACACCATCAGTCTGTTTATTCTTGTTATTTTCCATTAACTCAATCTTTACTCTCTCAATATGGTCTAAAAACTCTGTCACTGTATTGAAATTTGTAGCAGAACTCTCAAGTTCGTTTAATATCTCTACAAGCCCATTAGTCTTTATCTTTCTATTGCTACAGTAATCCAAGACATATCTATCATAATCAAGACTAGTTCTAATATAAGATATTGCATTTTTAGGATTTAAAGTATTCAAATAGCTCAAGTCTATCTCCAAATCTGTTATTGTTTTGACTTGTTTGGGATGAAGGTTACATTTGTTTATTAGTGCTGTTACAAAATCTTTTTCATCTTTAACCATATTTACATTATCTTTAGATATATATCTAAATGGCTTATTTATAATTCTTAACCAATCTTTATTTGATTTTGGATTAATACCTATTCTTAAATATGCCAGTATATCCTGACTTGCCCAATGGTCATATATTGTAATTACTGAATCTTTTACTACAAATGGAATTCTCATATCCATAAATACATCTACTAAGGCTCTTGACTGTATATTAGTTCTATAAATTACTGCAAAATCTGAATACTCTACATAATCCTTTTTTATTTCGTCAATTATTTCCTTGGCAATATGTAAAGCTTCTTCCTCTGAATCATATGGAGAAATATAACTCACAATGCCTCCCTTACCTTGACTACATTTAATAACTTTTTCATATCTATTTCTATTTTTTTCTATAAGCCTGTTTGCAGTATTTACTATTTCACTTTTAGACCTATAATTTACATCCAGCACTATTTTTTTAGTATTATTAAAATATTTTTCAAATTCAAGCAAAAAATCTGGTCTAGCTCCTCTAAAACCATATATACTTTGGTCTTCGTCTCCAACCGCAAATATGTTGTTTAGTGGATTACAAATTAACTTTAAAACCTCAAATTGCACTTTATTTATATCTTGGAATTCATCTATCAATATATATTTATATACATTCCTAACCATTTCTAAGGCTGATTTATTATTCAAAAGCAAATAATAAGTCTTTATAAGCATATCATCAAGATCAATCTTATTAACTTTTGATTTTTGCTCTTCATATAAATTATATACTTTTAAAAACTCATCTTTTGTCAACACTTCTGAGCTAAATTCATTCTTATCCATAAGTTCATTTTTTACATAAGATATTTCATTTATAACTTGACCTATATTTTCATCATCATCTGCATTTTCTATATTTAGACTTTTTAATATTGCCTTTATTGTTATCCTCTTTGACTTTTCATCAAATATGCTATCTAAATTGTACCTTTCAAAATACCTCAAAATCTTAAAAAACACAGAATGAAAAGTGCCATATGTTACCTTATTGAGTCTTATATCATCACTTAAACTCAATGCTCTATTTTTCATTTCTACTGAGGATGCTTTGGTAAAACTTATCGCCAATATTCTTGCTGGTGCTATATTTTTGTTTACTACCATATTAGCTATTCTATATGTAATTACCCTAGTCTTACCTGAACCAGGCCCTGCAAGTATCATGCAAGGCCCATCTATATGTTCAACTGCTTCTAGTTGATTTTCATTTAACTGTCTTATATCTATATTTGTTGTGATTATTACATCCACCACCTTAATTTATAATCATCCTATTTTCTTTTTTAATTATAAACTAAAAGTATCCTAAAAATACATTTAATTTTTCTTCTATTAAACTATATCATCTCTATTTTCATAACATATCTTGAGTTCCTGTTTAATTTTATCACTTATATCTTGAGGAACAAATTCTGGTTTACCAATGTAATATCCTTGAATATAATCTATTCCAATAGCTACTAATGCTTCCATTTCACTTTTGGTTTCTACACCTTCTGCTATAACTTTAATATTTCTTTCTTTAGAATATGAAATAAGGTTTTTTAGTATTTTTCTTCTATCTTCATCTTTGTCAATACCTCTTACAATAGACATATCAATCTTCACATAATTTGGCATTATGTACAGTAGTACAGCATCGCCATTGTAACCTGTTCCAAAATCATCTAAAGCAATTTCTATATTCCACTGATTTATATACACTTTCTTTTTGTCAATAAAATCTTCACTAATCTTATCATTCTCTGTTATTTCTAGCACTACCCTATTTAGATAATTACCATATAAATCTTCTATTTCTTCAAAATCAACTTTTGATAAATTATTATTTGGTATAGAGTTTAAGAACAATTTACACACTCCAAACTGTTCCCTATATCTCTTAAAAGATTTAAGTGCTTTGAACCATGTGATACGTTCGATTTGATATAACTTAGACTGTGAACGAGCCAATCTAATAACATCCATTGGAGAACTAAAAGTTTCCATTTTGGGTCTCATAAGTGCTTCATATGCAAATACTTCACCTTTACAATCCACAATAGGCTGAAATGCATATTCAACCAATTGACCATCAATTAATTTATTTAACTCTTCTCTATTATGCAACAAGAATGAATCTTTATTATATATATTGACATCAAATTCACTTACTTCGCCTTTAATTGTATTTTTAATTTGATACATAGCAAAATCTGCATATTTCATTAGTTCATCATAGTTAGTTGAATCGCTAGGATACCAAGAAATTCCTGCTGATGCTCTTATTTTAAATTCTGTCCCATCATGAAGCTTTAATAAAGTATTATTCATCTGTGTCTTAACAGAGTTAATAATAGTTCTTATGCTATCTTTACTTTCATACCCATATATGAATACATAAAACTCATCCCCTGAAAGTCTAGAAACTATACCATTCCATGATATAAACTTTTTAAGTATATCTGCTGCACATCTAATATATTCATCACCAGCATCATGACCATAGGTATCATTAATATATTTTAAATTATCTAAATCCCACATTATAAATGCAGCTATTTTAATCTCTTCTTTATTTTCAAATTTTTCTCGTACTTGTGAATAAAAAGCTCTCCTATTTAGAAGATTTGTTAAAATATCGAAATCTCTTTCATACTCAATTTTCATTTTCTCAATAAACTCTTTTGTAACATCAACAACAACACCTAATATCTTTAAGTCATCTTCAACAATATTTAATCTTATCCACTTAGAAGTTTTATCTTTAGATTCAAATTTATATATGTATATATTTTCTGTCTTATAATTTTTCTGTAAATATGTATCCATTTCATTCATTTTTTTTATAAATTTACTTTTTGATATATATCCATATTCTTGAAATTCATCATCCGTAGTAAATATACTAAAAAATCCTTTTGTACAAAAAACATTATCTCCATTTTTATATAATTCAAAAGCTCCAATTGGCATATCTGCAATTTCAATAATTTGTGATAATTTTGATGAGGAATCTGCAACATTTGCACTAAGTAGCTCTATGGCTGAAGATAATTCATCTATTTCAGATATGTTTATTTTATCAAGATTTACTGGTTTTGATGGATTACTATTTCTAACTTTATTAACCAAAAGAACAATTGGTTTTGTAAACAATCTCGAAGCAATATAAATACCTATAAGTCCTATCACTAAGGAAACTGCAACAGACACTATTACCAAGGTTTCCACTCTTTTTGAAAAACACAATAAACTTTTTTCTTCAATAATTCCCAAAAGAGCCCAACGCTCATTTTCAAATGGAGTATTGGAATTGTATAAATCTAAATATTGTACACTAGCATAAGTACTTTCTTTAATTTTACCATCATCTTCATTTTTAACTTTATATACATTTTTATAAGATTCTTTTTGCTCAAGGTTCGAATGTAAACCATCCCAAAATTTGTCTTTAAATGTATAACCATTCGAAACAACATTTTCAAATGCCAAATCATCATTTCTATCTACGCCTAAAATATAATTACCTTTTTTATTTTCATTTATCTCCCCATATGGAAGCAACTCTCTTAAATAATTTATACCTAAATCTATTCCAAGTACTCCATATACAGTTCCATCTTCATAAATAAGAGGAACTGAATATGTTATAACTCTATCGCCTTCATTTGTTAATAAGAACTGACTTCCCCAGTATCCTAAATTAGAACTTGATGTATTTGGATTATCAATTGCAGCTCTAAATGGTTTATAAAAGAAATTATCTCCTTTTTCCTCATTTTCACTTTTAAAGGAAAACTTTGGAGCCCAATAACTATCCATAGATATTCCAAAACTTCTTGCTATCTCTGAGGAGCCTCTTTCAATTAGCAAATCAGAATTATCATTTGGGTTAAATTTAGGGTCTAGGTCTCTTATATACAATCCTGTCTTACTTATTTCATCTTTACTATTTATTGAATCATATTCAATATCTTTGTTATTTAAAATTATGAAAGAACCTGTAACAGAATTTTTTCTCAAAAGATATATTAAATCTTTTGATATATTTTTTATAATTTCTTTATTAATTTCTTCGTTTATACCCACATCTTTAATTGAGACATTATTTTCATCTAAAACCTTTTTTACAGATGAGTTAATAGCTAGTTCTGTCTCGCTTGTCTTTGACCATCTTTGTAACATCTCATTTTATATATAATTTTTACGATTAATTACTCTTTCATTTAAAATATCAAATGAATTATCATTTAGTCTTTTAATAGTTCCTCCCCATAAAATTGTGGCACAAAATAAACTTGTTTGAATTAGCATAACAATAATTAGAGGAAATATCATCTTTTTCATTATTGAGTTATTCTTTTTTAGATTATTTTCCATATTTATTCCACCCATACCTTTGTGCATTTTGGTACACGTTGCCAATTCACCTACTCTTTTACAGCATTTTCAAGCTCAGTCTTAAAATTTAAAAACCATGCTGAAAAATTTTCATTATTATTAAATTGTGCTACTGCATTCTCTTTAGAGGTTCCATTTTTTATTAATTCATTTATTTTATTTAAATCTTCTTTAGCTTTATCAATCATTGAATACTCAAGGATTTGTCTGGCTTTTGTCCCACCATCAAATGCTTTATTAGTGTACAACTTACAACTATTAATCTGTTCAATAGATGAAACAATTGAACTTTCCACTTTACTTGATACCTTTAAATCGTCTTTATTCATAACATCCTTTATAACATCCAAATTATTTGTTTTTTTCTTTACTGGTAGATATCCAGAAGCAATAGAGAATTTTACATTAGACTCTTTATCTGTAAACCATTTTAAAAATTCTACTGATGCATACTCTTCTTCTTTAGTAGATTTTGTTACAGCCATTCCTGCCCCTTGTTGTACAGCATATTTTTCTTTATCTTTAAAACGTGGAGCTTGAAAGACAGATGTCTCAATTTTATAACTCTCATTATCATTTAACATTACTTCATCTGGAAAATATGATGCTCCTGAACTAGACCCAACAAGAGCTAGTATATCTCCTGTTTTTGCATCATCAGAACGGAATTTACCATAAGATGCAAAATATCCATTTATATATGGGACATAAAAATTATCCCATAATTTTTTCATAACCTTTTCATCAAGATTCAATATAACTTTTCCATCTTTAACTGAAAAAATTTCTACTCCTAACTGCTTACTTCCTATAATAATATAATTTGCTAGAGCATCTCTTCCAAAAAATGCTTTACCATCATTAGGCTCTTTTGTTAAACTATCTGTCCATTCATAGTATTTCTTTGATGTCTCTACTAATCCTTCAATTGTTTGTATATCATTTATATTTGAATTTGTTGCTTTGGCAAACTTATCCCAATCTGTCTTATTTAACATCAAAATCTCAGTAGACTTTGCAATCGGAAAAAGCTTAAGTTCGTTATCAGAATTTAGTCTACCTTCATCTACATATTCTTCTATATACTCATTTAATTCATCCTTACTTATGTACTTATCAATATCTACTAGTAGTTCTAATTTATCCATTTCATATGCAGTATCTGAGTACGCTGCAAAAATATTTGGAACATCTTCAGAACCAACCTTTTTATTAGCAGAATCCAGCACCTTTTCAGATAAATCAACTACATTTCCCTGACTAAACGCTTCAACAATAATTCCTTTTTCAGCACCTACAGTGTCATTAAATTCCTTAACTAGCTTATCAAACGCCATTTTTTGCTGTCCATTATAATAATGCCAAATTTCTATTGATGTCGGATTTTCTGGATCTAGTTTATAGCTCTCTTCCTTTTTCAAATCACACCCTGTAAGTAATAAAATAATCATTGATGTGATAATTAATTTTACAAATCCACTCCTATTCATAAAATCGACTCCTTCAAATGTATAAAATTTATTATAGCATTAAAACCGTAACTTAATTACTTATATTAATTATAAAATATTTACTGATATATTTAAATAGGACTAACAGTATATTTAAAAGCAACTAGAAAACAAATGATTACAAATATTGAAAATATACCTTTAGCATAATTCTTCTCTCTAAATGCACCAAATGATACCAAACCTTGTTGAATAGCCACTGTAATTACTAAAAGTGTCATTATTATATTAAGCTGAACTAACTTAAACAGATAAAGTAAAGAAAATATTACTAAAAGAACACATAATACAATACTAGATTTATTAATAATAGTAGTAATCTTATCTTCTTTTTTATGTTGTTTATTAGATTCTTTTAACTTCTCTTTATTTAAAGTTTCAACCTTTTTATTATACCTTGCCCTTGTTTTATCTTTATATTTTGTGTTTTTATTCTTATTACCCATTTATTTACTCACCTTTGATATCAATTTTAAAATTGAGTCCTTTCATAATTTAAATATTATATATTTAAGATACCATATATTATCACAAAAAGGTAACTTACTAATCATCTATTTTTAATTTTAGCATAAAAAAGCTATCCCTTATTAGAAATAACTCTGTATTGAGATAGCTTATTTAACTATTTATTTTCTCCAACATTTTCTACATCATCGAACTTACTATCAACCAAGACTATATCAACTCTTCTGTTTTTTGATTTGCCATCTGGAGATGAATTGTCAGCTATTGGTCTAAATTCACCATATCCTACAGCAGACAACTTATTTGGTGCAATACCTGCACTATCAATAAGAAGTTGGACAACATTGGTTGCTCTCATGACTGATAAATCCCAATTAGATTTAAATTCAGAATTTTTTATAGATAGGTTATCTGTATGACCTTCTACTCTTATATAACTATTCATTTCATTTAACATCTTACCTATTTGAATAATCTTATCTCTAGAATCATTTATTATAACAGCTTTTCCAGTATCAAATAATATAGTATCTTTAAGGCTTATTACTAGTCCTCTATCTTGAGCTTTTAATGATACCGAATTTGCCAATCCACTTTCATTTAAATACTTTTGAATATTTTCACCAACTTCTTTAAACTCAGGATTTTGTAAACTATCTAGATTATTATTATTTTGGTCAACTACTGGTTCTATTTTATTTTGTCCACCTTCAATAACTCCAGATGAACCACCAAATGCAGAACTTAGGGATTGAGATAATTGTTTATATTTCTCTGCATCAACATTACTCATAGAATACATTATGACAAAGAAAATCATAAGTAATGTTATGAGGTCTGAATAAGTTAAAAGCCATCGCTCATTATTTTCTTCTTTTTCGTCTTCATCATGTAACATAAATATTCCATCCTTTTATATTATTCAATTCTACCATCAGCTTCTCCAAGTTCAATTAATTCTTTTGAATTTAAAAATATCTTTAATTTTTCTGTCATTAAATTAGAATTATCTCCCTCAAGTATAGATAGTATCGCTTCTATCACTAAAAGTCTTTCATTAGTTTCTTGCTGATTTATAGCTTTAAGCTTTGATGCTATTGGTAACCAAATTAAATTGGCCGAACCAACACCGTATAAAGTAGCCAAAAACGCTACAGATATCTGAGGTCCAAGTGCATCTGGATTACTCGAAAGATTTCCTAAAATATGTACTAATCCCATAACTGTACCTATGATTCCCAGTGTAGGTGCATACCCTCCTGCTGAATCGAATATTGCTATTCCTTCTTTATGTCTTTTTGATGTTATTTGTATTTGAGATTCTAATATATTTCTTATTGTAGCTGCATCAACGCCGTCTACCATAAGTTCAAGACCTTTTCTAATAAATGGGTCCAATTCATCATTTTCGCTTATTTCTTTATCAATACTAAGAAGACCTTCTTTTCTGGCCTTGATTGCAATTTCTTTGAAATAAACTATGTTTTCTATATTGTTAGGCTTTTTATTTTTAAAAGCTAACAACATTATCTTTATGGACTTTTTGAATACAGGAAATGGTGTTGAAGCACCAACAGCCCCTATAGTTCCACCAAAAACAACAAGTGCTGATGAAAATACAAATAAGGCTCCAATGTGTCCCCCATCAATAACGAAAGCAACCACTAAAGATGCTATTCCCACTATAAAGAAAATTAAAGTTGTCATATATTACCTCCTTTCTTTAATTATGTCTGCTAGGTTGTTTTTATTAATAGACATTACAAAAAAGACTACCTTCAACAAGGATAGCCTTTGATAATTGGCGGAGAAGGAGGGATTCGAACCCTCGCACCGGTTACCCAGCCTAATCCCTTAGCAGGGGATCCTCTTGAGCCACTTGAGTACTTCTCCTTATTTCTATGCAATTAAATTATATAATAAAATTATATTTTAGTCAATTAATTTATGAAATTTAAGGTATTTTAAGTCATTAAATATCTATTTTCACTTTTTTACTTAAATGTAAGTTTGAAATATGGTAAAATTATCTTGCATAACGCTTATAATATTATTTACTAAATATACACACATTAACATATAGACATAAATCCTTAATTCATCATAAGTTATGCTTAAAACTAAAATAATATTAATCCAAGGAGGATTTTCCATGTTACCACAGGAAAGATATGAGAAGATTTTAAGTATTCTCGAATCAGATAATATAATTAAAATAAATGACATAGTCCAAATGTTTGATATATCAATAGAAACAGCACGAAGAGACTTAGCACATATGGAAAGTATTGGACTTTTAAAAAGAGTTTATGGTGGTGCTATACCAGTTATAGCAAGTAGCGTAGAACTTAACTATATTAAAAGAAAAAAAATAAATTCAAATGATAAAAAACAAATTGCTCTTAAATGTAGTGAATTTATAAATACAAATGACACTATTTTTATGGATACTGGAACTACTGTTCTTGAAGTTGCAAAAAGTTTAAAAGACAAAAAAAACTTAACTGTAATAACTAACTCAATTTTGGTTGCAAATGAACTTATGAATACTAATATAAAAGTATATGTACTTGGTGGATATCTTAGAGAAACTGAAGGTTCTTTTTCTGGACCACTTACATTAGCAGCCATTGAACAATTTAATGTTGATAAGGCAATTTTAGGTGCTGGAGGTATTACACTTGAAAATGGTATTTCTGACTATCACTTAGAAGAATCACTTGTTCGAAAAAAAATGATTGAAAGGTCTAGAAAGTCAATAGTAGTTGTTGAGCCACCTAAGTTTGGAATAAATTCATTTGCTTCTGTTGCTCCTATAGAGCATATAGATACTATTATTACATCTGCTAGTATAGACCACGACATAATTATAGAATTTTCTCAAAAAGGAATACCTTTAGTCATAGCTGATAATTAGCTTATATGATTGCTTTTTAGTTCCTTATAAAATATCATTGATTAAAGTTAAGGAGCCAAATAATTATTTATTTAGCTCCATTTATACCTAAACTATACAGTGTTTTTACTATGTCACTATGTCTTTTTTTATTTACCTTATTTTTTTAACTTAACTCTATTTTTTAATTTAGCTTAACGCTTACTTTAACATTAATTCTTTTATACAACCTCTTTTTTCATTTTACTACTTTGCTCTTCTTCTGCTGTTAAATCTTTTGTCATTACCATAGCAAGTGCAATCGCCAATACTCCACCAACTAACTTTCCAATTACAACAGGTGTAATCATCTCTGGCACTACTCCTGCTGTAAATCCTAGGTGATCACCTAGTGCTGCTGTTGCACAAACTAACCATGCTGTATTTACTACTTTTCCCTTTGGGCTCATGTCTTTCATCATTTTATACACTGGAATACTATTAGCTAAAGTGAAAACTAATCCAGCTGCACTTGTTGCATCCATACCTAATTTTCCACCTATTGCTGTAAGTGGTTTATTTAAAACTTTAACTAATAAATGTAGTATAGGAAAAGTACCCAATAATACTATTGCAATACTTCCAATTACTTGAATACCCTCTCTTATAGGTGTCATTCCTTTTATAAGTACTACCCCTGTTATTTCTTGAAATGCTGCTGCACCTAATCCTATTGTTATCAATATAGATATAATTTTTCCAAAAACTAAAGACCCATTTATCATAAGTGTTGAATTTACTTTCAGACCTATTGCTAATATTACTGCTAATATTATTACTGGCACCATATTTATAATCACCATTGATAAATTAAATCCTGCTATCATTCCTCCTACAATCCCCCCAAAAGGTATTGTTATTAATCCTATTAATAACCCTTTTGCAAAAAATGGTCTGTCTTCATACTCTATAAGGCCTAATCCTACTGGGATTGAAAATACAAGTGTACACCCAAGCATTGATGATACAACTAATCCTGCAAGCATCCCTGCTTCTTTATTGTGTGCAAGTTCCATCGCTAATGGATATCCTCCCATATCATTTGCTAATATGGTTGCAAACATAGATGGGTCTGCTCCACATAAATTGAATATTGGTATTATTACTGGTCCTAATACATTTGAGATAACTGGAGCTAAACAAACTATACCAACCATCCCTAAAGCTAGTGGACCCATTGAATTAAAACCTTCTTCGAATTGTTCACCAAGACCAAATTTATTTCCAATTATCCTATCTAATGCTCCTAAAAGCACCCCTACAGCCATTATATATAATATAACTTTATCAAAGGGCATATTTAATTCCTCCTATACATGTAAATACTATGTTGTACTTTAATTAGCACACATCTTTTTGGTATCGTTTTCCCAGTTCATAGCTCTTTTTACTGCTTGATTCCATCCAAGCAAAATTTCTTCTCTTTTTTGTTTTGTCATATTTGGAGTGTATTCTTTACTTATTGTAAACTCATTTCTAATTTCATCAATACTATTCCAAACACCACAGGAAAGACCTGCCATATATCCTACTCCAAGCACTGTTGTCTCAGGATTTTCTGCAATTTCAATTGGTATATCTAATATATCGGATTGAAACTGCATTGTAAAATTATTTTTTGTAATTCCACCATCCACTCTTAGCATTTTTATATCCTTTCCTGAAGCTAAATTCATAGAGTCAACAACATCTTTAACCTGAAGTGCAACAGATTCAAGAGTAGCTCTTACTATATGCTCTTTCTTAGTACTGCCTGTTATACCAACCATTGTACCTCTTGCATATTGGTCCCAATAAGGTGCTGCAATCCCTGCAAACGCTGGAACAAAATATACACCACCAGTACTTGGTATTGAGTTAGCCATATCATCAGTTTCTGAGTAATTTTTTATAACTCCAATTCCATCTCTAAGCCACTGTATTGCAGCACCTGCTATATATACTCCGCCATCATAAGCATATGTAATTTTGTCTCCTATTTTCCAAGCAACAGTTGTTAATATACCATTACCCGCTATTTTCAACTCTTCACCTATATTCATATATAAGAAACATCCTGTTCCATAAGTATTTTTAACCATACCTGGCTCAAAGCATCCATTTCCAAATAGAGCTGCTGGCTGGTCAACCATCGAAGCAGTAATTTTTATTGATACACCACAAAATGCCCCTTTGTCTGTAGTCCCAAAATCACCACTTGTAGGCATTATATCCGCTAAAATACTTCTAGGAACTCCTATAATATCAAGTAATTCTCTATCCCAATTCATATCTCTTATATTAAAAAGCATGGTTCTTGCTGCTGTAGAAACATCAGTTAAAAAAGACTTTCCTCCTGTCATTTTCCAAATTAACCAGCTATCTAATGTTCCAGCAAGTACTTCTCCATTTTTGATTTTTTCTTTTACACCTTTTACATTATCTATTATCCATTTAATTTTTGTCCCTGAAAAATAAGGGTCTATGATTAGTCCTGTTTTATCTACTATCTTATTTTCTAATCCTGGTATATTCTTTAAATTTTCAACATAATCATAAGTTCTTCTGCACTGCCATACAATTGCATTGTATAATGGCATACCTGTATTTTTATCCCATAGCATTACTGTTTCACCTTGATTATCTATACCTATTCCCTTTATATCACTTTCATCTATTCCACTTTTAAAAGCTTGTTGTAGTACATTATTACTTACAGTTTTTGTGTTATTCCAAATTTCTATAGGGTCATGTTCGACGTATCCAGATTGTGGATAGATTTGAGTATGCTCCATATAATCACTAAAAACAAACTCTGATTTTTCATTTATTAATACTGCTCTTGTTCCTGTTGTTCCTTGATCAATTGCTAATACATATTTCACTTTAAGCGTCCCCCTTTATTTTCAGAATTAATAGATTTTTTATTATTTTTTGAATATAAAATCTATTCAACTTATTTATATTCTATATCATCTTGGGGATTTATACAATATTTATTACAATATTTTTTGTATATTTTTACTTTTTTTGATTGTTAAAGTATTTTAATTAAAATATTATTGCAATATTATTAGTTTTATTCTATAATCTAGTTAAATTAACACATAAACTTTTAATATATACACATAAACAGTCATCATAAAATTTAAATTAAACTTTAAGGAGGATTTGCAATGAAAAAAACATATCTATTTAGTCCTGGACCAGTAATGGTTACAGATAGGGTTAGAAATTCACTTCTTCACTATGATATATGTCATAGAGGAAATGAATTCATGAATTTATTTAAAGATACACAACAAAAAATCGGTAAATTATATAATGCAACTTCTGATTATTATTCTCTAGTTGTATCTGGTTCTGGAACATCTGTAAATGAATGTGTATTATCTTCTATATTTGATAAAGAAGATGCTGCTTTATTAGTTAGTAATGGTGTATTTGGAGAAAGGCTAGAAGAAATATTATCTGCTTATAGTGTTAAGACCTACAAACCAGACTTTAAATGGGCTGAATATCCAGACTTAGATATTTTAGAAAAATACTTACTTGAAAATCCTGACATAAAAGTAATTGCTATGGTATTTCATGAGACTAGTTCAGGAATGATAAATCCTGTACCTGAATTAGGAAAACTTTCAAAAAAATATAACAAAATATTTTTTGTTGATGCAATAAGTGCATCTGCTGGTGAATACATTGATGTTGATGAGTTTAATATAGATATAATAACAGGTGTTGGTGGCAAAGCCCTTGGGGCATTTCCAGGCTCTGCATATCTTTGTGCTAAAGAAAGCGTTTTACAAAATATTAAAGAAGATCAATGTAAAAATGTGTATCTTAGCCTTTACAAACATTATAAGCTTGCAAAATCATCTTCTCAAACACCAAATACACCTAATGTCACTTTAATATTTGCTCTTAATGAAGCTTTAACTGAATTTTTAGAAGATGACAGTAAGATAGAAAGATATAAAGAATGTTCTGCTATTTTAAGAAATGGTATGGAGGAACTAGGTCTAACATTTTTACTTCCAGATAAATATATGTCTAATACTGTTACGTCTGTATTTCTTCCTAAAGAAATTGATATAAATAGATTTATATTAGAACTAGAAGAAGAAAATGGTTATGTGGTATATCCAGGAAAAGGCAAATTTCTAGATGATAATATGTTCCAAGTTGCAAATATGGGAGAAATTTATCCAGACGATTGTTATAAATTCCTTGATATTTTAAAATCAAAGCTAGAAGTTAAAAAAGCCATATAAATATCTCAAGACCATAAATAAAAAAACTATATAAATATCTCAAGTTAAACTAGATTATGGTCTGTAAATAACAGCTATCTATAAATAATCACTCTATATGAACATATTCAAAAATATACTTGAACATTAAATATAGCCAGATGTTGTTTTATATTTTTTTATAAGGGTGAACTCTAATATGTAAAGTTCACCCCTATATGAAAAATTTATTTTTATACAATTCTTTTTATATTTAATTCTTTTATATTTTTGATACAATTCGGCTATTTAACTGTATAGATTGTTATAAATTTAAAATCTATACATGATACTATATACTTTTAAATCTGATTCTTTTTTTAATTAAAGGCTTTAAATATTACTTTTCAAGCTCATCAAAGTAATTATATACAATAACTTCACCTGTTTCTTTATCTGTTGTCTTTATAATCCCTTTAGCTCCATTTACCTCTTCTTTTGTGAATTCATCGTCTAGTACAACTTTAAATTTATCTTCATTTCCATATCCTTGCTGAAACTCAGCTCTTAAAATTACATTTTTTTCAGCTTTTGGTTTTAATTCAAATTCAATTCCTGATTTCATTTCATCAAAATAATTTAAAACTACAACCTCATTATTTATTTTATTAGTTGTCTTTATAATCCCTTTAGCTCCATTTACTTCTTCTTTTGTAAATTCATCATCTAGCACGACTTTGAATTTATCTTCCTTTCCATACTCTTCTTGAAATTCTTTTTTCATTTCACTGTACTTAGTCTCAAATTCTTCACTCCTGTTTAATTCCATAGCTGATACATTTATCAGTGACGTCCCAATAGTTATTATTGTTAATGCCATGACCATACCAGTTTTTAATTTTTTTAACTTCATATTTTACCTCCTAAATTAAATGTTCTTAGTGAAATTATATAAATAAAAATCTAATTTTTACAGTTTCATTCTTGTAACTAAAATTACTATTATGTAACCAAACTTTTTAATTCAACTATTCCTTAAAACCTAATTTTTTGGGGAATAGTTGAATTAAAAAAATAAAATTTTTAAACTTTTAATGAGTCTAATAGTATATTTATTGAACTTAATAAATTTTATTTTTAATAAAGTAAAATTTATCATATATCTCAAACCTACTTATTTACCAAAATACTACATCCAAAAAACTAGTCTCACTATATATTTCATTGATAGCTTACTCATTTTTTACTTATAAAATCCTATAATCAATCTCCAAATAAATTAGTTAAAAATTCAAAGAATATATACCCCTATTTAGTATATATTTTTATATATTAAAAAAAAGTTTTAAATAAAGTTATATTTTTTGCAACAGTTTTGTAATTAAAAACATATTGAAGCTAAAATTAAATGTACTATATACTATAAATATGTCGACAAAATAAATTTATAAAGGAGAAAAACAGGTGAGAAAAAATTTACTAATAGCAATATTGTCTGCTATTTTAGTGTTATCAAGCATACTTACAATCTTTGCATATTCAACTATTAAAGATAATAGCAGATTAGTATACTCTAACATAATAGATAGAAAGATAGAAAATCAAGTGAAAAATGTATTAGAAAAAAATAAAATAAATAAGAAAGATATTGATATTTTTATTAAATCAGTTAGGAGCTACAACAAACTTCAAATTAAAATACTTCAAAACAATGTAAATATATCTAAGTCTGGATATAGTTCAATTAACACAAAACAGGTTCCATACAATTTAGATAAATTACAAAGTAACTGGATGGAAAAGTTTCCTAACTATATGGATGTAAATTGTAGAATAACAGCATTTAGACTTTTTAAAGATTTCATCAACTCAAAAGAGAAGTTTACTGGAGATTCTATCGATTTAAGTATTGATTTAGATACTATAATGAATAATAGAGATGCAAAATTTAACTCAAAGGATGTAGAAAAATTTATTAACTTTTTCTCTGCAATACCAACTCAAGACACAGATGATATAAATAAAAATGCAGAACAAATAAAAAAAGAGTGGAAAAAAAGAAAAATATCTTTTAAAGATAATAAAAATATGTCTATTATAAGTGGCTTTCTTCGTTATCCAGAAACTAAAAATGTATTTATAGGTCATACAGGTATATGTATCAAAACTGATAAAGATATCTTATTTATAGAAAAATATGGTTCTACATCACCTTACCAAGTTACTAAGTTCAAAAGTAAAAAAGATGTGAAAAATTATATGTTCAATAGATTAAAGATGTCAGAAGGAAATGTAGAATTACTAGACCCAATAATAATGGAAAATGATAAACTTATGCAGTAATATCTCTAAATACTAAAAGCACTTTATGATTGTTAAGATAAGTAAAAATAGGCTATATCCATGAAAAAATATTAATTATAAAACTTTCATACTGAACAAATCTATAAATATTTTTCTAATTTAACAAAAAGACTGTAAGTAGATTTATTTTACATAAATCTACTTACAATCTTTTAAATAAATACTTTAAAAATATAAATTATCATAACTTTAGGATTATAATATATACATCTTTATCCTATATCATAATTATTTATTTCCTCTGCACAGTGAGAATCTGAGCCAAGAACTAATGGAATATCATATTTTTTTGCTAATTCTAATAAGTATCCATCTACATAAGGCTCTTTACAATATTCTTTTCTGTTTCCAGAAACATTGTAATCAAGTTCATATCCTTTTTCTTTAACTAACTTTATTAATTCTTCAAGAACTTTATTTCTTTCATAATTATATGGAAATACTTGATTAAACTTTCTAACTAAATTTAAATGACCTATTCTCTTTGGTTTATATGTACCTAAATCAGCATTTACAGCTTTTATTAATGTTTCATAATACTTATTATAAACAGCTTCAATGCTTCCAAGCTTATCAATCAGATTTTGAAACTCTTCTACACTATAGTCCACACAACAATAGGCACCATCAATTTTAATTATATGTACTGATAATAGAGAATCCTCTAATTCATCACCATATTTATCTAAATTGTTTTTTATGCCTTCTTCATAACCTTCAAGAAAATCTACTTCCGCTCCTACATTTATCTTAATTTCGCTCTCATATTTATGCTTGAAATTTTTAACATCATTAAGGTAATTTGATAAATTTTCAGGATTCATGCAACTATCATTTTCAGGTGCAGGGTCTTGAAATCCATTTGGATATGGAAAATGCTCTGTAAATGTCATTTCTGTTAGACCAACATCAATTGCCCTTTGTATATATTTTTCAAAATCATCCTTACTTCCATGAGGACAATAAGGTGAATGTATATGACCATCTTTCATAACTAATTCTCTCCTTTTATTAAATTGAACTACTCCTCCTTAACTATCTCCAGTAATATTTGAAGCCGAAGATATATTAAATAACTCAGTTTTATAATAAATTTCCTCATTAAAGTATAGTACATACTCATTAGAAATTTCAATAATTAAATATAAATAAGGCATAAAAAATCGCCTATATCAAAATATATAAGCGATTTTAACAATCATATTTACATATGTTTTTTAGCCTCTAATAACATTTTATTTGCTTCTTCCATACATTCTATAGCTTTTTCAATACTCTTTGCAGTTTCTTCTTTTCCAATAGCTCTAGCCTTTTCTACCCATTCTCTAAATCCTTCTTCATGAGTCTCATTATGATTTATCCAATGTACTAAAAGTATTTTTAAAGTTTTCTCATCTTTAGACTCTGATGATTCTTCATGATTATGTTCGTGGTCATGGTCATGGTCGTGTGGATGTTCATGGCACATATCTCCATGAGTATGTTCATGGCAATGGTCGTCATGGTCATGGTGCCCATGGTGGTATCTTATAATCTCTCTATCAAACATCATTAGTTATTCCCCCTGTTATTTTATATTAAATTCTTTTTTTATAACATTAACAGAATCTTTTACAAGTAGTGCTAATGGTTTACCTTCTAATCCAACTAACTCTATATTTTCTGGCATAATAGGTAAAAGTATCTTAAGTGCCTCACTATCTGCAATAGCTTCACTTATATTACAAGTGACTTCCCCCATCATAGAATTAGGTATTATTACAGAAATAGGTGCAACTATTATATTGGCTTTTCTAGCTGATACTACTATAGCATTTTCCCCTGTAGCTCCTTTATTAGCATGAGCCTTCATCATAGAACTAGTTGCTATAGAATTAGTTCCTAGTGCATAAATTTCTACATATGTAGGTAATTCTTCTCTCAGAGAAGAAACTATCTGGGCTCCTATACCTCCACCCATTCCATCTATCACTGCTATTATCATATGAAATTCCCCTATTAATTAATTTTCTTGTATTATTATCTTATGGTCCATCAATCTTATTTCTTTAATTATTCCATCTATTATTTTTTGTTCTCCTAATAAATCAGTTAAATAAATCTTTCCATCACAAGGGTCTATATTAACCACATTCTCCATAACCTTTTCTAATTCATTGTTATTCTTACAAATGAAAGCTGATGATTCACACATATAAATCTCCTCCTAATATGATTTTTATTAAAAATCAAAAAAAGACTTCCTCAGGTATTTCAATACACCAAAGAAACCTTCATGATTTCAATTTTCGTATATTATTATACCTTAAGTATATCACTTTAATTTACTTAAAGTCAATTAAAGTTAACGCTTTTTATTATACTCTTCATCCTTGTATTTTTTATATAATTCTTCAGCTAATTGCTTTTCATAATCAGTCAAGTCTTCTTCTACAAACTCAACATTAAATTGACTAGCCAGTCCTTTTATTAGATTAGCTTGTAGAATATCTATGTCTATTTTTTTACCAATTTCATTCTCTATTCCACTGGCCTTTTTAGCTGTGAATTTCATTGCTCTTTCTTTTAGTTCTGGTGTTTTAGCCTTTATTAATTTAAACAATTTTTCTACATCAAAATCCATTATTATTGAACCGTGCTGTAACAAAACACCATCTTTTCTACTTTGAGCACTTCCAATTACCTTTTTATTATTAATAGTAACTTCATATGATGCATGTGCATTAAAGCATGCAGCTGATAAATTTTCTCTACCTATTCTCTCTCCACTATTTAAGTTATCTGTTTCTATACCACTTAAATTCAATCCTCTAACTAAACCTTCACTTATATATCTATAAGATAGATTTATACTTTTATCAATTAAAGGGTTATCTTCTCCTATAATTATACTATAAGTTAGCTCATTATCATGTAATACAGCTCTTCCTCCTGTGATTCTTCTGACATAGTCTATATTCATGCACTTACACTTATCTAAATCTACCTCATCTTCAAGTTTTTGAAAATATCCTACACTCAAGCAAGCTGGCTTCCAAGTGTAAAATCTAAGTGTTGGCTTCACACATCCTTTTTTATATGCAGTAAATATAGCTTCATCAATTGCCATATTCATTGCACCATCATATGATTTATTATGTATAACTCTCCACTGATTCATGATTATTACGCCCCAATCTTTAGTATAAATATATTCAAGAAATCATTTACAGATTTAGTTCTCTTATAGCCAAATCTATCTCATCTTGATTTAAAGGTCTTGAATAATTATATATAGTACTTCCTGGTCTTTCATTATAATATGGTCTATTACAATCCTTACAGCCTCTTATCTCAAAAGGGTAACCCCTGTTTATATCTGATACAGTCTCATCATCTAGTTTTATATTTTCCAAGTATCCATTTTTGAATTCAAAGTATTCTTGTGAATAACCTTTATTTATCATATAGGACATTAGCTGTACTCTTCTGTAACTTTCTATATTTGGTTGACTTATTTTTTCCATTTTAGTTCCTCTAACTGGAGTAAACGCAAATAAACTAATAGTTATATTGTTCTTCTTTAAATAAGTATATAGGTTGTATATGTCTTCATGACTTTCTCCCATACCAACAATTATATGTGTGCTGATTTTATTAGGATATAACTTTGACATTTTTGTTATAAAATTCAATTTTTCATCATAATTATATCCTTTTATTTTTTCATATAAGTCTTTACTTGCTGCATCTATCGCTATTCCTATTTTATCTACTCCAGCAGAAAAAAACTTGTTTATTTCTTCATCACTTTCTAATTTTGCAGACAATGAAATAGGCATATCTATTTTACCATTTATGTAATTTATAAAATCTAAAACAGATTTATGTGCCTCTTCACTTGCCATTGATTGTATACATATTCTCTTTATATTTTTCCCGTTATATGCTCTCAAAGCATTCAATATTTCCTCTTTAGAATACTCTGGCCAAACTACTCTTGATAATTTATCTTTTCTAGTACTGCTTTCTATTGATTGAGAACAAAAACTACATTTGTTTATGCATTTTTCCCCAATCATTATATATGCTGTAGTAGGAGGTATATCGCTTTTTTTATTTAATATTCCAAGTTCTATTGCTGTCCCTGATGATAATCTAATCATAAAACGCAACACTCCTTACATTCAGTTATTGTCATATTCATATCTATAGCCTTATTCTTAGCAGATTTTGATGGAAGAACTATTCTATTAACTCCACACATTATAGCTAATTGGTCTAGTTCTTTTCTATACACACCTCTAGGTCTCATACAACCTAGGTTAATCTCGGTATTTGGTAAACTAATTCTAGCTTCACATAAAACATCTGTTACTTCTTTCAAATTAGGAGGTTCTACATCTTCATATTCAGTACCTTTTGTAGGAATAAGAACTATAAATGTCAGTTTATTAGGAGGATTTTTTTGTAAGTATTCTATAATCTCATACTCACCTTTTACTTTTCCTCCTTTTAAACCAATACATATATGTGGTGCTACTTCTGTATTTTCTCTTATTGTATTGTAAGCTTTAATATAATCTTCTTTGCTTTTATCCATTTTATAAACTTCTTTTATAGTTTCTTTATCGAATACCAAGTCGAAAGAAACTATATCTAAATACTTACATAATTCTATAATACTCTCTTTATCCATAAGCCCTAAATGAGCATTTAATCTGTATCCTTGTTCCTTTAACTTTTTAATGGTCTGTATATGGGTATTTATTGGGACATCACCTTCATAACTACAACCACCACTTAATAAAAAACTAGTTATATTTCTTGATTTAACTTTTTCTTTATAGTCCTCAATTGGTATCATATTTTCTAAATAATGACCATTACAATGAGCACATTTAAGACTACACTTATTACTTGTAGTACTAAGAGCTAGAGTCTGATTCGGATAAGCAAACTCTATCTCATTTCCGAAATTTCTTAATTTAATGTCAAACGCAGTTCTCATTTTCTCAGACAAATCCTTATACATAATTTAATCCTCTACATTTATGTTTTTATGTTTTAATGCTCTACCTATGCATCTATATTTTGATATTTTACTCTTCTAGTAGTTGCTTTGCAGTTGGGAACTGCTCTATATTTGTATGTGGTAAGAAGCATGCAGAAATAAATTCGTCCATGTAACTTGGATAAACACTAAGTTCAACATAAGTTATTTGTTTACCTATTTCTTCAAGTTTATTTTTGGCATCTTTACTTATAAGAGCCAAGTAAGAACCTACAAGTGAACTATTTCCTATATAAGTAAATTTCTCTCTATCGATATCAGGAAGTAATCCTATAATTATTGAATTTTCTATATCTAGGTTATTTCCTATACCACCTGCTATATAAACTCTATCTAATATACTAAAATCCATACCCAAGCTATCTACAAGAGTATATGCTCCTGAATATATAGCTCCTTTAGCTCTAATAAAATTATCTATGTCCACTTCATTTACTACTATATCATTTTCCAAATCAAATTCTTCTTTAAATGCTAATACATACTCTCCTATTTCATGTTCATTAAATCTGACTCTCTTATTATTTAAATCTCTATATATCTTACCTCTTCTATCTATTACACCCTTAGTAATCATTTGGCAAATTAAATCAATTATACCAGAACCACATATACCAACTGGTGCACATTCATCTATTATTTTTAATGTAGGCTCTAAAGTTCCTTTATCAATAGCCACCTTCTCTATTGCTCCTGCTGATGCTCTCATTCCACAGCTTATGCCTCCACCTTCAAATGCAGGACCTGCTGAACATGCACAGCTCATCATATAGTCTTGATTTCCAAATACTATCTCTCCATTGGTACCTAAGTCTATAAATAAAACATTTTCTTCACTTGACCATATACCAGCTGATAATACCCCTGCTGTTATATCTCCTCCTACATAACTTGCTACAGATGGAGCTAAGTACACATATGCACTATCATTTACAAAAAGACCTACATTTTCACCCATAAGTTTTGGAGATTTTAAAAATGGTGGTATATAAGGTTCTTGTCTTAAAAAGTCTGTATACACCCCTAAGAATAAACTTGTCATAGTTGTATTTCCAGCAGCTACTAAAGTGACTACATCCTCCTTATTTATGCCATTTCTTTCATATAATGTTTTTAATAGAGGATTTATAGTTTCATCGACTATAGCTTTGTGTAAAGTTTCTAATCCGTTTTTCTTAGTCGAATATATAATCCTATTTATAACATCTGCTCCATATTTTATCTGAGCATTTCCAGATGATGCTTTATCTACTACTTCTTTTGAATATAAGTCTACTAAACATACAACTACCGAAGTTGTACCAATATCTATTGCAACTCCATAAAGAGAATTTTCCTTATTTCCTTCTTCTATATTTATGATTGTAAGTTTCTTTTGTTTTTGAACATATGTTATTGTAACTTTGAAATCGCTCTTTCTAAATATCGTTGGCATCTTTCTAAGTATATCTAATCTAAAATCTATTTCATTGTATCCCAGATGATTTCTAACATGTCTTTCTAATCTATCTACATCACTTATATTGTCATCTAAGTTTGGCTCTTCCATTTCTATGTATTTCTTTTTTATATTTGTCTTAAATTGTAAGTTATGCTTTTCTATTATTTTTTTAGCTCTCTCAAAAATTTCTCTATCTTTTTGTTTATTGCTACCTTCAATCTTCATACCATGCATAGAAGATGATACTTTAGAAGGAACTTCAATTTCTATATCTGAGATTACTTTTGTACAACAAGCTAATATATAACCTTGCTCCCATTCGTCATCTGTTATATGTCTCGTTTTTTCTGTATCAACCTTACCTTTTAACAACTTTACCTTACATTTACCACAAGACATATTTCCATTACAAGGAGCATCTATAAATATATCAGCATTTCTTGCAACTTCTAGTAATATATCCCCCTCATTACAATAAACTTCTTTATTGTTTGGCATAAAATTTACCTTTATCATGATATCCCTCCCAATTTGTTCTATATATTATAAAAGGAAAGTATAGCTAAATTTGCGTGCACTCAAATTTTACTATACTTTCCCCAATTATAATAACATCCCTAGTCTTTAATTATTCTAATCCAGCCTCGTATTCTTTATCACTTAATAATGTATCAAGCTCAGCAACATCAGCTAGTTTTACTTTTAATATCCAGTTTTCGTATGGGTCTTCATTTATACATTCTGGTTCATCTTCTAATTTTTCATTAACTTCTAATACTTCACCATTAACAGGAGATATTAAATCAGAAGCTACTTTAGAAGATTCAACTACTCCAAAATCTACTCCCTTAGTTACAGTATCTTCTACTTCTGGTGTTTCAACAAATAATATTTCTCCTAATTGATCTTGAGCATAATCTGTTATACCTATATATACAACATCTCCATCAATTACTTTTACCCATTCATGATCTTTAGAGTATTTTAATTCTGGTAATAATTTCATTTCGATAGACCCCCAATATTATATTATTGATTAATTTATTTAAATCATATTAATATTATATCACATTATTTTAAATTTTCCATCAATTACATTACACTTTCCATAGCTAATGCTGGATGACCTTTTTCTTCTAAGAAAGCTAATACTCCTTCAGAATCGTCAGCTATAGTTTCATCACAAATCATATCACAGAAGTTCTCTATTCCAGTCATTTCTTTAACTGTAGCATTTAATTTATCAGCTACATAATCTTTTAATTCTTTTGGCATCCAAACTATTCTTTCTGGTCCACCTTCTGCATAAGCGAATTTTTTAGAAGATATGAAATGTCTTCCGTGTCCCATGAATCCTGGAGTTTGAACTCCTCCACCTGTCATAGAAGCAAGTTCTCCGAAAGTCATACCAACTGGAGTAACGCTTGGGAATTCTCTGTTAACTACAACAAATCCATTTGCTTCTGGCATTATACCACAGATACACTCGAAGCATCCACAAGAAGTCATAGGGTCTTCTAATATAGAGTATAATGTAACAGCTTCAACTGCACCTTGAGATATTTGGTTTACAGTTTCATTTACAGAGTTCCATACACCTGTTCTATCGTCTAAACATTCACCTTTTTCTATTGGTTGACAAGGACCTGTAGGGTCTAATTCTTTAGTAGCTTTAGCATCTAACCAGCTAACTGCTCCACAAAGACCAAGTCTTTCAGGAGTAACAACACAAACGTGAGCTGGTGCAAATGATTGACATAAGTTACAAGAATAGAAAGTCTCTACACTTTCATCAACCAATGAAGCTAATCTCTCATCTCTAGCATTGTATTTAGCTATTGCTTCACCTTTTAATTCAGAAACTTTTTCTGCATCTGTAATTATAGTTATTTCACACTTATCAACAACTGATTCAAATTCATCTAACATCTTAGCATATAAAACTTCTCCTATATGCTCAAGTCTAAATCCTTTATCAAATGCATCTTTAGAGATTCTTACCCAAGCCATATCTCTTTGTCCAACGTGCATTACACCTTCTATATAGTTTAAGAAGTAGTGGAAACGTCTTTCAAGAACTGGTTCGAAATCTTCTTGCATGTTTTTACCAGCTATTTTAACTATTACAGCAAGTGGTAATCTTAATACACCATCTGCTTCAACTTCATCTATGTTTGGTCCTATTATTTCTATCTTATGGTCTTCAACTTCAGCAGCTTCTTTCTTAACAACAAGCTCCCAAGCTTCAGTTTTATTTCCACCAAATTCAGCAAACATGTCGCTCTTTCTAATTCTTTCACCTTCAAATGCTGCTGCAAATGAAACTGGTATAGGTATTTCAGTAACTTTTATTTTTATTCCTCTAGCTTCTAATGAAGTAGCTACTATCTTATCATAATCTTTTTGAGTTAATAAATTCATTGGAACTTCAAGAACAGTTTGGTCAGTTACAACTGGGAATCCTAAAGCTATTGCTCCAGCACCTGCAGATACAACTAATTCACTTAATGGTCCAAAAGCATTAACAAATGCAGGAACTCTATTAGCTGTGTATTCTAATAATCCGTTTAAATCACCAGGAGTTAATCCACCGAATATTAATGCTGCTCTTACTGCAACAGATACAACGTGGATAACAGAAGTTACATCATATCCTAGAGGTATAACTCTTAGTTCAAGACCCATTTTTACTCCAGCTTCTATAGCTTGGTCTATAACCTTACCAACTAAGAAAGTTAATAAACCTTTAGATTGGTAGTCTTTTATAACTTTTGCTGCTGATTCAGCATCAGGACATTCTCCAAGAACAACTGCAACACCAGGTATATCTCCTGTAACTAGTGGTACACCAAGTGATCTGATTATAGGGTCAGTTATATGACCTGCACATGGCTCACTATATGGAGCATCCATAGTTGAGTATTTTAATGCTTCAATTACTTCTGCAGCTAAAGCAGTAGCTAAACCAGCATTAAAAGCATGTTCTAATAAATGAGTTCTATTGATTAAAGATTTTACTACTTCTAAAGCACCTTCTAAGTCCCCTAAAGTGTTCATTTTTTGTCCTGTTGCAGCATATATACAAGGTAATGAATATGCTGTATCAGGGAAAGCTACTTTATGTTCTTTTCCGTTTTTTTCTATAGCTTCATTTAACATAGCTTGAGCTGCACCCAAAGCTTGTTCTGACCCTGTAAAGATTATATTATATAGATTCATTCTATTTCCCCCTTTAATATTTACACCTATTTTTTATTAACTATACCCTAAAAACCCTAGAAAGCAAATCCACCTTCATTTAACTCTAAGAAAGAGTCTGCATATAAAGATGCCCCGTTGATTATGTCACAAGATTTTACAGTTTTCATTAATTCTGGGTCACATGGATTCATTATAGCTGAACTAAATCCATTAGCCATTGCCATTGCTAAGAATGCACTATCTAAAACAGGTCTAACATGTTTAGGACATCCATTAGATACATTAGATAATCCTCCTGTAGTTAAAAGTCCCATTTCAGTCATCATTTTTATAGCTTCTAAAACTTCTACTTGTTTTTCTTGCATACCTTTTATAACTAAGCATAATGGGTCAAATAATATATCAGTTGGCTCCATTCCTAGCATTAAGCCTTTTTCTAGTATCTCTTGGCAGTAAGCCATACGTTCATCATTATCTCTTGGGATACCTTCTTTTGCACATAAACCTATAACCATTGATTCATATTCAGCTGCTATATCTATTAAATCAAATCTTGAACCAGCATCAGCAGAGTTTATTATTGGTTTTGCATTAGTTCTATCATAAACCTTAAGTCCAGCTTCGATAGCTTTTTTATTAGCTGTATCTAATGCTATAGGAACATTGTTAAATTCAGATTGAAGTAGCTTAACTCCCCATGTCATTATCTCTTCGCCATCTCTTTCAGCAGGCCCTATATTGAAATCTATATAGTGTGCTCCTGCTTCTAATTGTTCTTTTGCTCTTTTTAATATTGGAGCTGGATCTCTTTCTGCTAATGCCTTTCTTATTGAAGGTGAGATACAGTGTATTCTTTCACCTATAATCATAAATTTTTCCATTTATAATGTCCCCCTTTAAATTTAATATTAATAGTTAGTTAATATTTTATTAGTTTGTTTGGCATGCTTTTTCTTGGTATCCTTTTAAGAACTTAGGTAATTCCATAGATTCTTCTGGTCCTATAACTACATTCCATCCTGGTAAGTTATCTTCTATATCACCTTTAAGTACTGCAACTTTTCCTGGAATGATAATGTCTTTACAATTAGTTACTTCTTCTACTTTACTTTCTTTGATGAAAGCAGAGATTGAATTTCCACCAAATTTACCAGCAGCCCAAGATGTAAGAACTGAATATCCACCTGCATCTGGTATTACTAACCATACTGGAACTTTTGATCTTTCTATATCTCCAGCAACTATGAAATAAGTTAATGCAAAGTCAACAGTAACTAATACTGGAGAATTTTCATCTGGGTTATTAATTGGGTAAATCTTTGGTTCAACTCTCATTGGTCTTTGTGGGTCAGTGTATATATTTTGTCTTAATGCAAATAATGGTAATGCTTTAGCATAACTAATATCATCTATTACTATTATAGAACCATATTTTATAGTAAATATTGATGATAAAGCAATTTCCATCATAGGATTTGAGTTAGATAATCTATTTGCAAATACTATTGAAGGATATCCAAATGTTCTATCTTGTTCTTTTAAAGCTATTCTTCTAACTTGCACAGCATTAGTGTAAGTATCTTTTATATTTTCTCCAGTTACATCTAATACTAATTCTTTATATCCAGCAGATTGAACTAATTCAACTGTTTCATATAATTCTTCTAAGCTAGCTGCTTTTACTCCTAATGGTAGGTTTGCTCCTTTAACTACTTCTATCATATCTTTGTAGTTATCTTTAGTTGCTCCATATACCATTGGTCTAGCATCTTTTAATACTTCAACAGCTTCTTTAACTGCTTGTGCATCATCACAAGCTAAAATATAAGCTACTTCTAATCCGCTACCTTTTATTTTGTCTATTAGTTTTAAATATGCATCTTTGTCTCCACAGTATTCTAAAACAACCATTTCAACTTTCATTTGTTCACCAATTCTTATATAGTCAACTTTTTTCATGTTAGCTATTTTAGCGTCTACTGCTTCATCACTCATACAAGTACAGAATGAAACTGCATATCTATTTCTACTTACTAATGTTTTTTCATGTCTAAATAATACTGTTTCCCCGCCTAGTTCATATTCAGATGCTCCAGTACCAACTTTTAATGCTTTCATTAAAGGTGCTGTAGCTTCTGATAGTTTTGCTATAGCGTCATCAGACATATGTGGGCATTTGCCTACTTCTACAGCTCCTGAAGCAACCTTCATAGAGAAAGCCATACAAGTTGGGAATCCACAATCCTTACAGTTTTTCTTTGGTGTTAATTTAAATATATCTAAAGCTTTTAATGCCATTATTTTCTCCCCCTAACCTTAACAATTTAATTAAGCTAATGCGTTAACCAATTCTTTTATAGTTTCTATTGATTTTGGATGACGAAGTATAACTGCGTTTGAACCACCTACTAAAACACTTGCTGCAGTTGAAACTTCCATTGCTATAGTTCTTTCTTCTGGACAACCCCAATCTGGCTCATCTTCTACTGGAGCTATAGCTTCTTTAACATGACCTACTTCGAAAGCTACTGGTGTTATGATAGGCATTTGTAATGTCTTATCATTTTGACCAAATGCTGCAAGTCTAATTCTATCCATAGTAGATGCAACATATTCATATCCATAACCAACTGCTGAACATCCAACATTCATAACTATATTTTCACCTTTAACGCCTAATTGAGTTAACAGTACGTTTAATTGTTTTGCTAGGTTTATATCAACAGAAGATTCTGCTCCAACTTTGTGTGAATAAGCCATTCCAGCTGATGCTCCTACTCCTTTGTAGTTATCTTCTACTGCTGACATAAATAGACAGTTATGCCCATCCAACGCTTGAGCTAATTTTTCAAACAGTTTACCATCTTTTTCATGATTTCCTGAACCAGCTACTACTAAAGGCAATGTTATTGTTTCAACTACTGCTTTAGCAACTTCAGCACAGTCATCAACTGATTTATCTAATCCATTTGGGTCAGAACCATCAAATTTTAAACAAATAAAATCTGCTTGTGTATTAGCTTCAACATATTTAGCCCATTCTACTGGACAATTAGCTACATCTTTATATAACTCTTTATATGAATCAGTCCAGCTTTCAGGATAAACGTCTGATATTTCTATACCTATTTTTGGAGTATTCCCTACTTCTCCATCAAAACTATAAAAAGGTAATACATTTTCCCCACCTAATTTAATTGCTTTTTCCCCTATTCCTACTTCAACTTCTGATATTTTTCCAGAATATTTTTGAGTAGACATTTTAAATGCCATATTTTTTTCCCCCTTAAGCCTATTTTAATTCTAATTTAGCAAAAATCTCTTTCATAGCCACTTTAGATTTTGAATCTTCAGGTAAATTAACTAAAGGAATACCTGTAGAATCATATTCATATATCAATTCATCCATAGGTACAACACCAATTAGCTCTAGGTTATGTTTTTCTATTTCCTCTTTAACACCATCATTCATAACCCCATTTGGAACCTTATTTACAATTAGAAGTATTCTTCCAACATTTAATTTTAGTTCCTCAGCTAAATCTCTTATTCTAGCAACAGCTTGTATGCTACGTCTTGAGCAATCACTAACCAATAAAAGTGTATCAACATGTCTAGTAACTTTTCTGCTTAGATGTTCCATACCAGCTTCGTTGTCCATGACTAAGTATTTGTAGTGACCAGATATTTTGTTTACTTGTTCTCTAAGTATCCCATTTACAAAACAGTAACATCCTTCCCCTTCTGATCTCCCCATTACTAATAAGTCATATCCTTCTCCTTCTTCAATTATAGAATTTAATCTAAATTGTAGATATTGTGCTTTTGTCATACCACCTGGGAATGCATTGCCTAACTTTTCTCTTTGATTTACTTCTTCTCTTATTTCTCCTATTGTTGCTTCAACTTCAATACCTAATACTTCATTTATGTTAGCATTAGCATCAGCATCTACAACTAATACTGGTCCCTTATTGTCCTTAACCAAATAATCAATCAAAAGCCCTGTGAGACTTGTTTTACCAGTTCCACCTTTTCCTGCAACAGCTATATTGTATCCCATTTTAAGACTTCCCCCTTAAATCTAGCCACAGAGCCTTATGTACTCTGTTTACTTATTATAATTTAGGTACAGAATGAACACATTCTCCATGTACATCATGAAGTGCTTCCATTAGTCCTTCAGATAAACTTGGATGTGGATGTATTGCATCCCCTACTTGTTCTACAGTTAATCCTAGATGAACAGCAAGTGATAACTCTGTTAATAAATCTGTAGCATGAGGACCTACTACTGCTGCACCTATTATTTTATCTGTTTCTTTATCAGCTATTATTTTTACAAATCCTTGGAAATGTCCTATAGCCTGTGCTTTTCCAAGTCCTCTAAAATCAAATTGACCTACATTGTATTCTACACCTTCAGCTTCAAGTTGTTTTTCAGTTTTACCAACACCAGCAACTTCAGGTTCAGTATAAACACATCTTGGAATTGCTCTATAATCTACTACTTTAGTTTTTCCTAAAGCATTTTCAACTGCAACAATACCTTCTTTAGAAGCAACATGTGCTAAGAAAGGAGTATCTATTATATCACCTATTGCATATATACCTTCTACATTAGTTTCAAGATGCTCATTAACTACTACTTTTCCTCTTTCCATTTCAATTCCTATATCTTCTACTCCAGAATTATCAAGGTTAGGTCTTCTACCAACACATACTAATGCATATTGTGCTTCTATAACCTTTCCATTAGAAAGAGTTGCAACAGCTTTACCATCAACTACTTCACAAGTTTGTACTCCAATACCTGTAATAACTTTAATCTTATCTTTCTTAAATTGTCTAAGTAGTTGTTTTGCTACATCTTTATCTTCATTTAATAGTATCTGGTCAACCATTTCAACTATAGTTACTTCTGTTCCTAAGGCTCTAAAGAATTGCCCTATTTCACATCCTATAACTCCACCACCTACTATTAACATAGATTCAGGTATATCTTCAAGTCCAAGAACTTCATCACTAGTTATTACAATCTTTCCATCATATGGGAACATTCTTGGTACAACTGGAACAGAACCATTAGCTAGTATTATCTTATCAGCTTTTATAGATTCTACTGTTCCATCATCTTTTGTTACTTCTATAGTATTTTTATCAATTAATTTTCCAAAACCATTAACTAGTTTTACTCCTCTTTTCTCAAATAGGAATTCTATACCACTTATTAATTGATTTACAACTTTATTTTTTCTTTCCATTATGGCAGTGAAATTTGGTGTAACTGTACCATCTATCTCTATACCAAAATCCTTTGCTTCCTTCACAGTATTTAATACCCCTGAAGAAGCAAGAAGTGCTTTAGTTGGTATACATCCTGCATTTAAGCAAGTTCCTCCAACTCTTCTTTTTTCAACAACTGTCACCTCTGCACCAAGCATAGAAGCTTTTATAGCTGCTACATATCCTCCTGGTCCACCACCTACTACTACTATTTTCATCCTTAATTCCCCCAAACCTTATAATCTACAATCTTGTAATACTATAAACCTGCGGCATCTAGTATAGCAGGTATATTTTCTTCTGCCCCAATTGCCATTATATGAACACCATCACATAAATCTTCTTCTTTTAATTGTTTGATAAGTTCTCCTGCCATTTTTATTCCTTCACTTACCCAGTTTTCTTTTCCAGCTGCTCTTAATCTTTCGATTTGTTCATCTGGCACAAATATTCCTGGTACATTTGCAGTCATAAATTTAGCCATTCCTGGAGATTTTAAAGGTACTATCCCTGCCAATACCTTGCAATCCATATCTCTTGTTAGTTCTCTAAACTTTCTCATTGTATTTATGTCATAAAGTGCTTGAGTTTGGAAAAATTTAGCTCCAGCTTTTATTTTCTTTTGCATTTTTAATAATTGAACTTCTATTGGAGAATATTCTGGAGTTACTGATGCTCCTAGATAAAAATCTGGAGAACCTTTTAATTTATTACCAGCCATATCCGTACCTGCCATTAGAGTTTCAGCAGTTTGAAGTATCCCTACAGAGTCTAAATCAAATACACCTTTAGCTTGTGGATGGTCTCCTACGCTAGTATGGTCTCCTGTTAATGCCAACAAGTTGTTTATCCCAAATACACCTGCTGACAACATTTCTCCTTGTATAGCTATTCTATTTCTATCTCTCCCTGTTATTTGAATCACTGGCTCTAATCCAGCATCTTTTAGTAATTTACATGTAGCAAGAGAAGTTGCTCTCATAACTGCTGATTGAAAGTCTGTCACATTTGCTGCATGAACTCTTCCAACTAACGGCTTTGCACATTCAATTAAATGTGAAAGGTCAGTCCCTTTTGGAGGAGCCATCTCAGTAGTAACTGCAAATTTTCCACTCTCTAATGTTTCTCTTAATAAGCTCATCTCTAATCCCCCTTTTAACCTTCTAAAAAAAACTTTTATGAATTGGCTGTTGCTTCTTTCTTTTTCTTTGCACTTAAGCTTCTTGGATTATTTTGCTTAGAATAGTCTTTTGGCGGTCTTATTTCTGCTAAATTATCTAATTGCCCTATAGATTCCAATCTTTCATATATTTTTATCCAAGCACAATCATTTTCTGGATTTACTTCGCATTTACCATTTTTAGCTCCACCACAAGCCCCATTCATAAGACCTTTAGCACACATAGTTACTGGACATATTCCACCTGTCCAACCAAGTTCACAGTCTCCACAAGCCTTACAGGCTTCCTCATATTCTCCAACCCTTTGTACTTCCCCTATAAACAAAGTGTTGTTAGCAGGATAAACTGGTTTATTTTTTAGGTTTTTAACTATTGTTTGTGTCCCATCTCCACATGCTAAAGATAAAACTGCATCAGCTTCTTTAGTTTCTTCTTTTAGAGCCTTTAAGTCCTTTTTAGACTTTAAAAGGTTACAAGCAGGATCAAGCATTACATATCCTAAGATTTTTTTGCCCTCACCTTCAAGAGTTTCCTTCATTTTTAGAACTTCTTCTTCTCCACCACTCTTACAAGTCGCTGCACATTGATTACAACCAACTAAAACTAGCTTGTCAAAATTCTTTAAGTACCCTAGCACTTCTTCCAATGGTTTATTTTCAGAAATTATCATATCTACTTCCCCCCTAAACCTTCCACAATATCTATCTATTTATTGTTTTGCAACTTACAAGCTTTAACTACGTGTTTTGCAAGTATAGATGTTGTAACTGAACCAACCCCCGCTGGAACTGGAGTTATCATCGATACTTTATTTAAAACTGCATTTGTATCAACATCTCCACATAAATTTCCTTCTTCATCAACATTTATACCAACGTCTATAACTACTGCTCCATCTTTCACAAAACTTTCATCTACCATCTTAGCTCTACCAATAGCTGCTATCAATATGTCCGCTTCTGCAGCTACATCTGATAAGTTTTTAGTCTTTGAATGGCATATTGTAACAGTTGCATGTTCACTTAATAAAAGCATTGATACTGGCTTCCCAACTACCATTGATCTTCCAAGAACTGTTACCTTACTTCCTTTTAAATCAACATTATAATGTTTTAATATTTCTACTACTGCTGTAGGAGTACATGGTGGGAATCCACTCTTATCTCCTTCCATGACTTTAGCAGAGTTTATTGGGCTAAAACAATCTACATCTTTTTCTGGTGCAATGACATATTTTATAACTTCTTCATTTAAGTGTTTTGGAAGTGGTCTAAAACATAATATACCATTAACATCCTTGTCATCATTAACTTTCTTTAAAACATCAATATATTCTTCTTGAGTTATATCTTCAGCTAATTCCAACACTTCAGTTGTTATACCAATGTTTTGACATCTTTTTAGTGCTCCTCTTTCATATGATAAATCATCGCTTCTTGCTCCAACTCTAACTATTGTTAGCTTAGGATTTATACCTTCTTTAACTAGTAACTCGACTTCTTTTATTAAGTCTTCACTAATCTTATCAGCTACAGGTTTTCCTTTTATAATCTGTCCTTTAGTTGACATTACTTCCATATATTCACAACTCCCCTACAAGCAAACTTAAATTAATTTATTCTATATACCACATATTAATAACATAGTATCTACTTTCGTCATTTAAAAATTATTTACCAAGCGCTTTTTCAACTTTAGCATAAACTTCATCACAAGTTTTAACGCCATCTTCAACTAATTTATCTACTTCTGTTTTTACTTTACTAACATACTCTTGATCTTGTATAGAATTTATATTTATAACTACATTTAATTGTCCACCAAGTATAGCAGCTCTTAAACATTGAACCCCTACACCAACGTCGCTTATAGCAAGTCTTGAACCTTTATCAACTAAATCTTCATGTAACTTAATAGCTTCATAACAAACTCTTACTATATTTAATGGTACTTCACAAGCAACTTTTAGCGCTTTTTCCATTGTTTCTGCTTTTATTCTTTTTTCCTCTTCTGTTTCTTTAGGAAGCCCATAAGCTTTTGATAATGGTAAGAAACATTCTGCATCATCATCTATCATTTTTAATAAATCTTTTTCTAATTTTCCTGCTTTATTTAATATATCTTTTACACTTTCTTCATACTCAGCATACTTTTTCTTTCCTATTGTAAGATTGCATACCATACTCCCTAAAGCCATACCAATTGCACCAACTAGTGCGGCAGCTCCCCCGCCACCTGGTACTGCTTCTTTAGAAGATAGTACTTCTACAAAATCAACACAAGTTTTATCTGCTATTTTCATGATAATCCTCCTTAAAAGGATGTAGGAAAATATCCTAAATTATCTTAGAGATATTTCCTACTCTTTATTTATAAATTAATACACTTAGAATAATCCAGCTATTACTCCATTTTCATCAACATCTATTTTTTCTGCTGCTGGAACTTTTGGTAATCCTGGCATTTTCATTATTTCTCCAGTAAGTGCAACTATAAATCCAGCTCCTGCTGAAATTGATGCTTGTCTTACAGTTATTCTAAATCCTGTTGGTCTACCTAATTTAGTTTGGTCATCAGTTAAAGAATATTGAGTTTTAGCCATACATACTGGAACTTTAGTAAATCCAAGTTTTTCTAAGTTAGCTATTTCTTTATCAGCTTCTGGAGTATAATCTACACCATCTGCTCCATAAATCTTAGTAGCTATAGCATTTATCTTATCTTTTATAGATAAATCATCTTCATAGCAGAATCTAAAATTATTTTCTTCTTCATCTAATAATCTTAAAACTTCTTTAGCTACTGCAATTCCACCTTCTCCACCTTTTGCCCATACTTCAGAAAGAGCAACATTAACGCCTAATTCTTTACACTTGTCTTCAACAAGTTTAAGTTCAGCTTCAGTATCAAGTGGGAATCTGTTTATTGCAACAACTGCTGGTAATCCATATACTTGAGTTATGTTTTCAACATGTTTTAATAAGTTTGGAAGTCCTTTTTCAAGAGCTTCTAGATTTTCTTCGTTTAAGTCTGCTTTAGCAACTCCACCATTGTATTTTAATGCTCTTACAGTAGCAACTATTATAACAGCATCTGGTTTTAAGTTTGCCATTCTACATTTTATATCTAAGAATTTTTCTGCTCCAAGGTCAGCACCGAAACCAGCCTCAGTTATTACATAATCTGCAAAGTGCATAGCCATTCTTGTAGCTATAACAGAGTTACATCCATGAGCTATATTTGCAAATGGTCCACCATGTACAAATGATGGTGTTCCTTCAAGAGTTTGAACTAGGTTTGGTTTTAAAGCATCTTTTAATAATGCAGCCATAGCACCATTAGCTTTTAATTGTCTAGCTGTTACAGGTGCACCTTCGTAGCTATATCCAACTATTATGTTTCCTAATCTTTCTTTTAAGTCAGCTATATCACTTGCCAAACAGAACGCTGCCATTATTTCAGAAGCAACAGTTATATCAAATCCATCTTGTCTAACTGCTCCATCGCCTTTTTTACCCATACCATCAACGATATTTCTAAGTTGTCTATCGTTCATGTCTACACATCTTCTCCAAGTTATTTTCTTAGGGTCTATTCTAAGTTCATTTCCTTGATGAATATGATTGTCAAGCATAGCAGCTAAAAGGTTATTAGCAGCTCCTATAGCATGAAAGTCTCCTGTGAAGTGTAAATTTATATCTTCCATAGGAACAACTTGTGCATATCCTCCACCAGCTGCCCCACCTTTAACACCAAATACTGGTCCTAGAGATGGTTCTCTTAAAGCAACTAATACATTTTTATCTAATTTTGCAAATGCATCAGCAACACCGATAGTAGTAGTAGTTTTTCCTTCACCTGCTGGAGTTGGGTTTATAGCTGTAGTTAATATTAACTTGGCTTTTTTCCCAGTTTCTCTTTTTAGTAGATTGTAGTCAACTTTGGCTTTGTATTTACCATATAGTTCTACATCTTCTTCACCTAGTCCTAATTTTTTTGCAACCTCTCTAATATCTTGAGGTTTAGCTTCTTGAGCTATTTCAATGTCAGATTTAAATCCCATAACTGAATCTCCTCCCACAACCTAAATAGATTTAAAATATAATTTTTGTATAAATTGTATTAATATGTAAAAATTATATTTTATAAGATAATTATACATGTAAAATTGCTTAAAAACTAGCTACTAAGCTATTAAAATATCTTTAACTTAATAGCTAGTCATTTATCTAATTAATCATTTATTACCTATCTAATACCTATTTATTGCCTTTAACCAACAACCCAATTATAAATCAAAATTTCTATTTATCTTTAAGTGACATTAATTTCTCTTTTATTTCTTTAATTTGTGCCTTTGTTGTTTCACTAGAATCATATGGAGATTGATTAGCTCTATCAGAATCTATAACATCTTGATTGTAATAGATAAATCCTAAAGATTCCCCATCTTCTAAGTTTTGTATTATAAATTCTTCATCTTCTTTATTTCTGATTTTGTTACCTACAACAAATACCTTATTTACGCCTATATCATGACCAAGTTTTTTAACTTTTCTATATGTTTGGAGACTTCTTTCTCCTGGCTCTACAACTACTATAAAAGCATCTACACCTTGAGCTGTTCCTCTTCCTAAGTGTTCAATTCCAGCTTCCATATCCATAACAACTACATCTTTATTTTGTAGTATTAAGTGTGAACAGAGTCTTTTTAAAAGAACGTGCTCTGGACATACACATCCAGTGCCACCAGAATCCACTGTTCCTAATGTAAGTAATCTCACTCCGTTGTATTCTTTACAGAAATTTTCAGGTATATCGTCTACTTTAGGATTCATCTTAAACATTTTTCCAAATGAACCTACAGAAGCAGCTGTTCTATCTGAAACTAACTTTTTCATTTCTGATATAGGTACTATTGATTCATATACTTCTTTTGGAAAACCTAGTGCTAAAGCTAAATTAGCATCAGGATCGGCATCAACAGCAACAACTCTGTATCCGTCTTCAGCAAACATCCTAGAGAGCATTGAAGAAAAAGTCGTTTTACCTACTCCACCTTTACCTGTTATTGCTATCTTCATAATCCCTACCACCTTTATTACTATTTGCTTTTTATTTTATTTATGTTTTAGTGTAGTTATCTATTTTTTAAACACTAAAAATAAACTACAGCTAGTCCTTACAGGAACCAATTACATTTACCCTACTAGCTTTTCAAAGCAGCATGTATAGTTTTAGTATTCTTCATTATATTGTTTATATTTTATTTATTCAGTATATTCATTGTATTTTGATGTTCTTTTCTTTAATATTTGACTTCATTCAACTATAAAACCTTTATTTAGATATAAAATCGTTTTTTCTAAGGCTTTAGCCATTTTCTAAGCTTCTGCTTCAACACCCATTTTTTCTTCAACTAATGCTTCGAAGTGAACACGTTTCTTTTCTATATCTTCTATTATTGTAGCTGCTAACTCTTTTGGATTTGTATTTACAGTAAATGTTGCACCAACTTTATCTTTTAATTCGCTAGTTAATATATCTACTGCTCTTGAAGAACCAGCTATTGGAGGCATTATTCCTAAGTAAGTGTCTATACCAGAAGCTACAACATAGCATCCTATAGCAACTGCTTTTTCTGACATCCACTCTGGAGCTATACCTACAACTGGAAGGTCACACATATCCATATCTAAGTAATTAGCTGCTGCTCCAACTAAATCTAATATACGGCTTATATCAACGCAAGAACCCATATGTAGTACTGGTGGGATTCCTACTAATTTACAGACAGTTGCAAGACCTTTACCTGCATATTTTTCAGCTGCATCAGTTTCCATTAAACCAAATTTAGCTGCTGCTGAAGCACCACATCCTGTAGTAACTACTATTATGTCGTTTTTAATTAATTCTTTCATTATTGTTACGTGAGCCTCATTTGAAACTCCTTTAGCATTGTTACATCCAACTACACCAGCTGCTCCTCTTAATACTCCAGATTTTAAACAGTCTGTTAATGGCTTAACTGTTCCTGCTGGATCTATATGAGAGTTTACAACTCTGTCTAATTGATTTACTACTGCTTCTACACTATACCCAACTGTTGCCCCTGATTTTAATTCAGGTATAAGTACTTTTGATTTATCTCTATTTTTAAAGTTTAAGATAGCTTCTTTAACTATTGATTTAGCATCATCAAGAGCTTGTTCTTCTCTAAATTCAATATAAGTTGAACCTGTTATTTTAGCTTTTGGAGAAGTTGTTACAAATTTAGTGTGGTAACAATCTGCTACTCTAGCTAGTGCAGGGAATATACATTGAACGTCAACTATTACAGCCTCAACTGCTCCAGTTACTATTGCAAGTTCTTGTTGATGGAAGTCTCCTGCTATTCTTACACCATGTCTCATTGTAATTTCATTACCTGTACAACACATACCAGCTAAGTTTATTCCATCTGCTCCAACTTCTTTAGCTAAAGCTATTAAGTCTGGTTCTTCTGCAGCTAAAACTATCATTTCTGATAATGCTGGCTCATGTCCATGTAATATTATATTAACTTTATTTTCTTCTAATACTGCTAAGTTAGCTTCTGTTCTTCTTGGTACTGGAGTTCCAAATAAGATATCGCTTAAACGAGTACCTATCATAGAACCACCCCAACCATCAGCCATAGAAGTTCTTAGACTCATGTGTATTAAACTATCTATATCACCAGTACAACCTATATGAGTAGAGTGCATTATTGTTGCAATTTCTCTATCTATAGCTCTTGGTTCTATAGCATATTCTTTCCATATTTTTTGTCTTGGTTCTGGTGCATTTTTTATAAATCTTAATGTCCCAAAAGGTTTACCAAATTCCATTAATGCAATTTCTGCCACTTCATGTGCTACATCATAGATATCTCTACCTTCTGTTTCTACATCCCATTCTTTAGCTAAAGTAATTAATTTAGCTTCGTCTCTTATTTTATAGTTTCCATTTGGATCAGCTAATGCTAATGTATGTGCTATATCTCTAGCATGGTCTGAATGGGCAGCTGTCCCACCAGCAACCATTCTTGCAAAGTTTCTACCTACTATAGTGTGTTCGTCTGCTCCACATAACCCTCTTGGAGTTTTAGGACTTATTCTACATGGTCCCATTCCACATATTCTACAGCAAACCCCTTGAAGACCAAAACCACATTGTGCTTTAAAGCCTTCTTTTCTATCATACATTGTTTCTACGCCTTCTTCTCTAGCTTTTGCTATCATCTTCTGGCTGTTTAAATCAATTGTTAACATTTTTTCATCCATATTCCTATCCCCTTTTTTTGATTTTTAAAATCCCCCAGGTGACTGACTTCATGTCATAAAATAATAAAATAAATGCTTTCTAAGTTGATTATATACTAATTTTCAGCACTTTGCTTTAGATTTAAATATTTTTTTAACAAAATTAGATAATACATAAAAATTTTATTTTTAATACCTAATTTAAGTTAATTTAACTACTCATTTTTGGCTATTTTTTAATACTTGAGCCTACTTTTTTGATACTTTAGTTTAATTAAATTATGTTTTGATTTTTTTAAATCAATTTTGAATTATTTCTAGTCAATTTTTTGATATTATATCTTATTTGTGTGTTTATTATTTCTCACTACTTTTTTGGACTTGTTACAGATTTTTACTCCCTATACCATAATTAGTAAAAACTTCTTAGAATAGCATTTTTTGGACTAATTTTTTGAAATTTTTTTATTTTTCTTACTTTAATATTAATTATAGCTTCAAATTGAACATTTGTATATATTCATTTGAAGCTATAATTATTTTTTATATAAAATTTTTTTAATATTGCATTAATTTAGATATTATGACTACATTTTATCTTTTAACGCATTTATTTTACACACTTAATGTTTTTATTTCATACTTTTAGCTACAATAGCTCCATACGCAATAGAGTACAATTTAGATTCATGTGAATCAGCTCTTGATACTAAAACTATAGGAGCTTTTGCGCCCATAATTATACCTGCTGATTTAGAATCTGCCATGTATGTAAAGGCTTTTCCTATGCCATTACCAACTTCTATTGTTGGAACCAACATAATATCTACATCTCCAGATACTTCACTTTTAAATCCTTTTATCTCACTAGCTTCTTTTGAAACTGCTAAGTCAAAAGCTAAAGGACCTTCTACAATTACATTATCTCCAAATTCTCCTGCTTGACAAGCTTTTGCTAGCATATCTGCATCTACAGTAGCTTGCATTTTAGGATTTACTTTTTCCTTAGCTGCTAAGCATGCAACTTTTACAGTTTCCATACCTAAAGCTTTTGCTGCTTTTATAGAATTTTTTAATATCTTTGCCTTTTGTTCATAGTCAGGAGCTATATTCATTCCTCCATCTGTAGTTATCAATAGCTTATGGTATCTTTCTAACTCATATACCATAACATGACTTAATAAACTATCAGTTCTAAGACCATAATCTTTATTTAACACTTCTTTCAAGATAACGGATGTATCTAATAAACCTTTCATTACAAAATCAGCTTCTTTACTTGATACTAATTTAACTGCTATTTCAGCACAGTCTTTAATATCATCCTTGTCAATAATTTTAATTCCACCCAAATCAAATTCTATTTCTTTTGATATTTCTCTTATCTTTCCTTCATTTCCAACCAATATAGGAGTAATTATATTTCTTTCTACAGCATCCTTTATAGCCATTAAAACTTCTTTATCGTGAGCTGCTGCTACAGAAAGTACTATTTTTTCTCCTCCTTTAAGCTGCTCTAAAATATCATCTAATTTCTTTATCAAAAGTAACCCCTCCCTTATATATATTTAACTAAATAATACCATATTTGATATGTCTTTTATCAATTTATTTTTTATGTTACAAAAAATTTGTACAACTAAAATCTGCTTTAATATTTAATTATTATAAATTCAAGATACTTATGAAATATAATATTACAAATAGTAAATAAGAGTAAAAATACTTAGACAAAGTAAATAAAAAAAGTGGTACAACATAATAAATGTTCTACCACTCTTAATTAATAAAATTTAATAGCATCAGATAAAACTCGCTAGCATCAAGTCCAACCTAATAAAGTAAAACCTAATAGAATCTAATACAATCTAATAACATTCTTACTTATTTATACCAAGCTCTTTTAAACAAGCAATCGTAATCTCATCCTGTGGATTTAATTCATAAGCTCTTTCTATATAGTAAGTTGCATCATCAATTTCACCATTGTTTAAGTAAGCCATACCTAAATTACAAAGAATTTCTGGGTCCTCTTTTATCTTAGCAGCTTGCTCAAAATGCTCTATTGCTTTATCTAAATTATATTTAGAAGCTTCACAAAGCCCTAATTCAACTATAGCATCTACTTGCTTAGGTTTTATTACTAATATCTTCTCAAAATACATCTTAGCCTGCTCTATTTCGCCCATACCCTTATATCCTAGCCCTATCATAAACAGCAAATTCCACCAATCCATATGTTCTTCTTCCAGTGGCAGTAATTTTTCTAATCCCTCTTTAAACTTACCATGGAATATAAGTGTATATCCTTCTTCATACTGTACTTTAAAATCCATCTTTCCTAAATTTTCTTGTATCTCAGCCACTAAGTCAGCATCTAAACCTAATCTTAATGCATCTTCCCATGTCAATTTAGTCTTCAAATATTGACCTTGATTATAATAATGATAACCTAAATGATAATAACCTAATGCAAAATCATTATCAATATCTATTATCTTTTCAAGTTTGCTCATTGCCTCAAGTAAAAATGCATTCATAGCCTTATCATCTAGGTCTTTTTGATATTGTTTTGCTATCTCTTGGCACACAATTGCATAATTATACATTGCATCTAAATCATCTGGATACATAGTTATAAATGCTTTTATATATATTAAAGAATCTGTATGCTCTCCAATCTCAAAGTATTTTCTAGACATGTATCCCATATATGCTTTTAAATCTAAGTTAATATCCTTAGACAAAGCATCTAAAAACTTTTCATATTCTCCATTATTTTTAAATTTACTATCTATACCAATTATATATATCATTGCATCTGCTATAGACATTGAGTTTAACTTATCTTGAGCAGTTTTTTCTTTTATACCTTTTACTAGTACCTCATTTTTTATAGGTACATCTAGCCCACCTTTTGGCACATCATAACTCTTTAATTTAAATTCTCCACCATGCTTTATAGTTATAAAAGCTAGTTCTTCTGCCTTCTTCAGTAAATACTTTTCTATTTTAAAATCCATTGTTTCCTCCTAAATACTTAAATTTCTACTTTATGAGTTTTAGATTTCTCAAATATTTTTTTATCATCATATTCAAATAAGACTATATTTTCTTCTTCTCTTATTTCTGTATTTATATTATTTTTTAAATCCACAATATTAAATTTAAATGGTTCAAAATGAACATATTTTATTATATGTTTTGCTGGTTTATCAACAAAATTAGGTAGATATGTTGATAAGTTATCATTATCTTGTAAAAATACATGACATCTATTCTTAAAGTCATCCACATCTAACTTATTAAAAAACTGTGGTATATTTGATGTCTTACCTAGTGAAATGTAGTCATACTTTAATATATCATTAAATACATCATTGTCTATATTTATTTTTTCATTATAGAAATCCAGTAATATTTTGTATAATTGATTTTTCCCTTGTGCCAAGTCAAAATACCCATTTTCATCAAAGTACTTAGCAAAAGTTTCAAAAAATTTAAAAGGACTTTGTTTATAAAATTTGCCTATAATATATCTCATGGACAACACAAAGTTTTTAGAATTGTAGTATCTTTCAAGTACATCTTCTATATCCTTTAATTTCAATGTTTCTTCATAGCTTATATAATTATTGTATAAAAACTCATATGGAGCATAATCCTTATATTTAAATCCATGCTCATCTGCTACCTTTCTCATACCTGTACCCTTAATCATCTTTAAGAAACCTAATTGTAAGTGTTCTATCCCTAGATTAAATACATCATTAAATGAGTTCTCAAAGCTTTCATAATCCTCATAGGGAAGTCCTGCAATTAAGTCTAAATGTTGATGTATATTTCTATAAGATGCTACTGTCTGAACAACATGAGATAACTTTTTGAAATCATCTCTTCTTCCTACTGCATCAAGTGTTTTTTCATTTGTCGACTGTACTCCTATTTCAAACTGGAAAAGTCCTTCTTTACAGTCAGCCAAAAACTCTAGCATCTTGTCATCTATCAAATATGCTGTAACTTCAAAATGATAGGTTGTATATCCATTATCATTTTTCATAAGAAAATCCATAATTTCCATAGCTACTTTTTTATTTGCATTAAAAGTTCTATCAATAAATTTAATTTGTGAGACTCTTGCATCTATTAAAGCTTTTAAATCTCTTTTTATTCTATCTAAGCTGAAATATCTCAGACCAGGAATGGTAGAAGATAAGCAGTATTGACAGTTAAATGGACAACCTCTTGACGACTCATAATATACTATTCTATTTTCATATTCCTTTGGATTTAAATTTTCATAAGGACTAGGAATCTCGTCCAAATTTTGAAGAAGTTCCATAGGTTTATTTACTATTATCTCGCTTCCTTGTCTATATACCAATCCGTCTACACTTTTTATTTCTTTTTTTCCTTTAAGATGAAGCACTAAATCTCTAAAGATTAATTCTCCTTCTCCATAAAGTATATAATCTACAAAATCGTATTTCTTCATTGCCTCATAGCTATCATAACTCACTTCTGGCCCGCCCAAAGCTATTTTAGTATTTGGTCTAATTTTTTTTAGATTATCACAAAGTTTAACTATATCTCCTATATTCCAGATATATGTTGAGAATAAAATTATATCATATTCATTTTTGTATATATCTTTTAAAATATAATCTAAGTCATTGTTTATCGTATATTCTTTCATGTCAACTTCTATCAAATTCCTTACAAATTCTTTTAGGTATCTTATAGCTAAATTTGTATGAATAAACTTAGAATTCAACGTTGTTAATAAAATTTTCAAATATTTCTCACCTCTTTTTAATATTATACTGCTTTTTGTACCCCTTATAGGTTAAAATAGTATATGTAAAGTCTATATAACATTTATATAATTAGATTATTAATTTCAAGTAATGTGAGGAAAGGAAGTTTTTTATGGAATTAATTGAAAAAGTATCTATCAACTCTTTATCAAAAAGAGATTTACTGCTTATTATAAAGTCTCTTGAATACACTAATGAAAATACCCAGATTAGTGACTTTATCGACCTTAGAAATAATATAGTAAAAGAATTATGTTTCTTAACTGACACTAAAGAAAAAGATTTTTTGGATTACTTAGAAAAAAACAGTAATCTCTAGTAACCTAAACCTTTTTAAACTTTAATATATAAATACCTGATTTAGAATGTATCTTTATGCTTAATATATTATCACTAAAGGTTTTCGACATAACTGTTATTTGATTAAATATGGGGTCTATTGTAGTATCGCCTTCTTCAAGGCTTATAAGACTTCTTGGTTCTATTTTTTTATTATACATTTTAACCCCAATTTTATATTTTCTCAACTTAACAACATATTCTGACATAGAAAGAATAAAATCTATATTATCTTCGTTTAATTCAGTCTCTTCACCTAAAATAGATAATATAGATTTTTTCATGCTTTTAATTCCTTCATTTTCTACATTTCTGTCTTCTATATAAATATCATATAAAATATTTAAAACACTTGATAGAATACTTTCTTCATCATAATCTTCATATTTTAAATCAATATATTTATCAATTAATTGTATTGTGCCTATCCTTGCCATCTGAAACTTTACAATATCAGACTTGTCTAATTCTATAGAAAAACCTATTATCTTGTCTTTAATATTTTGTAGTAATTCGACATATTCAATTTTACTGTTATTTATAAGATTGTGCATAACAGAATTATATGCTACAGAACTTAATAAATAATCAAATAAGAATTCCTCTTTTCTAAAGTAACTCACATATTTTTTTATTAATTTAACAACCTCATCTTCACTTTTTTGAATATTAGTATTTGATAAAATTAATGGTAATAAAATATTTAAAAAATTGACATTACCTATTTTTTCTCCATAAAATCTGAAGTAAATAAGTTCATCTTTCAATCTCTTTTCGTCTATATATACACATCTTTGAGTTTTATCATCTATTAAGGATTTTGTATTTATTATAATTAAATCTTTAAGAGTCTTACTTCCATTATTAAAAGAAGATGTGTAGACTTTTTTTATTAATACGTCATTCATAAATATATCCTTTCTCAAAAACTTAATTTAAATATCCTGCTATTAAAAAAAAAGAGACAGCCCGTTAAGAAGCTGTCATATATAGGGGGATAGTAGTGTACAAAAATCATTGTAATCTACTATCTATATATTATTATACGATACTACTTTTTTATATGTAAAGCATCAGTTTTCGACATCCCTATATTCTACAGTTATACAAATTGCGTACTAAGTTCAATTTTATTCTTTTTATTTCAACATTTTGTTGTATTACATTCTTTCTGGAGCGTGCATTCCCAACAGCTTCAGAGAATTTTCTAAAGTTTGTTTTGTGGCTTGTACCAAAGCAAGTCTCGATTTTCTAATCTCTAAATTTTCCACTAAAATTGGATTGTCATGATAAAATTTATTAAACGCTTGAGCTAAATCTAGCATAAATCTTGTAACTATATGCGGTTCATTCTTCTTTAGAGCAAGTAAAATATTTTTATTAAATGACTCTATAACTCTAAGAACTTCTGCACTATCTTCATCAGCCAATAGACTATAATCTATATCAGAAGTGATTTCTTCTTTTGCTTTTCTTAAAACTGCACAACATCTAGCATGTGTATATTGAACATATGGCCCAGTCTCTCCATCAAAGCTTAATGTTCTTTCCCATGAGAAAGTATAGTCTTTTATTCTACTATTAGATAGTTCTTGGAATACTACAGCTCCAACACCTACTTGTTTAGATATTTCATCTACATTTTTAGCATCTGGGTTTTTAGTTAGTATAATATCCTTAGTTTTATCTATAGCTTGATTTAATGCATCTTCTAAAAATACAACTCTTCCTTTTCTAGTTGACATAGTCCCTTCTTCAAGAGCTACCATACCAAATCCAACATGCACTAAGTCTTTTGCCCATTCATATCCCATAAGTTCAATTACTTTAAACCATTGTTGGAAATGTAGGTTTTGTTGAGAACCAACTACATATATACACTTATCAAAATCATAAGTTTCTTTTCTATATATTGCTGCAGCTAAATCTCTTGTCATATATAATGTTGAGCCATCATTCTTAGTAATAAGAGCTGGTGGCATCTTATATTCTTCTAAATCAACGATTCTTGCACCTTTAGACTCTTGTAAAAGATTTTTCTCTTCTAACAACTCTATTACTCTGTCCATCTTATCAGAATAGAAACTTTCACCTGCTAAAGAATCAAATTCTATATCTAAAAGTTTATATACTCTACTAAATTCTTTTAGACTTTCATCTCTAAACCATTGCCATAATTCTTTTGCTTCTTCGTCACCATTTTCTAATTTAGTAAACCATGCTCTTGCTTCATCTTCCATTTCTGGATGTTGTTCTGCTTCCTCATGGAATCTTACATATAATTTTAATAATTCTGGGATTGGATTAGATTCTACTACTTCCTTTTCTCCCCACTTTTTAAAGGCCACTATTAACTTACCAAATTGAGTTCCATAGTCACCTAAATGATTTATTCTTATAGTTTTGTATCCTTGTGATTCATATATCTTATATAGAGCATTACCTATTACTGTAGTTCTTATATGCCCTATATGGAAAGGCTTTGCTATATTTGGAGAAGAGTATTCAACTATTACAGTTTTATCTTTTCCAAAATCACTGCGACCATAATTTTCTTTTTCATCTAATACTTTTTTGATTACAGTTTCTGCTAATTGAGATTTGTTTACAAAGAAATTCACATATCCGCCTAATTGTATTACTTTTGTTATCTCTCCACTAGCTTCTATACTCTCTGCTAATTCACTTGCTATCATGTTTGGAGCTTTTCTAAATACTTTAGCTAATTTAAAGCATGGAAAAGCATAGTCACCCATGTCCTTGTTTGGTGGAACTTCTATAAGTGCCTCTATCTCTTCTATCGACAGTTCTTCTATTTTCTCTTTAAGGCAATTTGATATTGCTACCTTGAAATCTTGCATCTTGTTGCTCCTCTCTACATTGTTCCTGGTTTATATTGTGCTTATCTCTTTATGTTAAATCAAATTTAGTGTTTTTTCAAGTATTTCATTACAGGGCAAAACACTTTAATAATTATGTTTTCTGTATATATTAAAAATACTATAATTACAGTTTTTATCTATACGATTATTGCTTTTCTATAAGTCTTTTTCACTCTTGACTTTTATTCCTTCTTCTTCCAGTAACTTTGCTGTGATACCTTTCCCTGGTATTTTTTTGCCTGAAAAACTACCATCATACACTAGATTACATCCACAAGAGGGGCTACCCTCTTTTAGTATTGCTTCGCTACATACATATAATCTTGCTATTTTTAGAGTTTCTTCAGCCCCTCTTACAAAGTTTTCTGTTACATCTTTATTATCTTCTTTTGTGATTACTTTTCCATCAACTATCTCAGCAGGAGGTCTTGGTGTAGATAAACCACCTAACTGTTCTGGACATACAAGAGTAAAATCTTTACCTTTTAGGTATTCTTTTACTTCTTCATTTTCATTATTATCGCCACTATATTTACAATTTATTCCTATTAAACATGCAGATACTAATATCATAAAAATGTGCTCCTATACAAATTATTTTAGTTTAACAATTGTTACTCCTGCTCCACCTTCTCCATACTGGCCACCTCTTTGTGATTTTACATGTCTATTTTTTCTTAAAATGTCTTGTAGTCCTGATTTTAGCACTCCTGTACCAATTCCATGTATTACTGTTACAGATTCTAGACCTGCTACATATGCATCATCTAGATATTTTTCGACTTCCATTATAGCTTCTTCTAAATTTAAACCTCTAAGGTCAACTTCACTTTTTATATTCCCAGATTTTGCCCTTATGATATTTCTTGTTGATTTAGTAACGTGTTTTGAAACATCCTTGTGAGATTTTTGTAAAGATTTAAAAGGTAGAGTCATCTTCATTATACCAATTTGCACTACTGCTTCTTTTCTCTTTTTGTCTACAGAAACCACACTACCATTTTGATTTAAAGTTATTACTCTAACTTCTTCCCCTGGTTTTAGGTCTTTTATTTCTTTACTTGAAACTTTTGGAACTATCATACTTTTTACTGTTGGTTGAAGACTTCCCATAGAACTAGTCAATTCTTTTCTAAGTTCTTCTATTTTACGATTTTTTTCTTTAGAAGCTCTTTCTTGTTCTAAACTTCTAAGTTCCTTTATTATAAGGTCTACTTCTTCCTTAGCTTGTCTTGTTATTGAAAATGCTTCTGATTTAGCCTTTTCAATCATCTTATCTCTTTGAGTAACTAATTTTTCAAGTTTTTCGTCGTATTCTACTTTTAGTCTTTCTATCTCTTCCTTCAATCTCTCAGCTTCTTCTCTATCTTCAATAGCTTTGATTCTGTTCTTTTCAACATTTTGTAATACATCTTCTAAAGCTATGTTATCTGTGTTTATATATTCTTTGGCACGTGAAATTACATAGTCACTAAGTCCAAGTTTTCTGGAAATCTCAAACGCATTTGATTTTCCAGGAACACCTATAAGTAACTTATATGTTGGACTTAAAGTTTCTATATCAAATTCAACTGCTGCATTTTCTACACCAGATTTAGTAAGAGCATAATTTTTAAGTTCACTATAGTGAGTAGTTGCTATACATTTCGCTCCTACAGAGTTTATATCTTCTAATACTGCTATTGCAAGTGCAGCTCCCTCAACAGGGTCTGTTCCTGCTCCTAATTCGTCAAATATAACTAAAGAGTCTGCTGTTACGGTTTTTAGTATTGATACTATATTTGTCATGTGAGATGAAAATGTAGATAAACTTTGCTCAATACTTTGTTCATCTCCTATATCTGCAAATACATTATCATATACACACATACTACTTCCATAATCAGCAGGTATGTGAAGTCCACTTTGTGTCATAAGTGCAAATAAACCTACAGTTTTTATTGTAACTGTTTTACCACCTGTATTTGGACCTGTTATTACCAATGTGTGGAAGTCTCTTCCTAAATAAATAGTATTTGCCACTACTTTTTTCTTATCTAATAGTGGATGTCTTCCATTTTTTATATTTAAATATTTATCCTCATTTAATGTAGGCTCTATACCTCTCATTTGTATAGAAAGTTTTCCTTTTGAAAATGCAAAGTCTAATCTTCCAAGTATCTCTTGATTGGATATCAAATCTTCACTTACTTCTCCAACCATTGCAGAAAGTTCTGATAAAATTCTCTCTATCTCTTCTTGCTCTCCTAATTTTAGCTGTCTTAACTCATTGTTCATCTCTACTATAGTCATTGGCTCTATAAAAAGTGTCGCACCAGAAGATGACTGGTCATGTACTATACCAGCTACTTGCGACCTATATTCAGATTTTACAGGTACTACAAATCTATCACCTCTTAGAGAAATTATGGCATCTTGTAAGTATTTTTGATAAGTAGTTGAACTTATTATTGAATTTAATTTAGACCTAATGGATTGATTTTTTTGAGCTATTCTTCTTCTGATATCTCTAAGTGTACTTGAAGCATTGTCAGATATTTCTACTTCACTTATTATCGCATTGTATATCTGTTCTTCTATATCTTTATATACATATAGAGAATTTGATAGAGATTGTATTATTGGATAATTAAAATCTTCTTCATCACTGCTAGATAGACTATTTTTTAATCTTCTAGCTACTCTTAAAGTATCCGCTATCATAATTAAACTTCCTGGGTCAAGAGATGCACCTATATAGGCTCTTTTAACCTTATCTTCTATATCATGAATACCATCCAAACCTACTGAACCTCTCTTTATAATAATTGATTGAGCTTCACTAGTTTCTTCTAGCATGGACTTTACTTCTACAAAATCAGTATTTGGAACTAAACTTTCTATATATTTTAGACCTAAAGAAGATGAGGCTTTCTTCTTTAATAAATCTATTATTTTATTGTATTCTAGAACTCTTAACGATTTCTCATTCATTTTTCTATATTCACCATCCTCAATATTTTAACTTTTTTCTTTAATATTTAAAATGTATGCTTTCCAAGCATTTTCAATAAAAACTGCAAGTTTTATTTCTTTTTTATTTCTAAATTTATTATATTTTTTCTCTTTTAGATATATTTTAAACATATTTTGTATTATACTATGTATGTAGCTATCTATATATTATACATAAACATGCTTTATTTGTAATATAATCTGTTAAAAAATCTTCTTTAATATTTTTTAAAGGAGTTTATTTTAGCTTATTTTATAAAAATAGCTACTTATATAGATAAATTAAGGAGGAACACAAGTCATGGGAAACGTATTAGAAGGATTAAAGCCAGAAAATGTTTTTAAAAACTTTGAGAAAATATCTCAAATTCCTAGAGGTTCTGGAAACGAGAAAGGCATAAGTGATTATTTACTTAGCTTTGGTAAAAATTTAGGGCTTGAAACTATCCAGGATGAAAGTTTAAACATAATAATAAGAAAGCCTGCTACAAAAGGATATGAAAATTGTCCAGGAGTAGTTCTTCAAGGACATATGGATATGGTTTGTGAAAAAGAAAAGAATGTTGAACATGATTTTCTTAAAGACCCTATAAAATTAAGAATTAATGGTGATATGATATACGCTACTGGAACTACTCTTGGAGCTGACAATGGTATCGCTGTTGCTATGGGTATGGCTATATTAGAAGATAATACTTTAGAGCATCCAGCATTAGAAGTTTTAGTTACTGTTAATGAAGAAGATGGTATGAACGGTGCTGATGCATTAGACCCAAGCTTAATCAAAGGTCAATATATCCTAAACATGGACTCCGAGGAAGAAGGATATCTATTAGTTAGTTGTGCTGGTGGTAAAACTTGTGTTGTTAGTCTACCTGTTGAGTACAAAGAAGTTGGAGCTGACAAGCAAGCTTTATTAGTTGAAGTTACTGGATTATTAGGTGGACATTCTGGTATGGAAATTGTTTTACAAAGAGCAAATGCTAACAAAGCAATAGCTAGAGTATTAAGCGTACTAGATGTTGATTACGAATTAGTTTCAGTTGATGGTGGTACTAAGCATAATGCTATACCTCGTGAAGCTAAATGTATAATAGCTGTTGATAAAGCTGATGTTGAATCTGCTAAAAAACAAATAAATGATATTTTAACTGCATTTAAACATGAGTTTACTACTTCTGACCCTGATATGGCTTATTCAGTAGTTGAAACTTCTGCAACTAAAGCTCTTACTAAAGACTGCAAAGAAAAAGTTATTCAAATGTCAAGCTTAACTCCTCATGGTGTTCAATCTGTAAGTCTTGATATAGAAGGATTAGTTGAAAGTTCTACTAACTTTGCTATAATTGAAACTAAAGAATCAACTATTGAATTCTTAACTTCTGTTAGAAGTTCTGTTATGTCTATTAGAGATGAGATAGCTGATAGAATAAGACTTTTAGCTCAAGCTTTAGGTGCTGACTATGGTCTTACATCTCAATATCCAGCTTGGGAATTTAAAAAAGGTTCTAAATTAGAAAAAATATGTAGTGAAACTTATGAGAAATTAACTGGTAAAGTTCCTACTGTTATGGCTCTACATGCTGGTCTTGAGTGTGGATTATTACTTGATAAACTTCCTCATGCTGAAGCTATCTCTATAGGACCAGATATGTTTGATGTTCATACTCCAAAAGAACACGTTAGTATACCTTCTATTGCTAATGTTTGGGATTATGTTATTGAAATATTAAAATCTATGAACCAATATTAAAACTAAGTTTTAAGAAGCAGATTTTAATTCTAAGTAAATCCATATAAAATTAACCTGTAAATTAATACTAATGTTAGCATCAAGTTTAATTTTAGTATTAATTCATAGAAATAAAGCCTAATGATGATAATAACATACGTCATTGGGCTTTATTATTTTTACTTTAAAAAGATTTATTAGATACTTTTTATTTAAAAATTTATTATATTTTTATACTGAATCTTATATAAATTAATACATCTCTTTTATGTACAATTATACAAAACTCGTTCAATTGTATCTTATTTACAATTTTTATAGTAAATCTTACTAAAAATTATACTCCTACTATTTTAAATTTATTTCTTCCTTGCTTCTTAGAATCATAAAGAGCATCATCTGCCATTTGATATAATTCATCATATTTCTGTCCATATTTTGTTATTACTACACCCATACTTATAGATATGCTTTTCCCACTTGGCAGTTTTATGAGGTGAATTTGTTTATATACTTCATTACATTTATTGATAAGTTCTTCCTTATTTATTATATCTTTAATATAGATACTAAACTCGTCTCCACCCAATCGACCAACAATATCATTTTTTTCAAAACTTCTAGCAAGTACTTTTGCAACATCAATTAATATTTTATCTCCAATTAAATGCCCATAAGTATCATTAATAGACTTAAAATAATCAATATCTAAAATTAACAAAGCTCCATTTTTGTTAGGAGATAAATTAGATAAACTTTCTGTAGTTAACTTTCTAATATATGCTGAATTAAGAATATTTGTTAAGCCATCTTTTTGAACCTTATCCAGTAACTTATCTTTTTCCTCTTTTTCAGAATCAATATTAGATATTTTTCCAATTACATACACTGGTACACTTTTTTCATTATAAATTATTTTTGAAGTAATTCTAATCCAGTGACAACTACCATCAGCGCATATAGAATACATTTCAGTCGTCCCATTCTCCTGTGACTTGATTACATCAAAAAACTTTTTATTATGTTCTATTTCAATCTCACTCATAGCACTCTTACTTATACCATAATAAGTACTAATTCCTTTCCCTTTCATAGAAACTATCAATTTATCTCGTTTATAATCATATTCAAAAAAGTATTCACTTGCCATTTCATAAACTTCAGCATGCTTTTTAAGTTCCAAAGATATTTTCTGATTCATACTTTTACGTGTATGCAGGCTCCATGCCATACCTCCAATAATGCAAAGTAATAAACTAGCAACTATTAAAATAGTTTCAATTGGATTTTGTTGCATAATATAAAGTAGTGAAAAGTCTTGTCTATATGTAGTGTTTTGATAGATAATTGATTGCATCTTTTCTGATGGAATGCTTATAATAGCTTTATTAAATATACCCAATAATTCCTGCTTACTTGGTTTAACTATTCCAAAGCAAATACTCTGTGATTCATAAGTCTGTGGAACTAAACGTACGTTTTTGTACTTAGGTTGATTAATATAGTACTGTATAGAATATCCTTCTCCATAAGTATAATCTGCAAACCCTTTGTTAACAGCTTCTATACACTCTTCCAAAGTATCATACCATATGACATCCCCATTAAAATAATTATCATAACCAGTCCCTTTAGGTAGAGCTAGACGTTTTCCATCTAAACTATTTTCATTTAATTTGTTATTAATCATCATAATATATTGGGTGGAAACAAATGGTCGAGACATAGTCACATTGTGTTTACGAGAATCTTCATAATCATAAATCATTCCTGCTACAATATCAATTTCATGATTTTTAGTCATTTTATCCAAATCTTTTTGTGACTTTACAGGCACCAGTTCAAACTTCAATCTAGTTTTATCAGATATGTGATTTAATAAATCTATTGATATACCCTTTAATTCTCCTGTTTTTTTATCTATGTTTTGAAATGGTGGCTTATTTAAAAGTACTCCAACTTTTAATGTATCTATATCTTTAATATATGTAGTTTCATCATCAGACAAAATCATCTTACTATTTTCTGGTGTAAAATATTTTTCATACAAAGCAGTCGAAAAATATGGGTCTGTCTGTTCGATATTATTAATTGCTGAATTGAGTCTTTGAGTTAAGTCTGTACTTCCTTTAGGTGTAATAAAATAGAATGGCTTTGGTGAGAATTTAGCTATAGTACGCACACCTTCCATTGGACTCACACTCACATTAAGCAGTGCATCTGCTTCACCAACCTTTAGTGCTTGTAATTGTTCTTCTTGTGACTTACAATATACCAATTTAGGTGATATTAAATTCATCTTGCAATATTCATTTAATTCTTTAAGCCTAGTATTAGAATTCTCTATTACAGCAATACGAATTTCTTTCATAGCTTCTAACCTTATACTATCAATAGCTGTATTTTCATATAATACTTGTAATACTGTATTTACTACTCCATAACTATTACCTGCATAATTATACAATTTTTCCATCTGCTCATTGTATAACATGCTTCCCATTATATCAATCTCACCTTTTTCTAACATTTTCATTAGTTTTGTAAGAACTTCATTTTCATCACCAGATACTTGAACAAATTCATAATTCCATCCAGTATATTGTGCAATTTCTAACAGATATTCGTATGTATATCCAGAGTACTTACCTTGTTTATCTAGTTCAGTTAACCCTTTTTGAATAGGATAAGCAACCCGAATAGTACGATTATCACTACCTAGAGCATTGACATTAAAAGGAAATATGCAAGAAGTGAATATGGATGCAATTACAATAATTAATAAAAGTAATTTTTTTGAATTCACTACACTAATCCTCCATATAATTAAGATTTACAATGCAAATTACTACTTAAACTTTTAGATATGAAAAAGTAGATTAGCATAAAAAAGGATATAAAAATTTACTTAAAAATTTAAATATCCTCACCATATACAATATACCTAGATTATAACTGATTTATTTGATTATTACAACAAATTTACTATATTAAATGTATACATTATCTTGTGCTAATCTTGAGTATATAATACATTCTAAGTTCTATCTTATTTCAAATTTAGCACTATTTCTATTTACAGTTCTCTTATATTTTACACTTGGGTATCCCAATATAAATGAAGTTATAACTGCTTCATTATCATTCATTCCCAATAATTCCTTTAACTTTGGCTCTACATTTGATGCCATAACAAAGAATCCATTGTAGCACATTCCTAATCCTTGAGAATAAGCCATAAGCTCCATATTAGACGCAGCTAATCCACCATCTACATATACACTTCCTCCTAAAGAAGTATCACCAACTACTACCATAAGTAATGGTGCATCATAGAATAGAGAATCATATCCTTCTTCTTTATATCTTTTGTACATTCTCTTAAATGTATTTTTATATATAGAACGTACAGGGTCTTCATCATCAGTATTTAATGCCAAGTTATAAAGCCCTTCTATTGCTAATTCTTTTACTTCTTTTAGTTTTTCTTTTACTAATATGTATCTTATCGGTTGTCTATTTCCACCTGTTGGTGTGTATCTTCCTGCTTCTAATATGTTTTTTATTTTTTCTTCTTCTACCTCTATGTCTTTATAGCTTCTTATACTTCTTCTAAATTTGATAAAGTTTAGTAATTTTTCAGGCTCTAGTTCAAAATTTTCATGATTGAATTCTAATACTTCATTTTTATCAAATCCCTGCATTTCTATTGCATCTGTTGGACATATAGCCATACAGTGACCACAATTAATACAGAGAATATTTTTCACCTTTGCTTTATCTTCTTTAACCCTTATTGCATTTACAAGGCAGTCTGACTCACACATGCCACATCCTACACATTTGTCTAAATTTATGTCTATCATTCCAGATTATTCCTCCATTTTAAAATTTTTACTCTAGTATAAATCAAATAGTTGTCCTAGTCAATTTTTATTTTTTTAACAATACAGAGGCTTTAATTTTTTAATTAATCTAAAAAATTTACACTGTAATCTTTCAATTTACCATTATCATATGTTATCTTTGCACTAAAAATTTTGCCTTTTTTAGCCCAATCTAAAAATAATCTGTCGCCTTCCCACATATTTAAGTCAAATATTTTATCATTATCAACCCAAAGTAACTTGCCTTCTTTACAATTATCTAAATCTTTGTTAGATAAAGTTCCTTCAAATTCATCTGAAAAATACAAAAACATATACCAATCTTCTTCATCTTTAAATTTTGGAAAAGTTATCAATCCTTTGTATGTTAATGACTTAAGAGTAAGACCTGTTTCTTCTTTAACTTCTCTAACTATACATTCTTCTGGTGTTTCTCCCTGCTCAAATTTGCCACCAACACCTACATACTTACCTTCATGTACATCATCTTTCTTCTTATTTCTATACAACATTAAAGTCTTACTGTCTTTTTCTATATAACAAATAGTCGTAAGTTTCATATACTTCGCCTTACTTTCTCTTTTCTATTTTTCATTTACTTATTTTATATATTTAAGTTTATTACTATAATTACTGATGCAAAGAATCACTATAATTACTCATTGCAGTCAATTATTAACAAGTTGACCTTAAGTTTATATTAATTATAGTCATTTATTTAAACTAATTATTGTCAATTCACATTTTTAAATTTATTGTTATTTTCCTTATTTACTCATTTTCATTGTTTTCAAGTACATCACTAATATTTTTCATTGCATTAAGAGAAAGCTCTGCAAATTCATCAAATGGAATCCCTATATCTTCTATACTTCTCATTGCATCTCTATTTACATTTGAAGCAAATCTTGTTTCTTTCATTCTTTTAATTACAGATTTTGTCTTTACACTCGTAAGTTTTTTATCTGGATAAACTAAAGCTATTGCAGTTATAAATCCAGTTATAGGGTCTGCTGCATATATAGCTTTTTCCATTAAACTAGTTCTTGTAACCCCCATACCATCATGATGACCAAGTATTGCTCTATACATTTCTTCATCACCAAAATTTTCTTTTTTAAGAAGTTCTACAGTTGTTGTTGCATGACCTTCACAGATTTCTCCTGGTTTTCTTCCAACTATATCTGAATCCAAATCATGTAAAAGACCTGCAACCGCCCATTTTTCTTCTTTTTCTGGCTCTAGTCTTTTGGCTAAATCTTTCATAACTGCTTCAACTGCGTAGCAATGTTTTCTCATTCTATCAGTTTCTAAATACTTAAATAAAATGTCTAAAGCTTCTTCTCTCATTTTCAGTAATCCCCCTGTTTTTTCATAGATATGATATTTTTATATATTAATACACATAAATTCAAGAGTTTTTATATATTTATGTATATTTTTCATGTTATATCTATTCTACACCTTTATAGTAGTGTCCTGCAACTGTTCCAATTTCATCCAATTGCTTATATAAGTTAGTAGCTTTTTCTCCAAGTTTATAATTATTGTTTAAAACCTCAATATGAGCTTCAATAACTTTCTCTACCATTTCACTATTTTCCACTGTAAAATCTATTCTAAATACATCTACTCCAATCTCATCTAATTCATAAAGATTGTCCAACATACAGGTTACCTTTGAATTGTAAATAGTGCTTCTACAGAATATATCTTGTGTTATCCTATAACTTGCATCTGTAAAATCTCTTAGAGCATAACTGCTCTCCTTACATTTAGCTACTCTCTTATCTTTTTTACAATCTCTAACAACAACCCCCATAGGACAGTATTCTGTGACCATCATAGGCGTATATCCATATATCACTGCTTCAATTTCTGCATCTGTATATTTTAATGTTTGTTCAATTTCACTTAAATTTAACTCCTGTGATAAACAAACCGTATTTGCTCCTGTATCCCTAAAGTGATTTATACTTTCACTATTAAAAGTATTCAAATAGCAATCTATATTTAGATTTTTATCTTTAAAATAATCCATAGAACCCCAATTACCAATTTGAATTTTATTTAGCCCTTTTATATTATCTAATACTTCAAACTGTTTGTATTCTCTATTTCTAATAATTCTTGGTGCTGAATAGATTAATCTATCTTCAAAGCTAGATGTTCTTTCACTTGAAACATTTACATCATCTATATTTAATGAAGAATTTACACTATCTATATTTGAACTTAAATTAACTGATTCTTTAGAAATACTTGAAGCTATTTCCAAAGCTTCAAATAGCGTATTTATATCTTCATAATAAATTAAATCTACATTATATTTTAGTACTGATTCTAATTGCTCTAAATTCTTAACTTTAACTCTAAGTTTAGGAGTTGTATTAAATTCTTTATGTCGATTTATTTTAGCTGGTTTATATTTTAATTTACTTTCCTTAAATCTTCTCTCTTTTATCCTTATTCTTTCCTCATCCAAAAGCTCAATACAATCTCTTCTCATTTGATTTAATATACTTATAGGTATACTTACACCTTCGTCTAAATCAATGTCTATATCTTTTAATTTATAAGGCGTGTTTCCAAGTTTTTGAATCTGTGTTTCGATTTTTTCTTCACTTAAAGCAACTTTTATAGCTTTTTCAGCTACCTTTTCACCCTCTACAACTGCTTTATTACCACAAAAATCACTTATAGAGAGTACTGGCTTTTCACCCAATTTAATACTTACTTTTGCATTTATGTTAGTTTTTATAAGTTCTTTATCTTGCTGAAATGTAGACTGTACTTTGTCCATTAATTCACTGTCTGAAGTCTTGAATATAAGTTGATTTCTCTTTGCTTCCCCAATAAAATCTAATTCGATTAAATCTCCTTTGTGTGCTATTGTAGTTATCTCTCCATCTTTTATAATTCTTCCAATAGTTCCTCCACCTAAGTTGATTCCATCTCCTTTTTTAAGGGTATTCTCTAGTATCACTCTAAGTCTCTTTGTTTTTCTATTATGGTCTAAGACTTTTCCAACATATAGACCTTGATTGTTAGGTCTATCAGAATTCATTATATCCTTACCAACTTCACCTAATATATATCCTTTAGTAAACTTTCTATTGAAGATAGTATACAAATTATTTATTATTTCCTCAGAAATATTTATTTTATTCTCACTTATAAACTCATTAATCGCTTCTCTATATCCTGAAACTACAGTAGCTACATATTCTGGCTTTTTCATTCTTCCTTCAATTTTTAGAGATAATACCCCTGCTTCGATTATTTTGTCTAAATCTTCTATAGTACTTAAATCTCTAGGGCTTAATAAGTAATCTCCATTACTATTTACAACTTCACCTGTATTTATATCTATTAACTCATATTTTTGTCTACATGGTTGTGCACATCTTCCTCTGTTTCCAGACCTGTTTCCTATCATACTACTCATAAGACATTGACCTGAATAACATACACATAAAGCCCCATGCACAAATACTTCTACATCTACAGTTGTATTTTCACAAATCCATTTTATCTCATCAACATTTAATTCTCTTGCCAAAACTACCCTATCAAATCCTACGCTTTTAAGGTATTTTACATCTTCTAGCGAATGAGCTACCATCTGAGTACTTGCATGTAATTCAAAATCAGGTAGTAATTTTTTTATAAGCCTTGCCATACCTATATCTTGAACTATTAATGCATCAATATCTATATCATATAAAAATTTTACATACTCGACAAAATCTTCTATCTCATACTGTTTTATCAATGTATTTACAGTGACAAATACTTGTACTCCTCTTATATGACAATATTTAACAGCTTCAATCAACTCATTTCTATCAAAGTTATTTGCAGATGCTCTCGCACTAAAGTCTTTTCCACCTAAGTACACAGCATTTGCCCCATTTTGTACTGCTGCTTTCAAGGAATCAAAAGAGCCAACTGGTGCAAGTAATTCTATTTTTTTCATATTTTTCTCCTCTATATATACTTGTTAAACTTAATGTTATCATGTCTATAATTTACAAATTTACACTAAATTTATATACTACTTACTATATTTAAAGTATATCAAATAATGACTCTATTGTTTTGTTAATTTAAATTAAAAGAATCATCTTTATTGATAAACATAACTATAAAGACTACTGATAAAATAAGGAAACATATTAATATAGATTTTTCCACAAAAATCTTTGTAAAAACAGTTCCCAAAATAGCTCCCAAAATAAAGAATATAATAATAGCATAATACTGCAAACTCTTCTTTATCATAAAAATATTTTTAGTTTGCACATAATGAAATAGTGTTTCTGTAGCACTTCTTAAATTACCAGTACACATTGTTGTTGCAAATGTGTTGCCATTTACCTTTCTAAAACTCTCAACTTGCATTGAACAAATGAAAGATATAGCAACATTTACAAACATATTAAATTTTCCTTGAGGAATAAAAGAAACAATAAGTATAGTAATCATTTCAATTCCAATGATAACTTGTCGCCAATGAATCTTTCTATTATTATTTTTAAAATGATTTCTTATTTTTTCTGCTATCAACACCCCTAAAATAAAAGCCAAAATAGGAATAAAATAATAAAAAGATTTCCTGACATTACCTTCTGCTATGTTAAGACCAAATAAAACTATATTTCCAGTCTGTGCATTAGCAAATACTTTTCCTCTTACTACATAAGTATAAATATCTAAAAATCCTCCTGTTATTGCCAATAAAGCGCATAAGAAGAATGATTCAGACATCTGGCTCTGTTTTGTCATATATAAACATCTCACTTTCTATTGATAGATACCAAATCAAAATTCTTTTAGATATTATTTTTTATTTTAATATTTTAAAAAAATTTTATATTTACATATTATTTATACACTAGTTATATGTATACATTACATGTTATTTATATTTATTATTTATAAATTAAAAGAAGCTGTCTCAAAAAACAAGAGACAGCAAATCTTTTAATTTATTCCACGTTTTTTACATCATTATTTAACCCTGTACATTTTAGCTGTAAATCATAAGCCTTGTTTTGAAACTCAGAAGCTAAATTTTCAGCTATAGTAGCTCTTTCATTTGATTCTTCAAGCTGAGCAGTTAACTCTTCTATCTTGTTTTTATAAGCATCTAACTCGGCTTTAGAGCCTTCTGTTGTATTACTAAGTTCAAATATTTCTTGCTTTTTATTTTCTATAATCTCAATTAACTCTTTCATTTTAGCTTCAGTTTCACGATTTTCTGCTTCTTTTTCTGCTATTGTAAGTTTTAAAGATTTGATTTCTAATTGAAGTTCTTCGTTGGATGAACCAACCTTCTTGCTCAATTCTTCATTAGCTTTAATCAACCTCTCATTTTCATCTGAACATTCAAATAAAAGGTCTGATATATTTAATGCAGTTAATATTGCAGCAACTGATAAGCTTAGCTTCGGGTTTTGACGTGTTATCTTATCCATTTCTTTGTCAACAAAATCAGCAATACTAATCATAAATTTCTCTGACTTGTCTCCAACCATTGGATACTCAGCGCCATGGATTTTTACCATTACTTTGTTCATCCTAACCTCCCCGACATTAGTTGTTAATTTGATCTTAAGTTAGCATTCAATTTTTTGCTTAATTCACTTAATATCTTATCATGCACCTTAGCTACTTCTTCATCTGTTAGAGTTTTATCTTTACTTCTATAAGTTATTGAATATGCAATTGATTTATATCCAGCTTCTATTTGAGAACCTTTGTAAACATCAAATAATTTGTAGCTTTCTACTAATCCTTGACCATTTTCCTTTATTATATCTTCTATTTGTTTTACAAATACATCATCCTTAACAATAAGAGCTATATCTCTAGATGTAGATGGATATTTTGGTAATGGTACATAATTCTTTGTTCTATCAGAATTATCAAATACAAAATCAATATCTATTTCAGCAACATAAACTCTTTGCCCTAGATTGTAGTTTTCTATAACATCTGGATGCAATTCACCTAATGTACCTACATATTTATTATTATACACTATTTTAGCACATCTACCAGGGTGGAAGGTAGTATTATTATCTTGAGGTTCAATTTCATAATCTTTAAATCCTACATTTACAAGTACAGTTTCTATAGCTCCCTTTAATGCAAAGAAATCTACATCTTTACCATACATACCTACACACATTCTATTTGCTTCCATAGGAAGTTCTGAATCTTGTGGTGTGAATATATGTCCACACTCAAATGCTGATACTTCTTCTATCTTATGAGATATATTAGTTGATAAAACATCTAACATATTTGGTATTAAAGTAGTTCTCATTACAGAAGTTTCTTCTCCTAATGGGTTCATCAACTTGACAAAGTTTCTCTTTATATTACCTTCTGGTACTCTTATCTTGTCAACTCCCTTAGGGCTTACAAATGAATATGTTAATATTTCATTTAATCCTACAGCAGTTGAATTATTTTTTAGCGCTTCCATGAATTTTTGTTTTGGAGTTTTAACCCCTGCTGTTGTATTTCCTTCTAATTGTACAGAAGGTATATTTTCAAATCCATAAATTCTAGCTATTTCTTCCCATACATCAGCTTCTTGCTCCATATCTGTTCTGAAACTTGGTACATCTACTTCTAGCTTATCATCAGCAATTAAATTGCATTTAAATTCTAATGATTCTAAAATTCCTACAAATTGTTCCATTGGTACATCTACACCTAAAAGATGGTTGATTCTTTGAGGATTTACTACTAATTTTTTAGGTTCTGGTTTATTTGGATATACATCAACAGTTCCTTTTAATACTTTTCCAGCACCTAACATTTCAACAAGTTGTACAGCTCTATTTGCTGCTATTTCTGCAAGATTAGGGTCTAAGGCTTTTTCATTTCTTGAAGATGCTTCTGACCTAATTCCCACTTTTTTAGCTGTCATTCGTATGTTTTCTGGCTTGAAATTGGCACTTTCGAAAAGTACAGTCTTTGTCTTGTCAGTTATTTCTGAGTTTGCACCACCCATTACACCAGCTAGACCAAGTGATTTTTCTCCATTTGTTATAACTAACATATCTTTGTCTAATGTTCTTTCAACATCATCTAGTGTTACAAGCTTTTCTCCATCTTTAGCAGTTCTTACTACTATTCTTCCTGTTTCTACTTGATTTATATCAAAAGCATGAAGTGGTTGACCAAGCTCTAACATTACAAAGTTTGTTATATCAACTATGTTACTTATAGGTCTTACACCTGCTTCTGTAAGTCTTCTTTGCATCCAGTATGGAGAAGGTTCTATTTTTACATCAGTTACCATTTTAGCAACATATCTTCTACATAAATCTGGATTATCTATCTCAACTTTGAAGTCTATTTCCTCGTCACTTTCTTTTACTTCTATTTCAGGATATTTTACTTTTGTTCCTATAGTTGCAGCTGCTTCTCTAGCTATCCCCATCATACATTTGCAGTCAGGTCTGTTTGAAGTTAATTCAAAATCTATTAAAGCATCATTTAATCCTAAAACATCTTTTACATCTTTTCCTAATTCATAAGAGTCTTCGTGGTCTAAAATATATATACCACCTCTTTTGTATTCTTCAATATAATGTTCATCTATACCTAATTCAGCTGCTGAACACATCATACCATCTGATAATTCACCTCTGAAGTCAGTTTGTTTAATTTCAACTCCTCCAGGTAATTTAGAACCATTTACAGCTACTGGAATATAATCTCCTTCTGATATATTTGTAGCTCCTGTAACTATTTGAACAACTTTATCTCCAACATCTACTTTAGTTACAACTAACTTATCAGCATTTGGATGTTGTTTTATTTCTAAAATCTTTCCAACTAATATATTTTCTACTTCTTCACCATAATAATCTATTGTTTCAACTTTAGTTCCTGTCATTGTCATTTTATCAGCGAACTCTTTTACATCCATGTCTATATCGACATAGTCTCTAAGCCATTTTAAAGATACTAACATCTACACACCCTCCTAATTAAAATTGATTTAAGAATCTCATATCATTTTCGAATAATAATCTAATATCATCTATTTCATATTTAAGCATTGCAAGTCTTTCAACCCCAACTCCAAATGCAAATCCACTGTAAACTTCTGGGTCTATTCCACAATTTCTAAGTACATTTGGATGAACCATACCTGAACCTAATATTTCTATCCAACCTTCATACTTACACATTGGACAACCTTTACCACCACATTTGAAACAAGTAACATCAACCTCTGCACTTGGTTCTGTAAATGGGAAGTTATGAGGTCTAAACTTAGTTTTGATATCAGAACCAAACAATTTTTCAACGAAGATATCCATAGTTCCTTTAAATTCTGCCATAGTAACATCTTTTCCAACAACAAGTCCTTCTATTTGATGGAACATTGGTGAATGTGTCGCATCTGGTGAATCAAATCTAAAGCATCTACCTGGTGCTATTACTTTAATTGGTAACTCTTGGCTTCTCATAGATCTTACTTGAACTGGAGACGTTTGAGTTCTAAGTAATACACCATCATTGATATAGAATGTATCACTCATATCTCTTGATGGATGGTCTTTAGGAGCATTTAATGCATCAAAGTTATTTTCAACTGTTTCAACTTCTGGACCTTCTGCTATAGAGAATCCCATTCCGATAAATATATCTGTTACTTCATCTATAATTTGAGTTATTGGATGTTTCTTTCCAACTTTCAATACTTTTCCAGGTTGAGTAACATCTATTACTTCTTCTCTTAACTTTCTTTCTTTTTCAATAGCATTTATTTCTTCTTTTTTGGAATTTATGCTAAGTTCAATATTCTCTCTTACATCATTGGCAACTTTTCCAACTACTGGTCTTTCTTCAGCAGATAATTTACCCATCTCTTTAAGTATGGCAGTTATCTCACCTTTTTTTCCTAAATACTTAACTCTTAAACTTTCTACATTTTCTATGCTTTGTGCCTCTTTTATTTCAGCTAAAGCTGCTTCACGTAAAGCAAGTAATTTTTCTTGCACACATATCACCCTTTCGTTTTTTTGTATAAAAAAAGCCCCTCAATCCCTGTCTAGGGACGAAAGGCTATAGTTTCGCGGTACCACCCTAGTAGTTTAACAATCTAAAAATCATCAAACCACCTCTAACAAACTTAACGCGTTTTTCACGTCAAAGCCTACTATCAAATTTCAGCTTTGTTACTCTAGAGGGAACTTCTCCTGACCTCTTAGAAAACACTCCCAGCCTAGGTGTTTATCTCTTTACTAAGTTTAATCAAAATACTTTCCTCTTTCATTGCATTTACAATATTATATTGTTTATTTTAGTATTATATCATTTATATCTATATTTTGTGATTATCTATATGATTATTTTATTGTGACTATTTTAAAGTACAATCATATAATATTTTTATCAATCATATTTAAAATATATTGACTATTTTTGATACTCTACTATTTAATTCAAGATTATAACACGACATTATATTTATTACAATACATTAAATTAAGTATTTTTTTATTTCATACATCAATATAGCAGAACTTATTGCTGCATTTAACGACTCAGCTTTGCCATATATAGGTATTTTAACCAAAATATCAGATTTTGATACAAGCTCTTCATTTATCCCATTTGCTTCGTTTCCTATCACCAAAGCTACTTTTGAGCCGTAGTCTATTTTGTCATAAAAATTATCTGTATTTAAATAACTTGAAACTATATTAAATCCTTGTGATTTAAGTATATCCACAGTTTCATCTTGTATGGCATTGATTATATTCATATCAAAAATAGAGCCCATAGTTGACCTAATTACTTTTGGATTGTATATATCGACGCATCCCTTTAGTGCTATTATTGCATCTACTCCAGCAGAGTCAGCAGTCCTTATTATTGTTCCCATATTTCCTGGGTCTTGTATTCTGTCTAAAATTAATACAAACTTATCTTTTTCATTTATACTTTCTTTTAAATTTTTTTCCTTAAATGAAACTACACCTATTATACCTTGAGTATTTTCTGTGTCTACAAGTTCCTTAAAGTTTTTATTAGTAGTCTTATATATATTTGTGTTTTTTTTATCTAAGTTTTCTAATAATTCCATGTGTTCCTTTTTATTTTCAAAATCCTCATTGATAAATACATAATCAAGATTTGCATTACATTCAAGTGCAAGCACTACTATTCTGTACCCTTCTATTATGAACTTTGATTCTTTTGTTCTATTTTTTGACTTTAATAATGCTTTAGTATATTTTAATCTTTCATTATCCTTACTGCTTATAGTTGTAATCATTTTATATAAATGCTAACTTGATATTAGCACAACCTCCTTATCATTCTTTATCCTACTTCTAAAATCTTTATTTCTATTAAAATTCTATTCTCGATTAAAATAAAAATAGTATCATATAACTATTCATAATTATATGATACTATCTACTTTCATTGCAATCAAATATATCTTAAATAATAAACTATCTTCTTCTAATTATACCCTTATTTCCAGATGTAATAGCTGTTATACTAGTGTTTTGACCAATTATAACCAATATACTTCCAGCTGTAAGTTCCTCATCAGGAGAAGGTGTCACATTTATATTTTTACCAGTCTTGATGGCAAGCACAGTTATCTCATATCTAGCTCTAAGCTCAAGTTCTACAAGTGTTTTACCAACCCAACCATTTGGAGTTACGATTTCAACAATTGAATATTCTGGGTCAAGTTCAATATGGTCTAATATATTGTCAGAAACTAAATTATGTGCAACTCTTACTCCCATATCTCTTTCTGGAAATACAACTCTATCTGCACCAATCTTATAAAGAACTTTGGCTTGCAATTCATCTTTTGCCTTACATATTATTAACTCTACACCCATTTCTTTGGCTATAAGAGTCGCCATTATAGATGCTCTTATATCAGAACCGATTGCAACTACTGCTACATCAAAGTTACCTAAACCCAATGATCTTAATGCTTGTTCCTCAGTAACATCCACTATAAGTGAATGAGTTACTTTATCAGATATACTTTGAACTGAATCTTCATTTTTGTCTATTGCCATTACTTGATGTCCTAAAAGATGCATAGTAGATGCAACTGAACTTCCGAATCTCCCACATCCAATGACTATATATTGCTTCATCTCGAAACTTCCTCCCTAATACACAATTTGTATAATATCTATTAAATTAACTTTTATATAGGTAAATTAATTTTAATATTTTTATTTTATTAATCATAGCTAAATTTATTTGCTAGATTATTTCTATCATTAATTGATTTATTTAATTGATTATATCTAAGTTCATTTTCCTAGATTATATATCATTATTAATAGATTTATCTAATAAATGGTACTCTAACCAACCATAATCTTGCCTTCTGCGTATCTAACTGGCTGACTCTTTCTTCTACCTCCAGAAAGTATAGCCATAAATAAAGTAAGAGAACCAACTCTCCCCATAAACATAAAGATTATTATTATAACCTTACCTAAAGCATTTAGATTTGCACTTCCAGCTAAACTTGAACCAACTGTAGCTAGTGCTGATGTAACCTCAAATGCTGATTGAACTAGTGTAAACTTAGGTTGAGTTATTGAAATAATCAAAGTTCCAAAAATAACTGCGGATATACTAATTACAAATATCCCTAGAGATTTTTTTATAGTTGTTGGAGCCAGTCTTCTCTCAAAAGTTTCTATATCAGATTTTCCTGATAAAAAACTTCTAACTGTAATTATTAAAACTGCTAATGTTGTTGTTTTGATACCTCCACCAGTAGATGCAGGTGATGCTCCAATAAACATCAAAATTATCATTATAAATATACTACTTTCTTGTAAAGTAGCTAAATCAAGTGTATTAAAACCAGCAGTTCTTGCTGTTACTGATTGAAATATAGCTGATAATATTTTCCCTTTTACAGGTAAATCTGCCATAGTGGCCTTTTGGTTAAACTCTATAAGAAAAATAAATATTGCACCTACTAAAATAAGTATTGCAGTTGAAAATAAAACAACTTTAGAATGCACATTTAATTTTGAAAATCTTCTTTTTCTTACAATATCAAGAACAACTGGAAATCCTAATCCACCTAACACTATAAGTGCACAAATAGTCATTGATACTATAAAATTGTTTACATAAGAATTTAGCGATGTAAATGGCCCACTTACACTACCCATTAAGTCAAATCCGGCATTACAAAACCCTGATATTGCGTGAAATACGCTATACCATATCCCTCTAGATAAACCAAATTGTGGAATAAAGACAGTTGATAAGACTAGTGCTCCTATTCCCTCTATGGTTATAGTTATTATTAATACAAACCTTGTAAGTTTTACTAGCCCTGATAAGTCTGCTTGGTTTAATGATTCTTGTATCAATAATCTTTCTCTTAGTTGTATTTTTTTTCGTGCCATAAGTGAAAACATTGTAGCTACGGTCATAAATCCAAGACCACCAATTTGTATCAATGTTATTATTACTATCTGTCCAAATAAACTCCAATAAGTTGCTGTATCTACCATAACTAGACCAGTAACACAAACCGCTGAAGTAGCTGTAAATAGAGCATTTAATAAACCTATACTCTCTCTACTCTGTGACGATATCGGGAGTGTTAACAATATTGCTCCAATTAAAATAGTTGCTGCAAACCCAGATACTATTATTTGAGTAGGTCGCATTCCATCTGCGTAGAGAATAAGTCTTCTAACTATTGTTTTCAACTTTCTTTATACCTCCTTAACATAAAATCATTACTGTTAAGACCTTTAATTTGTTTATTTTTAGAGTTTTCCTCTAAATTATTACTCTATTATAGTATAAATATTGTATAAAGACAATGATATGAATTTTTATAAATTTTGTTTAGAATATTGCAAATTTTTATATATGTCTTTTAATTTCAATTACATCAAAAATTTCTATATTTTTTGCATATAATAAATCTAATAGTAGAATAGTTTTTCGTATTTTATACTTAAAATTTATTTATCATTTTACCAATACAATTTTCATATATTTTCTTGAAGTTAAATTTTTATATTATCTATAATCTTGTCCATATTTTTATATTAAATTTTCTTAATATGCATTTTTTATATTTAATATAGTAAAATAACTAATAACTATATCCATGATTGGAGGATTTCTATGATTAAATCCAAGAAAAGATTATTTATTTCTCTAATTTTAATTGTAATTTTTATTATATTTGCATTATACATAAAAAATTATACTAATGATTCAAAAAAAGATTCAGTTAGAGGAACTATTCCTTTTGAAAAAATGGAATATAAGCGTCCTGACATAAAGTCAGTATGCGAAAATATTAACACATATAACGATAAACTTTTAACATGTAAAAATGCCAAAGAGCAATTGAACGTATTTAGTAATGTCGATAAGATTTACCAAGACTTTTATAGTACACTTACTATAGCAAAACTTAGAAATAATATTGATTCATCAGATGAATTTTACTCTAAAGAATACAAATACCTTATGAGTAAATCTGTGGATGTCGATATGGCATACAAAGATTTTCAGGATACATTTGTAAATTCTAAGTTTTCTAAAGAACTAAAAAAAGAAATTGGAAAAGATGGATTTAATTATTTAAAAAACATTGGAAAGCTTAATTCAGAAGAAGTAGAAAACCTACTTAAAAAAGAGCAAGACTTAGTTGTTAAATATGAAGACTTATTATCTAAGTCTACTGTATCAGTAGATGGAATGGAAATAGACTTTGAAGAAGCTATGTCAAAACCCAATCTCACTTATGAAGAATATGTAAAAATCTATTCAGATTACTTAAAAAAATACAACCCTATATTTGGTAATATTTTTTTAGAACTTGTACAGAAGAGAACTGAAATAGCAACTAAGCTAGGCTTTAAGAATTATACAGATTATGCTTATTTAAATTTAAATAAAGATTACTCCCAAGAGGATGCAAGAAAATTTAGAAGTGAGGTAAAAGAGTACATAGTTCCATTATATAGGAAAGTTACATCACAACCTTCTGACTCTTCTATTTATATTAAGGCATATAAGAATCGTTCATTTAGAAAATTTGATAAAGTACTTGAAGATATATCTCCAAAATTAAAAGAGTGTTTTAACTATATGAAAAAGTATGACTTATACGATTATTCCTCTGGGAAAAACAAATCACCTGGAGGTTATACTACTTATATAACCAAGTACAAAGCACCCTTTTTATTTAATACATGGGACAATTCTTTTTTAGGTGTTACTAGCTTTGCTCATGAGTTTGGTCATTTTTTTAATTACTACAACAGTATTAACTCAAATAATACAATACAGCCAAGTATTGATATATGCGAAGTTCATTCAACATCTTTAGAAATTTTATTTTACAAGTATTTTGATGAATTCTTTGGAAAACAATCTGAAGCAATAAAAAAAGAACACTTATCGATTGTTTTAAACACAATTATTGATGCTTGTCTTTACGATGAGTTTCAAGAAATTATATATAAAAACCCATATATGAGCTTAAATGATATAAATAAACTATTTTTTGATTTAGAAGAAGAATATGGAGTATCTAATAAGATACTTAAAGATAAAAATGCTCCATTTTGGATACTTGTATCTCATAATTTCCAAGTTCCTTTTTACTATTTAAGTTATGGTCTTGCATCTGATGTATCTCTTCAAATATGGGAGTTATCACAAGGTGACTATAGAAAAGCTGTTGATGTATATATGGATTTTTTAAATCAAAATACAGATGCAGGATTTAAAGATGTAGTAGAAAAAGTTAATCTACAATCTCCTTTTGAAAGCGGAAACTTGAAGGAAATAAGCTCAGCTTTATACGATTATTTTGGTATAGAGAACCCTCTTGAATTAGAAAATGCTTCTTAGTATTTAATAACTTATGATATATCTAATAAATATTTATTAATACTTATTAACTCATGTTATGTCTAGTACGTACTTATTAATACTTATTAACTTATGTTATATCTAGTAAATATTTTCCATACTTAGTAACATATAATAAAACCGTCAGAAATTTTATAAACCTTTACCTTTATTACTTCTGGCGGTTTCATATGTTTGACTGATTAGATTAATATTTAATAACACTTGCACCAATAGTTATAAGTTTCATTTCACATCATCTCATTTGATAATATTATCTATTAAAATATCAATAAATTTATCTCTCTGATGTTTAACTTTTATATTTGTACCACTATATAATTGAAATGAGTCTGGTGATAAAGCCTCCATTTGTATAGGTAAAATAATTTGTAAGGCAATAGTTCTTAAACTCATTTCGTCTTTTTCGTCCCCAAATATATTACGAAGCATAGAAATGATAGCAAGTTGTGCCTGCATATTTCCATTGATTATACATTGATTCAATATAAAAGATAGTACCTTATCATAACCTACCTTCAAAACATTTACATTTTTCGTTCTAAACATGTTCAGTATAATATTTTTTTATTATTTGTCAATATATAATTTTTAGTTGACTCTACCACTATGATATGGTTTATATTGATATTGAGCTCAAAAATAACACCTTTATAAAGGAGATGTAAATATGTTTAAGATAGGTGATTTTTCAAAACTTAGTAAAATTAGTATTCGCATGCTACGTCACTATGATGAAATTGGACTTTTAACACCAACTCATATAAATAAAGTTAATGGTTATAGATACTATAGTGCAAATCAACTTTCCACTACAAATAGAATCCATGCCTTAAAAGATATGGGGTTCAGCTTATCTTCTATCAAAGAAATTTTGACGGAATACAATGATAGAGAAAGCTTGATAAGGTATTTAAATATTCACTATTCTCAAGTAAGAGAACATCTAGAAGACACGCAAAAAAAACTATTAAAAATAGAAACTACTATGGAGAGAATTGGAAGGACTGATATTATGAAAAATTATGATGTAACTATAAAAGACTTTGCTCCAAAATATATGATGACTTTAAGAAAAACTATACCTACTTATCAAGATGAAGGAATGCTATGGCATCAATTATTCTCAGAAACAAAAGGGCATAATGTACAAGTTGATGTTCCTAACTATTCTAAAGCAGTCTTTTATGATGTTGGGTATAAAGAAAATTATGTTGATGTTGAAATACAACTTGCTGTATCTGGAAATTATAAAGATACTGAAAATGTTAAGTTTAGAACTGTTCCAAGTGTAACTGCTGCAACTGCTATTGTAAAAGGAAACTTCAATCAACTTACAGATGCTTGTGAAGCTATTGGTAATTGGATATCTGACAATAACTATGATGTAGACGGCCCTATGTTTAATATTTATCATATAGGACCTGGTCAAGACAGTAATTCTGATAATTGGGTAACAGAAGTATGCTTTCCAGTTAGAAAAAAATAAGTTTCAATGATGTTTTATTTATATAATATTTGTATTCTAGCTCTTGTTGTACTTTTTTATAAGTCTTTTAAACATAGATTCATACTTTAAGTACTACTTTTGAATAAACATCCCAATTAATGACTAAGAAATTGCTATAACCATAAATTACAATCGGCTTTAGATTCTTTAGGTTTTTCAAACTTTGCTAGAATGTCTGACAAGCTTCCTAACTAATAGGAACTTGTTGGACCTCACATTTTATTTCTTTACTGAGTATAAATATCCTTTGCTAAACTTACAACCTAGGGAATAATATTTATTTTTATTCTAATCTCTTATTTTCCAGACATCGAACTACTAATAGCAAAAGTATATTTTTTCATAGCATTGTTAACTACTCTATTGAAAGTATCATATTCACATTCTCACCTTCTGGATAATCACCTTGACCCCATTTATCGAAGTATTTCCCATAATACTCTTTAGGATTAAAACAATCACTTACCACAAAACCACATTTTTCATAGGCCTTTATAGCACGAGAATTTTTAATCCATGGTCGAATAATAAATGTGCCTACCTCATAGTCTCTAGTCAAGCTGTCAATTAACAACTTCATAGCTTTTGAACCAATCCCCTTCCCAGTATATTTCATTGAACGCAACCACATATCTAGCTCCATATTAGGTATCTTACCATCATTGTATGCATGAGAAATGGTACCCACAATTTGATTATCATATTCTATAAGCAAGTATTTATTAAGACCAGGAGTACTACTAAAAAAGTAAGATTCTTCATCATGAATGTCAGACCAGTCAAAATCCTCTTTATTGTCAAACATTGACTTCCATATCTCATCTTCCTCAAATGCCATATCATATATTAGTTTTCTATCATAATCTTCAGCATAAAAAAGTTTTATTTTATCTCTCATTACATATAAATCTCGCTTCATAAAAATCACTACCTTCATATAAACAATATTATAAATTAAATAGCTGTCTCTCTATTCTGATACAAAATTATTAATTTCGCTTTGCAATTTACTTAAGAACATTTTAGTTGCCTTAGAAAAAACCTGATACTTTTTCCATACAATATTTAAGTGTGCTTCTAATCTCGGTTCTAAAGGTCTAAAACAAAGATTGCTATTACCTGTTGTATTGATTAGCTTATCCAAGCAAAGAGCATACCCAACCCCTTCATCTACCATAAGAGAAGCGTTGTAGACAAGATTATAAGTTGCCACTATATTAAATGCTTGAAAATCTTGCCCAGACCAACCAGAAATTACATTTTGAACCAATGTTTGACGTGAAGTTAAGATAGGAATTTCCTTCAAATCATCTGGACATACCGTTTTCTTTTGAGCAAGCTCACAATCTTTTTTCATAAGCAATCCCCATACATCATTAACAGGAAGTTTGATATAATCATACTTTTCCATGTTGGCAGGTTCGATTAAAATTCCAAAATCTAAAAGCCCTTTATCTAGTCTTTCCGTTACATCATCAGCATTTCCACTAAATAGATGATAACGGATATGAGGGTATTCTTTCTTCAATTCTTTCGCAGTTTTGGCAATAAAACGCATAGCATCTGTTTCTCCCCCACCAATATAAACATTTCCTCGTATATCATCACAATCATTGTTAAAATCTGAAGTAGTTTTATCTGTTAAGTCAATTATTTCCTGTGCACGTTTACGTAAAAATAAGCCATCCTCTGTAAGTGTGATTTTTCTGTTACCACGCAAAAACAACTTTTTCCCAAGTTCATCTTCAAGTTCCATAAGTTGTTTTGAAAGCGTAGGTTGTGTCACATTAAGTGATTGAGCTGCACTTGTAATACTTTCCTCTTTTGCAACTGCCAAGAAATATCTCAATACTCTAAGTTCCATTATCTATACCTCCTATTTATAGTGTACTTTTCCCTACTATGCCTGTCAACTATGGGAAGGCATTCTTTATAAGTATTTGCTATTATATTGTTTCGTTAATATAATAAACGTATAGAAACTATGATATAAATTTTAATAAAAACAATAACATAAAAAGGAGAAAAAAATATGAATTTTAATATGTATATACCAACTCGTTTTATCTTTGGAAATGGACGCTTAGATGAATTACATCAACAAAAACTACCTGGAAAGAAAGCCTTGCTTGTTATTTCAAGTGGAAAATCAACTAAAGAAAATGGTGCACTTGCCCGAACAGAAAAACAGTTAAAAATGGCAGGAGTAGAATTTGTGTTATTCAATGAAATAGACGCAAATCCTAATAAAAATTCTATCATGAACGGAGCTTTCTGTGCTCGTAAAACAGAATGCGATTTTATCATTGCCTTAGGTGGTGGAAGTGTCATGGACGCTTCAAAGGCAATTGCAATGATGGTGACAAATGATGGTGACTTATGGGATTATGTAAATGGAGGTACTGGAAAGGCTCAACCATTACAAAGTGAACCACTACCAGTTGTTTGTATTACAACCACTGCTGGAACAGGTAGTGAAGCTGACCAATGGGGAGTTGTTACAAATGAAGAAACCCATGAGAAAATTGGTGTTGGTGGTTATGACTCTTTATTCCCTGTTTTGTCCATAATTGACCCAGAATTGATGAAATCTGTACCACCTGAACTTACTGCTTATCAAGGATTTGATACTTTATTCCATGCCGTGGAAAGCTATATATCTTCTTTTTCCAGTGTTATGAGCGATATGTATGCTTTAACTGCTATCGAAAATGTAGGCAACTATCTTGCACATGCAGTAAAAAATGGTAATGATATGAAAGCAAGAGAACACATGGCTTTTGCAAATACAATTGCAGGAATTGTCATGACAATCAGTGTCACTACAGCACAGCATTCTTTAGAACAAGCTATGTCTGGTTATTACCCAAGACTTCCTCATGGTGCAGGTTTGATTATGATTTCTAAAGCTTTCTTTGGATTTTTTATAGAAAAACATGCTTGTGATGAACGCTTTGTACGCATGGCACAGGCATTGGGAATGAAAGATGCTAACAAAGCAGAAGATTTTATTACGGCTCTTAGCAAATTACAAGAAGCTTGTGGGGTTGCAGATTTAAAAATGTCCGATTATGGAATTACACCAGGAGATTTTAATCTAATAGCAAAAAGTGCACGAGAAACAATGGGAGGTTTATTTGCAGCAAATCCTTGTGAAATGACACATGAGGATTGTGTAGAAGTATTGAAAAAATCTTACAGTTAATCAGAAAGGATGTGCAAAATGAACTTGAACTTAAATACATTTTTAGAACACCTTAATCAAGGACTTATTGTTGTTGGAGGTTCAAAGTTACATCAGTTTATGAGTGAACTTAGCAATGAAGCCATGAAAATTACATCTAAATTAAACAATCATTATCATGAGCCGGAAGAAATTAGAACATTATTTTCAGAGTTAATTGGAAAACAGGTAGATGAAACATTTAACATGTTCCCTCCATTTTATACTGACTGTGGAAAAAATATAACAATAGGTAGAAATGTTTTTATAAATTCAGGATGTCGATTTCAAGACCAAGGTGGTATTACTATAGGAGACAATTCGTTAATTGGTCATAATGTAGTATTGGCAACTTTGAATCATGATTTTGCTCCAAGCAAACGAAGCACTATGCACCCAAAACCTATTAAAATAGGGAAAAGTGTCTGGGTTGGTGCTAATGTCACAATAACTCCTGGTGTAATAGTAGGAGATGGGGCAATTATAGCAGCTGGAGCTGTTGTAACAAAAGATGTGACACCTAATACATTGGTGGGAGGTGTACCAGCAAAGTTTATAAAAAAAATTGAGGAGGAATAAATAAATGAACAAAAAAGTCTTAATTATATCTACAAGCTTTCGCAAAGACGGAAATTCTGAAATGTTAGCAGATATGTTTTTAAAAGGAGCAAAAGAATCAGGAAATATTGTTGAAAAAATCTGTTTGTATGATAAAACTATTCACTTTTGTAAAGGATGTCTTGCTTGTCAGAATACAAAAACAGGGCATTGTATAATGCAAGATGATGCCGATATGATTGTACAAAAGATGATGACTGCTGATGTAATTGTTTTTTCAACTCCAATCTATTTTTATGAAATGAGTGGACAGATGAAAACATTACTTGACCGTTCTAATCCACTATTTCCCTTAGAGTATTCTTTTAGAGATATTTATCTTCTAACAACTGCTGCTGATAAAGAGGAACATGCAATGGATGGTGCAGTGAAAGGATTGCAGGGCTGGATTGATTGTTTTGAAAATGCAACACTTAAAGATGTTTTGCGCGGTACAGGTGCAGATGAATATGGTTCTATCTCTGCTTTACCTAATCTATTAAGTAAAGCATATCAAATGGGAAAGGTAGTATAATCATATGAAGCAATGTAATCATATAAAAAAGATTATAACCCTCATGTTAACTGCACTCTGTAGCTTTGCACTATTAGGTTGTACAAGTATTCCAGCCTCAAAACAAACAGTAAAACAAGAATCTAAAAATAATACTTTGACTGCAACTCCTATTTCTTATAAAGAAAAAGAAGTAATAACACCAACTGAAAATAAACCAATTAAAAATAACATTATAACTGCCAATCTTAAAATTGGAGATAAAGACTTTGTATTGAAACTTTATAATAATTCCTCTGTACAGGCATTAATAAAAAAAATGCCACTTACAATAGATATGAAAGATTTAAATAAAAACGAAAAATACAATTACTTTATAAAAGATTTGCCATCAAATGCAGAATCCGTAAAAAATATTAAAACTGGTGATTTTATGCTCTACGGCTCTGATTGTTTGGTTCTATTTTATAAAGATTTTCAAACCTCATATAACTACACTAAACTGGGGTATATTGAAGATACCAGTAAGCTTGCTGAAATATTAGGAAGTGGAAACATACAAATAGTACTTAGTATTATTGATTAAAATAATAGTGTCATCATGGCAAATGCATCTACTATGATGACACTATTAAACCAAACGTTCTCTAACTTACAATTCTATTTTTCCCATTATTTTTAGCTATGTAAAGTTTTGTATCAGCTCCTTTTACTATCTTCTCCATAGTCATATTTTCAACATACTCCTCTACACCACCGCTGACTGTAATTTTGTCCACTAAATCAAATAATTTTTTGTCACTAGAAACATGTATGCGAATACGCTCTGCTACCTCAACCGCTTTAGATTTAGTAAAGCTAGGCATTACCACTATAAACTCTTCTCCTCCATATCTTGAAACAATTCCATCATTTCCAACCTCTTCAATTAAAATCTCACTAAATCGAATTAATACATTATTTCCACATAGATGACCATATTTATCATTTATTTTTTTAAAATCATCTATATCAAATAACACAATGGACATAATTCTTTCTTCCAATGGTTTTTTTAATATATCGGACATATATTGTATTAAATATCTTCTATTATATAACTTTGTCAAATCATCTATAATTGCCTGCTTTTCAAGTCTTTGGTTCAATTTATATACTTTATCACGCTCATGAGAATACTCTTGTAAAACCACAATCATTACTATACATAAAAACAATGAAACTATAATAAAATTACTTATCGTATCTGATGCACGAGATTCACCTATAGACACAATTAAGTTTGGGTAATTAAATGCCAAAAATATACATATACTATACACAAGTGTAGATACAAATATTATAACTATTCTCTTAAGACCATTAAGAGTCAATGATATAACACATATTCCCAACAAGAAATAAAACATCATACCACTATCCACTCCACCACTTATAAAAAAGAGTACTGGAAATAAGAATATATTAAGTCCTATATTAATTACTAGGCACCCTCTATCAATATCTTGTGTTTTAAGAGAATAGATTGCCAATATTGACATGATACAAAAACAAGAAAAACTCCCCCATACAGATATACTAGGAAGATTACTAAAAAGAGCTGCAACAAAGGCTAAAAAGGAACAAACAACTCCAGCAAAACAAAAAAGATAAAAAAGTCTTTCTTGTAAGTTTAATTTTTTATTGAAATACTTCTCCATATAATCTTTAATAGACTGTTGTATAGATGCCAAATATTTAATCTCCTCCTTTATTAAGATATTTTAATTTAATTATACTTATAATATTATATCATATAATAAGTATGTTTAAATAATAGCTTGTATATCCAATATATGGAATTAAATTTATCTAATAAGTATATATAATAATAAAAGTATGTAGAAAAATATTAAAAGTAAAACTTATAAAAAATAACAGACAATTACATGTATAAAATAACAAAGCAAAGCACTCATATTATATTAAAGTGTCTTGCTTTGTTTATATATTCTATAAAAATTTATAACCTATAATTTTTATTCCAACTCAAATGCCTCTGTATAAAGACTATAATAAACAAAAAATGTAAAGGAAAAATATATTCGATTCTTTATAGATAAATTTACTGGTTTGTAAATAGAAAAAAGGGGTTTAAATAGAAAAAAAGAAGAACATCAAATATAAAGGTTCTTCTCTTTCATCTTAGTATACTATTTTTTAGTGTTTTAACTATATTCAAATATATTTTTTATATAAATATATTCTTACTAATAAATCTAATATTACATTGTACCTAATTGTATAATTATGGTATAAATTTGCTTTGTTTTTATTGATTTACTGCTTTATCAATTTACTTATTTATTGTATTAATTCATCTTTATTGTCTCACTTAATATTTATTGTTCTACTTCATTTTTATCGCCTTACTATATTTATTGATAATATTCCATGTCCCATTTTCTTTTCTTAATTCAAGACTTATTTTTGAATAATACTCTCCATCTTCACTAGATTGTGTCACTATAACTTTATTTCCAGACTTATTCTTATAGGTACGTTCTTTTATCTTATTTTTGGTATGCCCAACTACAATAGCATCTATTCCATCTACTGTAGTAGCAAGTTTTTTTATCTCGCTACTTGGATTTTTTAAATTTATATTATCACTATCTGAATGTACAACTGTGACAATTGCATCTGGATTTTCTTTTTGCATAACCTTTACCCACTCATTTGCATCCTTCACTAAGTCATTAGTATATAATCTATTTGTTTTTTTAGAATTTTTTTCTGAACTCGAATCATTGGTATTTTTTTCATCTTTATCTATAGTAAGCCCCAATATTCCAACCTTTATATCACCTTCCTTAGTCTCAACTTTATGCATTATATAAGGTTTTACATAATTTTCTCCAGACTCATCATATATATTAGCTGATAAAACAGGAATTTTCATTTCCTCAAAGTTTTCTATAATAGAATCCAATGTAGACTTTTTTTCTTCAAAATCATTTTTTTCAGATAGAAGTTCATGACTACCAAGTACTACAGCATCATAGCCGAGATAAACAATAGGCCATTCGTTTATTCTTTTATGAATACCTTTTTTTGTATTATACTGCCATTCTTTAGACCATCTAGTCATTTCTTTTGTATTAGCATCAAAAAAGTCTCCAGTATCAATAAAGATTGGCTGTACAGCTCTATATCTTTCATTAAATAAACTAACTGCCATTTCATCTGAAAAATTTGAATGTAAACCAGATGTCGTAATTATATTTACTTCTTTTCCAAATACCTTTAATTCACTATGCTTATCTTTTATAAACCACTTATCATTCTTCTTATCCAACTTAAAATTAATCTTTGATACACTATCACCATGAGCTCCAGGCTGTGTCACTATCACTTCTTCACCAGATTTATTTTTAAATGTATGTTGCTCTATCTTTTCATGCGTATGACCAGCTACAATAGCATCTATTCCTTCTACTGTTGTTGCCAGCTCCTTTATTCTATTTCCTGGGTTTTTAGGATTTTTAGGCTCTTCACCTGAATGTACAATGGCAACGATTATATCTGGACTTTCTTTTTTCATGATTTTTACCCATTTTTGGGCATCTTCCACCAAATCATTTGCATATAATTTACCTTTATATTGTGCTTGTTCTTCAAGTGCTCTAGCTTTTTTATCTTGCTCAAAGCTTTTAAATCTTGAACGTTCTCCTACTTCTTTTATAGTAAGCCCTAGTATTCCTACCTTTACATTCCCTTTTTCTGTTTTGACATCTTTCATTATGTACGGTTTTACATAGTTTTTTCCAGATTGTTCATATATATTTGCAGACACTAATGGTATGTTGTTATTTTTAAAATCAGAAACTAACCTATCAAGACCTTGCTTATCATTAGAAACGAACTCATGATTTCCAAATGTAACTGCATCATATTTTAATTTTGCCATTTCTTTAGCTATAGGAACTTCTCCTTCACGTGGCTCAGCTATTTTTTTAAATTCCGGCATCCCATCATTAAATCGTACTAGTTTTTGACCAGTAAACCATCCATTCATATCAATACTTTGTATGTCAAAAAAATCGCCTGCATCAACCATTAGCAAGTTTTCATCGTATTTTCTCTCTTCTTGCACATAAGAAACTAGGTTTTCTGGGACTATTGAGTGTAAGTCGCTTGTACCAAGTACATTGATTTCTATATCTTTAGTACTTTCACAGCCCACTAATAATATTATTAGAAATATTATTGATGTAACTATAATAAATTTTATTTTCATAAAAGCCTCCCCCTTAATTTTTTTGATGATAATAAAATTTACTCTTATACCTTATCTTTACTATATAAGTTTGTACTGTTTATTATACTAAAAAAACTATATGTAAATTCCTTTTTAAATAAATCTACATATAGTTCTTGATATTTTTCAGTTACAAAACAAGGCTTACTCTAGTATGCTAAAATTATTCAACCTCAATTGTTTTACTAGATTTATCATTAATAACCCATGAACCCTTTTCTTTTTTCACTTTAAAAGTAATTTTAGAATAATATTTACCATGTTCACCTGGTTGTGTCACTATAACTTTACCTCCAGACTTATTCTTATAGTCATGTTCATCTATCTTTTCATGAGTATGACTAGCAACAATAGCATCAATCCCATCTACTGTAGTTGCTAGTTCTTTTACTCTATTTCCTGGATGCTTGGGATTTTTAGGCTCTTCTCCTGAATGTACAACTGCAACTATTATATCTGGATTTTCTTCTTTCATCACTTTTACCCACTTCTTTGCATCTTCTACTAAATCATTTGCATATAATTTACCTTTATATTGAAATTGCTCTTGTAAATTTACATTTTTAAGACCTTTACCTACCTCTTTTATCGTAAGACCCAATATTCCTACTTTTACATTTCCTTCATTTGTCTCCACATCTTGTATGACATATGGTTTAACATAGTTTTGTCCAGATTGTTTATATATGTTTGCTGATAATACAGAAATTGTTGTCTGTTCAAAATCCTCTACAACGGCATCTAAAAGACGCTCATCTGCCCAAAATTCATCTTTCTCGGATACAAACTCATGATTGCCAAGTACTACTGCATCATACATGCCCTGATTCATAGCTATTGCCATTGGGCATCTACTAATCACTGTATCAGTATTATTATCCCTTATAGCCTTCCACTCTTTATACCATTCAATCATTTCATCTGTTTGAGGGTCTAAAAAGTCTCCTGCATCTACTACAACAGGTTCAATTGGCTTACTTCGTTCATTAACAAGGCTTACTAATAATTTGTCAGAAAAATGTGAATGTAAATCTGCAGTAGCAACTATATTTATTTCTTTATCAACTATTTTTAATTTGCTAGTTTTTTCCTTTATACCCCATTTACCATTCTTCTTATCTAATTTAAAGCTAATCTCTGACACACTACCTGCATGCGAACCTGGTTGTGTAACAATTACTTCTTTCCCAGATTTATTTTTATATGTATGTTGCTTTATTTTCTTATGAGTATGACCTGCTACTATTGCATCTATTCCATCTACTGTAGTTGCTAGTTCCTTTATTCTATTTCCTGTATTATCAGAACTCTTAGATTCTTCCCCAGAATGTACAACTGCAACTACTATATCTGGATTTTCTTTCTTCATCACTTTTATCCATTTCTTTGCATCTTCTACTAAATCATTTGCATATAATTTACCTTTATACTCAGCTTGCTCTCCAAGTTCTCTTGATTTAGTTTCTTTTTCAATATCTTCAAATCCTGAACTTTTCCCCACTTCTTTTATAGTAAGACCTAGTATTCCTACTTTTACATCACCTTTATCTGTCTTAACATTTTTCATCACATATGGTTGTATGTAGTTTTTTCCAGATTGTTCATATATATTTGCTGATACTACTGGTATATTATTATTTTTAAAATCAGAAACTAATTTATCAAGACCTTGCTTATCATTTGAAATAAATTCATTATCGCCAAGTACTACAGCATCATATCTCAATGGTATCATGTCTTTAACTATAGGTACTTCATCTTGACTATTCTTAACTATGTCTTCATATTCTGCTGTACCACTCTCTCTAATATTAACTAGTTTTTTGCCAGAGGTCCATTCCCACATTTCTTTACTCTGTTCACCAAAAAAATCTCCTGCATCTACCATAAGTATATTTTCATTCTTTGCTCTTTCTTCATTTACATATGAAACTAGAGAATCTGTCACAACTGAATGCAAATCACCTGTTCCTAATATTTTTACTTCTGTATCTGATACATTAACTTTTGTATCTTCTATTTTAGTTTCTTTATTTTTAGTACTTTGACATGCCACAAGCAATCCCACTAAAAACACTATCAATACCATTATAATAAATTTTATTTTCATAAAAGCCCCCCTCATAAATTTTTAGATTATAATAAAATTTAATATCATGCTTTATTTTAAACTATAGCAGGTTATAGGATTATGAGCAACATTCATTGGACTAGTAGATTATTACCTGTAAATATATCTATAATTTAAAGATATACATTTCATTTCTTATGTCATGGTATTTAAACATACTTAATAATATATTTAAATATACTATTAGAAAACTTTAAATAGATACTTCAAATAACAAACTTTTATTTAACACAGATAGCTATGATGAGATTGTAGCGATATTAAAATATATGGAGAAAATCGAGTATAAAATATTATTTGAACAGTTAAGTAACCAGAATGGTTGTAAAATTGATAAAGGGACTTGTGTATTTTTGACTGTATTACGTATATTTTATCTGATATTCAAAATATAGAAATACAAAGTAATTTTATATCCTCAGATATGATTGTTGCATATGTAAGCATCCTCAATATGCATGCTTATAGGAACTTCATTGTACCACTTCACTTTCTTATGTTAAAAGGTACAATGAAATTCTATTTTATTTATACTATCCTTTATAAATTAGAGCATTACTTCTTAGGATTTATAAGTTCATCAAGCAACATTGGAAGTAACTCGTCTATTTGTTCATCATTAAATTGGCAAGTCCCAACAGCTTTGTGACCTCCACCGCCATACTTAAGCATTAGACTACCAACATCAACATTTGAAGTTCTATTTAAAATACTATATCCTACAGCTACAGAACACCCTTTCCCACCCTTTCCATTTACAATCCAAGCAGAAATATTTTGTTCTGGATACATACTGTAAATCATGAAACGATTACCTGTATAAATTGGCTCTACTCCACGTAAATCAGAAATAATAACATCTCCTTCTGTACGTGTGTATTTAGCAACCATTTCTTTAAATTTATCTGTTTGCTCAAAATAAACTTCTATGCGTTCCTTTACATCTGACAGATTTAAAATTTCTTCTGTATCTAAAGTTCTACATGCATCAATTAACTTTTCCATCAATTGATAGTTAGATATAGTAAAGTTTCTCCAACGCCCCAACCCTGTTCTTGGGTCCATAAGATAACCAATTAAAATCCATCCAGTTGGATTTTGTACCTCTTCTATAGTAAGATTTCCAGAATCAACTTTGTCTACTGCTTCTAACATTTCATTAAAATGAGAAAATTTTTCATTTCCACCATAATACTCATAAATAATTCTTGCACAAGAAGGAGCAATACGACTTTCGCCTTTATACCTTCCTTTAAGCTCATTTCTCTCAAATTCACTAGAATGATGGTCAAACCAAAGACCACACCCTTCTACAAATGGTACATTGGCAAGACAATCATTTTCTGTCACCTCAACCAACCCATCTTGTAAATCCTTAGGATGAGCAAATTTCCAATCATCAATAATACCTGCTTCTTTTAATAATGCACCACAAACTAATCCATCAAAATCAGAACGTGTAATCAATCTCATATGTTTCAACCCCTTTGCTTTAAATATATGCCTATAGATATTGTAATTTTTTCCTTAAATATATAATATCACTTTACATGTCAGCTTGATATACATTTCAATATATACTAACAAAACTTATTTTTGGGACTATAAATAGCTTTATTTATTATCTAAAGTACAACGTTGTCTTTTACTAAGAATATAGTTATAACTTGCCTAACAGCCAAAATTAAATCAAAATAAAATACTTATATTACTATGAATATACTTATATTTTGTTGTAGTCTTAAATATAACCTATATCACGTTATATCAATTCATCATATAAATTTTATAAATTAACATAAAAATATCACTTATCACTTATCACTTATCACTTATCACTTATCACTTATCACTTATCACTTATCACTTATCACTTATGTAAAGTTTAACATGCTAAAATAAAGATAGCAATTTGATATAGAAATCAAACTGCTATCTTTATTTTAAAACTACCCTCAATATTTTATTTAATCATACTAGCTTATATATTGTTTACACTGCACTTCAACAATTTTACTTTATTCTTCTTTAGGAGGTGCAATTATTAATCCTATAGAGTGCATTTTGCGTCCTTCTCCTGATGAGTTATTTCTTAAAGGTTCTAGTATATCACCAATCTTTCTAGCTACTTCAGTTATTTCTTCTAGATTCGCATATATTGGACAGACAGAAAAAACAGAGCCATCTTTTAAAATATCTTTTTCTTCTCTTTTAGCATAATCATAAAACTCCTTCATAAATGCCATCATATATTGAGTAAACAGCTGTACATATGCTTCTGCTGAGTTTTCATTTATCATTTTTTTTGCATCATCATCAATATCTGACTTAACAGCATATACCTTTTCAACAGTTCCTCGTATTTTATTTTCTTCAACTACCTTTAGAATATTATCCTTTAACATTTTATCAAGATAACGATAAAGTGTAGCTTGTGATATATCCTTAAACTTCTCTGCTAATTGCTTTGCTGTAGTTTGCTTATTTGAATAAATCTCAAGTAACAACTTGCATTTAACTGGATTTATGAAGCAATCCATAAGTTTATCATTCATATTATACTACCTCCTCATTATTATTAATAAGATAATATTATTATATTGATAATATTTAATCAAGTTTATTAAAAATTTTATATAAACAAATAATATTCAAAAAATAAAAAAAGCCCTTGAATTATTTAAATAATTCAAGGACTTTTTTTATCATGATTTAATACTAAGCTAATTTTGCTTTAGCAACTTCTGCTAATTTAGCAAATCCATCTGGATCTTGTATAGCCATTTCAGATAACATTTTTCTGTTAACTTCAATACCAGATAATTTTAATCCATTCATTAATCTTGAATAAGATATTCCATTCATTCTAGCTGCTGCATTTATTCTTTGTATCCAAAGTTTTCTGAAGTCTCTTTTCTTTAACTTTCTTCCTATATAAGCATTTTTTAATGCCTTCATTACGAATGTATTTGCTGGTCTATATAATTTGCTTCTAGATCCTCTGAATCCTTTTGCAAGTTTTAATATTTTTTTATGCTTCTTACGAGCGTTCATAGCTTTTTTAACTCTTGCCATCGTTATGACCTCCTTTTATATCCCTCTTCTATAGTTATTGTTTATAATCCGTATCCTATCCTAGTATGGTAATAATTGTGCTATTCTCTTAGCATCTCCATCACTTACTAGAGTTGATTTTCTTAAGTTCATCTTAGTTTTTGCAGATTTTTTAGTTAATATATGTTTTTTATAAGCTTTAGCTCTCTTTAACTTTCCTGTTCCTGTTTTCTTTAATCTCTTTGCTGCACCTCTATGAGTTTTCATTTTAGGCATGACAAATTCCTCCTCTCAGTTAATCATCTATTTTTTTGGATCTATAATTACAACCATATTATTACCCTCAAATGCAGGGGCTTTTGTTGGTTCTCCAAACTCTTTTATTATCTCTAAAAACTTTAACATAACTTCTCTACCTATATCTTTATGTCCTAGTTCTCTACCTCTAAATCTAAGTTCAACTTTGACTTTATCCCCTTTTTTAAGGAATTTTATAGCATTATTAGCTTTCGTATTTAAATCATTTTGTTCAATACCTGGTCTAAGTCTTACTTCTTTTACAACTATAGTCTTTTGTTTTTTCTTAGCTTCTTTATCTTTTCTCGCTTGCTCATATCTAAACTTTCCATAATCCATTATCTTACACACTGGTGGATTTGCATTTGGCGAGATTTGAACTAAATCTAAGTTTTTACTAGTAGCCATTGCTTGAGCTTCTTTAGTAGGCATTACTCCAAGTTGTTCACCTGTAGGTGAAAGGACTCTTATTTCCTTGTCTTTTATTTGTTCATTGATTGCTAATTCTTTGCTAATTGTAGGACACCTCCAAAATTTTTATAAAATATAAAATAAAAAGCGGATGACATAATCATCCGCAATATAAGTTACCAAATTTAAACAAGCTTAAATTACTATTAAGCTTTAACTTATATTTACCTTACTAACCATCGGCGTAAGGTGAGAAGCGGACTTCTTCTTTGTTTTATTCTTACCCTATCTACTATATCATTTTATCAAATTTTTTGCAACTATTTTTTTAAGTTTAATAAATTTTTACTAAATTAACTGCTTTTTTATTTAAACCTACATATATTTATTATAAGGTACACAGTATTTGCATTTAATTATTTCTTCCTAATACTTATTATATGATTGTACTATTTATTTTGCTCTTATTTTTCAAAATTTAATTAAAAAAATTCAAACTTCAACTTTAAAATCTTTTATTATCCTACTACTCTATATAGTAAATACCTAAAAACACTTCTTTAGCCAATTTTATACTGAATACTTTACTTTACATCCTTTAATATCTATATTATGGTTTTTTCATCATTTCAATTTTATCTTGATTTGTCGTATTTTTTTAGTATATAAAGTTAATTTGCACATATTTATAAATGACTTTTTTCAGTTAAATTTATGAATTTATTTTTATTTAGATTGCATGTATATTTTTTCCATAAAAAATAAATAATAAAAAATAGTAAATATGGAAAATATAAAATTGATTAACAATAATTAATTACCTGAGGTGTGAATATGAAAATGCTAAACAACTTTTTTAAAAAAATTAACAATCCAGTTCCTGTCTTTGCACAGACAAAAATGGAAAGAGAAAATCAAACAGATGATTCACTTTCTACAAAACCAAAAACTACATTTAGAGATGTAGCTGGATTAGACGAAGTAAAAGAAGAACTATTTGAAATAGTTGATTTTATGAAGTCTCCACAAAAGTATCAAAAAATGGGTGCAAAAATACCTAAAGGGGTATTATTTTATGGTCCTCCAGGAACAGGAAAAACATTACTTGCATCTGCTGTAGCTGGTGAAACAAACTCATCATTTTTCAATGTTACAGGTTCTGAGTTCGTTGAAAAATATGTAGGTGTAGGAGCAAAAAGGGTAAGAACTCTATTTGAAAAAGCTAGAAAAGAAGCTCCAAGTATAATATTTATAGACGAAATAGATGCTGTAGGAGCAAAAAGACATCTTGAAAGTAACAATGAGAAAGACCAAACGTTAAACCAACTTTTAGTTGAAATGGATGGATTTAATAAAGACTCCAATGTATTAATAATAGGTGCTACCAATAGACTTGACTTATTAGATGAAGCTTTACTTAGACCAGGAAGATTTGACAGACACATTCATATAGGTGCACCAAATTATCACACTAGATTTGAAATTCTAAAGGTACATACAGATGACAAGCCTATAGACAAATCTGTAAATCTAGAACTTTTAGCTAAAAAAACTCACGGTTTCAACGGAGCCCATCTTTCAAATATAGCAAATGAAGCAGCTATATTTGCAGTTAGAGATGACAGTGAATATATTACAGCAGAACACTTCGACAAAGCACTTGAAAGAGTTATTGCAGGATTAGAATCTAAAAACTCTTCATTAGTTGAAAAAGAGAAAAAGATAGTAGCTTATCATGAGGCTGGACATGCTCTTGTAAGTGATATCGTTGGAATTTGTCCTATACAAAAAATATCTATAGTACCTAGAGGACAAGCATTAGGTTATGTTCTTCAATTACCTGATGAAGATAGATATATTTATACTAGAGATGAACTGATTGGAAAAATAAAAATATTACTTGCTGGAAAAGCATCAGAAGAATTAATATTTAATCATAAATCTACGGGAGCAAAGGATGACTTAAAGAAAGTTACTGAGATAGCTAACCAAATGGTTTGTGAGTATGGTATGAGTAACTTAGGATTTATGACTATTGATGGAAATGATAAGACTTTCTTATGTGATAAAATTCAAAAAGAAGCTAATCGTATAGTTGAAAGTTGTTATAAGGAAACTTTAGAGATGTTAAAGGATAATCTTGAAGATTTACATTCTGTTTCTAAATTCCTATTTGAAAAAGAAACTATGACTCATGAAGAATTAAAAGATTTAATAGGAAAAGAAGCTGTAAATTAATTTGATAGTATTTTAAATAATTCTTACATTAAAATTAATAATTAATCTTAAAAAGAATTTCAATATTTAAAATGTACCAAAATACTTTAAGATGATATGTCTTGAGGCTGTAGATAGATTTGTGTAAAAACAAATTTACCTACAGCCTCTTCATTAATTTTATAGCCTCTGACTACTCTATTCTTTCTTCAAAATCCTATATTTGTGATTTGTCTTTATCAGTTACATCTATAGCAATTAGATTTTTGTATATTAAAGCTACACAACTTTATCCTTATGTAAATATGATAATCTCTTAATATAAACATGACAATCTCTTATCTGATTTTAAGAATCATTTAGAGATTGTCTCTTTTTATTTATATGCTTAATAATAAATGCTATCTTCCTGTAAACATAAGATTAACATTACTATGATATTGTTTTGTATATAAATACCAATAGACTAATATATAAGACACTAATAAAAAGTAAATTTTAAATGTTAAACACATAAATAATACATATAAAAAGGGGGAAATATCATGAATAAAAAATTAAATGCAAGAATTATATCTACAGGAATGGTTATGACTACACTAGTTACAGGAGTTGCTCAGGCACAAGAAACTGCTCAAGGTAATACTAATATAGAAAAGTCAGAAAAAACAACACAATCTAAAAGTAGAAAAGAAATTAAAACTAGTAGTACTACATATAGTCAACTAGCTGATTTTCTTTTACAATCAGCTAAATCATATAATTCTAATATAGATAAAAAGAAAATCCTGTCTGGATACGAAAAGAAAGAAAATCAAAAAGTTAATAGACTAGATGGTCTTATCATGATAAGTAGAGCTTTTGGAACTTTATCAGCTCCAAAAGGTCAAAATGAAAGAGTGGCAGATAAAAATGTAAGTTTTACAGATATCCCTGTTTCTGCTAAGTCTCATATAGATAACTTAATAAAGGGTGGAGTTATGGTTAACACTAAAGACAAAAAACTTCATGGTAGTGATGTTATGACTGTAGGAGAAGTTGATACTATGGTTAGACGTATCTGGGCATTTAAAGGTAGCAATCCAAAAGATGATTTTTATAATTTTGTAAATAAAAAGTCTTTGGAAGAATCAAAGCTTCCAAGTGACGAAGCAGTATCTGGTGGTTATGTTGATATTGAAAATGAGAACACAAAAAAAATTAATGCTATTATTAAAAAGATAGTAGAAGGGAATCATAAAAAAGGTAGTGAAGAGCAAAAGATTAAAGATTTCTATCTTAATATACTAGACATGAAAAGCAGAAATGAACTTGGAAATAAACCAATAAAAAAATATCTTGATGCTATAGATAAAGCAAAGAATGTAAAAGAACTTAGCGATATTCAAAAAAAATCACTTGAAGAAATAGGAACTGGTGGTTTGATTACTCTTTCTTTAATGCAAGACAATGTAGGTGAAGCAAAATATGCTTTATATATAGGAACAATAGCTGATACACATTTATTTAGCTCCTATTCAAATGATCAAGTAATAGAAAATAGTAAAACATTTTTTAAAAAACTGTTAATTTTAAGTGGAGAAAGTGAAGCACAAGCTAGTAAGCATGTTGATGAGTATATAAACTTTGTAAAAAAAGTATCTGGAGGTGAAGAAAATATTGATAAGAGGATGACTTTAAAAGAGATGGAAGAAAAAATGCCAAACTTAGAGTTGTCTAAAATGCTTACTGCTGCTGGATATACTAATCTTCCTAAAGAAATCAAGCTAATGAATCCAAAAGATTTAGAACTATTTAATAAGGCATACACTAATAATAATTTAGAAGTTTTAAAAACACTTTTTAAAATAAAACTTTCTGAAGAAAATGCGCAATTTTTAGACCAAAACTATCTAAATGTTTGGGCTGAAAATTTTAATCCTGGTGCAGATGCTTCACAAAGTAAAATAACTGAAAAAGATGCATCAGTATTAACATCAGAAAGGTTCAATTCATATCTTGGAAAATTATTTGTAGAGAAATATTTTCCTGAAAAATCAAAGAAAGATATTGAAGATATGATTAAATCTTTTGTAGAATTATATAAAGAAAGAATTAAAAAACTTGACTGGATGAGTGAATCTACCAAAAAAGAAGCCATAAAAAAACTTGATAAAATGACATTTGTAGTTGGCTATCCTGATAAATGGGAATCTGATACAGAAAATGTAGACATTAAAAGTAAAGAAAATGGTGGAAATTATTTTGATAATATAACTGCTTTTAAACTTGCACGTCTAAAAAAGGATGCTGAAGATACAGGTAAGGTAGTACCAAAAGATAGATTTAATTTAGCAACATTTACTGTAAATGCAGTGTATGGAATGTATGATAATGCAATGACTTTCCCAGCAGGTATTTTACAAGCACCTTTATATGACCCAAATGCATCAAGAGAAGAAAATCTAGGTGCAATAGGTGCAATAATAGGTCATGAAATTTCTCATGCATTTGACAACAGTGGAGCCAAATATGATTCAAGTGGGAAAGAACATGATTGGTGGACTAAGGATGATTACAGAGAATTTCAAGAACGTTGTAATGATGTAGTTAATTTCTATGATGGATGGGAAATAGCTCCAGGTGTAAAAGCAAATGGTAAGATAAGTTTAGGTGAAAATATTGCAGATATAGGTGGTGTAGGAGCAGCCTTGGGAATTTTATCAAAGATGGAAAATCCAAATTATGATAAGTTCTTCAAGAGTTATGCAAAGTCATATACTAGATTATACACAAAAGAATATGCAAAGAACTCTACAGGAGATGAGCATAGTCCAAATACTTTAAGAGTAAATCGTGTCTTATCAAATTTCGAAGAATTCTATAAAACGTATAATATAACAAAGAATGATGGTATGTATGTAGCTCCTGAGGATAGAGTAAATTTATGGGATAATCTAGACACTAATGTAAAATCTAAAAAAATGACTGGAGATGACAGATTCGAAACAGCAGTAAAAGTATCTAAAGAAGGCTGGAAAACTTCAAATACTGTAATACTTGTAAACGGTACTGATAAGCACTTAGTAGATGGATTATCGTCTACTCCACTTGCAAATACAAAAAATGCACCAATGTTACTTTCTAATGGAAATAATGTAGATAAATCAACAATGGATGAAATTAAAAGATTAAAAGCATCTAATGTAATAGTTGTAGGTGGTGAAGCTTCAATATCCAATTCAGTTGTTAACCAACTAAAAGGTGTTAATAAATCTATGAATGTAAAAAGAATAGGTGGGAAATCAAGATATGAAACGTCTTTAAATATAGCTAAAGAAATGTCTGGTAATAACAATATTGATACAATATATGTAAGTGCTGGAGATGGAGAAGCTGATGCACTCTCTATTTCATCAGTAGCAGGAAAAAATAACTCTCCTATAATACTTACACAAAAAGATGGTTTAGATAAAGATACATATGATTATATTAAATCTAAAAAAATAAAAACTTCTTACTTTATAGGTGGGGAAACTAAAATCTCTCAAAAAGCTATAGAACAAATTAATAATGTAACTTCAAATGATGTATCAAAAAATAGAATTGCTGGAAATGACAGACAAGAAACTAATGCCCGTGTTATTGAACATTTCTATAAAGATAATAGCATAAATGGGGTGATATTAGCTAAGGAAAATAATCTGATTGATGCTTTATCAGTAGGTCCATTTGCCTCAAAGGAAAATATGCCAGTTGTAATAGCTACAAGTAGTTTAAATAAAGAGCAAGAAAATATATTAGATAAAAAAAACTCAGAAAAAGTATATCAAGTAGGTGGTGGCATAAAATTATCTGTACTTAATAAATTGAGACTTTTATTAAACAAATAATATAAATAAAAAAATATACTATAAATATAGGTTTACTAAATTAATCACAAGTATTCAAGAAAGTATTCTTCATTTTGAATTTGAAGAATACTTTTCTTGTTTATACAGTATTATTAGTATATCTTTAATATAATTTTATCCTAAATGGTAGAATCTCTTTTAATTAATTCAGGCTTAAGCATTTCAACTACTGGCTCACAATCATCTTCTTCTAATAAGATTTTAAGTATATTAATCGTTTTTCCAATTAATAAGTCTAATGGTTGTCTAATCGTTGTTAAACTATAACTTTTCCATGAAGCCATCTGAATATCATCATATCCCATTACTGATAAATCCTCTGGTATCTTCAATTTATACTCAAATCTTGCGGCATCCATTACACCCATAGCTATCAAATCACTTGTACAAAAAATTGCTGTTGGAGGATTTGATAATGCTAACATTCTCTTTCCAGCTTCATATCCAGAATCATAATCATAATTTGCAGATTCTTCTTTAAGGTTGTGAATTCCGTTTTGTCTTAATTTAGAATAAAATCCAATTTTCTTTTCCATTTCCTCACTTGTTTCTCTTGTAAATTGAATGTATCCTATATTTTTATGTCCCCTATCAATTAGGTATTCAGCAGCCATTCCTCCACCTTCAATTGGGTCTACATAAACTGTACTTATTTTTATACCTGGTATAAAACGATTAAAAAGAATCACAGGAATATTATTTTCTTCACATGTCTCAGCCATTACCTTATTCATAGCTGAAGCTGTAATAATCACAGCTTCCACTTGAAACTGAATTACTCTTGAAATTATATTATCTATTCTTTCTTGTCTAGGAACCTTAAAAACAAGACACTGTTTACCTATTTCTTGAATCTTTTCCACGAATAAGTTAATAATTCTGTTGTAAAACGGACCTAGATTATCACCAACTATCAATCCTATAACATTTGTTTTGCCACTAATCATTCCTCTTGCAACTAAATTGGGAACATATCCAATTTCATCTGCTACACGGAAAATTTTTTCTCTCACTTCAGGTTTTACACCTTTTCCATTTGCACTACCAAATGCCCTTGAAACTGATGACTGCGATACTCCTGCTAATTTTGCAACATCTTTTGAAGTAGCCGATTTATTATAATGAACTTTCTTTTGATTCATTTAGTATTTCTCCTTAAACATCTTGTATTTCTTTTTAAACATCTTGCATTTCTTTTTAACGCCCTTTACTTCTTATTAAACATCTTGCATTTCTCATTAAAATTGTATTAAAAATAAGATTATATATTGGACAACGAAAAAAACTAACACAATTAACTCTTGTTTACCTAAAGAAAATGGCAATACAGACACTCCATCTACTTTATCTATTCCTTGTGAAATAAGTTCTTTTCTCATACCAAATACAGTATATTTTTTAATATCTTCTATATTATGATTATCCTTTAAAATGATACTAAAAATATATCCAAATATTAATGTTATTGTAGCACCTATTGCTGGATTCCACAACCAACTCACATTATATTTATTAGAAATAAAAAATCCTAAAACTAATCCTATGATAAAACCAATAGATACCCCTTTATCATGAGTTTTGTATGTAAACATAGCCAATATAAATGCACCCGTAGCTGGACCAGCAAAATATGAAATATAGTTACCAACAAGGTCAAGAATTGATTTGATGCTTCCTCCAAATCCCATAATAATAAAACATGTCATAACAATACCTATAATCATTGTTATAATCATCGTGACTTTTAATGACGATTCCTCATTATCTTTTTTAAAATAAAACTCATAAATATCCTTTGTAAAAACAGTTGTCATACTATTTAATATAGAGTCAATACTAGACATCGCCGCTGCAAATACACCAGCAATAATAATTCCAATTGCCCCTACTGGAAGTTCATTCAAAATAAAAGTAATCATTATTTCATTTGAAGTTTCAAATGTCCTTCCCTTATAATAAACAAATAAAATCACTCCTACTAATAACATAAAATAGTAAGCTAAATTCATAACAAATGCACTAACTACAAAAGAATTTTTGGCTCCTTTTAAAGATTTAGATGTCAAAACTCTTTGAACTTGAGATTGGTCAAAGCAGAAATATCTTATCCACATTACAGTTCCGCCAATCAGAGTAGCCCAAAAAGTATTTGTAATTGAAACATCCATATTAAAATCAAATGTATTTAATTTACCACTCTGTTGTGCAATTTGCAATGTATCAAAAAAGCCAAGATTCATTCCTTTTAGTGCTGTCATACTTACTATAAATACAGCACCTATTACTACTAACATTTGAATACTATCAGTCCATATAACTGCTTTAATTCCCCCTAGTAGTGTATATATAATTGCTACACATACAACTATTGGAACCAAAATATAAAGTGACCAACCAGTGATTATTTGAATAATAAGTACTGGTATATACACCATAGAACTCGCTTGAATCAATGAATTGATAAAAAATTGAATAATAGTTAAGCCCCTTGAATAATTGCCTAAACGAAGTCCCATATATTCATATACAGATGTTATTTTTAATCTATAAATAACTGGGGTGGTAATGCTCAGTGCAAAAAATATTGCTAAAGGGACTGTAATGTTAACCATTACTGGATACATTCCATCCATATATGCCCATCCAGGCCCCCCTATAAATCCATTAGCACTAATCATAGTAGCAGCAACTGACAAAGCGATTGGAATCCATGGCATTGACCTACCTGCTAAGAAATAATCTTCTTGATTTTTATTATCTTTTCCTGAATAATAACCAATAACCAACATTAACAGCAAATATCCTACTATAATACACACATCGATTACTGAAATCATAAGCCACCCCTTTCTAACCAACAAAATAGTTCTTAGAATTCTACTCTTTCTTGTTTAATGTTTCTGGTAAGAACAGCCATACAATAGCACCTGCTAAAAATACTGCTGTTGATATATAAAAAATAGTTGTCATACCTAAAGCACCAGAAGCTGTACCAGCTATTGCAGGAATTGCAAATGTAGATATAATTCTTCCTCCATTAAATGACATTCCAGAGGACAATGAACGATATTTACTTGGGAATAATTCTGTATAGTATGCTCCCCATGCTCCAGAATATCCAACAGCAATTCCTAATAATACTGATATCATATAAAATGCTGTTGTATTATTTCCTCCTAGTTTTGTATATATAAATACAAATACTGCTGCTAATGCCATCCCTATAAAAGGTACTTTTCTTCCAAATTTATCTGCTATTGAACCCCAAAATAAATATCCTACTAATTGCCCAATTCCTTGTAAACTATATATAGAACCTGCTACTGCTGCTGTCATTCCTATCCCTGTTACCAAATATGTAGTTGCATTGTTTGAAAATGCTGAGTATGCTGTGAAGTTAGCACCTGATAAAATAATTGTTCCTAGTCCAATCCACAAATATTTCCCCTTATACATACTTACATAGCTAATTTTTTCACCTGTTTCTTTTCCTTTTTTAACTAATTCTCTTGTATACTCTGAATCATCTGGTACAAAGAAAAATGCCAAAATAGCTCCAACTATAGGTGGTATAATCGCAGTATACATTAATATTTGCCAATTTGCATCACCTAAAAATCCATACACTTTCCCACCAAAAATCATAGCTAGTGAAAATAATGCAGTTAATACAGCAGCTAACTTACCACGATATTTGCTTGGAAACATATCTGCAACTAGAGGCATAGCTGTTCCAAATACACCACCCAATACTACCCCTGTGCATAAACGTGCAATTTTCCACAATATAATATTTGTAGGAGATAACATTGGAATAAAAGTCGTCAACCCAATTAATAAAGCTACACTAATTAAAGTTTTCTTTTTACCAAGCTTTGTAGAAATCACTCCAAAAATGAATGTACCTGGAATTGTACCAAAGGACATGACAGCAAATATTTCTTCTGTCTGTTTTAATGAAAACCCAAATCCACCTTCTGCCAAAGTATAAATCATTGTTGGTTTAATAAAGGTACCTACCATAAAGTTATAGCAATAGAAAAAGTATATTAAAGCAATCGAAAAAAATGCAATTCCCCTTTTTAGATTTGAATAATCTTTTCCTAGTATAATATCATTTTCTATCACATCTGTTGTTTTCATATTATTCATAATTACCCCTCCCTTACTATTAAGCATACTATTGCTAAAACTTTAAATTTTTACTTTTCATACATATTTCTTGCTTAAATTATATAACAAGAATACTTATTATATAATTTCTAAAAATATTTATACTCTAAACTATCTTACTCTTCTACACCCATGTACATCTGCTTCAAAACATCCATACCATCAAAAGTCATCCATTCTTCCTTTACCTTACCTTGTAGTACATGATAATGATTAATTCCCATTACCTCTACATGCTTACCAGAAGGTTGTCCAAAAAATCCAATGCCTTCATTTATTCCACGTAGTCTCCATCTCACAGATACATCATATCCTTCATTTTTTTCCTTTTGATTACAAGTTACTCTTTCTACTTCATAACTGCCATTTGGAATTGAAGCAAGTAAACTTACAATCATTCCTTGAATCTCATCATACCCATTTAAATCTTTATCACATATGAAATGTACTACTGCATTATCGTGATAGTACTTTTTAACTTCATTTATATATTTATAATTGTAAATACGACTTGTCATCTCAAGCATCATTTCACCAACAGAATCATCTTTAGCTTGATACTTTGCTGGCATAAATTGACCATCCATAGACTCACAAATACCATAAGTTGATTGTAAACTCAATACTTTAGATGCACTTGCCTTTGCCATATTTTTTGCCACTTCTTGAGGATTTAATCCTAACTGAGTAACAATCCATAGATTATCTCTAACTAGCCATTCTTCATGGATTCTATTATTCGTAGTAGCACAATCAATTACAGTTCTAAAATTTATCTTTTTTCCAGTTGCTGGAGCAAAATTACTGTCACCTAAATTAGTTGCTGTCGACAAAACACGATGAGAAGACAAAAAACCATCAGCACCAAAATTAGACCATATTACATTTTGACCAATCAGCCTTCTATCTGGAAACGCATGTAAAGTTTGAAGAGTATTCGAGATAACATCTTTTATACCAACTAAATTAGAAGAACCACAGTGCATTGTTACATTATTGTGATATGTATCATAAATAACTCCAATACCTTTTTCTTCCCAAATATTATGTGTAATTTTCATAATATAGTCTACAAAATCTCTGTATTTGGAATCAAATCCAGGTAACTTCTGCTCCCTTTTTGTTTGATTTGAAAAATCATTATAATCCATTACTCCAACAGGTGTTACTTCTAGTGAATCTCCATAGTAAATTTTTGTAGACTCCATATTTGTTTCTCCCTTCAATGTAATTTCTTCAGCTTTTTTAATAGTATTATTCTCATTGATTTTATCTATATTAGCTTTATTTACTTCAACATTATTAGCTTTATTTACTTCAACATTACTTAATTTAATCTCATTTATATCAACTTCTTTTGCTTTTGCTTTTTCTTTATCTTTTTCTCTTACATCATTTTTATCAATATACTTCAATTTACATTATCTCCTTCCTTGAATACGTATTCAAAATTAATTATTAAAAATTAAACATTAAAAATACTTTTAGTTCTTTCAAGAATATCAAGACCTTGTTGTTTTAACCAGTATGGAATATCAATCAACACCCAATTTTCTTTAAGTTTATCTCCTTTACGATAGTAAACATCAACGACTTGCATATCTGCCTTAACCTCTCCACCTGGCAATCCTAAAAATCCTCCACATGGGATATTGCTTAAGTTAGGCCATCCAAAGAAACAAGCAAAATTACCTTCTGCGAATCTACATACATGTCCATTAAAAGTCTTTCCTTTTAAATTATTTCTAAATGGCAATTGATGTTGTTCTTGATATCTAGGTATAGTATAAGAAGCTCCAATCCCCCCTGGTCCATACCAAATCATATCTTTAGCCCATGATTTTTCAAGTATCTCTGGTGGGCATCCCATAGAACCACTGTCATTTAGTTCAGACAAATCATCTACCATTTTATTGACTAATGCTAAAGTCTTAACCCCCTCTACTTCATCTGCATCTTCAAAAAGTAATCCATTATGGTCAATTGGTCCTGGATATACAAAATATGAACCTGTTTGTGGTGGCAATGGATTGACACCTGCCTGAATCATAAATCCAATTATATCTACAAATAATCCAGTTTTGGAAATTCTACCATCCTTCACACAGTTAAATTCCGCATATCTTAAGCTAATCATCTTGCGAGTATGCTTAATCCCAAGCCAATCATTATCAAAAAGTCCCATAAAATGACCCATACTCATTACCCACTCACTGTTATCAATTTCATTAGTACCTGCAATGAAGATATCTTGTCGTCTTTGCATATTACTCAATGAATGCTTTAAAGGCTTCCAAAATATATCTGCTACATTTTCAACTCCTTTTTGTTCACGAAATGGATATACGCCTCTCCAGTCATAATCTGACTTCATGTGCTGTTTTAAAATTTTTTTAATTTCATCTCCATTGGCATTTTCTAATGCTTCAAAGTAATTTCTTACAACTCTTTTTGATTCTTGATATTTTCCCATGATTATATCCTCCCAAATTTATAAAGTATAATCTAACTTTATTGACTTGTCATTGCATACGTTTTCTTTTTTATAGCTTTTTTATCTATTTTAAGGCTATTTTATGAATACATATGCATTTTTCTAAATATTAACATATATCTAAAAAATTGTAAAGAAAATGTTATCATAAAAATGTAAATTGTAACTTATATCTACTCAAATTTATATGTTTTTAATCATTCCTAATAAAACTAATCTTTATCTCCCATATTTATTGAAATACTTGCACCAATAAACAACTATAAAAAAATAAAGGTGACAGTCTTTTTAAAGCTATCACCTTTTTGATTTAGTCAATAATATGTTTTTATTTGTATTCTGATATTTATTTTTTAACCTTTAATTTAATTGTTTATTTATTGAATTTCTAACCCTATTTTTTATCAGTATCTTTTTTTTCACCTTTAATTTCTTCTTTAGTATTATTTTTATTAACCTCTTCTACTTGTTCATCAGTTGCTGTTTTAGATTCATAAATTTTTTCATATTCTTTTATATTATTTTTCTCAGTATCTGATTTATTTTCAGACACTATTTTTTCATCTACATTTTGGTTTTCAAATCTTCCACATTTCTGATATTCATTGTTTTCTTGATAATTTTTAGCATCAAATTCTTCATTTTCTTTAAATTCTCTGTAAGTTCTTTCATGACCACTTGGTGCAAATCCTTCATGACCTCTACATTCTCTATTGCCATGACCTCCTTCGTATCCTCTTGGCACAAATTCTTCATGACCTCTATATTCTCTATTGCCATGACCTCCTTCGTATCCTCTTGACGCAAATCCTTCATGACCTCTATATTCTCTATTGTCATGACTTCTACATTCTCTATTGCCATGACCTCCTTCGTATCCTCTTGGTGCAAATCCTTCATGACACATCATTTCAAATATTTTGCACCCTTCACATACATGATTCCATGGATGTCTATGAGGACCTCCATATCCCACTTGAGCATGATGTTGTGAATATTTACTATCTTCTCCATGATGTTCTTGGTGTTTATGATGTCCTCTCATTTCAAAATCTCCATATCCTCTAAATCCTTCTCTTTTATCTTTGTAATAATTCATATTAACTCCTCCTAATTAACTCGATTTTTTCTATTAATTTATTTTTTCAGTTTTATTAAGGTACCTTATCTATTTTTAATTATAAAGGTACCTTACAATTTTGTCAACACTATTTTTAAGGTACCTTTGTATTTTCTTCAATTTCTTTTATTTTCTATTTTCAAAATGAAAAAATTAGGGATACTCCTACTAATAAAATAATTATTTAAAAAAAGTGAACCATTTATAGTAAAATTTTATCTAATAAGTGTAAGGCAAAAAAGTAGCGCTACGATTTGCATAGAAAGGTAGGAGTACAATTGGATAAAACTACATTTATTAATAATATTCTTGAGTCAGAACAGACTTTGTATCGCATATCTAAGTCTATTTTAGGAAATGACCAAGATTGTGAGGATGCTGTCAACAATGCTATTTTAAAGGCATATGAAAAATTAGACTCACTAAAAGAACAACAATATTTTAAGACTTGGTTGATTAGAATAGTCATAAATGAATGTAATTCATTAAGACGTAAACAGTTTAACCTTCTACCCTTTGAAGAAATTCTCAAGAACAAAAAAGTAGAAGAAGATGATGATTACAGTGATTTATATATTGCTATTCAAGGTTTATCTAAAAAAATTAAGATTCCAATAGTTCTTTATTATATCGAGGGATATTCAATAGATGAGATTAAAGAAATATTAGATATACCTCAAGGAACTGTAAAAAGCAGATTATCAAGAGGTCGAAAATTATTAAAAACTAAATTAGAAAATATGGAGGTAATGTATGAACAAAAACAAATTAAATAATTCATTTCCGAAAGCTCCAGAAAGCTTTCATAATAGATTAAATAAAACATTAAATAGTCTACCAGAAAGAGGGGAAAATTATAAAATGATTAATAATAAAAAACATAAATTACCATTTAATTTATCATTCAAAAAAGGATTAATTGCAACTTTTGCTGTTACTCTACTTTTGGGTACAACAGTTCTTGCTGCAGGAGAGATATCTAGTATAATTGGAAAATCAAGTACTAGGGCTACCTATACATCTATCCCAACTACAGAACAAGTAAAAAAAGACTTTAAATTTGCCCCTAATATAGTTTCTGAATTTAGTAATGGATATAAATTTAAAGGAGCTTATACTATAAATGAAAAAGGACTTGATAAGGAAGATAACATTTTAGGCGAATTAAAAGCACTTGATTTTACCTATGAAAATGGTAATGATGAAATATCTCTTAAAACATCAAATAATGTACTTGGAAAAGATTCTGAGAATATAAAAGTTGTAGATACATACAAAGATGTAAATATTTCTTATGAGGAATTCAAGCAAAAGTATGTACCAGAAGGTTATAAAATGACAGAACAGGATAAACTTGATGAAAAATCAGGTAAATATGTATTTAGTGAGTGGTCAGGTGATGTGGAAGTTAATGAATATAAATATTTGAGCTGGAAACAAAATGGAGTTTATTACTCATTTATAGTTCAGGACTCAAATTTATCTATGAATAATTTAGTAGAGATGGCTCATGAAGTAATAGATACAAAATAAAGATAAGTAACATAAAGCATATCTAACAATTGAATTATTTATGAGTCTATTATTTGTGACTTTAATTTATTTATTAGTAAACATAACCATCTCTTTTATATTAATATTTTTTTTAGAATTTATATCAGATTTTAACTATTTAACTGCTATACAAATTCTAACTAAATAATACTACTAAAAAAGCCCTTAAAAAACATCTATTTTGAATTTTAAGGGCTTTAACTTTATCATAAAATACTCATATAAATATTCATTACAAGTACATAATAAATATATAATAATCCTAAAAAATTAGAAAAGAGTTAAAATTTCATTATTTTAATATTACTTCAATATTATTTTAATATTGTTTTAGTATTACTTTAATCTTACTTTAATATTGTTTTAATAAAGAACTTATCTCATCTAAATAATATATGTTTAGTACATGAAGAGCTCTTGTACAACAAGTATAAAGGAGCAACCTTTCATCTTCATTATTATAATTTTTATTACTTGCATTATATATAATAACCACATCAAATTCAAGCCCTTTAGATAGATATGAAGGCATTATTAACACGCCATTTATATACTCATCATCATCTTTTGTTATACACTGTACATCAACATCATTCTCTTTTAAAAACTCGTATACTTCTCTAGCTTCACGAACTGTTTTTGTTATGATACCAACAGAGTTATAATTTTTCTTTTTATAACCTTTTATATCTTCAATAAGTTTTTTATTCAGTTGATTTTTATCTTTAAAACCGATTATCTTAGGCTCATCACCATGTCTTTCAACATATTCATCATTTATAGATTCAGTAAGAAGTTTTCTTGAAAATCTAGTAATTTCCATTGTTGAACGATAGGTTTTACTTAGATTTATTATACAAGTATCATTCTTTAATATATCATGAATATTATTGTAATCTCCAACATTCATAAATGGATTGATTGATTGGTTGATATCTCCTAATATAGTCATATTTGCAGAATTAAAGAGTTTATAAAATATTTCATATTGTAATGGACTGTAATCCTGTGCTTCATCTATGATTACATATTTAATTTGTGATGTATTTGGGATACCTCCAAGAACCCCTTTTAAATATAAAAGAGCAATTTGGTCCTCATAATAAAGGCTCTTTACACTCAAATTATCCATTGTATAAGTTCTTATATTATCTATAAGATTTTTATCATACTCAATATTCGTTTTATCTAAAAACAGCTCCAAATTCTCAAATAGATTTTTATAAGTGTCTATCAAGTCTAGCTCTGTCATTTTTAAAACTTTAGAATAGATTTCTTTCAAATTTTCTTTTACAATAAGAGTACTTTTTTCTATCATTTCTTCTTTTTCTATATAATCTCCAGATTCTTCAAGTTCTTTAAATATTTCATCAACCCAAATTTTTTCATATGGTTCAATTAGAAACATTATTCTTGATTTTATCTTTTCTAATCTTCTCTTGATTGGTAGATTTGAATAATCATTGGAAAACAAATCTTGCAAATCCTTAGATGAAATTATCAACTTGCCTCTCACAATAATATCTTCAAAGCATCTATCCTCTGTCTCTAGATGAGTTATATATTTTTTTAATATATCCACAAACTCTGAAGATGTTTTAAATTCTATATTTTCTATCCTATCTCTATATGTTATTTTTTGATTATTATCAAATATATACTCCATCATTTCTGATGGACTTTCTTTTTTAAAATCATTTCCTAATTCTTGATGCATATAGTCTTTAAATGTGGTCTGACAAATATTATCTTCACCAAGTTGTGGTAATACATTTGATATATAGTCGTTAAATATGTTATTTGGAGAAAATATTATTATATTTTTAGATGTTATTTTATCTTTATGTCTATATAGTAAATATGCAATTCTATGAAGTGCTATAGATGTTTTTCCACTTCCAGCGGCGCCTTGTACAATTAAGTTTTTATAATCTTCATTACGAATCACTTGATTTTGCTCTCTTTGAATAGTTGTAACTATAGTTTTCATTTTCTCATCAGAGTTTTTGCCTAAAAGCTCCTGTAAGACATCATCATCAATATTTAGATTGCTGTCAAACATATACTCAATTTTTCTATCTTTTATTTTATACTGTCTTTTCTTAGTTATTGCTCCAGAGATTAATCCTTCTGGGCAATCATAACTTGCTTGTCCAATCTCATAGTCGTAAAACATACTTGAAATAGGAGCTCGCCAATCATATACAAAAAAATCATAATCATCATCAATGAGATTTGATAGCCCAATATAACACTTTTGAGTATCAACTTCATTATCTTCAGTAAAGTCAATTCGTCCGAAATAAGGAGATTCAATCATTTTTTCGTATTTATCTTTGAGCTTTTCAGTAAATTCATGGCTCCTTTTTTGATGCTTCATAACATCCATAAATGACATAAACTCAGAAAGTTGTTCTAATCCATTTTCAATAGAAATAGCCCCCAAATCACTCCATAATTCCCTTTGAGTTTCTATAGCATCTTTTTTTAGTTTATCCTTTTCTCTACGTTTTTCCTCAAGCTGTCTGTTAGCTTCTTTAAGAACTTTTTGGAGCCATTCATTTTCAAGATTCAATTCAAAATCATTTAGATTCATATTATAATCCTCCTCAATTGAAATTAACGTTTAATCCGCTATATCAATTATATAGAAATGAGGATATATTCATAGTCTTAAAAAAACTTTTTATTTATGATATAATTATAGTGGGAAGATAGATAGTTTCTAATCTTCATTAACATCCTTTTCGCTATACTTTTCATCCTTAGATACATTCTGCTCATCAAATTTCTTATTCTTGAAAAACTCTGGATGTTCTTTTACTATCTGTTCAAAAAATCCTGGATGCTGTTTCGTCATTTGCTCAAAGAATTCTTCTCTATTAAAAAAAGCTTGAAATGCTTCCATACGTGGATTGTAAAACTCTTTTTCTTCTTGAGAACTTGGATGTGGTTCCTCATGTGGATTTGGATGTGAACCCATATGCCCCATTCCAAAACCTTCTCTTCCATTAAAACTTAAGCGTTGACCAGGATATGGTCTTGAGTGTGCTCCCATATGCGCCCCATCAAAATTAATATTATCATCATTTTTTATAGTTCTCTCCAACTCATTAGTAATCTTAGTAAGAATATCACTTAGAATACTTTTTTCTTCTTTTTCTAAAATATCGAATATTTTATTAGTTGGGTCTTCTTCCTGCTCAATTTTATTAATTTCATCCATACCCTTTGATGTCAGTCTTACTACCATTACTCTACGGTCTTTTTCTGAAGGTGTACGAGTAATAAATCCTTGATTTTCTAGTTTTGAAAGCAACTCGCCTAAAGATTGAGGTCTCATATCAAGCAAATAAGATAGTTCTTTTTGAGTAATTTCTGGTTTTATTTTTAGCATAGATAATACTCTTCCTTGACCTCTATGCGTTCCTCTAAAAAAACCATGTGATTTATGATTTTGAAGGTGAAATTTATGTAGTAACGATTGTACTTTAAAAAATTGCTCTAATAAATTTTCATCTTGAGTTTCATTCATGATTTTTACCTCCTAAATTAATTATTAATTTTGTAATCATACATTTTACTAATTATATGATTTTTTTCGAATAAGTCCTTTAAAAAGGTACCTTACTTGTATTGAGTATAAGAGCAACCCTTCGATTTGTCAAATATTTTAACACTTTATTACACTTTAACTGTACTATATTTTAAACTTTTACTAATATTATGCCCCGATTATACTCTACTCATATTTCTTATGTTTAAGCTTTTCTCTTAGGCATTTTGTAGCCTTCTAAAGCTTTATTAATATAATCATTAAAAGGTTTCATAAGTAAGAATTTATCAGTAACCATTTTACAAAATTCATATAAATTGTCTAAGTCACTATCCTGTAAGTGATATTCAATATACCAGCTTTTGTGTTTTAAATACTCTCCTTTAGTAAAATCTTTTGGATATCCTCTTGGAATATTTTTTAGTTTTTCGCCATCTAAAGTAAAATTCTCTGAAAATTTATGATTATACAAAATAGATTCTAATTCATCTGAATGTTTAAGTATATAATCCCTCACTCTTGTTGTTGCATCTGAAAGCTGTGGTGTAAAAAGTCCTGCTCCTAAAAATATATTTTGTGGAGAAATATCTATGTAATACCCTACTGGAATTGGTACTCGTCCAGCAGATGAAATATGTGCTCTAAATGATGGGTTATAAGGTGATTTATCATTACTAAAACGAGTATCTCTATTCAACCTAAATATTAAATCTTTTGCATTTAGATGTGCAATAGATTTATCTTGATAAGCTAAAGCATTAATTATATCTTGTACCAACTGTTCAAATTGCAATGTAGATTCTTTTTTCCATTCTTTATTTTCCATCATCCACTCTCTTGAATTATTGTTTTTCAGTGCATTTAAAAACTCTAATATACAATTTTTTTTCATAATTTTCTCTCCCTTTTTATATTAATTTTATTAATATTTTTAAAAATTATTTAAATACTTGATTGATACTCAAATACCATATAGCTATTTTAAAATACTCATTAATTAATTTTTAAAATTACATATCTAAATAACTTCTAATACCCATACTTAATACTTATTAAAGTTTTGCATCATATTTTAAAAATTTTCTAAGTATTTATAAATTTTTAATTATTGAGTAGCAGTCTGAATGTAAAAAATCTGTTAGAAATTTTTTTAATTTTTCACTAGAATAATATGATGGAAGTCTTGAAAATACTGTTGAAAAATTTTCAGCTTCCTCCATAGCAGATTTAAATTTAAATATAGTATTATCATCATCTTTTTCTAGACTAGAATACTCCAAGTTTTTAGGATTTATACGGTGATTAACTATTGCATAATTAATACGCTTCTTGCACTGACATACCCCTTTTCCACTTAATCCACAATACTCATCTAAAAATGAGGCCATTTTCTTCCTAATTCGTGATAGCCTCTGTCTATATGCTTCAGAAGATATATCCAAAATATCAGCAGCAACTTTACTATTTAGTTTAAACATTGTACCTAAAATAAAAATGCATCTACTCTCTACATCCAAGCATTGTAACATTACATTTGTACATGAATATTTTAGTTCTTCTTCAATAATAGAAGTTTCAACATTTTGAGATAAATCAGGTATATCTTTTGATTTGCCATTTTTGATATCAGCTCCATAATATTCAAAACTTAAATGCTGTTTAGAAAACATACTTTTTTTATAATTTTGTAAATGATTGTATGCTATCCTAAATACCCATGTAGAAAAAGAACTTTCTTTTCTAAATGTAGATAGATGAGTAATTACACGTATCATAATTTCTTGACTGGCATCCTCTGCATCCTGTACAGTACCTAACATTCTTAAGGATAAATTAAATACTAAATCCTGTACATCCAATAACAAAATTTCAAGAGATTTTTTGTCTCCTAAAATAGCTCTATCTATCAAATTTTCTATTTCATCTTTTTTTACATTATTTTGTGTACTTTCACTCATAATTTCACCCCCATATTAAGTTAGACAATTTAAAAAGTACTTTGTGACATAAAATTTTTATTTTTAGTATATTATTACAAAATAAAAATACCCAATCAACCTAAATAGTCCAATTGGGTATAAATTCTCTAAAAAATCATTTTGTATTTAAATAATCATCTTTATATTTGAATAATTATTTTTGTATTTGAATTTTTATCTAACTCTAATCTTTATCTGATTCAAATCTTTATCAAGCTCTAGTCTTTATCTAACTCCAACTTTTATTTAACTCTAGCTATTAGAGAAATTGTATTAAAATACTTACCATCTTCTACTTCCATCATTTTTTTATCATTTTTTGCATAAGAATTATCGCAGTTTAGCCAATCTTGCCATGCTTCTTCATGACAACTTAAAGCTTCACATTTCTCTAAAATCACAGACTCCGATTCTGACCAAAGCTCATTCCACCATTTAAGAGAATGAAAATTCATGTTATCTTGCCAAAATGGAATAAGTTCATCAGGTATACAATCTACAAAATCTTGTTTTAATCCTGGCATTGCCATTGCAATTATTCCACCCTCTTTTACAAGAGGCGATATGTGATTTTCTAAAAAACCTTCTTTATTTCCAAAGTAGTGATAAGAATGAACACTTATTACTGCATCAAAAAAACCTTCTGCGTAAGGTAATTCATGTGCCTCTGCTTGTATTGGAAATATTTTATTATCTAAGTTAAAGTCCTTAAATCTTTCATAATTCTCAGTTGGTTCTATCCACAAATCTGTTGCAAATACCGTTGCATCAAATTCATTTGCTAAAAATATAGAAGATATACCTCTTCCACATCCTAAATCTAAAATACGCATTCCCTTTTCTAATTTTATCTTATTTGTCAGTTCCTCTAGTATTTTTATACAATTAGGTCCCATCATATTTTTCATGAGGAACTCTTTGTCATACTTATTACTTTTCGTAAATACCATTCTATCTTTCCTTTCCTTATAAATTATTATTTATTTAAATTGTTTATATTTTAATGTATATACTAATTAATCTATTTAGTTTAGCGGATATTTGACACTTTACCTTTTATTATACCATTTATTCTCATAAATATAATAATTCTATTATTTTAAAATTAATATTTATAATAATTTAAAATAAATACTTATAAAATATAGTTTATCATAATAATACTATAAAAAAACATCGAAAAATAAGTATTCTATAGTGAAATAGGAAAAATAACCTTGATATATGTTAGCTATAAAATATGAACAAATAAAGAAGCAGATATGAATAGATTTTGGAATATCTAAAAAATCTAACTCCAAGACAATTTCTTTAAATTCTCCAGAGAGTATTACGATACTACATTATAAAGCTAATTAAGATATTATTCTAAAAACAATAAAATAGGCAGTCAGTAAACACAAATTTTTACTGACTGCCTATTTTTGTTTAATATCTATTATAAATCTTCTAAATAATACTTTCCTTCCAAGAATTCTGATTCTAGCCCTAGATTTTTGAAGTAATTAACTAAAGACATACATGCAAATTTTTCTGTAGAATAATGAGTAGCACCTATAACATTAATTAAATTCTCTTTTGCAATTCTATGAAATTCTAATACTGGTTCAAAATGTTTTAAAGGCTTGGTAAATCCAGTAATATATAAATTTATACCAAGCTCATCAACTTCACTTGCTACAAATGGGTAACTTCCTCCCCCTGCTGCAATAGCTACTAAACCATCTTTTAAAACAGAGCTTCCATAATCATATAGTTTCACATCATGTCCAACTGCTTTTTTAACAAGCTCCTTAATCTCTTCTACTGACTTTAAGGATGTTTTACATATAACTCCTACCTTGATTTTATCATCATATTTGCAGAATGGTTTGACAATTTCAAGACCTAAAGCATTTGCAAAACTAACAGAAGTTGAATAATCACTATAATTGTCTAATGGAGAATGTAATACATAAAAAGAAATTCTACGTTTTTTCATCTCTTCCATATAAGATAGTGGAATATCATGAAATGGAAAACCTTCATCAGATGCTATATACCCCATTGCATGGTGTGAAAAAAGTAATATATCTCTTTCATCTTTATCTATGATTTGCTGAATTATTTCTTTATCTGGAAAAGTAACTGTATATACTTTATTAATGTCTTGAGAATTATCTAATACTAAACCTATGTATTTTTTCTTAAACTCTGGAGTAATAAAATCATTTTCAAAATTCATAAAACTCCAATCATCATCAATATTTTTAATATCAAATTCTAAGTCTAACTTTTTATAAAGTTCTTTTGCTTTAATACTAATCACTCCTTTACAATAATATTTAACTAATATCTATTTATACAAGAGTTCTATAGTATACTTATACTTTAAAAATCAACTATATCTCAAAACACTATAAATACTCACTTATTTTAAAGAATAGTTTATTTTTCTAGTATACATTCTATCTCAATACTCTTGTCTAGAAATATCTTTTCATTTTAATTTACATCATTAATCTTGTCAAATACTATTATTTTATATGATTAGATTTTTTGGAGGCTTTTTCTTAACTTCAATAATCTTTAAAATATCATCAAGCTCTTTCTCATTCTCCACTCTATAATTTATCCATCCTCCACTTCCACAAGGGTATCGCTTATCCCAAAATTCATTTGTCTTTGGTAATAAGTTATCCAGTATATCTAATAGCTTGTCTACATCATTACTTCCAATTTGAATAGTTGTTGTAAAGCAATCTTTCTCAAAAAACACATAAAATAGATGCATTGTTTTATGTGAATACTTATATCCCCAGCCATAATTATTTCCAAAAGGAAATCTTAATTCTTTACGCAAATCATATTTTTTATCTAATAAATTCTCAAGATGCAAAATAAGATTAAAATGTTTTTTGCCAACATACTCAGAAATCTCTTTTTCTGATGGCATAACACTTTTATTCAACATTCTTTCATACAATTTTAATCACCACTTTTGATTTATTTTTAATCTAAAAATACTAGTAACAAAATTATTCACTCCTTTTACATTCCTCTACAAATTCAATTGGATGTTGAATAATCTTAGAAACTTCTTCTACAGAATACCCTTCATCTAAGTATCTTCTGGCTATAACTTCCATAGCTTCTCCTACCTCAATAATATGCTTATCAGGGTCATAAATACGCACTACTCTCTGTTTCCATTCATATTTTAGTGGTTGGTGAACATACTCTACATCTTTATATGATTTAAGTTTTTCAATAAATTTATCAAAATCATCAGCTTCAAAATAAAGTTCCATATTGTGTGATTTTTTCACAACTGTATCTGGATTTAGTCCTGTTAACCATGCGAAATCCTCTTGTATTGCAAATCCTCCACTAAAAGTTACATTTTTCCCTAAATCTAACACAACTTTTTGGTCAAACAATTCTCCATAAAACTTTTTTGACACTTCTACATCATTTACTGCCAATAATGAACATTGATATTTCATAAATATCCCCCCTAATTTTTATTATTATTTTATTGTACCAATTTAAACTTGAAAGCTATATGTCATATTTATAAAAATTATGAAATTATGTATTCTACACAACTACAATCCATATGCAAAAAGCTACCCTAAAATATAGTTATTTAATTGATAACTAAAGGTAGCTTTTTATATTGAATTAATAGAATTGTCCATCATTAATTTACACTCATATTTAATTTTATTTTGGTTCATATTACAATCCACTTATAATTTATAATTTTCAAATACAGATATACTACATATCATAAATATACTGTATATGATTTATGTTTATATTATACAAAATTTTGCTTTAATTTTGCTTTAAGATTGTATTTTTATAATATTTAATTTACATATAATCTATTAAATTACATAAATCACCAATCTAATGTTTTACTTATATTATACAAGCTCACAAAATTTCTAAAAATAAGTTTTCATATTTTTAGGTATCATGTTTTATTTTACAAATAGCTACTATTTTTCTTTAATCTTATTTTCTTATTTTTATTTAATACTTCTTAACCACTCTTCAATAAAAAGTATATCTTTTTCACTTATATTATCATCTGCATGAAGTGATAATAATAAGCTTTTTATAGAGGAATCATGAATATTACTAAAAAATTCTCTCGTTTCAACATTCAAGTAGTCCTTTTTATTAATTAAAATCTCATACTGTGTATGTTTATTTACCTTTTTAGAACTTAAAAATCCTTTAACTACTAATCTAGATAAAATAGTTAAAGTTGTCGTTTGCTTCCATTGATATTTTTGCTCCATAGCTAAAATAATATCTTTTGATGTTATTTTGGAATCTACTTTCCATATAAATTTCATTATCTTCAATTCTGATTGTGGCAACTTTTTTATTGGCATAATAAACCTTTGCTACTCAGAATACAGACAAGCAATATTCACAGTAAAATTTTCATCAATTTAATTGATGTTATATTCATTTAAATTACTGTAATTTTATAAGATTTTCTCAATCTTAAATTCTAAAGTTAGCTATTTGTACATAATAAACATGTGTAAATAGTGTCAGAATTACTTTATATTGCTTAAGTTTTATGAAATATCTTGTACTCAGCTATATACTTCTGGATACTTGTCTCAGTAGCTCTCCCTTCTTTTAAATTTTTCTTTCTAGTTTTAAGCATTTATATTTTAGTAATCTTACTTCTTTTAATTTTGACTTATTGCTTCTCTAGCTTTTAAAAAAAGAATCTCTCATTTATGATTTTTATAATCCAAACCTTTTCCTCAACAGCTCTTTATAGCTCTAATTTAATTCAACATATCTAGACATCTATACTTTATATCACTAAAAATCAGACACCAAAACTCTACTTTAGTAGAGTTTATATGGTCAAAAAATGTCTATTTAAGATGCTCTTTCGCTCTAAATACAAGGTTCTAATAAAATATTCCTCTAATAATTACATAAAAGTTCTTCTAATTAAATCTGCTCTTAAAATCTGGTTATCTTCTTCTCAAAATTAAAAACTACTATATTATAATTCTATTTTAGTAGAATATTTTTGTCAATAATATTTTAAGTATTATTGAAAAATATTAAAAAAAAGGGAACTATTTAAAGAGTTTAACAGTCTTACAATAATTCCAAAATATATTATTCCTATGAAAATTTTGATACCATGAGTAACTTAGCTCTAAGCGCATAAAGCAAAAGTTACTATTTTATTTAATAAAACTTGACAAGAAAAGAATTTATATTTATTCTACTACGATAGAACATTTTTGTCAATAAATAATAAAATTATTTTCAAAATATTTTCATTGTTCACGCTTATTTATTATTTTATCATAAAATTTTACTTTACTAGTGGTAATTTTAAAGTTATTTTTAGACCATGACAATCATCACTTGTGATATTTAATTTACCTTTATGTGCGTTTATAATACCTGCTACTATTAAAAGACCCAGACCATGATTCTGACCTTTAGCATATGCATCACTCAAATTATATTGATTATTCAATAAATAACTAATTTTATCTTTGCTCATACCTTTTCCATCATCTTCAATAGTTATATAGCAAAAATCTAAATCAGACCTTGAAACTACATTTATATTACACCCATGTTGATTGTGAGTTATACTATTTTGTATCAAATTGCTAATAGCTCTTTTTAATAACTTTTTATCTGCATCTATAATAATATCTTCATCCAATATATTAATCTCAATATAAAAGTTATTATCCAAATTATTATTTATAAAATCAGAAACAACCTCTCTCAAGAAAACAGAAACTCTAATTTTACCACAATCCAATGGTTGCATATTGTATTCCAATTTAGAGACTAAGTTAAGGTCGCTTACTAATTCCCTAATCTTAATACCTTGATTACATATAATAGATACTTGCTCATGTTCTCTTTGATAAAGATTTTTACTTTCCTCAAGCTCTCCAGCATATCCTATTATCATTGAAAGTGGTGTTCTTATATCATGAGATATTCCTGCAATCCAATTAGACCTAGCTTCTTCTCTTTTTCTAAGCTTTGCATTTTTTTCCTGTAATTCTCTAGATACAGAGTTAATAGATTTTGAAATATCACTAAGTATTCCCTTTTCTTGAAGAAATACTGGCTCGCCCTTTGAAATAAGCTTCATCCCTGTAATAATTGGCTTTATAGATTTTACCATTTTTAATCCTATGAACAAAGCTATTAAAAAAGTAATTATTGCATTAAGCAAAAGCATAACTAATATTAACCTTGGAAATTGCTCTATTTCTCTAATGGTATAAGTAAGGTTAAACCTAGTATACTTGTCTTTTGGATATCCTGTAACTAGAAGCCCCTCAGGATGCTCCCATACATACACAGGATAGTCTTTTAAAAAGAATTTTGAAAATTTAGCTACATCCGTTAAAGTATAATGCTTTGGTATTTCTTTGGGTAAATCATACTCCCATATTCTGTCCCCATTATCATCAATTAACATCGCCCAAGCTTGATTTTTATGTAACACATCTTTGCTAGATTCATCCAAAACAAATTTACCATCTTTTGAGGTTAACTTTTCTTCAAGCATCATTAAATTTGCTTTAGTCTCTCTGCTAGTGCTTATATCCGATTCTCCCAAGTATGGATATATAAAGGTTACGTATGAAAATATCAAAAATCCTGTTATGTTTAAGATAATTAGAAATAATGAAATCAAGATGCTTGAACCTATAAATCGCCTCAATATATATTTTACACTATCCAAAGTTAAATCACTCCTCTTGAAATCTTCCTATGGCATAAATCAATTAACAATTAATTTATATCCAAGCCCTCTTACTGTAAGAAGATGCTTAGGAGAAGATGGTGCTTCCTCTATCTTTTCTCTAACTCTCCTAACATGTACCATAAGAGTATTTTCATACCCATACATGTCATCCCCCCATATAGCTTGACATAGTGCATCACTAGTAACAATTCGCCCTTTATTTTCATACAACTTTAAAAGCAGGGAATGTTCTTTAGCAGTTAAAGATATTTCTTGTCCATCTTTTTTTACACATGCAGTATTTAAATTTACAACAACAGAATCTCCTAGTTTAAATACTGGCAACTCCTCTTCTTCCATAGGAATATATACACGATTTAGTATACCTATTAACCTTAAAGTAAGTTCTTTAGGTAAAAATGGCTTTACTATATAATCATCAGCTCCTAAACCCAAACCAATCAATCTATCTTCATCCTCTCCTCTTGCAGAAAGAAAAATAACTGGTATCTTAGACGTCTCTCTAATTTTTCTCATAATAGAAAATCCATCTCCATCTGGCAATACTACATCTAAAATTGCACAGTCTGGTTTTATATTTTTAAATACTTTCACAGCTTCTTCATAACTAGAGGCTAGAAAAATTCTATTAAATCCATCTTTTCTTAAGATTTCATCTATCATTTTTAATAATTCTTTATGGTCATCAACCACAAGTATTTTTTTATCCTTTATTGTTTCCATAATCATCACCCTCCATAAGTATATCATATACCCATTTTTATAACTTTACCCCAATAGACTATTTAAGGTTATCGTAAGGTAAACTTCAGCTATCTGAAATGTAAGTACTTTATTGTATTAATATAAGCTACAAACACTACTATATGTAAGTCATAAAAATTCATACTAAATTATAGAAAAGAGGATAAAACATATGGAAATGATAGTTAAAACAAACAGACTTTCAAAAGAATACAATAAAATATTTAGAGTAAAAGACTTAGACCTTAGAGTACCAAAAGGAGCTGTATATGGCTTTTTAGGCCCTAATGGTGCTGGTAAATCTACTACTCTTAAAATGCTACTTGGACTTGCAAAACCTACACAAGGAAATATTAGTATTTTAGGTAAAGAGTTAAATGATAAAAACAGAATATCAATTTTAAATGATATTGGCTCATTGATAGAATCTCCATCATATTATGGACACTTGACAGGGCTTGAAAATATGACTATTATGCAAAGACTATTAGATTTACCTAAAAAAAATATACATGAAGCCTTAAAAATAGTAAGACTAGAAAATCAGAAAAATAAGAAGGTCAGTCAATATTCACTAGGTATGAAACAACGCCTTGGCATTGCCATGGCAATAATGAAGTTTCCAAAACTATTGATACTTGATGAACCTACAAATGGACTTGACCCAGCTGGAATTGAAGAAATTAGAGAACTAATAAAATCTCTTCCAGAAAAATTTGGCATGACAGTTCTTATTTCTAGTCATCTTCTAAGTGAAATTGACCAAATCGCCACATCAATAGGAATAATAAATCATGGTGAACTTGTTTTTCAAGATAGTATAAAAGAACTTCATGATAAAGGTCAAAGTCATATTGCTATTAAAACACAAAATCCAATATCTGCTCAAAAACTTTTAAATACACAAGGATATATGTCACTTATACAAGATGGATATTTAACTATTGAAAATTTAAAAAATACAGATGTAGCTAAAATAAATAACATACTTGTACATTCAAATATGGATGTATTTAGAATAGAAGAACATAAAAAGAGCTTAGAGGATATATTCCTTGAACTTACTGGCAAGGCGGTGACTTTATAATGAAATATCTTAGTTTAGAATTTTATAAAATTAAAAGAAAGAAAATTATTTTGATGACATTTTTATTTGTAGCTGTTGAAATAATATGGTGTATCATGAATTCAAGTAGAGCTCTTACAAAGAATCCAGACATGCTAAGTGGATTTGAATATTCATACATGATTATGAGTTTTACAAGTTTAAATGGATTATTTTTTCCTATCTTAATATCAATAATTACTTCCCGAATAAGCGATATAGAGCATAAAGGAGATACATGGAAACTTTTAAAGTCTTCTGCTACACCCTTAAATAGTATTTATTTTTCTAAATTTTTATGCTCTACTATTTTGATATCATTATCTATACTTATACAAATATTGGCTATTTTAGGTTTTGCATCTTTTAAGGACTTTATCGAACCATTTTCTATGTCCTTAATTGTCAAATATACCTTAGGTACGATACTAGTTAGTATAGCTATAATAGCACTGCACCAATGGGTTGCAACTGTATTCCAAAATCAAATGCTTGCTGTTACACTTGGTATGTTAGGTAGCTTTATAGGTTTAACATCAGGACTATTTTTTCAAGGTATTCGTAGATTATTTATATGGTCTTATTACATAGAATTAACGCCTCTAAATTATGCTTATGACACTGCCCTTGGTTCATCAGTTTACAAAGTAAATATGAATTTTTCAATGACTGTTTTAATCTTCTTTGTTGGAATGTTAATTTATTATATTGGAAAAAATCATTTATTAAAAAAGGAAATATAGGAGGGATTTAAATGTTAAGAAAATCAGTTTTGGGAGAAATCCTAAAGTTAAAAAATTCTTTTATATGGTATATATTATTGGCTTTACCACTTCTAAGTGTGCTAATTGGTACTGGAAACTTTTATCTAAATCAAGATATCCTTAAGAAAGAATGGTATAGCTTGTGGACTCAAGTTAGTCTATTTTATGGTGAGTTTTTCTTTCCTATATTAATAGCAATCTTTTGTGCCTATGTTTGCAGACTTGAACATATGAATCATAATTGGAATAATGTAATGACACTTCCAATCAATTTAAAAAACATTTTTTTATCTAAACTTATAGTTATTTCAATACTTACGGCTATCACTCAAATTGTTTTCGTTATTTTTTACATAGTTGCTGGAAATATGATTGGATTTTCCCAAAGTGTACCTAATGAACTCACTGGCTGGATTGTTAAGGGTTGGATTATTTCAATTTCAATAGCTTCTATACAACTATACCTATCTATAAAGATTAGAAGTTTTGCTACTCCTATTGGTATCAGTCTTTGCCTTTCTCTATTTGGAATGGGCTTACTAATAGCACAACCTTCTATTGGTATATTTTTCCCATACTCTATGTTAGGAAGTGCTATGGGTATTATAAAACAATCTGCTTTAAACGTTAATGATACTATAGTTACAATATGTGTTGCATTTGCCACTACTATAATATTTTCTGAAATCGCTAAGAGAAACTTTAGAAAAAATGATGTTATATCTTAGCCTTACAATAAAATTATATATGACAAGATGGTGTCATCCTATTGTATTATAATAAATCAAGGATATACGATAAATAATTCAAATCACCTCTTGACCATCTAATCAATAAAAAAGACTTTCATGATGTAGTATGGTAAAATATAAAAAAGCTTGCCTATATTTGCAATTATGTCATATGAAAAATCTGGATTCAAGAAATCTGATAAGGCAATGACTGATTTTTTATTAGATGAATATGTATCTCTCTATGGAGCTGGAGATTATGTAATAGATGGAACTGCTATTTTGGTAAAACACTTAGATGTGTAATGCATTTTATTATGAAAAGTGATAAAACTATTGATAAGGCTATAGTACACTGCTATTTTCATTTTCTAGAATTAACCTTAATAGAATTAGCTTTAATATAACAGATAAAAAAATTTAATCCACAGGAGTATAAATTAAAATGATAATTAGACAAGAAAAAGCCAGTGACAAAGATAAAGTATATGAAGTTATTAAAGCTGCATTTACAAATGAAGAATCTTCTGACCATGATGAACAAAACCTTGTTAATCGATTAAGAAATAGTACTAGATTTGTTCCAGAACTTTCACTTGTTGCTGAAGATGATGGAGATATAGTTGGGCATATTCTATTTACAGAAATAAAGATTAAAAATGATGTACTACTTGCACTAGCACCAGTAGCAGTTTCTCCAAGTGTCCAAGGCAAAAAAATAGGTTCAAAGTTAATTGAAGAAGGACATAAAATTGCAAAGTCAAAAGGATATAAAGGTTGTGTAGTTTTAGGTCATGACAAATATTATCCTAAGTTTGGCTATCAAGTAGCAAGTAAGTTTAATATAAAAGCTCCATTTGAAGTGCCAGATGAAAATTTTATGGCTATAGAGCTACTAGACAATGGATTGAAAGAAGTGTCTGGTACTGTAGAATATGCAAAGGAATTTTTTGAACAGTAGTTATAAACTATGATTGGTAATTCTATTTAATATTTAAGATATAAGGAGTGATATAATGGGTGAACTTTCTAAATTACCAAATATAGGTCCTGTAGTTGAAGGTCAATTAAACCAAGTTGGAATCACAACCTATGAACAGTTAAAGGAAATAGGTAGCAAACAGGCATGGTTAAAAATAAAATCTGTTGATGCTTCTGCATGTATTAACCGTCTATATTCACTAGAAGGTGCAATTCAAGGCATCAGAAAAAGTCAATTATCTTCAGATGAAAAGGAAGAATTAAAAGAATTTTATAATATATTTAAGTGTTAGAAAAGGAGAGTTTATATGTTTGAATCAAGATGTGGTGTACTCTGTAACAGTTGTGCAAGAAAAGAGAAAGTAAATTGTAAAGGATGTACTCAAATGAAAGGTCCATTTTGGGGTGGTGAATGTAAGGTTAAGACTTGCTGTGAAAGCAAAGAACTTAATCATTGTGGAGAATGTGATACTTTTCCTTGTGATATGCTTTCAAATATGGGGAAAGAGCAAGGTTTTGACCCTACAATAAAGATTGAACAATGCAGAAAATGGCTATCTGAAGAAAAATCTTTAAATGATTCTCTTAATTAATTTAATTCATTGATTGAAATACATATTATGTTAAGATACATATGATGAGTGAGGTATTATAAAGGAGCTAAATAATAGTTTTAATTATTATTCAAAACTGATATTTAACTCTTTTATAATCACTCTTTAGTCTTTTATAATTATTCTTTAATCCTTCATAATTATTCTTTAGTCTTTCCAATACCACCACTTTAGTTTTTCTGGGTCTGGGTTTTCTGTTGATGCAAAATATATTGCACAGCGGTATACATATAGTTGACATCTATCTATATGTTGCCCACTCATTAAGCATTCTTTTTGGTACAACTCTTCTGGATTGGCATCTTTAAGGGATTCAATTGTTGTATATCCCAACATTATTAGGTCTTTTTCAGTTTCCTTTCCTACCCCAGGAATTTTTCTCAATTCTCCCATGTTATACCTTCTTTCTAGGATATGTGTTTTTATATTTTATTGTATATTAAATATTATTTTTATGCTACATCTAATATTGAAATTTCATAGTACTTAATTTATATTTTTTAATATAAATTAATAATGCTGACTAAATCCTACTTTTTTGATATAAAATATTATTATTGTATGCTTTTTAATAAAATAAATTACTTAGTTACAACCTAAGTGATACCAAACACTTCACCTTTCAATTAATATTTACTTTCCCATAAAAATGGTCATAGAAAATCAGTTCTTTATACTTCACTTTTTGCCTATTTTTTGATATTATTATGTTAAGAAAATTAATATAATTTAGTATTATCAAATTAAATTAGTTTACATTTTCCTAAAAAGTTTATTTAAACACCTTATATGACGTCTATTAAAAGCCTATCTTTCCTTTTAAAAATTTTTAGCTTAAAATAGGAGGTAAATATTGTGCATAATAAACTTTTGTCAATTACCCAATTAGCAAAACTTAGAAACCTTACAAGTGAAACACTAAGATATTACGACAGAATAAATCTTATAAAACCTAACTACGTAGACCCTAATACTAAATATAGATATTACTCTATTCTTCAATATGAAGAGTTAGGAACTGTAAAAGAACTAAGACAATTAGGAATGTGTATTAATGATATTACAAGTTATTTTAATGACAGAAATTTCAAAAAATCTATTGAAATTTTTGAAAAATACCAAGAAACACTTCACTCAGAAATCAGAGAAAAAATAGAGCTTGAAAAGGTATTAAATAAAAAGGTTGAATTTTTAAAACAACTAGATTCTCTATCTCCAGTAAATACAATTACAGAACTTACACTTCCAGATAGATATATGATTACCTTTGATAAACCAACTGGTGGACCTCATGAATTAGCTCTTGCTGTAACTGAATTGGAATCTCATTTAAATGAGATTGCTCCAATTGTTGCAAGCGATAGAGTGGGTGCTTATGGTAATGATTTAATTTTAGACGAATCTAAAGATTATATTCCTTTATCTCCATTTATATTCATAGAAGATGATGATATACAGTCCTCTTTAAAAAAACTTGTTCCAGGGGGGTTATATCTTTCTATGTATTATGATGGTGATGAACTTGAAAGATACCATCCATCTTTTGATTTTATAAAAGAGTATATGAGTGAGCACAACCTATGCCTTAATGGCGATATTTATCAAATATTTAAAATAGATGTGACTCTTACTAGTTACTTAAATGAAACGCTTATGGAAATTCAAGTTCCAGTAAAAAAAATATAGTCTATTACATAAAGGCTATGATTGTTAGCTTATCATAGCCTTTTTACTTACTTTTATCCATAGTCTTTTTATTACTTTTGTGATTCCCAATCTGCTGGGTATGTTACATATATAAACCTAGCATAATTAGGTACTGAAAACTTTATACTACTTCCTTTTGGTATGAGTATTAGTTCCCCTTCAGATGCTGTTATCTTTCTGCCATCTATTAATATATCTAAAGTTCCTTCTATTATATAGTCTACTTCATCATAATTTAAGGTCCAATCGAAAGTTGTTTCTTTCATTTCCATAATTCCACAACCTAGTCTTGGACTTTCTTCTAAAGTAAATAAATCTTTTGTATAAACTATATCATTTGGATTACCAGTATCTAATCTATTACTTTCATCTACCTTTACTCTTGGTAATTTTATAGAAGTTATTCCACTTATATCTTTGTGTCTATTAAAATCTATATTATTTTTAGAACCATTTAAATTTTCTTCTATTATTTGTCTAACTAAGACTTCCAACATATCTTTGTTTAATGTACTTATATCCATCTCTTATTACCTCCTTAACCTTATATCTCTATATCACCAATACTTTTACTCATTTGTTATTCATCCGCAAATTCAAGAGAATCGACTATACCAACTATAGTTGCATCTATTGGAACACTCTGTCTTTCTATTGAAGTTCTAGCAGCAGAGCCTCTAGTTATAAGAACTAAATCTCCATTCCCTGCCCCTGCATTATCTGCTGCTACTAAAAAACCTTCTTTATATGTATCTTTAGCATTTAATAGTTTCACAACTAAGAATTTTTGTCCATTTAACTTTTCATCTTTTCTTGTTGCCCATACATTACCAACTATTTTTCCTATTTCCATAAGTCTCCTCCACTATATTCTTTTTACTGTTATATTATGTATTCTTATAAAATCAATAGCTAATGGAGTTATTATACTATTTTTGCTTACGATAATATCCTTAGTTCCACTTATCATAGGCTTTCTCAAATCAGACTCAGATATAAGCCTTTTTTGTGTCAAATCTATGCTAAAATTATCATCTATTTTTACTTTTTCTTCGTTCAATATTTCTTCATTCAATATTTCTTTATTAAACGTTTCCTCACTAAATGCTCTCTCACTTAATGTTATCTCATTTAAATTCTTTATAATCTTTACTCCATACCTACAAATATCCTCTTCATAAGCTCTGTATTTATTGTATAGTGCTTTAGGTGCAGTGTCTTTATAGAGTTTGTATTCTATTCCTTCATCTAACACATATACTTTCTTACCTTTCATAAGCATTTTTAATAGAAATCTTTCTTCATTTGAAAAACTATTTCCTAATGCTAAGTTGCAAATACCCCTCATACAAAGTTTTGATACTATTACTGCATCACAATCTTTTGTAGCACTATCAAACATTTCTATATTAAACTTATCATTTAATAAGTCAAATTTACTTTTATCATTTTCATATAATATAATTACTTTTTTTCTATTTTCATTTTCTATATATCCAACATTCGTAGTATTTATTTTTTTGTAAAGTTCTTCTACTATAATCTCTATAAGATTGTTGTAATCCATAAGCTTTCCTTTCTAGATATATAGCTATCTCTTTATTATCCTTGCAATACTTCCTTTTGAATATGCGCATGCATTTGCCTCATCGTAATCTATATGCATATAAGTTTTAAACTTATCGCTAACCCTAACAACTACATCATCAAATATTAGAGGTCTTTTACCAAATACTTTAACTTCAACTACCTCATTGTCTCCCACATTAAATTTTTTGGCATCTTCTATCGACATGTGTATATGTCTTTTTGCTACCATAAGACCTTTTTGAAGTTCAATCTCTCCTTTTTCTGTAGCTATTTTAATACCTAAAGTATTTTCTAAATCTCCACTTTGCTTTATTGGTGGCTTCAATCCTAATATGGAACCATCTGTTAGTGATATTTCTACTTGTGTTTTCTTTCTACAAGGTCCAAGGACTACAACATTTTTTAATGTACCCTTTGGTCCAATTATTGTAATTCTTTCTTTACAAGCATATTGACCTGGTTGAGATAAATCTTTTAATTTTGTTAATATATATTCTTTACCAAATAATTTTTCTACATCTTCTTCACTTAAATGTACATGTCTTCCTGACGCTTCAACTTCTATAAATACTTCTTTTTTAACTCTACTTACTACTTCTTTTACTATTTCATTTAATAGGTTTTCCATAAACTTCCCCCAACTACTGGTATTGTCCAGTTCTTATTTTATAAATTATAATCCAGAACACTGATGACAATCTATTAAGAGCTTTTATTAAATCTTCTCTCTCAACTTCTCCATATTCACCTTTAAACGCTTCATATGCACAGAGTTCAGCTTCCCTAGTACTAGTTCTTATACTATTTATGAGTACTACTTCTTCACCCATTTTATAAGTTGGAAATTCATGACCTATACCAAAATATTTTTTAGGATTATGAGAATGCTCTCTCAACTCTTTTTCAGATAGACCTAAAAGCTTAAAGCTATCTAATTTTTCTTCTAACACTTCACATCTCATTATTTTCCTTACAAACTCTAATATTTCTTGTAATTCATTTACTAATTTTCCAAGACTCTTTTTGTTGCATAAAACTTGAACTTCTAGTATTTTTGATTCTAACGAGTCTATCTTTCCCCTTAAAATTATCCTTTTATGGTCTTTAAATACTAATATATCTCCATTTAAATGAGTCATATGTTCTGGCTTTTCATTTAACTTAGCTCCAAATACAGTTTTGTACTTATAAGATTCTTCTCTTACGGTTTCTTTTATAGCTTCCTTATTCTTATTATTTTCATTTGAAATATTATCAATATATTTTATTTCAATCTTTTTTTCGGCTAAAAAAGACTTTGCTAAAGGAGTTATAATTTGACCTTTTTCAATGTAATATTCAGTTATATTCCCTTTATTTTCACGCATTTCTTTTCTTATTTGATTCTCTGTTAAAACACTCATTTTATCACATCTCCTATTAGATGTATAAAAGGGGACCCCTCAAAATATATTGACATCCCCTTTTTATCAAATTTAAATTTTATTTACTATATAAACTTATTAATCAACATTTACTTTTGGTAATATAGCATCTACTTCAAAGTGTGGTCTTGGTATAACATGAACAGATACTAAATCTCCAACTCTCTCCGCAGCAGAAGCACCTGCATCTGTAGCAGCTTTAACAGCTCCAACATCACCTCTTACCATTACTGTAACTAAACCTCCACCTACTTGCTCTTTTCCAACTAATTGAACATTGGCAGCCTTAACCATTGCGTCTGCTGCTTCTATTGCTCCTACTAATCCTTTAGTTTCTATCATCCCTAATGCGTTTGCATTTGCCATAATGCTTACCTCCAAAATTTTATATTAATATTTTTTAAAATTATTTTAGTTTTTCAAAATCTAACATAGCTCTAAAGCTATCTTTTTTACTAATACATTTATTAGTTCTTCTCTATCCATAGAGTCAAATATTGATTTTTCTACTTTAGAATTTGTACCTCTAAGTTCTTCTATTTCTTTAACTCCATAGGCTATTTTCTTTATATTTAATAAGTCTAATGGTCCTACATTATTTGAAGTTGAACTTCCACCTATAGCTCCACACCCTAATGTTAAAGCTGGTGATAAGTTTGTTGCTCCACCTATTCCTCCAAGTGCAGATGGTGCATTTACTATTATTCTTGATACTGGTATATTAAGTGCAAATTTCTTTACAAGTTCCTCATCATTAGCATGCATTGAGAATGTGTGACCAGCACCTTCATTTAAAAGTATCTCTCTAGATTTTTGCATAATAGATTCAATATTTTCCTCTACATAAAATGCAAGTATTGGAGTCAGTTTTTCTCTAGAATAAGCTACATCATTTCCTACTCTAGATTCTCTTGCTATAAGTACTTTAGCATAACTTGGCACATTACTTAAATTAGCTAATTTAGCAAGTGTTTCTACACTCTTTCCAACTATTTGAGGATTCATTGTTCCATTTGCTCTTAATATAAATTTAGACAGCTTTTCACTTTCTTCTTCATTTAAGAAATAAGCCCCTTGATTTTTCAGTTCATTAACAATTATATCTTCCATAGATTTTTCTACTATTATAGATTGTTCAGATGCACATATTACACCGTTATCAAAAGTTTTAGAATCTAATATTCTTTTAACTGCTAACTTAATATCTGCACTCTTATCTATAAATGCTGGTCCATTTCCTGGTCCTACTCCTATGGCAGGTGTTCCTGATGAATAAGCAGCTCTAACCATAGCCTCTCCGCCAGTTGCTAAAATAAGTTTAGTATCCTTATGCTTCATTAATTCATTAGTACCTTTAAGGCTGGGATTAGTTATACCTAATATAATATCTTCTGGACTTCCTGCTTTTATAGCTGCCTCACTTATTATTTTTATAGTCTCAAGTATACATTTTTTTGCATTTGGATGTGGTGAGAAAATTATTGAATTTCCTGATTTTATAGAAATCATAGCTTTGTAGATTACTGTTGATGTTGGATTTGTTGATGGTATAAGCCCTGCTACTACTCCTACTGGTGTAGCTATATCAACCGTTTTTTCTGCCTTATTTTCACCTATTATCCCAATAGTCTTCATATCTTTTATTGCTTCATATAACATTTTAGATGCAAATGTATTTTTAACTATTTTATCTTCATATTTTCCAAACCCAGTTTCTTCATTGGCCATTTTAGCCAATTTAGCAGCATTTTCATATGCTGCCTCTGCCATTGACTTAACTATTTTATCTATTTGTTCTTGGCTCATTCTGGAAAGTTTAACTTGAGCTTCTTTAGCTTTTTTTACAAGATTTCTAACTTCTTGTATAGATAATAAATCTTTATCTAAAATTTCCATCTTTATTTATCCTCTCTAATCAATTTATAAACTAAATCTACTAGGTCTTCTTTTCTCAAAGAATTTAATTCTTTATTAGTCAAAGAAGAATCGTATTCTCTAGCTAAAGTTTTTAATTCTTTTATATTCATATTTAATAAATTTCTATTATTAGTGACCTCATCTTTTACTGGTTTTACTTCATTTAAAGTTTCTATATTTGTATTTTCATTTTCTTCAATTTTTATGTCTTCTTCTAAGGTTTCTGTATTTTCATTTTCTTCAACTTTTACATCTTCTTCTAAAGCTTCTACATTTGTATCTTCATTTTCTTCTATCTTCATATTTTCTTTGATTGGTATTTCGCTAACTTCATTATATTTCTGAGTAATTCTTTCTTCTTTTTTAAATAAATTATCAGCTACTTCTTTATGTATCCTTGGTATTACATGAGTTGCTCTTAATACTCCAACCTTGTTTACAGCTACTTCTCCAGCTTCTATAGCTGATTTAACTGCGCCTACATCTCCAACTATTGTTAATGTAACTATTCCCGCTCCTACTTTTTCAATGCTAAGTATATTTACACTAGCAGACTTTACACATGCATCACATGCCTCTATTGCAGCAACATATCCTATTACTTCTATTAAACCTACAGCATTCATTTATCTTTAAAACCTTGTTGGGTCATCAGCTACAGATTTAACAGCTTCAGCAAAAGCATCACAAGCTGCTTTACAAGCTGATTGAGAACCTGTAAGTAATGCTCCACCAAAGTTTGTTTCAGTTGGAGGTGCAAATAATTCACATAGACTTACATCTGCTGCTTTTAATGCTGCATCTAGTGCATACATAGCTTCTAAAGGTGGTGCTACTAAATAAGCTATGGCTTCTCCTTCTTTGATTCCTGCCACTTTAGAAAGATATGTTCCTGTTCTAGATACACAGTGAGCATAATATACTATTGAATCATCATCATTTGCACTTATAAAAGTTGCTCCGTATTCCATAAAATCAACTACTGCATTTAATCCACTTCTTACTTCAGCTGGGCTTGGTCCTGCTATTATACCTAATACCTCACCAGCAAGTTTTGTTGAAGCATTTGTAGCACCTGCATACATTGACTTTGCATATACAACATCAACTTCTGAAGCTTTAGTTGCTTCATCAAGGGCAGTATATGTCACATCATCACAATCAGCAGTTATAAACCCTAAACTTTTATGGTCAGAATTTAATTCTAGCTTTTGTGCCATTTCTGGACTTATGTTTGAAATCATTTTAATTCCCAGTATTTTAGGACGAATTACATCATTTTTCATAACTTGTACTCCTTTAAGTTATTATTTTAAATCAATTCCAGAAGCTTTCTTATCTAAAATTGTTTTTATAAGTTCAGCTATATGTGCACCTGCTTCAACAGCAGTAGTTCCACCTTTATGGATGTTTGACACCACTGTTCTCTTGGCTTCTGCTATACCAACTTTAGGCTTATATGTAATATATGCTGACATAGATTCTGCTGTAACAAGACCTGGTCTTTCTCCAATTAACACACATACAACTTCACAGTCTAACTCTTCACCTAAATGGTCCATAGCCCCAACTCTACAATGTTTAACAAATACAATATCTCCCACTTCAATTCCATACATCTTTAAACCTTGCTTTATAGCCATAATACAGTCATTTGAATTGGCCTCTATAGCAGCTGAACTTAGTCCATCTCCTGCCATTATTAATACTTTCTGATTTGTACCTATTTGCGTTTTTATAAAATTTATAGTTTCACTTGAAAACTTTCTTCCAAGGTCTGGTCTAGTTAAAAATTCATCTTTATCCTTACATAAAGTTTCTATTTTTATTAAGTTGCTATTTTCCACGAAATCTTCATCTACATAAGAGAAAACAGCATCTTGTGCAGCAGCATGGTCTGCTCTAAATCTTAAAACTGTTTCTGTTTTATATCTAGCTCCACATCTACCTATACCTATTCTTGCAGGAGTTTTAGATTTCATATCTAAATAGGCTTCTGCATCCTTAGGATTTTTTACTAATAATTGCTTTTTTAAATCTATTTCCGTTATATCTTCTATGCAAGCATCATCGTCTATTGTACTTTTATTTACTTTGTCTACTGTATTTTCAACAACTTCATTTACAACACTAGAATCAATTTGACCAGCCATTTGATTTACTAACTGCTCTACTAATGCTTTTAAATCTTTTTCATTCATACTTAAGACCTCCTACCCTAATAATATTGATGCATCTCCAGCTTTTTCTGTTAATTTACCATCTTTAGAGAAGCCCATTTGTTCCATCCAAGCATCAAACTCTTTTATTCCTGTAAGTCCAAACATTTCTCTAAGTGATGCTGTCTCATGGTATCCTGTAGTTTGGTAGTTAAGCATTACATCATCTCCATGAGGTATGCCCATAAAATATGTACATCCAGCTGTAGTTAATAATATCGCTAAATTTTCCATATCATTTTGGTCTGCTTTCATATGGTTTGTATAGCAAACATCAACACCCATTGGTAATCCATGTAATTTACCCATAAAGTGGTCTTCTAGTCCTGCCCTCATTACTTCCTTTGCATCATATAGATACTCTGGCCCTATAAATCCAACTACTGTGTTTACTAAAAACGGCTCAAACTTTTTAGCAAATCCATAACATCTAGCTTCCATAGTAACTTGGTCTATCCCATGATGTGCTTCTGAAGAAAGCTCTGAGCCTTGCCCTGTTTCAAAATACATTACATTTGGACCAGTAGCTGTTCCATGCTTTAAAGCTAAATTTCTTGCTTCTTCAATAGTTTCTGAATTAAATCCAAAAGCTTCATTTCCTTTTTCAGAACCAGCTATTGATTGGAATATTAAATCTGTTGGAGCACCATTTCTTATAGCTTCCATTTGTGTTGTAACGTGTGCCAACACACAAGTCTGAGTAGGTATTTTATATTTTTGTTTTACTTCCTCAAATCTCTTTAATACTTTAGTTACACTTTCAACTGAATCATCAACTGGGTTTAATCCTAATACTGCATCACCTATTCCAAAAGTTAATCCTTCTAGAAGTGATGCAAGTATTCCATCTGGGTCATCTGTTGGATGATTTGGTTGAAGTCTAACTGATAAAGTACCTTCTTCTCCTATTGTTGTATTACAATGAGCTGTAACTTTAATTTTTTTTGCTGCATAAACTAAGTCCATATTTGACATTAGCTTTGCAACTGCTGCTATCATTTCTGAAGTTAATCCTCTTGAAACTCTTTTTATATCTAAACTACTTGTTTCACTATCTAATAGCCACTCTCTAAGTTCTGAAACAGTCCAGTCCTTTATTTCACTATAAACTTTTTCATTTACTCCATCTTGAATTATTCTTGTGACCTCATCTTCATCATAAGGAACTGCGGGACTGTTTCTTATATCCTCTAATTTTATATGAGATAAAACTACTTTTGCTGCCACTCTTTCTTCGGCACTTTGAGCTGCAAGACCAGCTAACTTATCACCAGACTTTTCTTCATTTGCTTTTGCCATTACATCATATAATCCTTTGAACTGATAAGTACGCCCAAATAATTTTGTCTTTAAAATCATCTCCTTACCCCCTTTTTTAATTAAAAACTAATGTCTTTATTACTACAGGTAACACCTTACCTTCAGCTATTGGCTTTCCAATATCTATGTAGTCTCCATTTTCAACCTTAATACTATCTATACAAATAATATCTTTTTTGTAATCTAAAACTGCACAAATAGATTGTCCTAATACTTTTGCCATGTCATTTTCTATAATTACTACAAATGGCAAGTCATTTTCTATAATTTCTTCCATACCACTCACTAATCCACGTGCATACTCTTGAATTTCTAAAAAGCTTGGATTTTTACTTCCTTCTATAGCGATAACAATTTTTTGTAAGTCATTTTCTAACTTAAACCAATTTAACTTATTTTTTATACTTTCACTTAATGCCTTTTCATTGCTACTTTCTTCTTCTCGTGATAGTTTTAAAACAGGTAAGTTTTTAAGTGGAAAATCTTCACTTGTATAAGTTATAGTACTTCCACTTACTTCAGTAGTATGAGAACCAGCACCTACTACTGTAGCTCTAATAGTTTCTAATGGAGTTATTACATTTATTTTTTTTAGTTCATCACAATTTTTTATCGCTTGCCCTAATAAAATACCTAAGTCTCCATATTTAAAATATTCATCTATTTTTTTATCATAGTAGATATAATCAGCGACCCCACCAGAAAAAGATATGTTATCTATCTTTTCACTTAAGTTTATAGATTTATTAGTTACCATAAACTCAAATAGACTCGTTTTCTTTTTTATTCCTATACTTTGTAATATTAAATCAACCATTATATCTATTATTGGCTTTGTGTTTTCTATGGTTGCTATAGTTCCTATTTGAAGACCTAAATTATAATCTTTTATGATTTTTTCTATCTTAGGTGATATATAAGTTATTTTTTTACTATGCTTGTCTATTTTTATAAGTCTCCCACCTATATCTAGACAGCCAGTATCTAATACTTCACCTCTTTTAAATAAAGCTAAATTGCTAGTTCCTCCACCTACATCTAAATTTACAACATTAGTTGAATGATTTTTAGAATAAATATGGGCCCCTGCTCCTTTGCCAGATATGATACTTTCTAAATCTGGTCCTGCTGTTGCCACCACAAAGTCTCCTGCAAACCCACTTAAATTATGAAGTACATAATTTGCATTTTCTTTTCTTGCAGTTTCTCCAGTTATAATAACTGCACCTGTATGTATGTCTTCTTTAGATATATTTGCTTTTTTATATTCACTATCAACTATGTTTTTTATTTCATTTCCATTTATCTCATTATTGGAGATAAGAGGTGTAAAGTATATTTCACTTTTATATACAATTTCTTTGTCTATTATACTTATCCTAGGTACTGAAAAACTAGATGCAGTGTTTTCAACTATCAATTTAGAAAATATTAGTTGAGTAGTACTTGTCCCAATATCTATCCCAACACTTAATAACTCTTCTCTCATTTTCTCACCTCATAATTTAAAAGTATTTCTTAAACAAAGAAGTTAGATTGTTCTATAGACTATCAATATTTTTCTTCCAATGAGCTTATCTCATTTAAATATTCAAATAATTCATCTATACCTACATCATCTATTGTGTCTACTTTAAATATTTTATTGACTCCTGCTAACGTTAATCTTTCTATTCCTAAATCTATTTGATTTTTATCTAATTTATTTATCTTAGTCAGAATGCCTATAGTTTCTTTACAAAATATACTTGCAAAACCTGGTGCCATATAATTTTCTTCTTGAGTTGCATCATAAACTATAGCCACTACTTTAGCATCTACAGCTGTAGTTATTAAAGCATTATACAATGCTCTATTTTCCATATATTCACCTGGTGTATCTATTGCATTTTTATAAATTTCTATTGACTGTGTTTTCTTATATTTAATCTCTAGCTCATCTAGTTTTTGGCAAAGAGTCGTCTTTCCACTACTTGTTTTTCCCATAAAAATTATATTTTTCATTTTATGTCCTCGTTATCTTAGTTGATGAAAAATTCAACATCTCACCTAACACTTCTAATACTTCATTTAATGCAGATTCTACAGAACTCACATCTCCAGATATTACTAAAGACCCACTAAATCTATCTATAAATCCAAGCGTTATATCTGATGATTTTGTTGCTACATCTGCTGCTATTATTGAAGCTTCACTCGGTGTTATTGTAAGAATACCTATTGCATCTTTTCTATCTAGTATTAATCCTAACTTTTTGTATATATCCTCATTTGGATTAGCTATTATATGAGCAAGTGTTACTTGCTTTCCTGGAACATATTCTTGTATAATTCTTTGTTTAGTTTCTTCGTTCAATTTTGCCCCCTAATTTTTATCACATTTTTACTTAATTTTATTTAGTATTTCTATTATGTCTTCTTCTATGGGAACTTTAGGATTTGCATTAGTACATCCATCTTGAATAGCCAAAACTGCTATTTCACTCTGTAAATTACTTAGTTCTTCAAAACTTACATTGCATTCTCTCAATTTAGTTGGCATGTTTAGTTCTTTTTGTAATTTCTTTATTTCATTAACTAAACTCTTTACACCACTTCTTGTATTTGAGGTACTCAGTCCTATTAACTTTGATATTTGTGTATATTTTTTTGCTGATAATGAGTAGTCTGTATTTAAATATCCTGTGATATTAGCATTGTATTCTATTACATGTGGCAATAATATTGAATTTGCTCTTCCATGTGGTATATGAAACTTTCCACCTAGAACATGTGCTATGGAGTGATTTATTCCTAATGATGCTTGATTAAATGCCATTCCAGCTAGACAAGATGCATTATGCATTTTTTCTCTAGCCTCTAAATCATTTCCATCCTTATATGCTTTCAATAAATATTCAAATACTAGTTTTATTGCCTTTTCAGCAAGTGCATCAGAAAAATCATTAGAATTTACTGATACATATGCTTCTAATGCATGTGTCAAAACATCCATTCCAGTATCTGCTGTTATAAAATCTGGCACTGTTTTAACCAACTCTGGGTCTAGTATTGCTATGTCTGGAATTAATTCATCTGACACTAGAGGATACTTTGCACCTTTTTGCTTATCTGTGATTACAGAAAATGATGTTACTTCTGAGCCAGTTCCACTTGTTGTTGGGATAGCAATAAATTCGATTTCATTAGTTCTTAAAATTTGCTTTGAAAAATCCTTTATAGCTTTGGCTGCATCTATTGCAGAACCTCCACCTAAAGCTATTACTGTATCTGGCTTTATATTTTTTAATACTTCTATGCCTTGTACTACTGTATCTATAGGTGGGTCTGGTACTATATTACTAAATACTTCATATGTACTGTGTTTTAAATTTACTAAGATTTTATCTATAGTTTTTGATTTAACCATAAAAGGGTCTGTTATAACCAACACTTTTTTATCTTTTATCTCTTGTAAATATTCTAAAGAACCTACTCCAAATTTTACTTTGGTTTTTATTTCAAAATTATTCAATCTAATCTCCTCTTTTATAAAAACTTATTTAAAATTAAACAATTGTTAAGCAAAAGCCCCACAGAACAATCTATGGAGCTTTTATTAAGCTTTCAATATTTCGTTATGACATTATTTTAGTAAATATTGGATTTTAGTAAAGTCAAGAATCTTGTATATTAATACTTTATGTTATGCTTTTTCTTATAAGCTATATGAGATATAAATTCATACATTATACCCGCAGCTGTAAGTGAAGTAACATTTCCAGCATCATATTGTGGCGCAACTTCAACAAGGTCATAGCCTACTATATTTAACTCCTTTAATCCTCTTATTATTTCTAATGTTTGGGCAGATGAGAATCCGCCTATAACAGGAGTTCCTGTCCCTGGTGCATATGCTGGGTCAACAAAATCTATATCAAATGTAAGGAATGCTTTTGAATCACCAACACGTTGTTTAATTCTTTCTATTATTTCTTCTGTAGTCATCTTATGACATTCAACAGCTTTTAAAACTTCATACCCTAAATCAGTTGAGTGGTACTTATCTTCTTCACCATAATAACCTTCTCTTATTCCAACTTGAATTGATTTAGATGTATCAACAAGATTTTCTTTAGCAGCATGGTAGAAAGGTGTTCCATGACTATAAGGCTTTCCAAAATATTCTGCTATTGTATCATAATGAGAGTCAAAGTGTATTAAAGCAACTGGTCCATGAACCTTATGACAAGCTCTTAATTCTGGTAATGTTACACTATGGTCTCCTCCCATAGCTATTGGAACTACACCATTTTCAAAGATAGGTAACATCCCCTCTGTAATTACATCAAATGTATCTTCTACATATCCTGGTACAGAGCCTAAATCACCATAGTCTACCCCAGAACAATAGTCAAATATACCAACATCAAGAACTGGATTATATGGTTTACAACCTAGAACTGACATTTCTCTTATTGATGATGGACCAAATCTAGCACCAACTCTAAATGTAGCACATGAATCAAATGGTATACCAACAACAGCAAAATCTACATCGTCTGTTGTAACTACATTTTGTAATCTCATGAATGTTTTAATTCCTGCAAATCTAGGTGATTTTAAAGAATTTATTGTTTTATATTTAATCATAACTACTCCCCTTAATTTTCTTTGTTTTTGTTATTTTTTTATCAATTTTACTCTAAGCTTCATCTACCTCATCTTCTTTTTCCATCTTAAGAACGTATGGAACTGCAATTAATTTTGCAAATATTATACCTATTACTCCACCTACTATTTGACCAACAAGTATTGCAATAACCAAGTTTGGTTGGAAATTGACATTGAAAGCTATAAAATCTCCTAAAGAATATCCTGCACAAACTAAAAACGACATAGATATTACTTTACTTGTTGGTTTCATATCTTTGACTAGTCCAAAAATTGCGATACCATTTGCCATACATGCAACTAATCCAGCACTACCAGCACTATCTAGCCCAGCTATTGAACCAAGCTTTTCCAGTGGCTTTTTAAAATACTTACGTATAAGGTAAACCATTGGGAATGCTCCACAAAGCATCATTGCAATACTCCCTAGAAGCTCAATAGACCTAAACATTTCTTTCTCATCTGCAAACATTGGGTCAAATCCCCAACTTCCAAATACTTTAGTGAAAATACCTGTATAGTGTTCAACAATAGATGATACTACGACTATTATTAATATGCTTGTAAGACCTTTTCCAAAATACATGAATCCTTTTATCATTCCATTAGGGAACAATTTTAACCCTAATGCAAGCAACACACACACCACAACAATAGGAATTAGATTTTGGAAAATCATTAGCATACTTAAATTTAAAGTATAATTAGAATTTCCTACTGTAGAAAGTGTTGTACGTATTGTAGGATTTGTAAGTAATGCAACCATATATGACGTGAATACTCCAAAAGGTACTGATAAAAATCCAGACATAGCTCCTAAAGCTAGGTACTTGTAATCTTTTTTATCTAAAATTGAAAGTCCTATTGGAATATTAAATGCCACTGTCGATGCACACATAAATCCAACTGCTAATACTATCACTAATATTTCACTTGTTTTCCCAATTTCTATAGCTAAAGCATATGAACCGCAATCTGGTGGCATAATCATAGCTGCTGCTACCACTGGGTCTGCGCCAAACATACTAAACAACTTTCCAAATATTTTCTCTACCCCGACCTTTAGATACGGAACAGATACCATAAGACCTACTATTGGTATAAACATCGTTGCCATAGTATGTAAGCCTTCATCAAAAGATTTAGCTAGCTCCGATTCTTCTTTGAAAATCTTTGCTAAACCTCCAGCTACACAACAAGCCATGATGATATACAGTACTGAGTCTCCTAATAATTCCATACAGTGTACCCCCTATGTACTAAAAACATTAATCAGCTCTTTATTACTTAATTTTTATTTAATATTTCTCATAATAAATACTTCTTATGCTAGTGGTTCTACAGATTCTGTAAAGTTAGGGTCATTTATTATATCTAAGTAATGTTCAAAGTTTTCATCCTTCATAAACTCTATACAATCAGCTGCACGAGTTCTTCCATATTCCCAATAGAAGTCATGGTCTTTACCATATGTTATTTGAACTAATGACCATAAAGACCAGTGTGCATTAACTAAAAACTTACTTGTAAGCAATCTTGCTCTTTGTTCTTCTGTTGGTTCTCCGCCAAAGTATGTTCTTACATAAAGCTCCTCTTTATCTTTTGGAAGAGGATTTTCCACACACACACATGCCATATCGTAAAATCTATCATTTGTTCCACCGTATTCCCAGTCTATTACACGCATAACTTTTCCATCATACATAAAGTTTTCTGCTAGTGTATCATTGTGACAAGGAACTAATTTTTGTGGATTATTTTGATAAGCAACTTCTATTATATCTACTTTTTCTGTTATGCTATCCCATCCATCATATCTCTTATCAAAACCATTTTCTTTAAGTATTTGTATGTACTCTTTCATCTTAGCTATTGGGTTAAATACACTTTTAAACTCCATTCCACTATCATGGTATTTTCTCATAATTTCTGCTGATTTCATGACTACATCTGAATTATTTATAAAATCCTCTGCATGCATTGTATCTGATTTTATAAATTCACAAAGTTGTGAACCTGTTTTTGGGTCATAGTAATATATTTCTGGAGCTATTCCAAGACATGACATTAAAGAAGCATTGTGCTTTTCTGCTGGACGATTTATATATCCTGCTGTTCCTACTCCTGCTACACGCATTGCTATTTGAGTGCCATCTTCAATCTCAAGCTTAAAGTTTTTATTTGTAAGCCCGCCTGGCATTATTTCTATTTTGCTAAGTTCTTGGCTAAATGCTGTTTTTGTTAAATTGATTAACCTAAGGAAATCTTGAATTTCATAAGGTTGTATTACCTCTCCAAATACTGACATATTTTCTCTTATACTTTCATTTTTCATAATAATTTCTCCTTTGTATGATTTGTTTTTGGTCAAAACTTTTTCTATTAAAAACCATTTTCCTTTGATTAGAATTCTATATCTTTGTGCAACACAAAGGTCAATACTATTTTTGTTTAATTTTTTGTTATAATGGATTTTTTTATATATTTTTGGGATTCTATCTCTATTTGTGGAAATAAAAAAACTTTTAAATAAAGTTATTTAAAAGTTTTTCATCATATTATTAAAATTATGTATACAAAAAATATTTATTATAGTATTGTTTTATTTATTCAATTTATAATTCTCTACTTTATGAACTTTATAAAATTGATAATTCTTTTGTCTATTTTTATTTATCAACCTTTATATTTCCATTTCGACTTTCCAGCTTAACTGTAACATTTGGTGCAACTCCAACACTTCCTTTTAGAATATTATCATTTATAGATAATTTGTCTTTGAATGATGTGGAAATAGCCCCATTAAAAGTATGAATAATACCAAACACCAAGAACTTAGTATCTAAAGCCACATTTTTATAACGAAAGACCCCTTCTTTTATACCCTGTTCTACAATTAGAATTTTATTAAAGCTATTGCACTAAAAAAAGAAACCACATTCTGTTTTTATATAGAATATAGTTTCTTGAACTTTAAATACTTAAAAGCAATATTTTATTTATTTTTTGAATTTTCTAATTTTATAGTAGACAACTTTATTAGTTAACTCTTAAATTTTTATCTTCTCTACAAAACTTTCTTCTTATTAAGAAATATGCAGAGATTACAACAAGCTCTATCGCTAAAAATATACCATAAGTAGCTATAGAATCTATGCTGTCTATACCATTTCTAAAGAAAATTAATGCTATTCCTGCTGCTATAATTCCTATAGCATTTTTACCTATAGCATTCTGACCAAAACCATAAAAAGAAGGGAAGTTTCCTTTTATCTCAACAAATGTCAAAATTAATCCAATTACTATAAACAATACTCCTACAACTTCCATAATCATACTAGCCATTTTACACCCTCCTTATTAGAGAATTAACCACTACTATAAAAATAGCTTGCTTTTATAATTACATTATATATTCAATTGGACATTTTTGGAAGTATTAGTTAAAAATAATTTTATATTCTATTTAAATATATCTTTTATATTAAAATCATCTCAATTTTTATATAAATATTAATCTAACCTTTATAGTTTTATAAATTAAACAGGTTTAGCATAACCATCTTCTATTATAACTTGACCAATATTTTTAAGATGGATGGTAACAATAGCTCAATAACTCCAGTAATAATCAATGAAAATATTATTGATACCAAAAACGAAGTATAAATCAAACTTTCTGCTTTTTTATGCTCTTTTGCCCCCAATTGCTTGCTAAAGTAAAATAGATATACCATTTGTAGCCCCAATAGCTATAGATGTCAGAGTTAAAATAATTGGCGTGGAAGTTGTAAGTACTGCCATAGCAGTCTCTCCTAATAAATTACCAATCCATATACTGTCTACTAGATTATATGCCATGTTTAAAAACATAGCTACTATTAATGGCAAAGACATCTTTGTTATACATTTTTTTTATCCTCTGTGATAAAATCCATTTTTGTACTCATGTGTCCTTCTCTTTATGAATGAATTTCATTCATTAATTAATTTTAAAAAATACCTGAGATTTAAACAGGTTTGAGTTAAAAATTTACAAAATTATAAAGTATCATATTTTTTATTTTTTATACTTTTTTATTTTTTTATACTTTTTTATTTTTTATACTTTTTTATTTTTTATGTTTTATTTTATGTAATTTTCTTTATATGTTTTTCTCTATGTGTTTTTCTTTTATACTTTCTTATTTTATGCTGGTCACAATATATGAAGTATGATTCACGCTCTTCCACACAATGTTTCTAAAATCTACAGCTAACAATTTACATATTTCTTTTTCTGAGTACATTTTTACATCTCCATCTTTATTGTACTTCATAAAAATATTTATTATATGTCTAAATAAAAATGGTTGCCAACAGTCACAAATTATTAGGGTTCCTTCTGGCTTTAATACCCTACATACCTCTGACAATACCTTATTAGGTTTAGGATAATGATGAAAAGAATCATTACAATATACAACATCAAAAAATTCATTTTCAAATGGCAAATACTCTGAATCTCCTAAAACTAAGGTAGCATTCCCTTTTAGTTTATTTTTTGCTATATTTGGCATATTCTCAGAAATATCAATTCCATAAGCCTTTTTCCTACAATCTTCATTTAAAATAGCTTGTAATACTGCTCCTGTCCCACACCCTAAATCTAAAATAGTATCATATGAAATATCTGAAAGTGTTTTAAGTAAAACTGGATAAAGATTTCTTGCATGTTGTCCCTTTATATCTTGGTCATAGGTATCTGCTTGATTATTAAATGTTTTTCTTGATTTTTCTTTTATATTTGTCATATCTAAACTCCTCCTTTCTTGTATTGTTCACAGTATATCATGGGTAGTTCTTTATGTCAATGAATGATATTCATTCACTACTAATGTTAATATAACTATATTAAGTTCTCTATAGTTATATTAACATTCAATTTATACTATGTGTATTATGATTAAGTTATATTATGCATACGATTCTTAAATTATACTATGTGTATTATGTTTAAGTTCCATCATTCACATTTTTCTTAAATTATACTATATATATTATTTTTATTTGGTCAATTTGACCTTTTAATATTTTTTCTTTCTTCTAACTTTTATAAAATAATACTAAAATAAAGTATCATAATAATTACTCATACTTATCATACATTTTGCTGTTTTATCGTGACCTTTTATCCTGTCTCTGTAAATTTCACAATTAATACCTTGCCCTAACTAGCTCCTACCTTTAAAAATTTACTTTTAGAACCTATCAATTTTATTCTTTAATTTTCTCTTTACTTTAAAGATAAATCGGTCACAATACTGTTCGTTTTTTACCAACAGCTCATATGCATCCATAATCCCAATAGATTGTACGAAACCAAAAATACCAACTGCCAATCCCAAAAATACAAGTAAATGATATTCTGCCCATTCAATGTACCCTCTAACTGTTACTGCGATAATAAGAATACCAACCACAAACAAAAATGTACTTGGGATAGCAACTAACTTATATTTTTTCTTGATTGAAATATATTCCTTTGATAATTCTTTCAAAAACTCATAATCAAATAACAGTGGCTCTTTTCTCAAGATTTTATAATCTTCTTGTTCTGCAAACATTCCAAGTATAACAGCACCAATACCTAAAACAACACAAACTGCAATTCCTAAAATACGCCAACTTGTATGAGTTGGAAACATTACATAAGGAATACCTGCTAATGCCCAAAACAAAAAACCTAACCCCAAATATTTGCATTCTCTTTTCTCATTGATAAGATAACCCCTTGCCACTTCCTTGCTTACATAATATCCCTTTTCATTTGCTCCTTTTATTGATTTCTCATCTTTTAATAAAAAATCAGTTGATACTTCAAAAATATTAGATAGTAGTAAAAGTTTTTCTGTTTCTGGAAATCCCTGATTGTTTTCCCACTTACTAACCGCCTGTCTTGTTGTTCCAACTTGTTCTGCAAGTGCTTCCTGTGATAATCCTTTTTCTTTTCTTAACTTAAATAATTTTTCACCAAAATTCATATATTATTACCTCCTGTGATTTGATATCCAAATATTATCAAACTATACTGTTAAATTCTATATTTTAAGAAATGCACATTGTCAACTTTAAGTTGCACTCATGTAATTTGTTGCTAAAACATGATTTTGTAATAATTTTTGCCTCTCTTTTTGTATTATAGCATCAATGGAAATCTAAATCCTTTCCTTTATATTTTGAAAGTAATATTTATCAAAATATGATTTTATTAAGTGTATAACCATTTGATTGACAATAGGTTTTTTACAAACTATTCTCTAATATACTGTTTTATAGTAATAGAAAAGCACATCTTTTCAGACGTGCTTTCTGCAACACTTTATCTACTTTATCACGATTCTTTATTTTATATATAACACTTTATCTTCTCATTAGCATCTAGAATTTATATTCTAAATACAGCATATCCACACATTGAGATTCCCCTTCAAAAATTGGCTCTGGATAATTATCTATAAAAAAGTTTTTAATCTTATGTGAATAAACAAATCCAAATTTATCATAAAACGGGATTCCACTTTCAGCTGTACCCACAACCATTGATGAATACTGTTCACTATAAACATCTAAAATATGATTTATCATCTTTGATGCATAACCCCTATTTTGAAAATGCTCATATGTAGCAATATTTTTTAATTCACAGGTTTCTTTAGAAATTTCAATTACAACTGCTATACAAGTAAGTTCATCATTATCATATAGAGCATACATAATGCCTTTATCAAGATACTTATCAATCATTACCTCATATGGGTCAGCTCGCAACAAAAGGTCAATATGACCTTTTTTATTTTCATCTATAGTTTTTATTTCTATCATATATATCCCCCCTTCCTTTTAACATATATTTCCTTTATGTATTTAATACACTTCACTATCCTTTACATATTTGATACACTTAACTAAATGATAATACAATTGAAACATTGAATAATTATTACTATCTAATTTCATTGTATTTATTGTTTTTTAGTTTTTACTTTTTACTTTTTGCTATTTAATTTATAATAGAATAAATTTTTAGAAGAATGAATAGTAATTGCAACTTATAGCTTAAAAAAACTTTAATTGCATATCTGATTTCTTATACGCTTCTATAATATCTTTCATCTCTGTCAAAATACCATAACGAGCACATTCTTTTTTTAGCACTTGTTCACATCTCTTTCCATTCAAGCTAGGACATACATAATTTAAGCCATACGTTTTTTGATACTGAAATACTAGTTTTGGTGATATATTCTTTAAATGCTTATAAAAAAATTCTCTCTGACCATTACGCATTGTCATTCCATACATACAATAGATAAACTTTGCATTAGCCTTATGTGCTTTTTCAACAATTGCTCTTATTTCATTCTCATTGTCAGTCAAAAATGGTATCAAAGGTGTCAATAATATACCACAAAATATTCCAGCATCATTGAGCTGTTTTACTGCTTCAAATCGTTCAGAACTTAGACTCACATTAGGCTCGATTTTCTTTGCTAACTCATCATTTGCAGTGGTTATAGTAACTTTGACAATAGCAGAATTGTTTCTTGTTATTTCCTTCAAAATTGGTATATCTCTAACTACCAAACTACTTTTTGTATCAATAGATACTCCAAAATGATTTTCTGAAATTAAATTCAAGGCTTGTTGAGTAATGCAAAGGTCTTTTTCAAAAGGATTGTATGTGTCAGACATAGCTCCAATACCAACAACTCCTTTTTTTCTCTTTGAACGTAGCTCCTTTTTTAGAGTTTCTATCACATTTTCCTTATATCTCACTTGGTCAAAATTTTCTATGTTGTATACTGTGCTACGACTGTCACAATAAATACAACCATGAGGACAACCACGATAGAGATTCATATTATAATCAATCCCAAACCATCTTGAGTTGTCAAATTTAACTTTCTGTAAAATTTGTTTTGCTGGTATGCTTTTAATCATTATCTTATCCCTAATTCCATCATATAATTTTTTGTTATCCATTGGGATATCTTGTAATCAATACAAATCCTACTCTTTTCAAGAAAATACTATTACACTTTGTCCATCTTGTTATAAGTGGCTGTACATAAGGAGTATTTTCAAATAAGTTTTGGCAGGATAAGTCGTAAATATCCAATGAATAAAATTCAGATGACCATTTTCTAATTTGTTTCTTAATTGCTTGTAGTAGGTCATCAATCATTTTAGTCAAAATCCTAGCTTCATAATATCCATTTTACCACAATGAGATTGCTAATTCAGATTGCTAATTCAGATTGCTAATTCAGATTGCTAATTCATGATGACCTTTATATTACTTTGCAATCTCTCTTAGATGAGTGAGATTAATCTCTTTCACTGTCAACATCTAGAATAACCTTTAGAGAATTCACCCATGTTTCTAATGTTTGAGCCAATACCAATTGCTGGTCTAAAATAGCCTTACCTGTTTCTGGTACATTCGATTTTGTATTTATATTTTCCTCTATATACGACTTCAATACTTGTATATTTTCTTCAATACTATTAAGACACAACTTTTGCTTTTCTGGTGTAAGACTGTATAAATTTACTATTACAGCATTGAAATCCAGAAAAATATTTACTGGCTTTGAAGCTGTATCAAACATTAAGTCTAAAAAATGTTTTTCACCCAATTCTGTTAAAGAGTAAATTGCTTTTTCTGGCATTCTCCCCTCTCTTACAATTGTGCTTTGGATATAACCTTTTTCTTCTAGTTGAATTACCTTCTTATAAATTGATGGTGTACTGATTTTAACCCAACGTGATATATTTCTATATTCCACCACTTTTTGAATATCATAAGCACTCTGAGGCTGTTGCTTTACTATACCCAGTACAATTAAATCTATTGTTGCCATAAAAATTCTCCTCTCGTTTTCTCTCTATTGACAAATACTATAATTTATAGTAGCATTTTCTTTATTACTATAATTTATAGTAATATATTTTAGAGCTAATGTCAATAGAAAGGGAGTGTTTAGCATGAAAGAAATCAACAAAAAAATTGAATTATTAGGGTCTGCCCCAATACCAAAAGCCTTGTTATCTATGGGATTACCTACTATGATAGGTATGATGATAACTGCATTGTACAATTTGGTAGATGCATACTTTGTAGGTGGTCTTGGAACAAGTCAAATGGGTGCTATATCTGTTGCATTTCCACTAGGTCAGATTATTGTGGGATTAGGATTATTATTTGGAAATGGAGCTGCTTCCTACATTGCCAGACTCCTAGGTCATGGAGATAAGGAAAAAGCAGGCAAAGTTGCTAGTACAGCTATTTACAGCAGTATAATAGTTGGTATATTATTTATTATTGTCATTATGATTCTTCTCAATCCTGTTTTAAAATTATTAGGAGCTACAAAAAGTATTATGCCTTATGCAATGTCTTATGCTAGTATCTATGTCGTATCATCTATTTTTAATGTATTTAATGTCACTATGACTAATATTGTCACAAGTGAAGGAGCTGCTAAAACAACCATGTGCGCTATGCTATTAGGTGCATTGCTTAATATAGTTTTAGACCCAATATTCATTTATACCTTTGGCATGGGTGTAAAAGGTGCTTCCATTGCAACTGCTCTTTCTCAGATGATTTCAACACTTGTTTATATCAGGTACATTTTTAGCAAGAAAAGTATGTTTAGTTTTAGAATTAAAGAATGTTGTTTTTCAAATGAAATCATGTCAGAAATTTTAAAGATTGGTGTACCTACTTTAATATTCCAGTTATTGACTAGTCTCGCTATCACATTAACTAATATGGAAGCTACAAAATATGGTGACTCTGTGATAGCTGGAATGGGTGCAGTAACACGAATAATGTCTTTGGGGAGTCTTATCGTATTTGGGTTTATAAAAGGCTTCCAACCAATTGCTGGTTATAATTTTGGCTCAAAGAACTATGATAGATTACACCAAGCAATAAAAACATCTATAGCATGGACTACTCTATTTTGTGTAGTACTTGGTCTTGTAATGGTGTTTTTTCCAACAGCTATAATTTCACAATTTACAAGTGGTGATGTGTTATTAATTGAAAATGGTAGTAAGGCTCTTAGAGCAAATGGATTTTCATTTATGTTATTTGGTTTTTATACAGTATATTCTACATTGTTCCTTGCACTAGGAAAAGCAAAGGAAGGTGGGTTACTGGGTATGTGTAGACAAGGTATATGTTTTATTCCTATAATCTTGATTATTCCTATATTTTGGGGATTAAATGGTATTTTATATGCACAACCAATAGCTGATTTTGCTGCTGCAATAATCGCAGGTTTTATGGCAATAAAACTACATAAAGAGCTTCATACTTTAAAAATAAATTCTATTTCTTCTAAATAAATATACTTCAAGATATGTTCTAGTTATACAAATCTAATATATATATTAGTTATACAAATCTACCATCAGAAAAGATATAAAATTATTTCATGCATTTTGTAGGCTCAAAGAATTGTATGATAAATTCTTTATCAAACAGCTCTTTCAGCTTACAAGATATGTATATTATAATTCATTAATTTACATGCTTAATATGACTTAATCTACTTACAAATAGGCAATAATATATATTAACATATATTTTCTACACAAATCATACTATTAATATACAATTGAATAATCCTTTTTCACAAACTACTTGTTATTTTATCTATTCACTTGTATTATGGGATTATAATTATTTTAGGAAAGGAATCACTATATGCTTTCACAAAACGATATTGATATACTTACACAAAGTTTATCTTTTTGGGATAAACTCACTGACTCACAAAAAAGCTTATTAATCTCTTCAGCCAATATATCCCACTTTAAAAAAGGAAACTCAATTCATTGTGGTGATAGTGATTGTATTGGTATTTTGATTATAAAGTCTGGAACAATACGTACATACATACTTTCAGATGAAGGGCGTGAGGTGACACTTTTCCGTCTTGATAATGGTGATGTATGTATCTTATCAGCATCATGCATTCTAAACACAATAACTTTTGATGTATATGTGGATGCTGAGACAGATTGCGATATTATACAAATTAGTTCTTCTGTTTTCTCAAAATTGTCTACAGAAAATATTCACGCAGAATTGTTCTCATATAAGCTAGCCACTGAACGTTTTTCTGATGTTATGTGGGCAATGCAACAAATCCTTTTTATGAGTTTTGATAAGCGTTTGGCATCTTTTTTAGTTGATGAAATAACTAAAAACAATAATACCACTATAAATATGACTCATGAGCAAATTGCTAAGTATATGGGAAGTGCTAGAGAAGTTGTGTCTAGAATGTTGAAATATTTTGCTAGAGAAGGTCTTGTGTCTGTATCTCGTGGTGGTATAAAAGTATTGGATAAAGATAGACTTCGTTCTTTAACATTATAAGGAGATGTTTCAAAATAAGAATTTGAATCATCTCCTTTTTATCTCTTTCTTCAACTTCTTCTTTAAAATTTCCACTTTTATTCATAATGTAAGTACCCTTTTTTATTCTATCGATTCTTCATTAATTTAATCTTATTCTCCATATAATTGCCTTCCACTTTTATAAATACTCATAAATTTAATTTGAACTTTTATTTGCTAATAAAATAGCTTAGTTTTACTTCTATTAGTAATATGAAATAAGTAGTAATATGAAATAAGTTTAAATTTTTTTAAAGTTTACTCTTATGATTAGTATAACTTACCTGCGACTTTACCTGAAACTTCTCTATCCATTTCATCAAGAATATAAGAATATATATCTTTTATTGTTATGTTAACAATTCAAACACTATATTTCAATCGGAAATATTGCATTTCAAATTGAAATATAATATTTCTATTTGAAATATAATATAAAGAAATATAATGTTATTTTATCAAACTAGAAAAAAATATTTTAATAAAATTGTATCAAAGTAATTTGATTAACAGTTAAATTACAATAAATCACATAAAAAAACAAATAAAATATTATTAATCTAAAAAGTTGGCATATTTCGTGCTTTTATAATTTAGTATAAATCTAAAATTAAATAAGGAGAAGAAAATGAATAAAAAACAGTTGATGAAATTCTTACTTGTTGCAGCTATACCAATAATTATATGGAATTTACCTGCACCACAAGGATTAAAGAAAGAAACTTGGGATATTGTTGCTTTATATCTAGGTTTACTAGCAGGTCTTATTATTAAACCATTTAAAGAACCAATCATTACTTTAATCATTGTAGGTGTAGCACTTATGTTTATGGATGAGTCAATACTACTTCATGGATATTCAGATAAGATGACTTGGTTTTTAGTTGTTGTAACTATTGTCTGTACAGCTTTTGTAAAGACAGGATTAGGAAAACGTATGGCATACAACCTTTTGCTAAGAGCAGGAGATTCTACCTTAGGACTTGGATACCTAATGATGATAAGTGATTTAATACTTAGCCCTGCTACAGGTTCAAATTCATCTAGAACAACTATTATATACCCTATATTTAGAAATATAGCAGAAGGTGCAGGTTCTAAACCTGATGATGAACCTAAAAAATTAGGTGCATATTTAACAGTATTAACATATGTAGTATCTCAAGGAACAGCAGCATTATTTTTGACAGGTATGGCAACCAATGCGATAACAGTTTCTTTGGCAGCAAGTATGTTAGGTGTTAACTTAACTTGGGGAACTTGGTTTATGGCATCAATCGTACCAGCAGGTTTATTCTTACTAGTAGCACCACTTATAGTATATAAGATATACAAACCAGGTTTAACTCATTTAACAGATATTAAACCACAGATAAGAAAAGATTTAGAATCATTAGGTGCTATTACAAAACATGAAAAGGTACTAGTTGTATTCTTTATTCTTGCAATTCTTGGATGGATGTTTGGCGAAAAAATACCTTTTATAAACTTAAATATGCAGGTAGTAGGATTTGTATTCTTAGCATTAGTCCTTATAGCAGGTATTTTAGATTGGGATGATGTTATTGGTGCTAAAGGAGCATGGAATATATTTATATGGTATGGTGCATTTTATGGTATTGCTGGCTCATTAGCTGATGCAGGTTTTTACACTTGGTTAGCTGATAAATTAGGTACAGTATTAAATCTATCAGATGTAAATGGATTATTAGTTACAATAGTACTATTGTTAGTGAGTTTGGCAGTTAGATACTTCTTTGTATCAAACAGTGCATTTGTAGCATCTTTTTATCCTGTACTATTTGCAATAGTTTTATCTACTAAAGCAAATCCGATGGTAGTTACATTATTGCTAGCATTCTTTGCAAGTTATGGAGCTTTATTGACTCATTATGGAAATGGAGCTGGTCTTATAGCCTTTGCATCAGGATATGTATCTCAAAAAGATTTCTGGAAAGTAGGCACTATCATGGTAATGGTTGCATTAGCAATATTCTTAGTAATAGGCTTACCTTACTGGAAAATAATTGGATTATGGTAAGTACACATTAAATTTATATATTGGAGATGAATAATTATGCTAGATTTACTTATTGTAAATGGACACGTAATAGACCCTAAAAATAATGTAAATGGCAATAAAACAATTGCTATATACAATGGAAAAGTAACTGAATATAAACATGGTGATAAGGCAAAACACACAATAGATGCAAGAGGTAAATTTGTTTTTCCAGGGCTGATTGATGCACATGCTCATATGTTTGCAGATGGAACTGAAATTGGTATATATCCAGATAGCACATATCTTCCAACAGGCGTTACTAGTGCAATTGATTGTTCAGCAGGAGTAGCAAACTACCAACTCTTTAAATCTTCAATTGTGGCTAGAAGTAAAGTAAATATAAAAAGTTTCTTACAAGTTTGTTCAGCGGGATTAGTAACTACTAGCTATCATGAATGTATTGACCCAAAGTATTTCAATCATGAAAAAATAGAACGAATATACAATGAAAATAAAGATAATATATTAGGTCTAAAAATAAGATTAAGTGAAAATTTAGTAGAAGGTCTAGGAATAGAGCCATTAAAGGAGACTATTAAAATAGCTGAAAAAATAGGATGCCCTGTTGAGGTGCATTGTACAAATTTACCAGTTCCTACAGAGGATGTGTTAAATATCTTAAGACCAGGAGATATATTTGAACATGTATATCAAGGTGTTCAAAACACTATCCTCGACTCAAATGGCAATTTATACGAATGTGTAAAGAAAGCAAGAGAAAGAGGAATCATATTTGATACAGGAGAAGGTAGAAAACATGGTGATTTTGAAGTCATGCAAAAAGCAAAAGAACAAGGATTTATAGCTGATATTTGTAGTACAGATTTGGTATTGGAAAGCATGTTTAGAAGACCTATATTCTCTCTACCAAATCTTATGTCTAGATACATATGTATGGGAATAAGTCTATATGATGTTGTAAAAATGACAACACAAAATCCAGCTAAACTTATGAAAATGGAAAATCAGATAGGATGTCTATCAGAAGGTGCAAATGCAGATGTAGCAATATTTGACATTATGGATGTTAAACAAACTTATACAGATTGGAAAGGTAGTAAATTCGAGGCAGATAAATTATTAAAAACAGAAATGACAATTAAAAATGGATTTATAGTATATTGTGCCCCAGATTACATATATGAAAATTAATTAGGAGGAAAAAAATGGGTTGGAAAATATTATTACCACAAGAAATAATGCAAGAGGGAAGAGATTACTTAGAAAGTAGAGGACATGAACTGATAACTGGTTCAGGCATGGAGACTAAAGATATAATAAATGATATAAAAGGTATTGATGCAATTATAGTTAGGTTATCTAAAATAACAAGAGAGGTATTTGAAGCTGCTGATAACTTAAAAGTAATAGTACGTCATGGAGCAGGATTTGATACTGTAGATTTAGATGCAGCAAAAGAATTTGGTGTTCAAGTATTGTATTGTCCAGTAGCAAATAGTACTTCTGTTGCAGAAGTAACACTAATGTATATGTTATACTGCTCTAGAAATTATACAAAAGTAAGAAAAAGTTTTATAGAGGACTATTATAAAGCTAAGCTGAGAACTCCTAAATGTGAGCTTGATGGAAAAACTGTAGGAATTATTGGATGTGGAAACATAGGTTCAAGAGTTGCTAAGATGTGTATGGATGGATTCAATATGAAAGTGGTTGCATATGACCCATATAAACCATCTAAAGACTTCCCACAAGGTGTAGAAGTAACTAGAGATATAAGCAAAATATATAAAGAAAGTGATTTTGTTTCTGTTCACTGTCCAACAACTTCTGTCACTAAACATTTTATAGGAAAAGAACAGTTTAGTATGATGAAAGAAACAGCATTTTTTATAAATGCAGCAAGAGGAAGTGTTGTAGATGAACAAGCTTTATATGAAGCATGTAGAGATAATATTATAGCAGGTGCTGGCTTAGATGTATTACAACAAGAGCCAGTAGATTCTAAAAACCCTATATTGTATTTAGATAATGTTGTGGTATCTCCTCATATAGGAGCAGCAACTAAAGAAGCTACTAATAGAGCCTCTTTACACTCTGCAATTGGAGTTAATGAGGTATTTGAAGGTAAAAACCCTACTTGGCCAGTAAAATCAATAGATTGGGACAATGCAACGATATACAATGATTAGTAAACAATAAACACTTATTAGGAGGAACTTAAAATGACAATAGGAAATAGAGTATATTTAAAAAGAGATTTACCAGATAAAGAACTTGTAAAAAGATTTAGTGTATTACCAGCAGCTAATGTAGGAGATTGTATGTATAGGTCAAGTGCATTAAGTTCAGAAATAAAGTTAATGTCTTCACCAAAAAACAAAATGTGTGGAGTTGCGTTAACAGTAAAATCAAGACCAGGAGATAATTTAATGCTTCATCAAGCTCTTAATATAGCTCAAGAAGGCGATGTAATAATACTATCTAATAATGGAGATAGAACACAAGCCATCATGGGAGAAATCATGTACAAATATCTTGCAGATTTCAAAAAAGTATCAGGAATTGTAATAGATGGTCCAATAAGAGATATTGATGTTATATCAAAGTCTAGTTGTCCAATATATGCTACAGGAACTACTCCAGGTGGCCCATATAAAGAAGGTCCTGGTGAAGTGAATGTACCTATATCTATAGGAGGAATTGCTGTTAATCCAGGAGATATAATATTAGGAGACAAAGATGGTGTAATCGTAATCCCTAAAAATGATGCAGTAGACCTTATTGATAAAGCAGAAGCAAATGCTAAACAAGACCATGCTAAAGTGGTAAAGGCTTCTGAAGGAACTGCAAATAGAGAATGGGTAAATGAGACATTAGAAAAAAAAGGTGTACAAATTATAGATGATGTTTACAGAGTTTAGTAATAAATGACTTCTACTCTATGTATATAAAATATTTATATATAAAAATTTTAAAATAACAGGTGCTGTTACATAACGATTCTAAATTGTTATGTAACAGCCTCTTTTATTTTATTCAATAAATATTTAATCTGAAAGTTGATACTTTTTAAGTTTACGCCAAAGAGTAGTAGTACTGATACCCAACTGACTTGCAGTAACAGATTTTACTCCATTATTTTTCTCTAACGTCTCAAGAATTAATTTTTTTTCATAATCTACGATTTTATTCTCTTCCAAAATAGGAGAATAATCTATTGTAGTAGTTAAACTTATATCCTTTCGAAAATGTGGCTCAGAAGTTAAAATTTCAGAAACTAAGTACTCATCTATAAAATTATCATCACACATAACTACTAGTCTTTCTACTATATTTTTTAATTGTCTTATATTACCAGGAAAGTCATATCTACTTAAAATTTTAAGTGCAGAATCAGATATTGACACTGGTTTGTTATAATGAGATATAATAGCATATGTAAGTTGTTCGATATCTTCTTTTCGCTCTCTAAGAGGAGGTAAATCTAACTTCAACACACAAAGTCTGTAAAATAAATCTTCTCTAAAATTATTATTATCAATCTGCTCCACTAAATCTTTATTAGTAGCTGTTATAACTCTTACATTAATAGGTACAACTTTAGTATCCCCTATTCTAGTGACTTCCCTCTCCTGTAATACTCTAAGTAGTTTGACTTGAACATCTTTAGAAATTTCTCCAATTTCATCTAAAAATATAGTCCCATTATGTGCCAATTCAAAGACACCTGCTTTCCCTTCATTTCTAGCACCTGTAAAAGCTCCCTTTACATATCCGAATAATTCACTTTCAAGTATATTTTCAGGTATAGCTGCACAGTTTATAGCCACAAAAGGTCCATTAAATCTATTGCTATAGTTATGAATACTTTGAGCAAATATTTCTTTTCCAGTACCAGATTCACCCGTAATTATGATTGTAGAATTAGATTTAGCAAATTTCTTAGCCATGTTTACCGAGTGCATTAATGCATCACTTGAACCCAATATATCGTTAAAATTGTTCTTTGCACAATGAGATTTTGAAATTAAACTCTCTCTTATTTCTTTTTCTGTTGATTGAATATTTTCGATATCTTGTATGGTTGCAACACATCCAAAATGCAAACTATCAATTATAATCGGGAAACAATCAAATGTAAGGGAAGAACCTTTAAAATTAATTATATTGTTACATAGAGAGTGCCCATTTTTTAGTGAATCTGAAATATCACCAGAAGTTAAATAATCTTTTATAAATTTATCAACTTGGTTAAATAGTAACCTTTTTGCTTGATTATTTATAAAAAGTGGTGAGTGATTTTTATCAATGGCAATTATACCACTATGTGTACATTCTAGAATTTCTTCTGTAATAGAGTTATTTATTCTCTTTTCAATTCCTATGTTATATAGATGGATTGCTTCATTGATAGACGCATGAATAGAAGACTTTTCAACTTCAGTCTCTATACAGAGTTTATTGTATTTAGAGGTGATTTCTTTTGTTGTTTTACCACCTATGAAAATCTCAGTGCCATTATCAATTAATTCTTTTATTGTATCTTCAAATTCAGAAAGAGAATTTAACTTAGGTATTTCTAAATCAAAATTGGAGATTTCTTTAAATCGTTTAGCAGTTTTATATGATGATTCTAAACCTATAAATCCTATTTTTGAAGAATACTTAAGTGCTTTTTTATATGAATAAAATATGTCTTCGTATTTGTATCCAACATCCACTATAGGAATTGAGACATGTTTACGCAATAAATCAACATTTTGTCCACGAGTAATTATTACTTTAGTGCCTAAGTTAATTATGTTATCTGCTAGTTCTATAGTTTCTTTACCTGTAGCAATGTATGATGGAATTTTTATATGTAATTCTTCAAGTACTTCATATACAGTATCTGAAAATAACTTAGAGGGAGCAATGACTACTATCTCATTTTTCATATCATAAAACCTCCTTTTGTTAGTCTATTTTTTATATTATTTTTTCACACAAAATAATGTCTTCAGAGTGACACTCAATTTTCTACTCACAGGATTTTAAAAATATTCACCTCAGAATTACTTTACTATTTACTTTTGCAGTAATTTTCTCAATTGAAATTGTTTTTCTTTCAAAATCTACATTCTCCCATGACGGACCTAATATTTTGGATGTTCTCATACCCAGACTAATATTTAAGTTTATGTGAAGTTCTAATTCAGTATCTTTACATACTTCTAATAGTTTTATTATTTACTCTTCATCATAATTTTTATTTTGAATTTGTTTTGATTTAACTAAATCTACTCCTTTAGTTGAATTCTTATCATTTTTAAATCAAAAACACTTTCAAATACAAGCTTCATTATATTGATGTAAATTTTTAATGACTTGAAACTTAGTATATCTGATAAATTATTCACATAACGATATATATGTATTGTATCAATATCTTATACTCTCATTTTACCATGATAAAAGGTGATGTCTCAAAATAAAAATTTGAATCTTCTTCTTTTTTTATATAAAAACAGAAAAGGAGTTCCTAAGAACCCCTAATCTATATGATAATTGCTCTGTTAAAAAACAAAACTCACATTATAATTATATCGACTATGAATATTATAATTAATCGACAGTACCATTAGACATTGAAACAATTCTCCTCTAAGATGATTCAATAAAATTACTTAGCCTAATTATATATATCCATAAATATAAAATACTATTAGTCACAAACAATAACATACAAACAATAACATACAAACAATAAGTAAAAATAAATATATTATATATACATATTATAAACCTCAAAAAATTCTTCAGTCGTAACTGTATCTAACCATTTTTTAGAAGGATATAAAAACTTATACTGATTATCTTTAATAAGACTATCATCTATAGTATCATAGATGCAAGATAGTAATGATGCAGACTTCACAAAAGAATTACAAAACTCCTTAGATACAAGAGATTTTAATACCTCTAACATAGTCTTTTCGTCTAATGATTTACTTGCAGTAATATAAGATGGTAATGCTATAGCCCCATCATCAGGATATGACATAAATAAATCTTCATTATTAGCACGCTTTGCATATATACTAGGAGTTATAGCTAATCTATCCGAACCATTTTTTACATCATTAAATGATTGTATTGGCATATCTAGTATAGTTGAATTGGACAAAAATCTCTCTACATACTCTTTTCCATACCTACTCCAAATGGCTTTAACAACAGATTTCGCACCAGAGTTATTTATACCACCAATGACAGTTTTTGTATCAGTGTCAATTACGTTTTTTATAGAATCTATCAAACCCTTGTAATTCTGGTTATAAGAAAATACTAATGGTATAACTAAAAATGGAAGTAATCTTTCATCAAAATATATAGATGATGATTTAATCTCACTCTTAATATTGAAATAATTCGATAATGGATATAAGTTACTTGAAAACTTTGAATAGATATTCTTGTCTTCATACACTTCTAAATCTGTAGAAACTATAATATCTGGAATTAAAGCGTCTGTTTTTTTTAAATATTCATTAAGTTTGTAAGGATAACCTATACCAAAATAAGTTACCTCTAAATTAATATCCTTCTCTTTTAAAGACATAATTAAATTATCTAAATAGTTTTTCTCATATTTATGAAGTATACAAATATTGCTCCAATACAACCTAACATTTTTCATGAAGAGTCTCTCCTTTTCTTAATTTATATTGACATTCTAGTTGAAATTCATATATATCTTTAAGTTTGCCTAAGATTTCTTTTTCTTCGTTAGTCTTATTGATTACTTTGAAGATTGAACCATTTTTCATTATTATACGCTTCTCTGCTATAAGTGCTGTATGAGGGTCATGAGTAACTATAAAAATCAGTTTATCACTTTTCAATAAGATATCTAAAGCAACATTTTTATTTATTCCAGCATTCTCTATTTCATCTATCAAAACAATAGGATTATTTGAAATGAAAGCAACATCTGCAATCATTAAGGCACGTGTCTGTCCCCCACTCAATGATGTAAGGTCTTGAGATAGGGAAATAGGTTCTGCTGTTATGGAATTTGCTACATCTAGTACTTCTTTTATTGAGACAGAAGTATTGTTTTTACATTCTTTATGTATAACTAAAAATTCCTCGACTGTAGAATCAAGAACAAACCTCATATTTTGGCTAAGATGAGAAATGAGATTTGTAGAAAATTTATTTCTTTCCTCAATAGCAACTTCCATATTATCAATGACTACTTTTCGATTAGTCAAAGAATCTTTATTGACAAACTGCTCTATATCTTTGATTAACCTGCTTTTACCAGAACCAGTATTACCTACAATGGAATAAATATGACCTCTATAAAAAGTTAGAGATTCAAAGTTCTCTGTATTACCAAGTTTGTTTTTTCCAGGATATATGGTTATACTTTTCATTAAAATTCACCTCTAAAATTCATTTTAGAAACTATGCCTTGTTGGAATTCATCACCAATTCTACATTCTCCAATACAATAAGAACACACCCCACTTGGCATTGTATGTCTCAATAAATGTTCGTCATTGTTTAGAATATTAGCATTGTTTATATAGTTTGAAATTAGCTCTACACCAAAACCAACTAATCCATCTATAAAGAATATATTAGAATTAGGATTTATTTTTTTTATATTGAATGATATTATCTCTCTTTCTGCTTGTGATACCATGTCTATTTTACTTAGAACTATGGCATCACTTTCACTTAACATAGGACCTAGTTTTTGAGGAGTCTTAAAGCTAGATGTACAATCACATACACATATGTGTAGTGTTTTATTTGTTGCAGGTGAACACCTATTGCAAAGCCCAGCAGTTTCTATTAGTAAAATATCGCTACTTTTATTTTTAGCCCAAAGCATAAGTTCGTTTATGTTTGATATAAGAAAATGGTCTGGACATATGTCTTTACTAAGTCCAACAATATAAGGTATATTCAATTTTTTATATATTAAATCATCATCAGTAGCTAGACAATCTATCTTACATATTGAAGGGTTAAGCCCATTAGACTTAAGATATGGAATTAAATGTTTTATTAAAGCGGTCTTCCCTACAGAGGATGACCCAGAAATTAATATAGTTTTCATGGCTTATGTAAAGTCTCCTTTCATATTTTGTTAAGAGATATGATAGCATTAAAAACTACTAAAAATTGTATCAGATGAGACAATTAATAAATAAACTTGATTGAAAATAATTATCAATATTATTGAATTTTGGTAAATACTGTGATATTATTGCAATCAAAGTGAATATTTATCAGAAAAGGTGATGACTTTGAATGAGAAAGAAGTACTAATAAATAGTAAGTTATTTTCTGAAAGATACATTGTAGAAGATAAGATAAAAGCAAAGAGTTATAAAAAAGGTCAATTTATAAGTGATTTTTTTGATAAAGAATATTATGTAGGTGTAGTTAAAGCAGGACAAGTATCCATCTATTGTATATCGAGTGATGGAACTGAAGTTAACATGTCTATTCTAAAGGAAGGAGATGTTTTTGGAATTTCTAATATATTTGATGAAGAATCCTTAGATACTGTACTAAAATGCAAAAGTGATGTTTATGTAGTTTTTTATCCAAAAAAATGCTTTATAGATATGATGAAGTTGGACATTTCTGTAGCTTTAGAGTATTCAAGATATTGTAATAGAAAAATACAATTTTTACTGAGAAAGATAGAGTTTTTAAATATACAGTCTAGTAAAAAGAAAGTTATTGAATATTTACTAGAAAAAACTAGTAAAAATGACACTATCCTATTAGAATGTTCTAAAGAGGAGTTAAGTAAAAGGATTAGTTTAAGTCGAGCATCTTTATATAGGGAATTACAATCATTACAAAATGAAAATTGTTTAGAGTTTGGTAAAAAGTGTATAAAAATATTGAATAAAGAAAAGTTAACACAAATTCTATATGAAATATAAACTTAAATAACAGATTCTATATAAAATTAAATACTAGGAGGAAGGTTTTATGAAAAAGAAATTATCAATATTATTACTGGCATCATTAATAATAATTTCATTGGTAGGTTGTGCATCAAACCCACCAGAAAAACAAACAAAAGAAGAAACTAAAGTAGTTGCAAAGGTGACAGCACTAAAAGGTCCTACAGGAATGGGAATGGTTAAGATGATTGGCGATGAAAAGGATAAAAAAGAAAAAGATTATGAATTTTCAATAGCAAATTCTGTTGACGAAATTACACCTAAGCTTGTGAATAAAGAACTAGATATTGCTGCTATTCCCGCAAATCTATCATCTGTTTTATATAATAATAGCAATGGTGAAATAGAAACACTAGCCATTAATACTTTAGGAGTTTTATACATAATTGAGAATGGAAATTCTATAAACAATGTAAATGATTTAAAAGGCAAAACTATTTATTCTAGTGGTAAAGGCTCTACTCCTGAATATGCTTTGAATTACATATTGAAAGAAAATGGAATTGACCCAACTAAAGATGTCAACATAGAATACAAATCAGAACATACAGAATGTTTGGCGGCATTATTAAACGATAAAAATGGAATAGCACTACTTCCCCAACCTTTTGTAACAACAGCATTGACTAAGAGTGATAACTTAAGAGTAGCTTTGGATTTGACAAAAGAATGGGATACTTTAAATAAAGATAAAAATACTGAAAGTGCTTTAGTAACAGGAGTTGTTGTTGCACGAAAAGAGTTTGTTGATAAATATCCAGAAAAGGTTAAAAGTTTCTTAGAAGAATATAAGGAATCAGTTGATTTTACAAACAATAATATAGAAGAAGCTTCAAAACTTATTGAGGAAAATGAAATAGTTCCAGCACAGATAGCAAAAAAAGCAATTCCAAAGTGTAATATAACATTTATAGAAGGTAATACAATGAAAGATAAATTAAGTGGATACTTACAAGTACTTTATGATGCTAATCCAAAGTCAATAGGAGGAAAGATGCCAGGTGAAGATTTCTACTATACACAAGAAAATTAGTAAAACTCATATACTAGCAATAATCTTTTGGCTTATCGTTTGGCAAATAAGTAGTATGATAATTGGTCAGGAGATACTTTTAGTATCTCCTTTTTCATCTTTGAAAAGGTTATTCGAATTATCTATGAAGTTTGAGTTTTGGCAATCTATACTCTTTTCTTTTCTGAAAATAACAACAGGATTTATATTAGCCTTTATCATTGGAATAATATCTGCCATAATAGCATCTAATAAAAAAAATTTTAGGATACTTATTGAACCCTTAATACTTACAATACAATCTATACCAGTAGCTTCGTTCATAATATTATCTCTAATATGGATATCTTCAAAGAACCTGTCTATTTTTATATCCTTCTTGATGGTATTGCCAGTGGTATATAGAAATATCCTAGATGGAATAAATAGTATATCTAGAGAGTTAAATGATATGGCAAAAGTATTTAAAGTCAGTAAGATAAAAAAAATAAGGTACATATATTTGTCTGAGGTAGCACCATATCTAAGAGCAGCATGTAGTGTTTCTTTAGGTCTATGTTGGAAATCTGGAATAGCAGCAGAGATAATAGGAATGCCTGCTAATTCTATAGGTGAAAACTTATACAAAGCTAAAGTATACTTAAATACACCAGATTTATTTGCATGGACTATAGTTATCATTATAATAAGTATTTGCTTTCAAAAGGGATTTTTATCATTAATAGACTATTTATTAAAAAGATTGGAGATAAACTAAATGGATATAGTAATTGAGAATCTAAGTAAAAAATATAATGATAAGGTTGTTTTAGATAATTTTAATAATGTATTTAAAGATAATGCTATCTCATTTATAACAGGAACCTCTGGTATTGGTAAGACAACATTGATAAGAATATTAATGGGTTTGGAGAAAGCAGATAGCGGAAAAATTGTAGGTATTAGTAATAAAAAGATTAGTGCAGTATTCCAAGATGATAGTTTGTGTGAAAATCTAAGTGTGTCATTGAATATAAAGTTGGTATGTGAAAATCTGGGTAATTCAGAAATTGAAAGTGCCTTAGAGGTATTAGACTTAAATGATTGTATGAATAAAAGAGTAAGGGAATTAAGTGGTGGTATGAAAAGAAGGGTTGCAATATTAAGAGCTTTATTATATGATTTTGACTTGCTTATAATGGATGAGCCATTTAAAGGGCTGGATACAGAAACTAAGTATAAGGTTATGGATTTTGTAATAAGAAAGATGGAAAACAAGAGTGCTATAATAATTACTCATGATATGGATGATATAAAATACTTTAGAAATCATGAAAAGTTAATAATTGATTTTAAAATGCCTTCAATATATTGATTTTAAAATCAACTAAAGTTTTTATATGAATGTTATTTCAAACTTACTAATTCTGTATACCAAAAAGGCTGTAGGCAAATTTATTTTTACATAAAAAAGTACCTGCGATTAAAACAAGTACTTTACATATTTTTTCTAATTTGTGATATAATAAAAGCAAGAAGAACTACAATCTATTTGCAGTAGAGTGGAGTTCGTAAATTAGTGTTTCTTTTTGAACTTAATCTTTAGTTCAAAACTAAAGTCACTCCTGCCAGAGTGGCTTTTTACTTTTTTAAACAATTTATCAGTTAAGTAAACTATTAAACTGGCAACTAAACTTGCTAGTACACCTTGTAAAAAATTATCCACACATACTCACCTCCCTTCTATACGTTGGGAGGATAACCTTTTGTATGAACTCCACTCTATAAATTGTAGATTACATCTTCTTGCTAAAACTATTATAACATATAATTCCTACATATTTTACCTATTATATAGTTATTTTCCTATCTCCTTCACCCTCTTTTTCTTTCCCTTTCTGCCTCTTTCATTGCTTTATATTCTATCTTATTATTTAATTATTATTGCTATCTAAATTCCTTGTATCTACTCTTTTTAATTTTTCTACTTAATTAATGCTCTTACACATAAAAAAGAAGCATAGACAAGTTTATTTTATACAAACTCTATCTATACTCCTTACATATTCACATAAACTCTATCTATATAGACTTACTCTTTGCCTTACATATCATCTGAGTCATAGTACCCATAGGACAATAAACACACCATGAACGAGGCTTAAATAGTATCATCGTAATCAATCCAAGAACAGTCGATGTAAGCATAACACTATAAAAACCAAACGCAAACTGTACCACCCAAGGTGAAACTAAAGTCCCATGATATGCCCATTGCCAAGGCATCTTTATAGTCCAAAGCAAAGTCACTACCTCTTTAAAATTTCTACTACCCTCAAACACTAGATAAGTTGAAAAAAGCATATTAGCGAACATAACCATAAAAAATGTCAAAAAACCATATCTAAACCACTTACTTCTAATAAATTTAGGAATATCTTTATTTCTTGACAACTTTAATTTATTTCCAAGCAAATTAAACAGCTGTCCTCTTCCACAATACTTATTGCAGTACGCTTTATTTCCTTTAATAATAGAAATAAGCAATGGAACAAAGAAACAAATTAACCCAATCCAAGCGAAAATAATATTTACAAATCCCAATATCAAATATATAGAAGAAAAAATCCATAAATAGTCATACCAGTGTTTTTTATTATTCATGACACTTACCTTCTTCCTCTTTTAATATTGTTATAATCTCAATCACAGATGCTGGACATACCTTCTTACAAATACCACATCCTACACATAAGTCTTTATCAATTTTTGCACTAATACCATATGGTACTGAGATAGCTCTCCTTGGACAGACTTTTATACAGCTACCACAGGCTACACACTCATTTTCTAAAATATTTGCATACTTCTTTTTTTTATTAGACATAATAACCTCCCTGTATTATTAATCTATAAGAATTATAACAATATATTTACTTTTTATCTGTGACTTAATCACATAAGATATCGAGATTAGAAATTATACTCTAATTGTAGAAGGATTTTAAGTAAATAAGCGACATTGAGTTGTTCAAATAATCATAACTTTATACACATTCTTACTCTATTATTCACAGTTTAAACTTAATTATAGTCGTAACTTTATACACATCACACTTACCTTATCCACAATATATCTATTTTTTTCTAACAATGTACCTGACATTAATAACACTCATATCAAACATTCTAGCTAATTCCATATAATTTTTTCCATTAAACAATTTAATCATAAGCTCATTTCTAGCCTCTTTTAAAGCACCCTCCACTGTCTTAATATAAAAATATGTTCCCCCACTTTGTTGACACAATTTCAGATACTCCAATAAATTATACTTATGTAACTCCTTTGGAATACTCACTTCTATATTGTGTTCTTCAAGCAATTCTATGATTTCCTCTAATTCTAACATCTTTTCACCTCATATTTTATATTATTTTTCGACTTTCAATAAGCTTGTTATGGCTATCTCATTACTCTAATAATTTAGTTCTTGAAAATGCAACCTATCCCCATAGTAACAAAAATGCTTATGCCTAGTCTGTCCATCCCTACACTTCGCAACTATTAAATCAACAATCTTAATTCCCCTGTACTCTGCTTCTCTAACTAATTCCTCACTTTCTCTTATATCTTTTACTGCTTCTTCATAATCACTCCCTTTTAATTGATGTATATAAACCACATTGTTGCTATCGTGGTAGATGGCTTTACTATCCCTCATAGGTCTATCTCCATAAGGTCTAAAATCTTTCATTTCATCATTTAATTGACTTAACTGAATTATTGGTATATCAAAATCCAAAGTCATACTTTTTAATTCTCTAGAAAAAGTGGCTACTTCTCTTTCTCTTTTTTCCATACTTTTTTGAGATGTAAGAAGTTGCACATAATCAACAATTAATAAGTCTGGCTTTATTTGCCTTATCCTCTTTCTAATTGCACTGATTGTGTCTATCTTGTCATTTATATAAATTAAGTTATTCTCACGTAAATCTCCTATTGCATTTACAATTAGTTTCCAATCACTTTCACTTATCTCTTTAGATTTCATATTTCTTGTACTTACTCCTGTTATCTTGCATATATTTCTCATAAACACTTGCTCACTTGTCATTTCTCTACTTATAAATAGAGTCTTTTTCCCTTGCTTGGCCGAATTTAACATTATTTGAAGAGCTAAAGCAGTCTTTCCAACCCCTGATTTAGCTGCTATTGTCGTTAGCTCTCCTTTAAAAAGACCTCCTATAGTCGAATCAAGTAAACTTATCCCAAACTTAAATCCAACATCCTTTTTACTTTCTAAAAAATCAAGGACTTTTTCTGCTATGCTATGTACATCATCATTTTCATAAGTATCTTTGTCCAAGATTTTTCTTATATTATTTTCAAATTTATAGATGCAAGTATCAATATTTTCTCCAAAGTTTATGCCTTCCAAGAGTCTTTGACAATTTTGATTTATGCTTCTTCTTGCTAAGTTTTCTTTTAAAATTTTTATATAACCATCAATACCAAAAGTTTGACCCCATGTAATTACACTAGTTAAACTACTCATTTTAATTGCTAAAGATTTCTCATCTATCTTTGATTTTACAGTTGCTACATCAATTATTATATTTTCTTTTCTAAGTTCTTTCATGATTTTAAATATTTCAATGCATGTAGAGTTCATAAACATATTTTCATTTAAGTCATCTAGTTTGTAGTTTAATTTATTGTCTAAAATAATTGTGCCTAAAATAGCCTGCTCTATTTCAACAGCTTTTGATTTAACCATATAAATTAATCTCGCTTTCCTCTTAAGTTTTATATTTTAATATTATTAAGTCTTTTATTTTTATATTAGATTGCAACGATATTGTCAGTTAGAAATATACTTTTAATTATAAAAGATATAAATATATTACTAGTTAGAAATGCATTATCAGCTATAAAAAGGTATAAATGCATGGTCAGTTGTAAAATGTGTAAATACATGTTAGCTAGAAACACATTATCATCTATAAAATATATAAATTCATTCCACCTATAAACGCATTATCAGACTAATTAAAATTCACAGATTGGATTCCAATACCTTGCATTTTCATGTTTTTTTCTTTCACGATTGCTGTCGTCATACGTGGTATAGTCAGAATACATATAATTATTACTGCTATTATTGTCGCTCTTTTTACACTGGTAAACATCACTTTGATTTTTTACAGATATGTTTTCATTAACATAGGATTCAAATTTATGGCTAAATAAGGTCTCTGGTCTTATATACATTTCCATTATGGTATCTTTCCACTTAGCTACTTTTACCTCAATAACTTTGTAGAAATCTTCTAAGACATAACCTTCCTTTAGTCTTTCGTTGATAAGTTTTATGCTCGTTGGAGAATTGATTTTAAAGTTTTTTCCTGTTTTTTTATTTAGCATATTTATAATGCTTTGCTGTATATTTTTTTTATTAAATTTATTTAAGGATTCTTTTTTATTTGTTACAAACTTATCTTCTTTTTGTGTATCATGAATATTATCAAAACCACTCTTTTTACCATCTCTATTCATGCTACTAAATACTTTACTATTACTTAATTTTATAGCATTTTTACTTTGATTATCTTCTATGTCATTTTTAGTTATTTTATCTATGTCATTACATGTTTCATTAAATCTAACATTTGAAGACCTCGATTTTAAATTAGAGTTTTCGATTTTAAGTTCTTCTCCAATAAGTGTTTTTTTGGTATAATCTTTAATTTTATTAGTTACATTAGTAAAATTAATAACAGATTTTTCAGAGTTGATATTTTCATTGTTGATATTTTCATTATTAGAGCTAGTATTTTTACCATGAGTTTTTATTCCACTAGAAGCTAAGTCATTGCTTTTTTTATTAGCAGAATTATTCTTACTACTTAATATACTACAGTCATCACAACTACTACATTCTGTATTATCATAAGCACTATTGTACTTTGACATTCCACCACCATAAATACAATCTTCATCAATACAACCTTTATTTTCAACATTTCCATAACTATACTCTAAATTACTGAATTCATAGTTCTCTACACTGTTATAGTTAAAATCTATAGTTTCATCACTATCAAGTAAATTCTCACTAGTACTATCAAATAAATCTTCACTAATTTCTGAACTGATATAGCTATATATAGAATGCATCTTCCCCCTTGTTCCCTTAGACACAAGCCTTATTACTCCTAAATCTGAAAACTCTCTTACAAGCCTACTTATAGTAGAAATAGAAAGTTGTAAATCTGTAGCAGTTCTTCTTACTGTCATATAAAATTGACCTCTTGGTAAAGTACCTTGCAATCTCTGTATATTTTCTTTTCTCATTATATAATGATTAAATCTTATTTTATTAATATCATTTGTTATATCAAAGCCTAATACTACTGAATTCAATTTATAAAATCCATTATTCATATCTACTAACCCCTTTTCTACTAATAAGTAATCATTTCTCAATAATTATTACTTTATATAGATAACATAAAGTTTAAATTTAAATATATATTTATTTTAATATATTTTAAATATACTTATTAATCCCTTAAAATCCCTATTTATATTCTTAAATATGCAAATATATTATGTCATATTTATTTATATTTTTTTATTTATATAGCTTATTTATTGTTTTTTCCCCTTTATACAAGCAATTGTATCATTTTGTTTATTTTTTATCCAACAAATATTTTCGACTATTTTTTTTGAATTCTCAATATATCTCCATTATTTAACAGAATATTTTATAGAATATACAATCTATTTAAATTAATAGGCAATAAATTTAGTAATTTTGTCTAAAAAAAACTTTATAAAATGTCTTTTACCTACTTCACACTTAATCTTTACAAAATACTTTGTATAACAACTTATATACTGTTTTCATTTATTATTCGCTTAATATTGCTTACACACATGTTGTGTTTAATGGCGAGCTCCCCATAATTAACCCCATTAAATTGTCTCACTATCTCCCTATTTCTTGCATATCTAAAAATCCCCTTACATGTAGGTATATAAGTGTTTGTACCTCCATACAATTTAGCAATCTCTACAAACTTATCAATACCCACTATTTCCACCATTGCATGAAACTGAACTGGTATATCTTCTAATTTTACTTTCATAAACTACACTCTCCTTTAAAATATTTTTAATAACTTTAGTAGCTTTAATAAAGATTTTAATGGTTTAAGAGTAAAATGTTAATATTGGACTTTTAACTTTTTTATTTACAGATTAAATTTAATAATTTTTTTAACATAAACCTTAGACTAAAACGAACACTTTTAAAGCATTTTTAATATAATAATATTTTTCCAGAAGGAGCATATAGCTATATATCACTTTTAAATTCAACAATAAAAAAAGCAGTAAACCTTAATCGATTTACTGCTTTGGTAATTTAAAATTAAAAAATACAAGTTAAAGCACTTTAAATTTACAACTTGATAGCACACTCCATTGCAAGCTCAAAAGTATGTACTTTTTGTGAAATAGGATGTATAGTTAATCCTCGTTGTTCCCATACATCTGAGTTTAGATTATCACAAGCATAAACAAACTGTGAAAATATAACATTTCTAAATTGTGCTGCGACAGCTACAGCAGCACATTCCATATCAACTGCAATACACCCCTGTGTCTTCCGTGTAAGTATTTTATTAGGTGTTTCACGATATGGAGCATCAGTAGTCCATATTTTACCTTTTATGTATGATAATCCTTTTCTTTTAAATACAGATTCAATAACTTTAACTCCATGTGGGTTAAGTATAATTTCATCAGAGGCTGGTTGATAATGATAACTTGTGCCCTCATCATGGATAGCTGATGTTGGAATGATTAGATACGCATCATCAATAGAATTGTCTAACACACCACATTCTCCACAGATAAATATCTTCTTTGCTCCTAACTCAACTAATTCTTCAAAGTTGGTTACACATGCTGTTGCACCTACCATAACCTGACAAATTCCAATTCTTACATTCTTGAAAAATACTTCATAAATTGGTATATCTCCAGCAACATTAATTAAACGACTTATTTTTTTACCATTATACTTTTCAACAATTGTTTGTACCATAGATTTTGAAAATTCACATACGATAGTCTCAGGAAAATGACAATCAGGTTTTTCTATTACATATTCTGGCATCAAAATCCCTCCCAAATCAGAGTCAAACTGTTCCAACAGAATTTCACTCACAATATAACCTCCTCTCAAAATTTAGTATAGCATATTGTTGTTCAATATCGTGTTCCTGTTCAACATATGGAGCATACAAACATTCAATCAATCATTAAAATATATATACTTATAAAGTTTTCTATAAGATTTTAACAAAAAATCTTAAGAAATTACGGTTTAACTCCTATATTATCTTATATGATACTATAGATTTAACAAAGAAAGTCGACAAATCTTTGAAATTAAATTTTTAGGAGGTAGTTTTATGGCAGTTGTTTCAACAAAAAATTTATCTAGTATAAAACTGAAATTGGATGCTGGTTTTGATGATAAGGGTAAGGCAGTTATTAAAAGTAAATCTTTCGCAAATGTAAAGGCAGAGGCATCAAATGATGATGTTTATGCAGTTGCAGAAGCAATCGCAAATCTTCAAGAAAATCCTATTGTAGATATTTTAAAACTAGATAGCACATCACTATCTAAATAGTAACTTTCAAATATAGTCTATACTAATGATTATAGTCTACATTAAAATTCATCAACTATTTATATATCATGTTCAATATATAATACACTTGATATTATATAAATTTAACAAATTATACACTTAATATATTGATACTTTAAGCAGTTTAATATCTTAAGTAATTTAAATATGTTCGTAAATTAAACATGTTAGTTATTTTAAATACTGCTTTGCTTTAAGTATAACAATACCAGAGTATTTTCTACCCTAACAATAATTAAAATACTTAAAGCAATTAAAAAAATAAATTATTATCGTGGAGGTAACTGTATGGAGATTAAGAAAAAATTAGTCATGAGTTTCAAGAATACAAAGGATAAACAAGTTTCTTTTTCTATAGAAAATCCAAAGGAGGACTTAACTGAAGAAAATATAAAATCTGCTATGGATTTGATAGTATCTAAAAATGTTTTTTCAGTTGGAGGATTTGACCTTGCTTCTGCTGTTGAAGCTAAGATTGTAGAAACTAATACTACTCCTTATGACCTAGTTTAGGATGGGAGGTAATTTTATGGATGATAGTTTACAATTGTTAATAACTAATGTTGGTTTTCCTATAGCTCTATCCATGTATTTATTGGTTAGAATTGAGGGCAAATTGAACACACTATCTAACAGCATTGATGTACTATCTAAAAATATTTTGACATTTGAGAAGTAATTTGACAACATATGTAAGTCATAAGATAGGTCTATTTGTATAATAATTAGAGATATTCTATGAAAAGTACTACGATATTTGGATAACATTTCCAAATAGTCGTAGTATTTTTTCGAATTTTACCACTTTAAATTTGAATTTTACTATTTTAAATTTGAATTTAACTGTACTTAATTTGAAATTTAGCACTCATCTAGTTGGACTCAATAAAATATAATGCTATTCTAATGACAGTAATAAAATGAGGTGATAATTAATGAAAATACATGTCGAACAATCCACTAATTTTGATGATATTGAAATAATTATAAAATGCTCTACCATTGACAATAATATTGAAAAAATAATTTCACTACTAAATACACCATTACTAGATATAAATGGTAAAAAAGCAGGAGAAATTTATAAGCTTAATATTTGCGATATTTTATACTTTGAGACAGTTGGCAATAAGACATTTGCTTACTATAAAGATGATGTATTTGAAGTTGACCTAAAAATATATGAATTATCAAACCGATTACACAATACATCTTTTTTACGAATATCTAAATCTATGATTTTAAATATGGATTACCTAGAAAGTATAAAAGTAATATCACATAATCGCATGCAAGCTACTTTATCAAATAATGAAAAAGTTATTATAAATCGCCGTTACATAAAAAATATTAGAGATAAGCTAAATATTTAATAAAAATTATAAAAATCGAAAATATTTTATTAATATCACTAATTATCTACTTATTAATCAACTTTATAGTCAAAATAAAATAAATATAAATTAAACCACTATTAACAAAATGAAAGGATAGTGAACATAAGATGCAATTATATAATCCCCATTTTAATTCAGATAAAAATTTAATTTTTTTCTTTACAAGCACTCTATTATGGACTTGGTTATTTAGCTTTACACCTGTATTATTAGGAGTTACAAATACCATGCTTGGAAAACTTCTTTTTTACTTCGCATATACAGCCCCTTCTGTCATAGGGCTACTTTTTATTTTCACAATATATCCAAATAGCGCAAGAAAAGATTTTCTTTACAGGAGCTTTAGCTTCAAAGAAATAGGAGTAAAATGGCCATTATTAACAGTACTCTTTTTTGCTTTAATTGTAATTTGTTCTTTGCTAATAGGAAAATATTTTCATCTAGAAATTAATGATGTGGATTGGATGCACATAGCTATTTATACACCTTATAAAATACCAATTATGCTATTTATAAGCTTTATACTAAGTATACTTAGCCAAGGATTTGGATGGATAGGGTATTCTCTTGATAAATTATTAGTCAGATTTGGATTTACAGGTGCTTCAATTATTTTAGGTACTATTTGTGGAGTTTGGTATTTGGGATGGTATCTTACACCTGGTCAAATCCCATATAATCTACTGCAATACTCTTTATTTGATGCACTTTTATTTATACCATCTACTATACTTCTAAACTTTGTTATTACATTTGTATATATTAATACACATAGAAGTATTTTAGCAGGTGGATTTGTACATATGATGTGTGACTTCTTTACCATTCAACTATATTCTTACTACCCTATTGAAGCCTATGTAATGGCTCAATATGTAAAAATAATATTTTGCCTCATATTAATTATTTACATAATTTCTTCTACTAAATTTAAACAGAAAATTAATTCTGAAATTGAGAAGATAAAATCAGACGAATTTGAATTTGAGTTAGACTGCTGATTATAGATTAAACTGATAATTAAATGCATTTTCCTAAACACTTGAAGTATACAAAAACAAAATATATACTGATTATAAGTGAGAAGGGGGTCATATTTTCATGTTTAAAATTGGAGAATTTTCAAAACTAACACAAGTCTCTATTCGAATGTTACGTTATTATGATGAACTTGGTATTCTAAAACCAGCAAAGATAGATAAATACACAGGTTATCGCCTATACTCTGCTGACCAAATTTCAACTTTACAAAGAATTATTTTACTAAGAGATTCAAAATTTACTGTTTCAGAGATATCAAATATTATTCATAATTGGAACGACGAACTTGTGATTAAAGAATTGAATCGAAAAAAAATTGAAATACAAGATGAAGTTAAAAAAGAACAACAAAGAATAAATAATATTAATAAATTGATTAAGGCTATAGATGACAATAAAGATGAGATTCATTACAATGTTATCTTTAAGGAAATTCCCAGTTATAAGATTATCTCGTTTAGAGAAATAATTCCAGACTATCACCATGAAGGTATACTGTGGGAAAAATTATATGAATTTATTAAAGAAGAACATATAGAAATATCCCACCAAGCAAGCAACAATATAGCACTTTATCATGATGAAGAACTGAAAGATTGTGGTGTAGATATAGAGGTTGGAACGGTTGTAAAAAAATTAGGAAAAAACAAATCTGGATTTATATATCGTGAGACAGAGGCAGTTGATATGATGGCATGTAGTATGGTATATGGCCCATATGAAAATATAGCTGGTGGGTATGAGTCATTTGCTTACTGGCTGGATAAAAATAGTGATTATAAAATGTCTGGTATCAATAGGCAAATTGGTCATAAAGGGGTTCATAATGAGGAAAATCCTGAAAACTATCTTACAGAAATTCAGATACCAGTAATAAAATTTAAATAGATTTCAATATAAATATTTACATATTAATGTTAAAGGTCTTATTATACATCTTAATAAGACCTTTGAATATTCTGTTATAGCTTACACCCACTTATGTATAACTGTTATAGCTCAAACTTTGAAGTCAAAATCTCTCTCTAGACCTTTTTAATTTAGGTATCTCAAAGTAATATCTTTTTTTTGAATACGACTAATTCTCGAGTTAAATAAGAACTTAATTATGGTATATATAATATTTAGCAAAATAAAAATAAACAAAATTACAAATATATTACATTGAAAAGGAATATATTCATTTGTTGATAAAGATAAACTTTTATGAATGAACTTACAGATTTCAATACTTGGTATAAGTAAAATGATAAAAGCAAACACCCAATAATACAGCCTAATATTTGGCATATTACAGCGCTAGTACGATTTGAAACATTATTCTCTTCAAGTTTAGCTATTCGTTCTGATATATTTTGTATATGGGCTTTTCCTATCTCTGGTATCTCTGTTATATTGTTTGTATAAATACCATTGTAAGAGTTTTGTGATAGATTTAATAGTTTTTTCAAATTACTTTTTGATGTGTATATAGAATCATTATCTGCATTTTGTGCAATATCGTAAACATGAAGTGATATTTCTATATTATTTTTATTATCTACAGAAAAATATCAAGTTGAATGAACTCCTGTAAATCATGTATTTAACAAGACAATTATAAAAAAACTGCCCCCTACTACCCTCCTTAAAAACTAGCACTCCATTGACATATAAAAGCTTTCGTGATAGTACCTAAACGTGTATTAAACACGTTTAATTTTTTTATGAGGAATTCTTAAGGGGAAAAATAAATCTGGATTTATATATCATTAGGCAGAAGCAGTTGATATGGTGGCATGTAGTATGTCTATGGTCTATATGAAAATATAGCTGCTGGGTAATAAGTCATTCGCTTACTGGCTAGATAAAAATAGTGATTATAAAATGTCTCTCTAAGCTCACAAGATACCTTCCTAAATGTAAAAAAGCTATACACATCCCAATACCGAGCAGATGTATAGCTTCTTTGTTTTAATTACTCTGTTTTTGTTTATTTATAACAACTATTTATGTAACTTTCAGACATTTACTAAAATATATTAATTATTTGTTTACATTTGTCTAAAATTAATATACAAACTCTTTTCTAGTTAAACCAGTTACATAATTTATATTTCATCAAATACTTTAGTAAGCATATATGTATACAAGATTATGTTTATCCTTAATATAACTTATTATGAACTTCACTCTATAGATTAACTTTAATGTATAATTTTTCTCTGAATATCATTATATTTATACGAAGTCTGCAGTTTCAACTAACCTATTATACAAACCATCTTCACTTAAAAGTTCCTTATCATTTCCAGATTCTATTACCTTGCCTTTATCTAATACATATATATTATCAGCACTCTTAATTGTTGAAAGTCTATGAGCTATTATAATAACTATCTTATCCTCTATATACTCTTTCAAGTTGTTCAATATCTCTTTTTGTGAAATATTATCTAATGCTGAAGTTGCTTCATCCAAAATAAGTACCTTTTTATTACTTACTAATGCTCTAGCAATTGATATACGTTGTTTTTGTCCTCCTGATATTTTGACTCCCTTTTCTCCTACTACTTCATCCAATCCCTTATCTAGATTCTCTATAAACTCATATAAACAAGTAACTTTTAATATCTTATTTAATTCTTCATCTTTTATTTTATTATTTAGTACTATATTATTTTTTATTGTATCATCAAATATAAATTGATTTTGAGTTACTATATCAATACTATTTCTTAATGATTTTAAATTAATATCCTTTATATTAACATCACCTATTAATATATCACCTTCATTTATATCCCAAAGTCGATATATTAGATTTGTTATTGTTGATTTACCACATCCACTTCCACCAACAATTCCAGTTACGTCTCCTTCTTCAAACTCTAAATTTATATTATTTAAGACAGTATTTGAATCATCATTGTATCTAAATGATACATTTTTAAAGTTTATCTTTTTAATTTCGTTATTATCTATTTTATATCCATTATTATCGACTTTAATATCTATCTCTTCATCTATTACTGAAAATACTCTATCAATAGATACTTTCGATTGTGCTATTCTAGTATTCGCCCTTACAATAGCTATACATGGTCCAATTAACATTCCTGTGTATTGTTGAAATGCTATTAATTCTCCCATTGTCATCTTATTATTTATTATTTTATATCCACCAAGTCCATATATTAATATTGTTATCAATCCTGTTAGTACTTGGGATATAGCTATATTACTACTAATAATCAAGTTTAAATTTAAATCTTTTTTTATTAAAGCTCTTTCTCTTTTTAAATATTTATTAAAGAAGTTCATCTTTGAATTTAATATCACAATATCCATAATGTTAGATACATACTCTTGAATCAAATTTGATAAACTTCCCGAATCACTCCTTATCTCATAAATTTTCCTAGATATAAGTTTTGTCATTTTATTTTGAGAAAATGTTAATATCAACTGTAAAAATAAAACTACTAAAAATAAATCAAACTGCAAATTAACCAAGAAAACTAATGATATTAAAGCTTTAAACACATTGACTACAATATCAAATATAATCTCTGCTCCAAAATTTTCTATCATAAATATATCACTTTCCATAATAGATAATATATTACCTGTTTTCTTACTTGAGTAATATCTCCCAGAAAGTTTTGATATATGGTTGAGTAATTTTACTTTTAGATTTATAGTAACTTTATTTTTTATTGAAGTATATAAATATGATAGTATAACATCAAATGTAGCTGATAATACCCTTATAAAAATATATATAAATACTAAATTTATAAGTAGCGAAATATTCTTATTTCCTATCCCATCATCTATTATATATCTAGTTATTTGAGGTATTATAATATCCACACCAGCAATTATAAAAACCATTATAAATGATGCTATTAGCTTAATCTTATTTTTATGTATTATTATATTTAGTATTCTAAATAAATTGTTATTACTAATTCTTTTCATCTATTTTACCATCTTTTATAGTTATAACTCTGTCAGCTGTCTTTGCAATATTATCATTATGAGTTATCATAACTAGTGTTTGTCTGTACTCTTTAACACACCATTCAAGCATATTCATAACTTCATTTGTTGTCTTACTATCTAAGTTACCAGTAGGCTCATCTGCAAATATAACTGATGGTCTATTGGATAATGCTCTCGCTATTGCAACTCTTTGTTGTTGACCTCCTGATAGCTCATTAGGATATTTCTTTATTTGTTTTTCAATCCCTAATTTGTTAATTAATCCCATAACATACTCTTTGTCTTCTTTCTTACCATCAAGTGATACTGGAAGTACTATATTATCATATACATTTATAACTGGTATTAAATTGTAACTTTGAAATATGAAGCCGAATTCTTGTCTTCTTATTTCAGATAGTTTATTATCATTTAACGTATATAAATCTACATCATCTAAGTACACATTGCCTAAAGTTGGCTTATCTAACCCTGCAACACAGTGAAGTAGTGTACTTTTACCAGAACCACTTGCCCCTACAATAGCAGTAAATTTGTGAGGCTCTATTTCCAAATCTACACCATCAAGAGCCCTAACTTCACTCTCACCTTTTCCATATATTTTTTTTAAATCTTTTACTCTAAGTATTTTCATAACATATCTCCATTCCTATATTCAAAAATCTATATTTTTTTAAATCAAATTTTCGTAAATAAGATCTACTGCCCTGGTTAAATCCTCTAATTGATATAAATATACTCCTTTGTAGTCAATGTCAATATTAAACTCTTTATTTAAAGTAGTTAAAAGATCATATGCATTATAATTTCCAATACATGTAAAGTTGTTAAATAAAGAATATTCATTTACAAAATCAAAATTTATCTTCGTTTTTGAGAAATCTCTATTTATCACATGCATTATTTGCTTTGCTATATCTAATCTTATCAAATTAGATCTATAACTTGGAATGTACAAATTTTCTATTTTTAAATCCTCTTTATTTTGGCTTCTTTGAATGAGTATTTCTTCTAATTCATTAAATTTAATATCAGGATTCTTTTTTAATATATTTGCAACAATACCAGTTGCCACTGCACAAGCTTTACTATTTTTACCAAAATGAGTTACTTTATCTTTAAATTTAATAAAATTATCTTTTGAGTTTGCATACATCTGAATCTTATTTCTCTGTTTATATATGTACTGATTATTTTTATATATATTTTCATTACCTACTACACCAATAACACTTTCAAATATAGTAGGAATACTTTCTTTCTCTGCATATCTATTATGTTTTGAACAAATAATAAATCTACCTTGGCTATTCAAAATATTACAAACTTTTTCTAATTCTTTTTCATATTTACTATTAATAGATGCAGCTGAAATATTTATTATCTGCATATCTGACATAGTCAACTTGCTCAATGTATTAAGAAGATTTAAAGAACTTGTTTTTCCAGAATCATTAAAGATATTAATAGGATAAATTTGGACATTCTTACTTATATTTAATATAGTTTTTGATACAAAAGTTCCATGCCCATTTATATCATTTATTTCCCTCCCCCCCAAATCTTCCAATTGAAAATTTGAATCATAAACATAATTTCCATTCATATCATCATCATTTATATCTAATCCTGTGTCTAAAACTGCTACTTTTACTTTACTCAATTAATAATCACCTCCAAAATACATTACTTTAGATATAAAACCAATTCTTACCATACTATAGGCTCTAAAATATTTTTCATTTTTTTACAATTTGAAGCAAACATTTTTTGGTCATTTTTCAAAGTATATATTTTTGATGGACAAGTTGTACAAAACAAATTTATTTTACAATCTTTACACTCTTCAATATTTACTGGTTTTAATTTATCAAATCTACTAAACATATCCATTTTTCTATTAAGAATATTCTCTAATATGTTTTCATTAAATTCCAATATATTGAACATCTTTAAATCCTTATATTCTAAGTTTGGACATGGATATACATCCCCCTTGTAATCTATACTTATCTGATTAACACCTGCTTTACACATATTTGAACATAAACTATTTTTATCTACATAATCATCTTTACAAATATAGTCAATATCAAGTTTGTTATTAAGATATTTGCTATAGTTCTCATTTCCTCTACCAATGTTCATAAAATTTCTTATTATAGATGTTGTGCCCAAATCTTCATTCAATTTATTAAATTTATCTATGTTTTTTTCATTATTCTTTCCTACAACCATAGATAAACCTATGTTCTCGAACCCTTTTGATTTTATAAGTTTAATCACATTTAATACTTTACTGAATACACCTTTACCCCTTACTTTACTACAACTTAATTCATCATAGCCGTCCAGACTAATTTCTATTGCATATAAATCATTAATTATATTATCAATCTGGCTCTCTTTAATTAAAGTTGCATTTGTAGATAAAATTATCTTCCCTTTAAATTTTTCTTTTACATAATCCAATATTTCTAAGAAATCATCTCTTATTAATGGTTCTCCACCTGTAATTGTTAATATTCTTGGATTTAATCGAGCTACATTATCTATTACTTTTTTTACTTGAGATGTCTCTAAATAATCATTATTGTCTATTTTAGAGTCTACACAGCAATAATCACAACTTAGATTACATCTATTAGTTGGAGAAAATGAAATTTTGTTTATTCTCTCTAGTCTAAATTCACTTATAATAGAATCACTTATAAGCCCTATAGATTCCAATTCATTTATAACTCGTTCATAATATTTTTTATCTTCGTTTTCTTGGAATACATCATATAAATTATCAAGTTGTAATTCATTATCTACTGAATACTTTATAACTTCATAACATTCTATTGGAATTTTAATCCACCTTCCATTTACCTTATTACTAAGAATAACTTGATTATTATTTATTATTTTTTCGCATATACAATTTAAAAAATATTTATTTGAGCTATTCATTTATTTCACTCCTTTCCAATATATTTAAATTAGCAATTTTATTCACTTTCTTTTATACCACTTACTATACTAAGTTTATTTATCATTCTATTAGAAAAGTAAACTGCAATAACACAAACGAAAACAGATATTGAGCCAAATATTAAAATTTCAAATGTTGGAATTTCAAATTTAACAGAATTACTTATACCATATATCTGTTGATTAAGTTTATTAGTTTCAGAAACCATTTTATAATAATTGAAACTAGATATAATTCCAGCCACAATCATACTTAATATTCCATATATAATATTTTCTTTTATTAACATTCTTTTTACATGTTTTTTAGGCATTCCTACTGCCCTGAATGTACATATCTCACTCAATCTTACAATTATATTTGATCTAACTATAAAAATAATATTTATAGATGATATTAATAAAACTCCAAATACACAAATCATTGCTAATTTATATGAAGAATCATTATAGTGATCACCAAAGTGATTACGTACATATCTTCCCTCTATATCTGAAAACCCATTTTTTTCTATTATATTGTTTATTTTTTTTATTACTTTTTCATCTGTTCCTTTTTTTATCTTGACGAAAGCTTTATTATAATCATTTATCCCTGTCAATTCTTTTAAATCCTTTTCATTAAATATAACTTGAATTCCACCTGATTGAGATTCTCCATCTTGCTCTGATATATAGCTATTTTTCATTATTCCAGCTATTCTTACTTTTGTATTTATATATTTATAATCTCCATCTTTATATACAGGCATTTTTATATCTACTAAATCTCCTACTTTGGGTGACTTTATAATTTGAGCGTTATTTGACATTTCAATTCTAGAATAAAAATTATTTACTAACAAAATATTTTTATAATCACTCTTTGTATAACTATATACATTTTCACCTTTTTCTATATACTTATCTATATTATTTAACAACTCTTTATTGTAACCCCTAATTAAAACTGTAGATTCATTTTTATTATTTATTCCAGTTCTGTCTAATTCATCCAAATAACTTTTTTCTAGTTCAGCATTTCTTAGATATCCATCTAAATAAATATTAGGTTCAATATCTGTTACATCATCAATAGCTTTTATTTCATCTAATAAAGAGTTATCATACTTAGAAAAGGTATAATTTGCATTTATTGGTGAATAGCCCAAATAAATATCAAAATTACCATATGATTTACTTGTTATATTAGCTGCTTCTGACTCTTTTCCATATATGAACTTTGTAGAAGTTAAGCTCCCTATAAATAAAATTCCACATAGCGCTATTGTAATAATAATTATTATTGATGTAACCTTATTCCTAAATATATTTTTAAAAGCTATCTCATTTATAATTCCAACAACTTTTTTATTTGATTTTAACAACAAAAACTTAGGAACATAATTTAATTTATCTGTCTTTTTTATAGCATCAATTATAGATAAATTTCCAGCTTTATATATAGGTACTATAGAGGCTAATATAACTGCTATAATCGACATAATGATAGATTCAATTATAGAATTTGTATTTATAGTTAATTCTGCACTTTTATCATATACAATCATAAGACCTAAATAAGAAAAAACTATACCTCCAAGTAAACCTATTACTATACCCACGGATAAAACTACAATACTCTGAATAAAAAATATACGTCTAATATTTTTCTTATTGGCTCCAACAGCTCTAAGTAAACCAATTTGCTTGGTCATATCTAATATTATTATGTTAAACATGTTATATATTACTAATATTGCACATAATAAAGGTAATAATCTTTGTTTTATTGAGTAAGTTGTTGTTTTTGAAATATTTTTCATAGACATAGCCATACTTACTTCTGTATTTGGATAAAATTCATTATTTGTTAACTTATATTTTACCCCTAGATTCACTACTTTTTGAGTATCTAAATCTTTTGTATTAAGTTTTAATGTCCCCATATGATTTATTAATTCAGATGGAACAATATCTTTGCCATCGTTTGAATATGTAAAAGCTCTTACCTTATATTCATTTAAACTTTCATAGTATTCATCTGGTTTACTTAAAATCCCAACTATTTTAAATTTCTTATCTTTACTGTAAATAGCATTTTCATTATTTTTATTTACATACTCATTAACAATTTGAAAATCAATAGTTTGATTTAATTTAACATCTAGTTTCATTTTATCTAAAACTTTTTGCTCTATTACTAATTCATTAGAATTTCTAGGTTCCCTACCTTTAACCAATTGATATCTAGTAGAATCTAAAAAATTTTTATTGTAAGAACACAAATTTATAGATGCCCCATTGTTTTTACTTACAATTTCTCCAAATTTAAGTACATCATTGAATTCCTTTATATCTTCTTCACCATTAAGTTTTTTTACTATATCACTACTTACATCTTCATAAAAAGCATGATAATTGCCTGAGTTTTTGTATGCATGATTTATATCTGATTGTCCTTGAGACTCTTTAATAACACTTAATGAAAAAACTAGCATAACAGCAATCCCTATACTAAGTATTAATGATAAAGTTTTTCCTTTTTGTCTTTTTAAATATGACACTGCAAGTTTAATATTAATCATAATTAGAATTCTCCTTATTCACATTTACAAGAAAAACTCTATAATCTAAAATGATAGATTATAGAGTCCTATTCATTAAATACTAACTAACTTGTTGCGCTAGTTAAATTTAATTATTAAAAATACTAGAGTCTAAAAAAGCATATTTCATTCATGAAAACTACATCTAGTACTTTCAATATTTAATAGATTGATTAGTATTTTTTAATATGCTACTGTTCCTTTTGGAGTTTTTCCTGCACAATCCTCCATACAGTCTATTTGCGAAATTATTCCATGTGTGTCATAATACCATTTGCATGGATCTGCTTGCACCTCAACATCTTGAAGTTCTATTTTTTCTTCGATTTTTCTTATATGTATCATAATACATATCCCCCTTTACTTTTATATTATATTTATTATAACTAGTTAAACTAGGTTATAAACTACATAGCTTTTTTGTTGTTTCTACATAAACTCTTTCTAATCCACAGTAAATTGGAACTGGAGTATAGAATCTACCTGTTACCTTTTTATTTATAAGTTTACATCTAGTTGACATACAATAATCAAATCTAGTACATCCATCACACTCTTCATTCTTAGATGTATAAATTTTTATAAGGCTCTTAATTTTTTTATCATCCAATCCATCATATATATTTCCTAGTAAAATATCCTGTTCTCCAACACATACTGTACATGGATATACATCTCCTCTAACATCTATTGCATAACTATTTATACCTCCAAAACAGTCTCCTTTTTTCTTGTTTATAAATTGTTTATCTAAAATGGAGATATCTATATCAGGATAATTTTTTTTAATATCCATAATTTTACTAATTTGTTCATTTAATATTTTAATATGAGAATCATCCCAATTTTTATCCATAAAATCTGAAATTGGAGCTATATTTTTAAATCCTTGCTTTGCTATATCATATACACTCTCATAAAGATACTTAACGGTATTTGAGTTATATGTCATTCTTGCCCTAACATATATACCTTTCTCTATAAGTCTTTTTCCATTTTCTATTACTTTTTCATAAGTACCTACTCCATTAGCATATATTCTATTTGTATCATGTATATTCTTTGTTCCATCAATACTTATTGATATATTTTTTACATTCTTTGCTATAAACTCTATTACTTCATCATTTATAATAGTTCCATTTGTAGTTATATCAAATAATATTTCTTTGTCATTCACTCTATCTACTAACTCTTTATGTATATACTTAATCAAATCAAAATTTATAAACGGTTCTCCTCCATGTAAAACAATTGTTGTATAATCACTATCACTTTCTAATTCCTTATTACAAATAAAATTTATTGTTTTATCAGCAGTTTCATAACTCATATTTTCTTTTTTTTTATCATTTCCTTCATAGCAATATGTACATCTCAAATTGCAGTCTTCAGTTACAAATATGGTAAATTTCACTTAACTTCTTCATCTCCCCATATAGCTATATTTAAATTATGTTTCATCATCCTACACCATCTATCCAATTCTAGTTCATTATCCTTAACTGAATCTAATATCGCTGGGCAATGCCAACAAAAAATATTTACATCACAATTTTTACATTTTTCAAAGTTATATGGATAAATGCTTTCTAATTTAATCAAAGACTTTAAGCTCCTTGTTTTATTTCCTTTTATGACTTGTACAAATTCATTGTCAAATATATTTCCCATTTTATATTCATTCTTTATCAGTGAAGGACAAGGATATACATTTCCATCATAATTTATAAATATTTGAGAATTTCCTGCATTACATGCGCAACATCCCATTTTTTTATTTTTTTTATCTTTAAATTTTTTTAATTCATTATCTAAAATATAGGGAATCGTAATTGGAAGAACTGTATCTTCAAACAGATAATTTTCTTTATTTTCTAAACCTCTTCCTGTTGGAATAAAACATCTTTCAACGAATTCTGTACCAAGTTTTTTATTTAAATCTTTAAATTGTTGATTTAAGTGAGCATTTTTTTGACCAAATACCATAGATAACTTTATATTATTGAATCCATTCTCTTTTAATAGATTCACAGAGTTTATTACTTTATTAAATACACCTTTTCCTCGTGTTTCACTACAAGTATTTTCATCTACTCCATCAATACTAATGTCTATTTTTTCAAAATTATCTATAATAAAATCAATGTTATGTTCATCTACTAAAGTTCCATTTGTAGATAATATTAATTTAGTATTAGGTAATCTTTGTTTTATATATTTAATTATCTCAAAGAAATCTTCTCTTACTAATGGCTCTCCTCCAGTTACAACTATATGAGAAGCATTTAAAATTGATATTATATCTACTATATTTTTTAAATCATATGTGCTAAGTAAATCTTTCTTATTAGAGGACGATTCAACACAACAATGTTTACAAAATAAATTACATCTATTTGTTAAACAAAAATAAATTGCTATTTCATTGCTTAATCCTCCAATGTTTAAATTATTACTTTTAAAAATTTCATTTTTATTCATAATATCTATAAGATTGATAATATATTTTCTATCACTTTCATCATCAAAACAATTTACAAAATCATAGGCATTCATTTTATTTTCTTGGCTTAAAAGAAAATACTTATATATTTCCTCCGATAGTCTAATATATTTTCTAAATTTTTTATTATAAATTATTACTCGTTGATTTTTTCTATAAATAATTAAATCTTCTATATTAAAACTCATTTCTTCAGAATCTATCATAATTAAGTCCTCCTTAAGCTAATAAAACGTTTTCTTTCGAGTTTTTTTAATAAATATTTATTGCCAATATCAATTCCACTATATATCAATTACTACATTACTATTTTTATATTACTCAATATAAGCTTTACTAAGCTTATATTTTAAGATTTTTTCATTTTTTACTCCCCCATTTTCTACTTAAATTTATTTAGCATATATCCTGTTAACAATATGACTATTATATCAACTATAAAAGTTATCAATGTTTTAAATCTTTATAAATATAAATCATATTATTTTTGTTCTATGCTCTTATTTAGAATTAAAAAAGATGTTATCTTATTAGCGCAAGATTCGATTATTTTTATTGCCTCCAAATCTTATATGCTTAAAAGATAACATCCTCTATATCATTTTTCAATGCTATTTATCCAACTAGGCATTTTAAAGCTCCAACTGGAATTATTTTCTAGATAATGGTATATAAATAGTAGTTGTAAACTTATTTTTATCTGAATATATTTCTATATTTCCATTATATTTTTCTACTGAGCTTTTTATACTGTTTATTCCTATTCCATGTAAAAATGAGTCTTTTTTATCTGTAATAATTTTATTATTCTTTAATATAATCTCATTTATTTTTGTATTTTCACATTTAATTACAAATAATCTATTTATAATAGTTCCTCTTAATTTAATCTTTTTTTGTATATTTGTATCGTAAATCTTATTACAAGCTTCTATTGCATTATCTATCATATTTGAAAATATGCTACACACATCCGCCATTTCTATAAAATTGCATTCTAAAAAATTAATATCTACTAAAAAATCTATGCCATTTATATCACAAATAGATTTTTTCTCACTTAAAATAACATCTAAAATCATACTTTGTGTATTAAATATAGTATTACATTCATTTATTTGCTTATTTATATCTTTAATATACTTCTCTGCAATCTCATTTTTACCATAAATATTCTTAATACAAATAATATGATTGTTCATGTCATGGTATAGTTTTCTTATTTTCGACTGATATTCCTGTAAATTTAAATAGTATTTATATTGCATATTTATCTTTTCTTTTGTAATTTCATGTTCCATCTTTAGGTTATTGTCTTTTATTATTCTACCTATAATACTTACTAACGAAATATTTGAAAGTAAAAATACAATTGATATAACAAGTATTGTCAAACTTTCAGTTGGATTAATACTCTTATCTTTAAAAATAAATCCAAATACAACTATTATGCTAACAATATTTGCTATTAAGGGGAAAAATAAATAGATACAATCCTTCTTGTTTATTTTTATTTTTAATCTAATAGCTTTAAGTAATGGTATTAATCCTATTAGTAGTGATTTAGATATAATTATTAATTCTAGTTTTAATAAATTATTATTTAATAAATCACTCATCTCTTGTATAGAGTTAAGTGTGCCTACTATACTTAATCCAGTACTATCAAATCCGATTAATAACATCCAATATAATAAACTTATAAACACACTTTTCCATTGGTCCACCACATAATTACTTCTATACAATAGATATGTAATAAATATACATATAAATAACTTAACCTTTATATCAAATTCAATTATAGTCAAGGTAGTAATTATTATAATTGCAATTAGTAGACTACTATTTAAAACTGACTTGCTCTTTCTTAGCTCACTAAGTTCATCTAATATAAATTTTAATACAATCCATTCTATCATTGTAGAAAATAAAGTTAGAATAATCCCCCATACATCTATCCCTAACATAATACATCTCCCAATACATGTGTTAATTTTGTCTTTAAATCAGATATTCTATATTTACTGACTGGAATATTTTCATTATTAATAACTACAGTATTTTTGCATATAAGTTGAATATATTCCATGTTTATTAAATAGCTTTTATGACATCTAAAAAAATTATATTTTTCTAATTCTAACTCTATTTTATCCATACTATTATTAGTATTATAAATACCATCTGTAGTATGTATAGTCAAAACCTTTTTCCTGACCTCTATATACATAATACTATTAATTAAAATTTTGTTGATTATACCTTTATTTTCTATCAGCATAAAGTTTTCTCTTTTTTTAATAATATCTGATATACAATTTAAAATATTTTCATTTAAATCCTCAAAATCTATAGGCTTTAATAAATATCTATAAGCCCTTACCTTATAACCTTCTTGTATATAGTCGACTATTGAAGTTATAAATATTATTTCAGAAGTATCATTTGTTTCTCTAATTATTTTAGCTACATCCATCCCTGTTAGTTGAAGCATTTGAATATCTAAAAAATATATATCAACTCCTTCTAAAGCAGACTCCAATAACTCTTCTCCTGAATTAAACTCTAATAGTTCAATTTGACTAGAAACTCCCTCTAAGGATTTTAGTATACACTCTCTTAAGAAAACCATTTGTGTAATATCATCCTCACAAATAACTATTCTATACATAAAAATCCCCCCTTATCCCTTAGATAAAAAAACAGTTAAGGCTACACATTTATAAACTACAGTACCTCCTTACTATTCCTAAACTTAAAGAGTTGGCTATCCTATTTTTGCTTAATCCTTATTCCTTTAACTTTTTATATTCTCTATCTCCTTTTTTATTCTATTACCCTCTTCATTAATCCATTTTCATTTTTTCTTTTCACGCTTCTTTTTTCATTACTTATAGAATGTTTTTAATCAGTATCTATGATAGTTTTCATACATTTTTATTTTCTTGATATTATACTGAGTCTAACATCATATAAATGGTAACAAAACTTTGTCATTTACAACAAAAAATTCTCCTCTATTTTTAGCATGTTTGCACTAAAGATAAGGAGATTTTACAGATTTATTAATAACAATCAATACTTAATATGGTTTAAGCTTATTGCCTCATTAATAATTTTGTATACTTTTTAAATATCGAAATTATTAATGTTTTATGATTGTTATGATAATATTAAAAGATGATAACAATATAAAAAGCTCCCTAACTAGAGTACTCTCTTACCAAGAATGACTGTATAAAAAGCTAAGAGTAAGTCGCCAAACTTAAGAACTCATGACTTTTTTTATTTATTTTTTATTTCATTATAATATAAATTTTAACATAATTCTATTTATTAGTATACAATCTTTAATAATTATATATATTAATACATGATTGATAGAACACCTCTTAAACTTAGTATCATATAACCTTATTTATCATGTATTTAACAAGACAATTATAAAAAAACTTCCCCCTACTATCCTCCTTAAAAACTATCCCTCCATTGACATATAAAAGCTTTCGTGATAGTATCTAAACGTGTATTAAACACGTTTAATTTTTTTATGAGGAATTCTTAAGGGGAAAAATATGAAAATAGATTCAAAAAAAGAGCAACTAATTAACACAACAGTTCAGCTATTAACTTCAAATAGAGATATTTCAAGTATCACAGCTAGAGAAATCATAGCTAAAGCAAATGTCAATTTGGCTATGATTAATTATTATTTTAAATCTAAAGAAGCACTAATTAATACTGCTATTAAGAGAATTTTAAAATGCCATATGGATGAATATAAAACTACACATGATAAGCAAAATCTAACACCTAAGCAAGAGTTAAAAGAAATGTTAATGACATTTTGTGATGTTATAATTTTATATAGTCAATTTATAGAGATTTCTGTACCTTACATATTAGTTCAAGAAGACATTATTTATCCATTTGAAATATTGCCTTTGATTAGAGCTCATTATAAAAATCACGACAACAATAAAACTGAAGAAGATTACAAGGTTATTGCATATCAAATAACTTCATTTATACAGTTAGTTCTTCTTCGTTCTAATGCCTTTTTAAGATACTGTGGTATTGATATTATGGATGCAGAGAAAAGAAGTGCTTTAATTGACTCTCAATTAGAGTTATTTTTAATAGACACCATAAAGTAGTACTATTTCAGTTTAGTATTTATATCTATTTAGTATTATGTCTATTTAATACTATTTCAGTTTAACTATATATCTATTTAGTACTATTTCAGTTTAATTATATGTCTTTTAGTTTTGATACATAACTCAGCCATACTCTGACAGAACTTAAAGATATTCTCATGGACTCAAATACTTACATTAAATAAAGGGGGAATTTTAATGTTTTTTACATTTATAGGGATAATATCAGCAGTTTTATTGATATGTACAATTATATGTGGACTTTGGATAAAACTTAATAATCGCAATAATGACTCAAATTCTCACTTTACTTTTTCAATACTTTCAATTGTATTTTCGTTATTGATTGTGGTAGCTTTTTTAGTAAAAAAATAGTGTTTTTATATTATAAAATAAAAATAGATAATTATTTTACAAAAAAGACTACCATTTATACATCAACATATCTTTTATCTAAATAATCGTAACAATACCTTTTCAAAAATTTTTCTAACTCAAACATTACAAAAAAACACCCAATTCTTACAACGAGACTTATATTCCCATCCCCCTTTCAAATGCTATCATTGACTTACAAGATAAATGAAAGCGAGGATGATATATATGCTTAAAGTAAACAATTTATGTAAATCATACAAGACAGGTAATAAAACGTACCCTGTATTAAAAAATATTTCTTTTGAAATCAATAAAGGAGAATTCGTTGCAATCATGGGTGCATCTGGAAGTGGAAAGACAACTCTCTTAAACTGCATTTCATGCTTTATACCAATTGATGAAGGTGAAATAACTCTTGGAAACAATAATATAAGAAACCTACAAGAAAAAGAACTTTCCGAAGTTAGAAATCAGCAGTTGGGCTTTGTATTCCAAGATTTTATGCTGTTTGATGGTCTTAGTGTCTTTGAAAATATCTGTGTTCCACAAATTATCAAAGGTAGTAAAGTTATACAAATGGAAAACCGTGCTACTAGCCTATGCAAATTATTTGGTATTGAACATATACGCAAAAAATACCCTGCTGAAATATCTGGTGGTGAAAAACAGCGTACAGCAGTAGCAAGAGCTCTTATGAATAATCCAGATTTGATATTAGCATATGAGCCAACTGGTAATCTTGATAGCAAATCTTGTCGTACAGTAATTGACTCATTCCTAAAAGCCAAACAAGAGTTAGATGCCACTATATTCATGGTTACACATGATAGCTTTGCTGCAAGTTTTTGTGACCGTGTTATTGTCCTTAAAGATGGAATGGTCTACAAAGAAGTCGTAAAATCAAATTCAAGACGTGAATTCCTAGATGAATTATTGGAACTTTTAAAAGAAATGGGAGGCGGTCAAGATGACAATTAATAAATTATATGGAAAACTTCGAGCCTACAATTGGAAAAACTATACAACATTATTCTTTTGTATAATACTTTCTGTAGTCTTAGTAACTTCATATGCTTTAATTTATTTTAGTCCTACAGTGCAAACAATCCTTCCAACTGGAGGAGATAGTAGAAAACAAGCCATAATGATATTTGCAGTTGCTATATTAGGATGTGCTGTTTTTACTACTTATGCCTCTTCCCTATTTTTAAAATTTAAAAGTAGAGAAATTGGTATTTTTATGGCTCTAGGGACAGATAAGAAAAAATTGAAAAAAATTCTATTTTCAGAAATACTCCTTATTTCAATAGTCTGTTGTCTTTTAGGTCTTCTATTGAGTATGCCTGTATCTTTTGGTATATGGAAGATATTCCAATTGGTAATTATTGATACAAGAGAAATGACATACCACTTTGGAACTCAAGGATTTATATATGGTTTCATATTTTGTATATTTGTAACTCTATGTATTTTCTTACTTTCAGTAAAATTCATCAATCGTACAAATATAATTGATATACTAAATGACCAAAGAATCTCTGAACCAGTGCATGAGGTAAAAAGTTGGTATGGTATATTGGGAACATTTTTTATGGTATTAGGACTTCTTCTAGGTTATGTAGTACCTTCAATAGTCATAAGTGAACTTAATTACATGATGCCATCTATATGGAACATTACGTATGTATTCTCTGCTATTGGAATTTACATGATTATGACATATGTAGTAGTACATGCAAAAAGAGGAAAACATCCAGAAAAATACTACAAAAATATTATATCTACTAGTATGATGAGATTTATGGGCAAGCAAACTGTAAAAAATATGTGTGTTATTGCATTTTTAATTGCAGGAGCCTTATTTGCTGTATTCTATATACCTAATGTGATTGCAGGAATTAATGAAAATACTAAAAAGAATCCTATAGATTACACATTCACTTATAACCAAAGAGTGAATCAAATATCTAAAAAAGAAATTGAACAGTTGGCAGATAAGCATAAAGTAAAAATCCAAAACTATATGGAACTTCCTTCTATTGAATTAATTGTAGATGGTACAGAATCAATATTTAATAAAGATAGAACTATTGATGATGTATATATGAAAAAACATTCTTTAGCCATGTTCTTTAATTCTAAGGATTTCTCTAAATTAATTGATAAACCTATCAGTATAAAAAATGGTGAATATCTTGCTGTTGTAAGTAAAGAAAATAATAATAGAGATTATGATTTTCCAAAATTTATATCAAGCCCAGCCACAGAAAAAGAAACTCCTTTTAAATATTCTGGAAACCTAATATTTAATGGTTCTTTCTTTCAAAATGCTCGTATGACTGCTTATGTCCTTAGTGAAGACGATTATAATGCATTTGCTAAAGGTTTATCTATAAATAACTACAATAATTCTATCCTATTTAATGTAGATAAAACTACAGATACCTATGCTTTTGCTAATGATTTAAAGTCAGAGATTATAAAAAGAACACCTAAGGAAATGGGAACATACACTATGTATGATGAATATGTGAAAAAACGCAATGAATCAACTGGTCAAAAGTATTTTTTGGATGAAGAATATCCAAGTGGAGAAGGTTCTTTAAAATTAACTCCAGATAATAATCAATTATATCTCCAATGGAAGTACTATCCTAATTTTAAAACTTTGCAGAGTCAAGATATGATAAAAAATACAGCAGTATTCTTGATGTTATTTATCTATGTAGGTATAATCTGCTTTACGGCTGTGGGAATCATTGCATATACAAGAGGTGTTACAATAGCAGTAAATCACAAACAGATTTTTATAGATTTGAGTCGATTAGGTGCTAACAACGACTATATAAAATTCTGTATTCGCAACCAATTAAAGAAAATCTTTTCATACCCTCTTATTACTGGAAGTTTTGTAATATATCTTTTTAACTTTATGATTATGGTAAACAATGATGGTAGAATTGTTCATAGTGAAGTCAATGCTCTTTTGATAAATCTAGGTTTACTAGTGGTTTGTGGGGTTTATATGTATCTTATATATCTGTTGACTTACAAAAAATTTAAAGAAATTGTTGGAATTTCAAAATAAGTTTGCTTGAATTATTTTAGATAAAACTTCTCTGAGTAAGTCTATATAATTCTTATCTGTACGATTTTAGTCAAAACTTATTTAAGTAAGACTCTACTTTGCTACCTAGACATATTTTCTCTTTTATGTATCTAGGTAGCTCAATTTATTATATACTTAATTATATAAATATAAAACTTGAAAGGAGAATAATCATTGATTTCAATTTGTATTTGTGATGACGAAAAACAACAAAGAAGTATGCTAAATAAAATCATCACAAGAGAAATGGATTTATGGGGCTATCCCTGCCAGATAAAAGAATACTCAAATGGAGAAAGTCTAATATATAATCTAGAACATGAAAATTATTATATGGACATCATTTTTTTAGATATTGAACTTGGAGAAATTAATGGAGTTGATATAGCAAAAGTCATTCGAAAATACTCAAAAGATACTATAATTATCTTTGTCACAGGTTTTTCTGACTATGTATTTCATGGATATGATGTAGGAGCTTTAAACTATATCTTAAAACCTTATAAAAGTGAAAAAATATGTGAAGTCTTAAAAGAAGCACTAAAAAAATTAGAACAATGGAAAGAACACTTTATTACGATTCAGATTGGAACTAACCTTTGTAAAATCAATACAAAAGACATTCTCTACTTTAAAAGTGAATTAAGAAAGCTGACTGTAGTAACCTCTGACAAATCTTTAGAGTATTATGGAAAACTAAATGATATGGAAGATATTCTTCCATCTAATTTTATACGTACACATCAAAGATATATTGTCAATCTAAACTATGTAAACAGTATAAATCAGACATATGCTAAAGTACAAAATAAAAAAATTCCTATAAGTCGTCAAAAATATCAAGAAGTTGTAGGAAAATTTACAAGACATATGCTAGAATCTTAATTTTTAGAAAGGTTTTCAAATGGATACTTATTCAATAATATCAAAAGCTACAATTTATATTACAGTTTTACTTAGCATTTTTATGGCCTTTTTTCTTTATAAGCTAACATCTTATTTTATAGATTTTAGGAAACATTGGATTTTTAAAATAATATTGATTTTGGGTTATTCTATTATTGGTCAAATGATAATATGGCTTTCTGACCCTGTAAATATACTTTTTACACTACTTGGATATTTTATACTCCTTATAGTCTGTAGTAAAAGTAGGTTGATTCCTATAATATCAGTTATAATGATACTCTATCCTATTATAGTTGGTGTTAATTTTCTTTTTATAAACAATCCTCTATATAGAGAACTTGTAAGCTCAAGTGAGTATACTGTAGTACTTTCAATCTTTAAGATAGTTTCTGCCATAATTAAAGTATTTTTATGGTTTTTGATACATTTTTTCTTAAAAAATAGATTAGTTAATATAAAACAGTACCTTACAAATCGCATATGGATTTTTATTGATATAGTATGTATATCCTCATTTTTATCAATATTAATTGCCATTATTTTGCCACCCACTAATTTAATTCCTATGGGTAGCGATTATAATATTATTTTAGGTAACTTACCTTATGGTACTTATCTAATCATTTTATCTGCAATCATAGCTAATATTGGTGTGATACTTCTTTTAAATCCATTAATTGAAAATGTAAAGATGAAGTTAGAAAATCAATCGAATCATATAAAAGAAGAATATTACGACTTACTAGAGAATCAACAGGTTCAGATACGCAAAATACGACATGATATAAATAACCACTTCCAAATGATTGAGTCTTATTTAGAAGTTGAAGATATTGATGGAGCTAAAGATTATTTTACACAATTAAAACTTAGTTTTGGGACTTTAAGTGGTAAGCAATTTTGTAAAAACCCTGCCCTTAATTCAATTTTAAATCTTCGTCATACAGAATTGGAAGAAAATAGTGTTGATGTTCATTTTAATATAGATATAGACAATCACTTTGGTATAGAGCCAATGGATTTATGTACTATTTTTTCAAACTCTTTGGATAATGCTATAGAAGCATCCTTAAAGATTTCCGACTTATCAAATAGAAAAGTGGTGCTAAAAGCACGTTGTGAAAATGAGTATTTTAGCTATTTATTAACAAATAACAAGGTAAATCCTATCATTAAAAAACATGGTTTATTTATTTCAGATAAAGATAATAGTAAATCTCATGGATATGGTGTTGAAAATATCAAGGAAATTGTTGATAAGTATAGTGGAGAGTTGAATATTTCTTATACTGATACAGATTTTTCTTTATTTCTTTATATTAGGTTGTGTTAGTATTAAGCTGAGAATCTTAATATATTTAAAAAACTCCAAAAAGGAAAGCCAGAAATGACTTTCCTTAATTTATATTTTAATAATAATATAAACACATATAAATTGTGAGCTTTTTCAACTGTCTCAAAGTGATTTTAATATTTCATTTTTAGTAAGCATTGATATATTAAACTTAAATTTAAATATATTAAACTTAAATATAGTAAATAACATCCTAACTGTATCTATTAGAATACAATTTCCTAGATTTTTCAGTTACCTTTTTAATAAAATCTGATTTATTATCTGTATAAGCATCACGATTATGCTCATATTCCTTCCATAATTTCAACTTAAGATTCTCATATTCCTTCTCAACGCTTGGATTATCAATCAAATAATCTCTAAAAAATAATTCATCATTGTCTCCTGCATATCTTATATGTAAATGAAAAACTCGTTCTGCAAACCCATCTACTGTATATCCTTTATTAAATGAAATCCTATCACCACTTTCAGACATGCAAATATAGTCATCTGACTCAATTATCTCTTTAATCTCTTGTATGTTACACTCAGGCTTTATCTCCATCAGTATATCAACAATCGGTTTTGCATAAATTGTATTCACAGCAGTACTTCCAATATGATTTATTCTCACAATTTTTTGCATAGGAAGTAGTTCAGTTAGTCTAGATTCTTCTTCTTTAAACCAATCTTTCCAACATTCCCTATGATTAGTTAAAAATATAGGAAATAGCTTCCATAACTCTTCTAATGTCATATCTGACAGCTGTTTTCTCATAAACCAGTTTCCCCCTTTTAGATTAGCAAATTTGATTGTTCTTTATACAATTTTATTGCTTTTGATTTTATTTCCTTCTACAACTTTATTAATTTTGATTTTATTTCTTTCTAGAACTTTATCTCTTTTTTAATCTTACTTAGAGAACACTCAGCTTCATTTTTTATTAAATCATTTTTATCACTATATAAAACTTGCTCAAGAATATCTATACTTTCTTGAGTCTTAAAAGAAGAAAGGCACATTACGCATTTCCAAATAATTAAATCATCTTCCGAATACTTTTCCATTACACTTACAATCTTTTTAAAGTAATATTCACTAGCTACCCCTTGATTATAAAATATCATAAATCCTATAGCATCAATTACCTCAGAAATCTTAATCCTATCATCACTCTCTAAAACGTCAAACAATACAGGTAAAATCTCTACATTCATCCTTGCTAAACTTCTTGCAATTATATCCCTTGCTAATGGATAACTCTTCTTTTTAGAAACCCTGTCTGGCAAATATTTATGTTGATTATTTCCTATTGTTCCAAGATATTTAATCATCTGTTTTGCAGTATAAGTATTCCCATTTTCAAGGGCATTACAAATCTCAATCTTCGTATATAGAGATTTTTCAACGCAAAGCTTTCCTAACAAAAACTCTACAAATTCTTTATTTTCGACTCCATATCTTTTTGACATCAAATTTATATAAACTGACCTTTCAACTGCTTTTGATGAACTTGCTAGTTCCAATAACTCTTCATCTGAATAAGATTGAAATTTATTGATATATTCTTCTGTAATAAAACCTCGCTTTATCAACTCTTCATTAGTACTTTTCATAAATTAACCTCATACTATTATTTTTTATCAGACATAAAATAGTTAAACAAGACTAGTGATATAATAATTTATCATATCCATAGCATAAGAAACTTCTTCTCTCCAAATCCCTTTTGCCACATTATTAAGACAGCATAAAAAATTATTACAATCGCATATAAACTCATTTACAATGTGATTTCTACTGGACAAACAGGTAAATATTTTTTCATATTATTCTCCTTAACTAACTTAAAGTTATATATTTACTTTTAATTGGTACAGTTATATAATACTATATTTATTACGTCAAGGTAACAGATTTTATTTGTAGAAAGTTTCTTTATTTATTGTAGAAACTTTCTATATTCATTTAAAAACTTATAAGATATTTTTTCAATACTCAAATACAATAAGAGGTATCAACATATTGCTGATACCTCTTTTATATACTTAACATAATCACTTATTAATATATTTACAATATCTACACAATAAAAAATTAAATATGAATGATTAGAGATTAAATATTTTATGCTGAAATATAACACATGCACCACCACATTTCACATTTTCTATTCTGATTGAACCACCAAGCATCTCAACTAATTGCTTGACAATGTACAACCCCAAACCAGAATGCCCATCCTTAGTCTGTCTAGCCTCATCACCTCTATAAAATTTTTCAAAAACTTTATGCATATCTTTAGCACTAAATCCAGTACCAGAATCACAAATCTCATATGAGATATATTCTTTTTCTGCCTTTGCTGATATTTTGATTTTTCCACCTTCTGGAGTATATTGAAGACTATTGGATACAATATTATCAAAGATTCTTTCCAATTTCTCTATATCAATCAAAATAGATTCTTCTATATCACTTTGAATGTTTAAAGTGATAGATATTTCTTTTTTCCTAGCCTCTAATTCATAGTAGTATACTTTTTGCTCCAAAAACTCAGTCAGATTTATAGGAACTAACTGTAACTGAATACAAGATTTTTCAAGTTCAGAAGTATATTGCATTTGCTGAACCAATGAGACACTTTTATCTACATTTGCTTCTATAACTGCAAGATATTGACGTTGTTCTTCACTAATCTCAGTATCATCAATCAGAGCTTCTGAATATACCTTTACAATAGATAATGGTGATTTCAGGTCATGTGCCAATGCCTCTACCATTTCTACTCGTTCCTGTTCTATTTTCCACTGTGCAGATAAGGATTTTTTTAATTCTTCTTTCATTTCTGAAAAAGCACTACATAGATTTCCTAGTTCATTATCCGCGTAATAATCTATTTCAAAATCAAGGTTCTTTTCTTTAATCTTCTGTGAACTATCCATCAAGAGTTTTAGTGGTCGATTGATATTTTTAGCAAGAATTCGAGAAAATAGTATTGTAAATCCTATAATATATATAAAAGGAGATAACAAAACAAGAATAATAACCCTATCGTCTCTCCACAGCTCATTTTCATTTCCATTTGCATAAGTAAGTTTCAACTGATAAGCAAGAAGTACAGCCCCTTTGATTTTTCCACTATCATCAATAACAGGAACAATCTTGACAAAATTTCCCGAATCTATAATTTTAGTATTTAGTTTATTAAATAATTGTTCCTTTGTTTCAAAAATTTGTTTCTTATATGTACCATATAAAAAGTTACTGTCATTATCTACAACCTGATAGAGTAATCCGTCACCATGAATCATATTGTTCAAATCTTCTGCATTTGAAGGAGATAGAATAGTTGTATTTTTTTTATGAATGTATTTTTCTATTTCTGGTATCTGCTGTTCATAATAATTTTCGCCATATATGTCATTATTATTTAAAGCTCGAATAAACAACATAATTACTCCAGCATAAGTAATCAGTGACGCCAATATGCTGGTGATTATAATTAAAAAAAGTGTTCTGCGAAACTGTGCTGAAAGTGACCGATTCTTTATGCTTTTCATTATATGAAAATCTCCTTCTCTAAAATTTGTTCCATTTATACCCAATCCCCCAAACAGTAGAAATATATTCAATTTTAGGTGTTACCACAGAAAATTTAGCACGAATCTTCTTAACACGCTCAACAACTGTTGAATCTTCACCTTCTGAATCATATCCCCAGACTTTTTCATAGATTTGTTCTCTAGAAAAAACCTGTCCTGCATGCAATGCAAGTAATTCTACAATATCATATTCTCTCTTTGTCAAGTGAACATCCTTGCCATCAATTTTGACTGCACGCTCTTGTATATCTAAACATAGTTTTCCAAAATACATTTTTGGACGTTTATTTTCCATATTGATATATTGTGACCTCTTTTCACGGCGTAGATTAGCTTCAATACGTGCCATCAATTCTCGTAACCCAAAAGGTTTCACTATATAGTCATCTCCACCAAGAGTTAATCCCTTTATTTTATCTGTTTCTGATTGCTTTGCACTTAGAAAAATGATAGGGCACACTACATCATCTCGTATGGTACTACAAACTTCAAAGCCATCAGCCCCAGGCATCATAATATCAAGTATAATAAGGTCTGGCTGTTTCTTTGCTAATTCAATTCCATCATTTCCATTATATGCGATAAGTACTTCATGCCCTTTTGACTTCAGTTTTTTTTCTAATAAGGTCACCAATTCTCTTTCATCATCAACAATCAATATTTTGCTCAATTTTAATTATCCTCCAATACTTATGCATTATTAACAAGCCTGTATTGTGACCTGCTCATATATTATCTGATAATTTTTCTCATTGGTCAAGTTTATAAAAATGTCCATAGTCATTACTCATTGCATGCTCTACCTTCCCATCTGTTAAACCATATAATTCCACCAACTAGAAAAATGATAAGTCCAATTCCTGTTAAATTAAGTGCATTTATTAGCTGTGACTCTGCTCCTGAAGAAATTGCAGTTGATAAGGTAGTCTGAAAATAAATAGATGGAAACATTGACATCTTTACTGGCCAAGCCCAAGGAACAAACACCCAGATTTTACCCCCAAGACTTGTTCCTCCAATCAAAGCAGCCATTAAAATACCACCCATGCTTATTCCTATGGATGCTCCCATCCCCCATAAAAAACTGACCCACAAGTGAATAGATAGAATTGGAAGTGTCCCTATTACTGCAAGTAAGGATGCCATCATAAATAGAGAAATGCTACCTCCATCAGGTATTATAATATTCATTCCGACACATATTATAAGTGATGAAATAAAAGTGCTGACTGCCATACAAAAAATCAATATAAAAAATTTTCCTAAGTATAACTTAATTCGGGAGACTCCTGTATTTAAAAAACCATTGAACTCTCCAGCAAGTTCCTCCTCATGTATAATAAAGCTTGATAGAAGACTTATTCCTACTGGAATGATAATTGCTGTCCATACTATAAAATAACCTTCAAAAACAAATTTATATGTAACTTCAGACCTAATTGCCAGATAAGCAACAACACAAAGTGCAATGACTACAGGCATAAAGAATGTAAGCCAACGAATTGCTGTACGTTTTGTTTTTAGCCACTCTGATGATAATACTCCTATCATTTTATTTCCCTCCTATTAAACCAAATACCTGTAATTACTGTAATTCCAACAAATATAACCACGGATACGATAATCCCAACAGGAATCACAGATGAATCTAAAAGTGGATTTCCAGTCTCCAAAATAGCTCCATTTGGATGCACACCAGCAATAGGACACATCAGCCTCATAGCCCAACTCCACGGTACTGCAAACCATAAAGATTTTATTGCTGTAAGAACACCTATCATCATACCTACAAGTGCAATTCCCATACTTAAAAATGTTCCTTTCCATGTAGCTGCCCACAGCTGAATAGGGATAAGTGAAAGAGAAACAAGCCAACAAACAAAACCTCCAGCAATAATCTTACCAAATGGGATTGCTCCTTCTGATAAAAACAAACCAGTCATAATTGTTGAAACTATCAAAACTAGTGTTGAAAGCAGAGTGTAAACTGCCATAGCCATAACCTTATCAGTCCAAAGAATCATAGGTGAAACATTATATGCACGCAAAGTGCGATAATTCCCAGCTTTTCTTTCCTGACTAGCTACCAAAGTAGCAAACAATCCCATACCAAGAGGTAAAAATACAAATGGCCACGAATTAAAAACCAAGGCTAGAAGGCTGTCCCATGACCAAGAGCTACTTTGAGATAATGGGTTTTTCATGATTGTTGATTGTGTTATCCCTGCATATAATGCAAAGAATATTGGAATAAAAACAATCAATTTCCCCATAAATGTTCTTTTGTATTTTAAAAGTTCAGATTTAAGTCCATTCATTTTACTTTCCTCCTTTTAAGATTACATCAGAGAAGAATTCCTCTAGATTTTCATTTGGGTCTGGTATACCTTGAAATAATAGCCTTCCTCCACTAATAATTCCTATTTTATCAACTACCTGAGCAACCTCTGATAATATATGACTTGAGAGAATTACTGTAATTCCCTTTTCAGGAAAAGATGCAATCAACTCACGTAGTTCTTGAATTCCAAATGGGTCAAGCCCGTTGGTTGGTTCATCTAAAATCAATAGTTCTGGATTATTCAAAAGTGCAATAGCGATTCCAAGTCGTTGTTTCATTCCCATAGAAAATTGTGAGGCTTTCTTTTTTCCAGTATTTTTTAAATCAACTGTGTCTAATACTTCATGAATTTTTTCATGTGGAATGCCTAGAAGTCTTGTGTGAACTAGTAGATTTTCCTCTGCTGTAAGGTTTCCATATAAAGCAGGTGATTCGATTAAAGAACCGATTTTTGTAAGAGATTCTCGTTGCCAAGGCTTTCCATTAAAAAAAATATGTCCTCCTGTTGGATGAAGAAGTCCAACAATCATTTTAAGTGTTGTTGACTTACCTGCACCATTTGGTCCAAGAAGTCCATATATACTATTACGTTCAATTTGAAGTGAAATATGGTTGGCTGCCATCTGCTCTCCATATCTTTTTGATAAATTTTTTGTTTCAAGAATTAAGTCTTTCATGTCTATTCATCCTTTCTTGTAATAATCTAAATTCATTTTCTATAAGAAGATTAACATGAAAAAATAACAATTTTATAACACTTATAATTTTTTTATTAAAATATACTATTTATTCATAAATGAAAAAAGTTAATCAGTACTAACAAAGAAAAAGAGCAGGATATCCTCCTACTCTTTTTTCTTTGTTAATATTATGTAATTTATATCTTACACTACTCTATTCTCAATACTTGTATTTATTCAAAAGCTTTAAACTCAAGTATATTTTCTTTAATATACTGCTTCATATTTCTTTAATATACTGCCTCATATTTCTTTAAAACACTTCTTCATAGTTCTTTAAAACACTGCTCCAAAAAGGTTAATAGTATTTCTATAGTGTTTATACTAAAAACATATCTTTTTAATTATCTTGTTTAGTATCAGAATCAAAAGGAATCCATGCACGTCCAAACTCTTTATCTTTAAATAAATAGGATAATCCAGTTATTTGCTTTAATCTAAGAATCTCCTCAATATCCATCCCTAAGTGCTTTGATATCCATTTATCAGATTTTCCAATATCACAAAGTTCCTTTATAATATTGCTCATTAAATCCACATTATGTGAACCTCTTGCACGATTGTGACGAATAGTACTTGCCATTCTCTCATCAAGTGATTTATCAATTACTGAAACAGGAAGTACTCCACCTTCTCTATCATATATATCCTTATTTTCAAGCATTATTCGATATCTATGAAAACCATCTACAATAACATATTTGTCATTTTCTGGATTATAATAACAGACAATCGGCATTGTATATCCATCTTCTTTTATACTTTTATACAGCAACTGCATTTCTGGTGGAGCTACTGCATTTGGATTATAGTCGTTAGATTCTATCTTTTCAATTGGGACAGCGATGATTTCATATACAGGACTTTTATACTTCATAGCATCTTAACTCCTATCTTAGAAAATTTTTCATACTTTTTCTTAATGTATTCTGTTTTCATTCTTTGCTCTTTTGTAGGACCAAATCCCATAAACTTACACATATGGTCATTTTTTAAAATACAATAACACATTCTTTTCCAACTTGGTATATCTTTAGTAAATTTAATATCATCTGTGTCATCAGGTATATCTCCTAAGAATACGACTCTACTTTTTTTATCTTTTGTATGATTAGAAATTCCATTTATTTCTATATTATACCCTTTTCTTATCAACTCACATATAGCGATTTCTGGCAAACCACCACCCTTTTTATGCCAAAAGTCGATAGATGTTGAAAATTTTTTAATATAATTATTTCTTATATCTTCAGGTAGTGTATCAAGCAGAAAATAAGTGAAACTTTTCCATGTATGTCCTTCTGGCAACTTTACACTACGATACCCCATAGCTTTTGTTTTTCCATAAATAGAAGTAAAATTAGCCCCTTGTACTCTAGCAACCAATTTCACCCATACTTCTGGGTCCAATATCTTATATAAGTTTAAACTCTCTTTTGCTGAATCATTGAAAGGAGATGCTACTCTCATTTTTCTTGGAGGCAATCCAGCTTTATAGAACAAATCATAGATTTTATTGTACTCATAGTCGAATTTATAATTGGCTACCCAAACATCTTCTAGTCCCCAGTCATATAAAGGAGATGCTGTCCATACATTTTTAAACTCCTTTGTTATCCAACACTTTCCTTTATATCCATGCTGTTTATTCACAATAGCACAATAACGTTGTAAGGATTCTGAAGCTCTTGTTCCAAGTAAACAAGCAACTTTTGCACCCTTATGCTTGTTTCTCATCCACCTACCAAATTGCTTTGCCAAACTTTCCTGCTTCATCTTATACTTATAGTAGGTAAAAAGATTATTTTCTTGATTTATTACGTATTCTTTGTCTGGCATTTTTCTTACCCATAATTCTTCTTTCTCATCATCCCATGGATACCAAAACATTTCATGATTACCTACAGCTGTTCTCGTAGCCATTGGCAGACATACCCAATATGGTTCAATATCTTCAAGATTGTCTTCAAACATTTTTTCAACATATTCTGTTGTCATACTATATTGAGCCTCAAAATCTTGATGAAATACTCCTATTTTGGATTTTATATTATATTTTCTTTTATAATCCAAAACTAAATTCAATAATAGACCACTATCTTTTCCTCCACTGAAAGATACATAGATATAATCAAATTCACTGAAAACATAAGAAAGTCTGTCTTGAAAAGCTTCAAATACACTGGATTCCAAATATCTTTTATCCATTTGTAATCTCCCCTTTCAAATAGAAGTTCATGAAAGCTTATAACATAATATTATATATGCACTTTTAGTAGTAATCAGCATAAATTATGAATCCTCTAAGTGCATAAATCCAAAAAAATAAATATAATTATAATATAAATCAATTTTTCTATTATAAACTATATTTTACCATTATTTTACATAATTTTCCAACAGCATAATTATCATTATTTCTTCAGTATTTAGCTCAATATTTTGTATTTTACATATGTTTTAAAATCAAACTCTTATTTTTCAAGTTCATGACTTTTTAAGTTATAAATTTCTTTTATATATTTCTTAGGTAAATTTTAAAAATGTCTTTTCTTTTTTTATTGTTTTATAAGAAAAATAATATAAACATATATAATATTTAAAATAATATAGACATGTATAATGTTTAAATATACTATTAACTTATAAGATAGTAATTTTATACATCAATAATTTTTATAAAAATCAACTATTTTTAGTTAAATTGGGTAATAAAAAATAAAAGGATGGTGATTTGATTGAAACTTAATAAAGGTGTCAAATTTACAATAGGATTGCTTATTGATATAGGAATCAGCTTAGTTTTAGGTCTTAACCCCCTATTAACAACTTTATTTGCTCTACTATATATAACACTTTATATTCCAGATATTTGTAATATCATAAAAAAATAAATATTCATCTGAAATAGACTATATAGAAAAAGCGCCCTACTTAAAAGACTATTCTAGCTTAAATTCAATTGATTTTTATGTAGTACCACATTTCCAAAATTGAGAATTTGGAAAAGCTGTAGAAAAAATAGTAAATGCGTATTCTAAAACTTTAGAATTAAAAGCTATTAATGATAATCAAGCAATATTAATTGAAAACGACAGTGTTAGAATTTTAAAATAATTTAATATAAATAGCACCAGAAAATGATAAACACTACATTGTCATATCTCTGGTGTTTTTCTATGCAATAAGTTTTAAAATAGCCCTCGATGAAATCAACATTGACTTTGAAAATACAGACTACCCACCTGGGGAAAAAGAAACCTTCCGTGTTGGTGAAGAAATCAATGAGAAAATAAAACAGTTACTAAAGGCTGGTATCTTATCAGGTGAGCTTAGAGAAGATATTGAAATTATGCCTACTATATTTTCACTGTTGGGAATGTTATCTGGCATTATACAGACAGCACCAAATAAAGAAGCTTATATCAAACAAGAAGTAAAACTTTCTAAACAGGAATTTCTTAAACACGGATTTGATATGCTTTATCGCTCTATTCCCAAATAGATAAGATAAATCTACAAATATACAACTATACAATTTCTTATAATAGACATTATTACTTTATATATTTGAATATATCTGAAATTAAATTAAAACAAAAGATATTCAAAACAATTACCAAATACTCTAACTAAAAGAATTGAGAGATATTAGAAATGAAAGTAAGCAAGAAAAAAATCATTTATTGTATTATCGTTATAGTTTTGCTGATAGGACTTGCATACCTTGGAACCTATGTTGGAGAATGTAATATAAATATCATATCTGCTAAAGTAGAAGTCACTGTAAAGAGTGGTAAAATTTCAAACATTAATCTTTTGGAACATAAAAATGAACGAGGAAAAAAACAGAAAAAGTTATTGATAAAGTACTTAACAAGCAAAAAGTAGATGTAGATGCTGTATCAGGTGCAACAAATTCAAGTAAAGTTATAAAAAAAGCAATCGAAAATGCACTCATAAAAGGATAACTATACTTAACAAATTTCTATAAGAGTAAAAATATTGTTTTTGAATATCTGTACCAATTTGTGGTATAATAAAAGCAAGAAGAACTACAATCTATTTCGTCGTAGAGTGAAGTTCATAATTAAATGAAGCTATTTGAACTTATGGAACTTGATTTTAAAATCAAATTCCCAGCCACTTTTACTCTTGCCACGAGTTGAGTGGCTTTTTACTTTCGTAAATACTTTACAAATTAAGTAAAATATTAAACTAGCAACAACGCCAGCTATTACATTAAGTAAAAAGTTATTCATACTTCCCACCTCCTTTCATTAGGAAGTAGGTTTTATCCTAGTATGAACTCCACTCTTAAATTATAGGTTACATCTTCTTGCTATAAATATTATAACATATACTTTCCCATATTTTACCTGTGTTTTTATTCTAATAACTCCATTTTCTTTTCAGCATCATATCTACCTACTATCATCAAATATTGTTTAAAAATTAGATTTAATATAATAAAATCAACTATAAACAAGAATAAGTTTGTTTCTCTAAGCAATGTAATGCTTATAGGAATGTGTTACAAATAAAACTCTCAATAATTGAGCCTTGAGTAGTGATAAAATAATATTTTTCATAAAATAAGCCGATTAATTGATATAAATTATCATTTTCTGTTGAAAGTTACATTCATGCGTGCTATACTTAATTGCATAAATGGTAATAAATGTCATATGATTTTACAATTCTATTAATAACAATTATTATTAACTTTTTAATTTTCGAAATAAATATCAAGAATTTTCTAAAATACATGATAATTCTTTAAAATATAAGAGAATTATTAAAATGTAAAAGAATTATATAGACTATATAAAAAACACATAAAACTATACAAAAATATATAGGATTATACAAAAGCGTATAGGACTCTCGAAACATAATAGAACTATATAATACTACTTTTGTAAAATCGCGCTCTATTTTTAACATTTATTACTTTATACATAAGATATATAAATAAAATTTAACTTAATGAAAGGATATGATAAAATGAATATTTTAAAAATGAAAAAAACAGGGATATTTTTAGGAGGAGTACTTTTAGGTACTGTAGGTGTCAAAATACTTTCAAGTGATTGTGTAAAAAAGTCTTGTACTAAAGCAACTGCTGGAGCGTTGAAAGTTAAGGATTCTGTTCTTGAAACAACTACTAAAATCCAAGAAAATATGGAAGATATTTTAGCTGAGGCAAAAGAAATCAATGAACTAGAAGAATTATCTTCATCTAAAACAAAAAATGTACAGGAAGATACTAAAGTTGTACAAGAAACTATTAAAGATGAAAATGTACAAACTGTAGAAAAAAATACTGATTCTGATAGCATTAAATGTGAAGACATCAAGGAAAATACTACTGTAGAAAAAAATAGTACTTGCACAGCAGAATAAATTTAACGATTATTATGGTTAATAATATCAGGTGTTATGATTAATAGTATCAGGAGGAAGTAAATTGAATCTTTATATAAAGCATGAAATCAGAGGTCGTATACGTTTTGATTTACAACTTGGTAAATTGAATAACAAACAGGCAGATACTCTACTATATTATTTGACTTCTATAAATGGTGTTACCAAAGCAAAGGTTTATGATAGAACTGGTGACGCTGTTATTTATTACACAGGTGAAAGAGACTATATAATAAAAGAAATCACTAAGTTCAGTTTCAACAATAGCGAAATAGAAAAACTAGTCCCTGAACACACTGGTAGAGAGTTAAATAATTACTACAGAGATAAATTAGTAAATAAGCTATTTATAAAGAGTGTATCTAAGATATTTTTCCCAAAATATTTAAGATTTTTTTTTATAGGACTTCACTCTATAAAATATTTCAAAAAAGGTATATCTTCTTTACTAAATAAAAAGATAGAAATTTCTGTTTTGGATGCAACTGCAATAGGTATCTCCATTTTTAGGAAAGACATAAATACAGCTGGGTCAGTGATGTTTCTTCTTGGTATAGGCGAATTACTAGAAGAATGGACTAGAAAAAAATCTATAGATGATTTAGCTCAAAGCATGTCATTAAATATTGAAAAAGTATGGTTAAAAAAGGATGATAATGAAATTTTAGTCCCAATTTCAGAAATAAAAGAAAACGATTTAGTTAGTGTAAATATGGGAAATATGATTCCATTAGATGGAATTATTGAATCTGGTGAAGCAATGATTAATCAGGCCTCTCTTACAGGTGAATCTCTTGCAGTTAATAAAAAAGAAGGCTCTTACATCTATGCTGGAACTGTAATAGAACAAGGTAATATTGTAATGTGTGTCAAAGAAAAAGCTGGTACTACAAGATTTCAAAAAATTGTAACTATGATTGAAGAATCTGAGAAACTTAAGTCTTCTGTAGAAGGAAAATTTGAACATCTAGCAGATACCTTGGTTCCATATAGTTTTTTAGGAACGCTATTTACTTATGCAGTTACTAGAAATCCTATAAAAGCACTTTCTATTTTGATGGTAGATTTTTCTTGTGCGTTAAAGCTATCTATTCCTATTTCTGTATTATCAGCTATGAGAGAATGTAACAATTATAATATTGCCGTAAAAGGTGGGAAATTCCTTGAAAATGTTGCCTATGCAGATACTATTGTATTTGATAAAACAGGCACATTGACAAAAGCTCAACCAACAGTTGCAGATATAATTACCTTCCAAGATTATAATAAAAAAGATATGTTAAGACTAGCTGCTTGTCTAGAGGAACATTTCCCACATTCTATAGCTAATGCAGTAGTTCATGAAGCTGAAAAACAAGGTCTCAGTCATAAGGAAATGCATACAGAAGTAGAATATATTATTGCACATGGTATTTCAACAAAAGTCGATAATAAAAAGGTTATAATAGGTAGTAAACACTTCGTATTTGAAGATGAAAAATGTATTATACCAGATGGCGAGGAGTATAAATATAATAATCTTTCAGACGAATATTCTCACCTATTTATGGCAATATCAGGAAAATTATCAGCTGTTATTTGTATTAATGACCCTTTACGAAAAGAAGCTAAAGATGTAATTTCAAACTTAAGAGAATATGGACTCAAAAAAATTGTAATGATGACTGGTGATAGTGAAAAAACAGCTAGGTCTATAGCTAGTAAAATTGGAGTGGATGAGTATTATTCAGAAGTTCTACCAGAAGACAAAGCCAATTTTATTAAAGATGAAAAACTAAAAGGTCGTAAAGTTATTATGATTGGAGATGGAATCAATGATTCCCCTGCTATATCTGAGTCAGATGTTGGAATTGCAATGAGTGAAGGTGCTGAAATAGCAAGAGAAATTTCAGATATTACTATATCAGCAGATAATTTGAATAATTTAATTACTTTAAAACAGATTAGCAATAAACTTATGAAAAGAATTGGTTTAAGTTCTAAGTTTATTATTGCTTTCAACTTAGGTTTGATTTTTCTTGGTGTAGGTGGATTTATTAGACCAAGTACATCCGCGTTTTTGCATAATGCTTCTACTGTTGGAATAAGTTTAAACAGTATGACAAATTTATTAGATAAACCTAATACTTATAACTACAATTAACCCTCCTTGTATAACACATTTATACATAAAAAATTTATAATTCATATTAAAAAAAGCACTTTTAAACAATTAAACAGTAATATTTAAAAGTGCTTTTTTGACTAAATTTCCATAATATTTCTACTTAACTACTAAAAACACCCTTCCTTAAACCTCACTTAAAACCGCTATATTTCAATTAATCTCTGTTCATAGCATTTTAGTTCATTTTGTTTTAGATAGTTAAATTCAGACTCTACATAGATACCACAACCAATAAACTCAACTGTCAGATTTGGTATATTCTCTTTCAGTATACTCATCTGCTCATATATAATTTTTTCCCACAAATCAGCCTGTAATATAGAGAAATACTTCATAATTTCTCCATTGTTATCCATATCCTTTTTAATTTCAGACCAGTTTTTTAACAAAACGCCTCTTTTATCAATGTATCCAAGTTTTTTAAAGCTCTCTATGCTCTGATTCCATGCATCTTTGCTACTCTTCTCAAAATATGACTCTAGCTTTTTATTCTGCTCACTTGTCAATAGGTCATAAGAAAGCTTCTTATTAAAATGTGCTTTCAAAGAAAGCTTAGCCATAGAATATGGGCTTCTACCAGAGTTTAATCCCGCATTTTTAAACTTTTCTATTCCTTTATCTTCTATTGAAGACCATATAGAGTTTACTGAATCTGAATCATCATCTTTTTTATATTTAACATCCAAGCCATGTGTAATATCGATATAATTTTGTGGAAATACATATTGATAGTGCATATCTTTGTTATCATCATATAGAGAAAAATATCCTTTATCATATAAATGCATATGTACATTTATTTTTAAACTATCATCTAAAATATTTCGTCTAAGATTAGGTATATTTGCATAAATAGTCACATATTTCATTGCATCATAGTTTTGATTTAGTGGAATTTCAAAGCTAATTTCTTCTCCTGTCAAAAGCTTTTTCACTTCTTCTTCATTACAATCATATAAAGAAAATGTATTTTCAAATCCCACACGTGATTTTCCTGCTAAACTTCCTGCTAATGGTATTTTCAAAATATGATTATCTGTCTTTTGCCATTGATAAGTATCTTGAACTAAAAACTCTTTAATTTGTCTATTTTGTTCCTTTGCCTGCTTTAACACCTCATCTTCATTTTCTGTTATCCCTACATGACATCTATTTAAGATATTTACTATATTGCTTCCAAATGGAAATGTCCATAATTGAAAAGCTGCTGCCTCCAATTGGCACAAATATCTAATCTGATTCAATTCAATTTGATGAATAAGCTTTTTCTGATACTCATTCATCTGGTTACCACTGTCTGACATTTGATAAATCAGTTCTCCCATTGCAAGATTATCTTTTTTCTTGTCAATCTTATCAGTAATAATAATCTGAGCATCCATCATATCCTGTACTTTTTTGAAAATCCCAGAAATATCCTCTGAATTTTCCATTTTCAAGATTTCAAACTTCTTAATTAGTTCAGTTAGGACATCTTTCATTTTTAGTCTGCTTATTTCATTTTCAAAAATATCCTGATTTTTAACTGTAGTATCAAATCCGTCTACAAATGGTATAATAGATTCTTTCAATGTTTTATTTTTGAACTCTTCCATCTGAATATTTAAATTATCTAGTTTTTTAATATTATCCTCTTTTGACTTAATCGCATCTTTAACTACTTTTATTTTATCTTCAAAGCTAGCTTTTACATTTAGACAATTATTAACACTACTAATTGCTGTATTAATAAAAGAACAACTTGCACTACCAATGCTTAATACATTTTTAATAGTTGCTGTTTTTTGCTGTCTTTCAATAGATGCTTTACACTTCTCTAGTGCAACCAATTTATCTTTTTGTTGTTTATTACTATAATTTGCTTCCAACATACCCATTTCTTTTTTCTGAATGCTTGTGTATATTTTTTCATATTCGCCTTCATCCAAGCCATTTTTTGCTACTGCAATGTCATTTTCTTTCCCTTGGTAGTCATTATTATCTAAGGACTTAGTCATAATCTCTTTAATTTTATTAAAATTTTCTCTCTTTCCATCATCAACACCGACTAGTTTATTTGTCATTGCTCCTAAAGCATTCTTTCTATCTTCATTTAACTGAGTTCCAAGGACAAAACTCATACCTTCAGAATCTATTTTGAAATCTGAAAAATTAACCATTCTGTTAGTCCATTGATACTCTTCTTCCTTAGCTGAAAGATTTTCTTTTAAAGATTTTGCACTATCAAAAGCTCCTAAGCACGCTTGACCAATACCACTTAATGATGATAGTAAACTCAATGCACTCTGTATTCCAGAAAGAATTAGTTGTATTTTCATCTGTTCTTGAAGTTTTTCCTTCTTTTCTTCTAGTTTCTTTATATCTTCTTTTTCATCTTCTTTTATCTTTAGAATTTCTTGAATCAAAAGATTCATTTTTGCTCCAACAGAAAGCATTTTATTTTCAAGTTCTTTTTTCAAAACTTCTATCTGTTGATTTCCTGAGTTAATTTGAGTTAGAACACTTTCCTTATAGGTATTGAAATATGATTCTTTTAATTCATCTTTCTTTCCTTGTTCCAATTCTTTTAAAGTCTTCTCTAGATAATCTGTCAGAGTTCGAATATCTGTAACACGATTTCCTCCAATTTCATCTTCCTCTATCATCTGCATGTAAAATGCTGCCTTCTGTTCTAATGCAAATAAAATCATACTCCATTCACTAAAACTCTGATTTTCTTTTACAAAAGCTTCTATTCTATTAGACTGCATCAATTTATTTATAAGGTAGTCATAAATCTCTTTTGCTTCTTGGTAAAACGCTTTCTTAATATGCATATCATCTAAAGAAATTACTTCTTTATTTTTCTTATCAAATTTATAATACTTCTGAAGAATTTCTCTATTTAACTGCATTTCCACTTTCTCAACTGCATTAAAAATCTCATAAATATGCGAAATTTCTAAAATATCAGCTTCTAAAATTCCTACTGCACATAAAAGTTTAAGATTTCTATATCCTTTACTTCCAGAAAAACCAAATCTTTCAAAGAATTGATAGAAAAATGTATCCATTGATAGAGAATACTCTTGCTTTAACAATTCGTTTTCTACTAATGACTTTCCAGGATTTCCTTCTTTTCCCTGTGCTCCATCTAGACCTGAGTCTGCAAGCTTTTTAATTGTCCAGTCCTTGTGTTTTGTATAAAGATCATCTAATGCCTTTCCATCATCTGCTGTTTCCTCACTATCTGAACCACGCCCTATCACATATCTATCAAAATAGTAATAGTTTCTGTCACTATCATCTATTGGAACAGAAATTCCTATATATCTTATTGTTTCTTCAAAAATTCCTCGGATTCCTCCAATACCTCCAGCTCCACCTTTTCCTCCAGAACCGCCTTTTCCCGCTAAGCCATGTCTTCCGTCTATTTGACTTATAAAACTTTTTAGTACTGTTGCTTGTCCAAGGAGATAAATCTGTCCAGCCTTACTTCCAAGACCAGCATTTCCACCATCTCCACCTATTCCTCCAGTATCTCCTTGTTTTCCTTTTTCTGCTTCTACTATATAGTATTTTGTACCTTTTTCCTTATTAAACTCTTTTTTCTCTGGCTTAGAACCTAGTTTTGCATTTGCTCCAGCTATTCCGGATGCTCCTGTTTCTCCTACTTTTCCACCTTGGCCGTTTCCACCTTGTCCACCATCAGCATAAAGCTTAAGTTCGCCTTCTTTTTGTATATGTTTAAAAGATATTAAAATATCGCCTGAAGTTCCTGCATTATTTCCAGCTCTTCCATTCATTCCGTTATAAATAGAACTTTCTCCATCTAATTTTTTTGCATCATTTCCAGAAACATTAATTGAATAAGAACCTTTTGGTATACATAATTTTTCAACTAATAGAACTATATTTTTACCTGAGAAAACATCCTTCTTCATATCACAATCTATTTTTAGCTCACACTCTCCATACATATATATAGATGATAATTCATTAAGTTTATAGCCAGATATTATTTTAGTTAAATCTGATAAATTCACTTTAGGTACAGGAATATATATAGAAAGCACTTTGTCTTTTTCATATGATTTTATATATGTACAATTTTGGATTTTTTCTCTTCTGTATTCTGCATCTAGAAGCTTCTCAGCTTCTTCTTCTTCCAATTCCTTCTCTGCTATCCAGTATTTAATACATTTTAATGTATCTTCTAGTGTTGTATTTAATAATGACTTTAATAATTCACTTAGACCAACAATATTAGTTTCTTTACAGTAACTATTTAGCTCTAAAACAAGGCGTATTTTTTCTAATATGTTTACTTTTTGCACTCCATCACCATAGAAAAGCCCTTGTACAAACTCCATAAGTTCTTCAATACTATTTGTTTTACATAAACTCTGATACATTTGTTCCAACTGAGATTTTTTTTCTTTTAGATTTTCTATAGAAGATAAAATGGAAATAGAATCTTCTAACGCCTTTTTTACACTTTCTATATAAGGAGCTAGAAGTTTTTCTAGTTCTTTATATGTTGTGTCAACAGCTTTTTGTATCTCTATTTTACAAGAAGCAGTAAGCATTAATCCCATATCAGTTTTCTTGAAAGTAGTTGGAAGTTTTTCTAATTCTCTCAATAGATTTTCTGGCTTTGTGTCTAGTGGATTACACAATTCTATAGAAACATTATCTGCTAGTACCACATTTAACAGATATACCAGTTCCTTATAACCTTCATAATATTTTTCTTGGCTATCTAGGTCTTCTTTTACTTTTTTCAGTATATTTCTAACTTTCTCTTTTGTCACGTTACCACTAAGTGGCTTAGGTATTTTATTGATAATAAAGAAAAAATTTTCCTTATACTGTGTATATTCATTAAACATATCTTTTAAGTTTTTAGCTGTATCAATTAACAGTGTATGTCTAGAGTCCAGTAAAGACTGGTAGTCTAAAATGACTACTATACCTTTTACTTTTAAAGATGCAGATATAGTTTCTCTTACAAGCATTGCTCCTGCAATCATATACTCTGCTCCACGATTATCAAAAAATCCAGGACAATCGCATAAAGAAAATGCTTTATTTTCAATATCTACAACTTCTGGGCATAAAGTCTTAGAATATACACCATTACCAATATCAACTGCTGAATCTTTAGCTGTGATGTACACTTGTCCAGTTTCCGCATCTGTTTTTTCTTCCATATCACAACCTTTTAAATAGTTGATACAAGTGCTTTTTCCAACCCCTGAAGCACCCAGGAATAACAAAATCGATTTTTCTTTTAAATTGTATCTTTTCAGTTCATTCCTTCCATTTTCCAAAAGATTTATGATTCCATTATACAATTCATTTGACATATATCCATCCCTTTCTATACTTCAGCACAATAGTTTTGATATTTTTCTTTAACAAAGCTTTCTTCAACTTTTAAAACTGCTGTTGATTTTTTATAATTTGGATTATTATATCCTCCAGATTCTCCTCTATCTCCATAATCAGCATACTCTCTTGATGGACCTTCTTTTCCTTTTTCCCAACTTCCACCTTCAAGAGTTATACGATAACTAGTAATACTAGTTAGTTTATAATCCCAACTTTTAAAATATCCTGTATAGTATACAGTAGAATCTATAGCACTTGGAGAGAATGAAAGTGTATTATAACCATGATGACCACCTTTTCCTCCACTTCCACCAAATCCTGGTCTTCCATCTGGACCTCTTTCTCCATCTCTTACTGTTATATCACAGCAACTGATTAACTTATCTCTCTTTTTATCTGAATCTGCCAAGAAGTAAATATTTCCTTTACTTCCTCCATTTCCACCTCTTCCAGCATTTCCTCCTTTCTCTCCTTTTCCTCCTTTTGCACCACTTGTTCCTTCTGCAAAATAACCTTTAAACATTTGTCCATAGAAATAACTTGTATATCCTGCATCACTTCCATTTCTACCTGTGCTTCCAGCCACACCATCTTTACCATCTGTTCCTCTTGAACCATTTCCTCCATTTGCTATTAGTGTAAGGCGATAGTTTCTAATTTCTTCTTTAATGTACAAATAAATATTTCCTGCATCTCTACCATCTTCACCATTGATTCCATATATAGAATTATCTATAAAATTTCCACTCTTTCCACTTACATTAATCTTAGAATTACTACTTACATCAAGATTCTCACAAGAAATAATGATATTTTTTTCTGATGCAAAATCCATTCCAAGATTAGTATCCATATAGATAGTGTCTTTAGCTGAAAACATAATTGTAGAGACATCATCTCCCACGTTTCTATTTCTAAAAGCTTCTAAAACACTGCTAATTACCAAGTTTTTAATTAATGCTTTAACTTCTATGACCGTCTTTTCTTTAAGTATAAATGATTTTATTATAAATGGATTTAAAATATATTTACTTACAAGATTTCTAATTATTTCATTTCCTTTTTCTCCATATGCATTTAATCTTGTTATATTTGCTTCTAATTCTTCACTATTTCTATCTATAAGATTCTTTAAAATAGGCTCAAAATCACGTTTACTATATATGTAGTCTGTTTTATTTGCAACTTCCATCAATTTATCTCTATTTGATAATGTCCATACCTGTTTTTGTACCTCATAAGAAACTAAAATCTCTTCTATTTTCTTTCTTATAATAATAAATTTTTGTTCCATTATACTTTTACTTGTTTTTTCTATAATAGATTCCATATATACAGAAGATAGTGAAATTTCAGCATTTCCATGGTCTGTATATTTATTTAAATCTTTAATTATATCTAAGTTTCTTCTTATCTCATTTTGTAATTTTATACATGTGTCTTCCAAGAATAATCCACTTTCTCCTGACAATAAATTGATAAATTTCTCTAAAGTAATACTTTCTGCATTAACTGAACTTTCTAACCAGTTTTTAAATATGTCTACTACTCTTTCATATTTTGACATTTCTTGAATCATTGTTACTCTTTCAACCTTCTTAATAAAGTCTTCTGTATATTCTTTGACATAAACTTCTAGTCTAGATACTATACTACTTTGAATATCTTTTATTAATGTATCTAAAACTAATCTTGCATCTGCACTGATTGGATATTGGAATGCTGATGTTTTATCTTTTACTTCTTCTAATTTTATTACTTCTTTTAATAATCCTTCTCTTTGCTCTGCTTCAAGTGGTTTACAAAGATGAATATTTTTTCCTTCTCCTTTTAGCAATTCTTCAAATAACCAAGCTTTATCTTTTATATTATTTTCTGGACTTTCACACAATTGTTCGTATTTTTTTCTAATCACATTATATATTTGTTTTTCTGTTCTTCCTAAAAAGCTTTTAGAAATAAAGAAAGTAATACTTCCTCTAAAATTCTCTTTATGAAGACACATATTTAATTGTTGAAATAAATCAAGTACTTTTGTAAGTCTAGCCTCTAATATATCTGCTTCTGGTATTAGTACAACTACTCCACATATAGATGCAGAATTTCTAAACACCTCTCCTAACGAAACTGCTGCACTAATGTCATGTGCTACTCCTCTGTTATCACTAAATCCTGCAGTATCACATAATTTTGCATCCATTCCTTCTACTTCTCTTCTCATATCTACAATATTTGGATACAAAGTTTGTGAAACAGCTCCTGAACCAATTTCTGCAACAGGGTCTACACATTCAATATAGGAGATACCAGTATCTTCATCTTCTACTTCCTTCATTTCACATCCTGCAAGATAATTAATTGCTGTACTTTTCCCACAACCTGTGCCTCCAAGAATCAAAATTAGATTCTTATTTATAGCTTTATCTATTGCTACTTTTCCTTCATCTAGTAGGATTTTGATTTCTTCTAAAAGCTTATTTTTTTCTCCCATGTATTTTCTCCCTTTTTTATAAAATTTTTTAATATTAAAATAACTGTGCTTGTAAAATAAAGCCTTTACTAACACAGTTATTTTATTTTATATATCTAATTATATTTTTTATTTTATATATCTAATTACATGTTCTACTTTTTTCTTCACAAAGAAGAGCTTTGAAAATCATAATTTCTGCTAAATAATCCTTAGGAGCCTTTGTAATTGCAGTAGCATTACAAATAAATTTTAAATTTGTACCTGCTACAACTTAAGTAGCAACGATAAGTGTTTCATAATCAACATCTTTTAACATTTCTACAGCTTAATTGAATATTTCTACTTCTTATTTTTCTACTTCTTATTTTTTTACTGGTCTAAATTTTGACCATCCTCCACAATAAATATTCATATAACAAACCTACTTATATGCTTAAATTTATTTATATAATAGTACGAATTTTCTAAATATTCAACACAAACTGTGTAACTAGTCGATAAAAGTGCATAACTGGACACATAGTCATCATAAAAAACTTTTAAAGTCAAATTTATCTAATTAAAAATAATATAATACAAAAAAACAGTCAATCTATTAAAATCAACTGCTCCATAAAGTGAATTTTTACTTATTATATTTTACAAAGTTTACACATTTACATGTGTCCCTTTATACAAAACTAATGTTGCCACTCCTATAAGTATCATGCCCATAAAAGCAGGTGTCGCATGACCAAGAAATACATAGATTTGACCTCCAATGATAGGTCCAATTATTCTTGCTAAAGATTGAATGGATTGACTACCACCTTGAATCCTCCCTTGCTCACTAGAATCGACAGACTTGGATAGCATCCCATTGAATGAAGGTCCAAAGATAGAATCGCCAAAACCAAATATAAACATTCCAACAATAAAAATAGGATAGAACGAAAACAAGGCTGATGCTGCAATAAAACTGTACCCTATAATCTCTGAAACCATTCCAAGAATTGCTATCTGTGCATCACTAAGTTTTCTCAAAAGCTTTGGCATTATAAAACCTTGTGAAATGATGTCTTGTATACCCATAATTGAAAATACAAGTCCAATTAGTGCGGGTTTCCAATTGAAAGTGTCTATTGTAAATTGTGAAAAAACTGACTGTAAAGACCCATTTGGTATCCAAAGTAAGAATGCTGATAAAAGTAGCCTTTTTAAGTTTTTTACAGAAAGTACATTTGCAAGCTGTATAAATGGATTTAGCCTTGCAAGTGTAATCGACTTTAATCTATTCTTCTTATCAAGGCTCTCAGGCATATACAGGAATCCATAAATAACATTAAGTAAAGTTATTATTGCTCCAAAATACATGGGTACAGAATAACCAAACTTAGCAAGTAACCCACCTACAGTTGGACCAATAACACAGCCTACACCTGAAAATGCACTCACCCATCCAAAGTATTTGCTTCTATGTTCTCTAGGAGTAATATCTGCAAAATATGCGAAGATAGTGCTTATGCTCCCACCTGTTACACCTTCTATTATACGTCCAACAAATAATACCCATAGAGCTCCTCCTATTCCAAAAACTAAGTACCCTATTGCAGAACCCAAAAGGCATAATAAGAGTAATGGACGACGTCCATATCGGTCGCTCAAAGCTCCAAGCCCAGGAGCTACAAAAAACACACAGATTGCATAAACAGAAGTTAGCATTGTAACAACTATAGCTTGTTCTTCTGGACTATTTGTATAAGGTTGCACTAAGAATGGAACGACAGGTGCTATGATAGTGAATCCGATTCCGCAAAGAAACGCAGATATAAGACCAAATATCAAAGCCTTTTTATCTACAATTTGTTCTGTATTCTGTTCATTGTTTGATTTAAATATAAACACTTAAATCCTCCTCTCAAAAATTATAATTTTGTTTCCTTTAGAAACATATTTCGTTTTTACTTTTTTACATCTTTACCTCTTTACTTTTTTCATTATTTTATTTCCCTAGTAGCATGTTCATCTTTTATCATTTCGCCTCATTTGGAGGTATATTCCTATATTCGTTTTTTGATTCCTCGGAAACATATTTATAGTATCATTTTTTTGTTTCCTTGTCAACAAAATAGATAACAATAAAAATACAGCCTATTCTCAATAGAGTTAGGCTGTATATGATTTCATTTTCATTATTCTGATTTATTCTACTTTAATATTATCCCCTGTTTTTTTATTTCTTCATCCAAATGTCGGTTATAATTTTCGACAAAGCTAATCATACTGTCAAATTGTTCATCAGTTACCTGCTCAAATACAACTTTATCACGTTCTTGAAACTCTTTATGAAGTTCCTCATGGATATTATAAACTGTTTTACCTTGCTCAGTAAGTCTAAAATAGATTTCTTTTTTATTATCAGGCTTCTGGTAACTTTCAATAACACCTTTTTTTATTAGCTTTTTAGTTACTTTACTTATGGCACCTCTAGTCATATAAAAGTATTCGGCCAGTTTTGTCACATTGCAGTCTACATTTCTTCCAATGTATTCAATGCAATGTACTTCAGAAGACTTATAACCCTTAAGACTCTCTTCCATCTTAAATTTATTAAGCCAAACAGTCTTATTTAGCAAATCTCTAAAACCCATCATGACCTGTTCTTCTTTATTCATGGTATATATCCTCCCACCCGTTAGTGCATTAACAATATTATATTAAACTTTTGTTTCTATTTCAACAATGTTAAAATAATTCTTTTAGGAATCGAACTATATAAAATAAAGAGATAGAATCATCTAATTTAGACCTACATTTAATTTTATACTCTGCACCATACTTAGATATTAAATTTTTCTTAAATTCATAACTTTAAGTTACTTTATTGAATAATAAAACTTATATGAAATACTTGCTGTTACAAGGATGCAACTCAACATTGACAAAAAACATAGTGAGATTAATAGTATGTAACCTGTATATTTGTTAAAATTTTAGAATAAAGATTGAGGAGGAAAATAAAATGGATATATCTACAATAAGAAATCATTATATTAAATTATTTATATGTATTTTTTTATTTTTCAGTGATATAGTTTTATTTTTTCCGATATACTACTTATATAGAATAAAATTCATTAAATTACCACTCTTAAATTAATCATCTAATCTTTTTATATAACTCTTATTCGAATCATAATAGCACAGATAAAAGCATTGAATTCTAGTTAGAATTTCAAGAATTTTCTAACTTTAATTAAATATATTTTTAGGTGGAAAACAAATGAAAAAAACTAAATCAAAGGTATTAAGTTTAACACTAGCAACTACTTTTTTCGTAGCAACAACAGCAAATTCATATGATATGTGTGCAAAATCTTCAGATATGGACATGGGTAAGAAGTCATAGCTTATGTATTGCAAAAACTGTGATTTAGAGTTTGACGATACTACGACTATATGCCCCAAGTGTAACCACACTCTAACATCTCATAGACAAAATTTATCACAGATATCTATGAAAAATAAAGTTGATGAATTCAAGCTAAATAAAAAAGTTAGAAATGGAAATATACTAACAAATATAATTATTTTGACATTAATAATTCATATAATACTTATTCTTTTCATGCAAATCCATATTGAAGATTATTATGATATTTATATTAAATATTGCCCTACTGCAATATCTGGATTAGTTTTAGTTCTTTCTCTAAAAAGAGGAGAAAAAAGGTTCACCCTAATTAGAGTGAACCTTTTTTATATCTATATAATTTATACAAAATCTATATCCTGATTAAAACTTCATTATTTTCTAGAGCTATATAAAGCTTTAAAAATCAAAATATAAAGTGGAAAAAATTAATTTCTCCACTCTATCCAATATTACTAGTATAATCTACAGACCCTTAACATTTACTACTACTGCCTTAGGTCTAGTCATAGCCTCAATTGAATACTTAACGCCTTGAGTTCCCATTCCAGATGCCTTTACCCCTAAAAATGGGAAGTGGTCTGGTCCCCTCTCAGTCTTATTATTTATTTGAACAGTACCAACCTCAAGCTTATCAGCTATATAAAAAGCCTTATCAATATCACTTGTAAATACTGATGATTGAAGCCCATACTCTGATTGATTAGCAATTTCAATTGCTTCATTTATATCTTTAATTCTTATAATTGGAAGTACTGGTCCAAAAGGTTCCTCCCAAGCAATTTTCATATCAACACTTACATTATCCAATAATGTTGGATAAAATAAATTATTTTTTCTAACATTACCTGTTATTAATTTAGCCCCTTTATGCAATGCATCATCCACTAATCCTTGAACAAAATCAGTTGATTTGTTATCTATAAGAGGTGTAATAACTACTTCATCCATTGGATTCCCAACTGTTAACTTCTCTACTAACGGTTTTATTTTTTCAACTAGCTTATCAGCCACACTATCTTGAACCAAAATTCTCTTTACTGCCGTACATCTTTGACCTGAATATGAGTAAGCTCCAGCTACTATGTTTTTAGCTGCAAAATCCAAGTCGGCATCTTCTAATACAATAGCAGCATCTTTTCCACCAAGTTCCAATAATAACGGAACCATTTTAGATATTTTAGATATATGTTGACCAACTTCAGTACTACCAGTGAAATTTATAAAGTTGATTCCCTTATGAGTTACAACATAATCTCCTATTTCACTACCTCTACCTGTAATTGTGTTGAGTACACCATCTGGTATACCAGCCTTTCTCATAATTTCTACTAAATGAAGTGCACTAATAGCTCCTTGTGTAGCAGGTTTTAGGACAACTGCATTTCCACCAATAAGTGCTGGTGCAATTTTTGACATTGATAAATTTACAGGATAATTAAATGGAGATATAGCTAAAACAGTACCCAACGGAACTCTTGAAACATAAGACATCTTATTACGTGTTCCACCAGGGAAATTGTCACCACTAATAGCCTCACCTTCCATATTCTTTCCTACATCTGCTGTGTATCTCAAAAAATCTGCTGTTCTTTCAACTTCTGCTCTTGCAGATTTTATATCTTTAGCTATTTCAAGTACCAATATATTAGCTATTTCATCCATATTTTCTAGCAATAAGTCAGCTGCTTTATGAAATATATTAGCCCTCTTGTATACAGGCATATCAGCCCATACCTTTATACTTTCTTTTGTATTTTTAATAGCTTCATCTACTTCATGCTTTGTCATAGATTGTACTTTTCCAACAAGTGAGTTATCTATTGGTGAGTAAATTTCTATTGGTTTTTTTGAATTGGATTCTACCCATTTCCCATTTATTAAATTTTTATATACATTTTCTTCGGTTTTAAGTTCATTAAACATATTTTTATTCCTCTCTCTGATATAACATTATGTATTTAAATTATAGCCATTTATTTGTTATGTAAACATTTCTTTTTCTCATAAACGTTTACCTTTAAAAAAAATTTTGTAATCCTTATTTTTTGTATTTTAAATACTGTTTTAATTAGAAGTAGCTTTGTAATTTAAATACCTATTTTTTAATATGTCTCTGTAGTTTAAGTACTTATTTTAATGTATTTTTATTTTAAATAATTCCTCATCATTTCATACTTAAGTTTCTTGCAAGATATAATTACACATATCATAATGTCAGCAATAATAGAACATATTATACAATTAAAAGAACATTATTTTGTTAATTATTGACCCTAATCTACCTATGTGATATAATTTAAACAGAACACTATTCTGTTTTAAAAAAGAAACATCACGAAAAGAAATAAAAAGCTATCCAAAATCCAATTTTTTAGTAAACACACTTTTTCATAAAATAATGGACCGTTATATAAAGAATTGTCCAGGCAATGATAAATATTTTACAGTTTGGGATGATTGTATTTCTTGCGGATTATGTGCTAAAGTATGTCCCTGTAAAACAATTAAATATGCCAGTTATCAAATGCACATACATAGAACCAATAACCTATAAGGGCATTCCTTATGGCTATTGGCTCTTTTCATATAACTGCCTCTACTATAATACTACTTGCAGATTGTAGCAAAAAACCGTTGTTTGTTAACAAAATCATACTTGACAAATTCATAAATGGACAATACTATATATGTATGACTAAAAAAATATTTTAAGTCATACATATACATGCTTATGGAAAGGATTGATAAATATGGCTAAAAGCTTTACAGAAGTTGAAAAAAACAATATAAGAGAAAGATTAATTTTAGAATGTGAAAACCACTGGTCTAAATATGGATATAAAAAAACTAATATTGATGAGCTTTGTTCAAAGGCAGGAATTGCAAAAGGCTCTTTCTACACATTTTTTGATTCAAAAGAAAAGTTATTTTTTGAAGTATTAAATGGAATTCAAAACAGACTTATATCATCACTATACGAAATCTTGAATAGTATGCCTACAAAAGAAGGATTTGTAGCATCTTTAAAGATGTTATATCGCTTATATGATAAAAATCCATTTTTATATGCTCCCAGAGATCATGATTTTATTGCTTTTTTAAACAAATTACCTAAAGACATGGTTTCAAAGCTTGAACATAACAATATACAAAGCTTCTATGATTTAATTGAAAAGTATGATTTTAAACTAAAAATAGATAAAGAAAAAGCCTTTGGTGTTTGTAATGCTCTATTATCAAGTCTACTGTTAAAAGAAGATATTGGATATAACTATTTTGAAGTATTCGATTTCATGATAGAGAATCTTGTAGATGACATATTTGAATAATATGATGTGCTAATTTTACTAGATTATATAAGTAAAATAAATGATTATGTAGAATAGGTAACTAGTAGAATAGGTAACTATAAAATAAATTAAATTAAATAAACAAATTAAGTGAATTACACAGCAAAAATAATAAATTTTGTTTTTCTGCTAAAATTCCTTTAAAATTCTTTTGGGAGAGTCCATATGATTGAACTAATACAAAAACTAAACGATATTATATATAAAATAAATGAAAAATTAAACATACACACAAAACTTGTAGACCCTAGTAGTGAACTTATGCCTTTCTACTCTACTCTATCTATAATGTTTGCTATATTTTTAATAGTGTTAGGAATTAAAATAAAAAGAAAACTTCTAATAGTAATTGCTGTTATAACAATTATTATAAATGTTTTAATAATCTTAGATAGGTAGGTGTATATATGACAAAATCACTAAATACTTTCAACAAAAACTTCAACTTAATGGTATTAGGTCAAATAATTTCGCTGTTTGGTGCATCAATACTTAAATTCGCTTTATCCTTGTACATACTTGATATGACAGGAAAAGCAGGAATATTTGCTACAATACTTGCAGTATCTTCAATTCCAATTATAATATGTTCCCCTATTGGTGGAGCTATTGCAGATAAATTTAATAAAAGAAATTTAATGGTTATTTTTGATTTTTCAAGTAGTTTAACTGTTCTAGTCTTAGCATTATTTTTATTTAACAATAAAGGTTCAATACTGATTGTAGGAATTATCATGACTATACTTTCAATAATAAGTACGATGTATCAACCCACTGTTCAGTCGAGTACACCTATCCTAGTTGATAGTAAAAATTTAATGAATGCAAATGGTGTCGTAGCTGGAGTTGCATCTCTTACAAATATCGCTGGACCTGTACTAGGTGGTGTTTTATATGGAATTCTTGGAGTTAATGCTATTGTAATTATCAGTTGTATAAGCTTCTTTTTATCAGCTATTATGGAAATGTTTATTCATATGCCTTTTGTTAAACAAGAACAGTCTGATAATATCATAAAGTCTATCTTTAATGATATAAAAGATGGTGTTGTCCATATATGTAAAGAAAATCCTACTCTATTAAAAATATTGTTTATAGCAATGGCATTAAACCTCTTTTTAACTTCAATGATAATTGTAGGTATACCATATATAATAAAAATAACAATGGGTGCTAATGATACCTTATATGGTACTGCACAGGGAGCAATATCATTTAGTTCACTAGTAGCTGCTATAAGTATTGGCATGTTCTCTAAACATATAAAAATTAGTAATTTATATATATACCTTTGTGTATGTGCACTAATGTTTATTCCAATGGCATTTTCGGTATATCCATCTATACTACAAACAGGGTTGGTAGCACCATTTTTAATTCTTGTAATATCCTCTATGTTAATATTTTTCATGACAACAATTATTTCAATATTTGCCATAACAATAACTCAATTAGAAACTCCAAATGAACTGTTAGGAAAAGTAATGGCGATACTTTTTGCAGGAACAGCTGCTGCAATGCCTCTTGGTCAAGTCATATATGGTAAACTTTTTGATTTATTATCAGATAGAGTTTACATTATTATTATAGGAGTTGGTATAGTTACATTCTTTATAGCAATTATTTCAAAAGTAATATTAAAAGACAAAAGTGCTAAGTACAACAAATAGAGATTTTATTATATTCTAATTGTATTTTTTACAAATAATATCAGCAGAATATTTATATTCATAGATACATTATGATGTTTGATTTTAGTCTTAATTTTACAAAATATACAAAACTATACGACTGTAGCATAATATATGAATGTGTCATATATACTGATAAAATTTTAATTTTCACTAATTTCTGAATTTAAATGCAAAATTATGCATTAGTGTGTTGACGTATTGGAAATTGATTGATATAATCAATGAAAAATAAGCTTTATAAAAATTCAAAATATTCAGCTAGAGGAGTGATAGTAATGAGTTACATGCCAAATTTAGAGCAAGCATGGGAAATCTTAAAAAAATACAATAAGGAAGAATTTCATATAAGACACGCTCAAATTGTATCTGGTGTTATGAGATATTATGCAAAAGAATACGACCCTGAAAGAGTAGAATTTTGGGAAATCGTTGGACTTTTACATGACTTAGACTTTGAGATGTATCCTGAAGAACATTGTGTTAAGCAAAGAGAATTAATGACTGAACTTGATTTAGATAAATCAATAATTGATTCTACTGTAAGTCATGGATATGGATTGACTGGCTCAGACGTTAAACCAGAGCAATTTATGGAAAAAGTTTTATTTGCTGTAGATGAACTTACTGGATTAATTGGTGCTGCTGCAATAATGCGTCCTTCAAAAAGTGTATCTGATTTAGAATTAAAGTCTGTTAAAAAGAAATTTAAAGATAAATCTTTTGCTGCTGGCTGTTCTAGAGATGTTATAAGAAGTGGTGCAGAAATGCTTGATTGGGAACTTGACAAACTTATACAAACAACTATAGAGGCTATGAGAAGCCTAATTCCAGAAATGGAAATATAGGCTATCATACATATAAAGTAAGTATAATAAAACCAAATTAAATAATAGAACAACTATATATATAGTATCTGATTATGTATTTATCAATTTAATAGTTTCACTAATAAGCAGTTACGTTGATACAAATGTTTTGTTGATTTTATCAATATAACATAACTTTAGTTGCAATAGAAGTTACATCTCTAAAGAGTTTTTCTCCTTTCGATGCAACTTCTTTTTTATGTTATTTTGTCTACTGATTCCACCCATGTTATCTACTTCCAGCCACATTATCTATAAATCTCAGACTTTATATTTTAAAACTCATTCTATGCACGAATCACTATATGTACAACACACTATTTGTACAACACACTATATGCATAGCTCACTATATGTATGATTTACTATATAACACACTAATTTAAATAGATTCTTATAGGTAATAATTAAGTCTATTATCTTTATAAAATTATATTATTTACTCATGACACATCAAATTATATATTAATTGCTTTTTTCACATTCCTAAGTGGTATAGCAATCTTCACTACAAATTTTTTATCATCATATTCAATTACAACATTACCTCCATATTTATTTACAGAGTTTTTTATACTTTTTATTCCTAGACCATGAAGTGCATCTTTTTTATCTGTTACAATTTGTCCGTTCTTTGTGATAATTTCATTTACTTTAGTGTTTTCCACTCTTATAAGATAAAAATTTTGTAAAACATCACCTTTAACACAAATTACTTTACTCCCCTCCTCAATTTTTTTACATGCTTCAATTGCATTATCTAAGATATTTGAAAATATATGACATACATCTATTAATTCAATAGCTTCACAGTGACCAAAATTTATTCCTATTTTAAGTTCTATATTATTTTTATCACAAACTTCTTTCTTCTCACTCAATATAGCATCTAAGATAAAATTACCAGTATTAAATAAAATATCATTACTTTGAATCTCCATCTGTAAGTCATCTAAATATGAAGTAACATCAATACCTTTTTTAACCATAGTTTTTATACATAAGATATGATTTTTCATATCATGACTTAATAATCTAGTTTTTAAATGTTTCTTTTCTATATCCTCATAATATTCATTTTTATTGTGTAAAACGTTTTTAATCATATTATTTTCTGCTATTAATGCATTATACTCTTGTAATTTTTTAGCAACTAAAATCAAGATAATACTTGATAGAAGTAACATGATAGAGATTATAAGTAATTGATAATTATGTATTAAACTACCACTAGTTTTAGGATTAAATATGTATTCAAAAATAGCAAAGAAAGACGCTATATTGGCAATTATAGGTATAATTACATATGTTAATGTCTTTTTATTTATTTCTATATTCAATTTTATTTTTAATGTCTTATATAAAAATAAAATTAAAAGCAAAATTGTCTTTCCAGATACAATTGACTCAATTCTATATATATTTTCTGTTAACATTTGGCTCATATCATCTATTGAATTAATCCAAATTGTTAAAGACATGCTCAAAGCATCTATACCCATTAACAACATCCAATACATTAAAGATATTAGTATGGCTTTTGTAAGCCTTACTCTATATGAAATTTTGTAAAATGCAATCATAATCATCACAGATATAATTACTCTTATATTTGGAATTACGTCAAAGAAATAAAATATATTAGCAAAAATAATAATACCTATCATGTAAAGATTTATTCTTTTATTGGAAATTTTTTGTATACTTGTGTAATCTAGTATTTTTTTACAAACAAACCATTCTATGATAAAAGACATAGCAATGAAAATATTCCAAAACAAATTTGACTTTATCATAATATTTTCTCCTAGTGTATTAATAATTTAATTTTTAAAATTTTCCATATAACTTAATTATATACGACTCTACACCTGTAGTAAATACCTTGATAGAATTATCCTAAATAAATTGAATTTTATTTTATTTTTTAATAATATCATTACATATGCTAATATATTTAAGCATTCTTCCTTCTTCCAATTTAATAACAACATCATTTCTCTATAAATAACTATAAAAGTACGTTTTTCATATGATTTAGTATGTAATTCTCTCCTAAAACGATATAAAACTGTAAGAATTATAATAAAATAAATTTTATCACACGAAATACATTGACAGGCGAGGTATATAAAAGTATTATATACTTAAACGGAGGTGATGTTTATGAAAATCGCATCTGATATGATAAGAGGTCATACAGAAACAATTATCTTAAAGCATTTACTTGAAAAAGATAGCTATGGTTATGAGATTAATAAATCTATATTAGAAAAAACACAAGGCTTGTATGAGTTAAAAGAAGCAACTTTATACACAGCCTTTCGTAGACTTGAACAATCTGGTGCAATAACATCTTATTGGGGTGATGAGGCTACTGGTGCTAGAAGAAAATATTATTCTATAACAAGCGAAGGTAGAGAAAAATATAAAAAAAGCCGTGAAGAATGGGATAATACAAAATTGTTAATAGACACATTAATTTAGGAGGTGAAAATATGTTAGATAAAATACATGATTATATTGAACAAAGCTTTACAGAAGTTAAAGAAACAAGAAAGGTCAAAGAACTTAAAGATGAACTATTCGAAAATCTAAAAGAAAAATACAGCGACCAAATACAAAATGGTAAGTCAAAGCAAGAAGCATATAATTCAGTAATATCTGGGATTGGAGATTTATCTGAATTAATTGAAAGTGTTAAAGAACCATATTTTATGTCTTCTGAATTAATTGAAGAAAGAAAAAAAAGAGCTTTGAGAGTATCAATAGCAATTGCTCTTTTTATAATAAGTCCATTTTTAACTGCTGTTTTAATTGTAAACTTGGGTATCCAACCAACTCTGGCTAGTCTTCCAATGTTTATATTAATAGCAGTTGGAACAGGTCTATTAGTATACAATGGAATGACAAAGCAAAACTATAGTCCATCTGATGATACTATTGTAGAAGAATTCAAAGAATGGAGAGTAAAAACTAAAAGTACAAATCTTGCTTATAAATCATTTATGAGTGCATATTGGATGATAATAGTTGGCATTTTTTTAATTGTTAATATATGTTTTGATGCTTGGAGCTTTTCATGGATAATATTCATAATAGGTGCTGCGGGAATTCATATAGTCGAAGGTGTACTACAATTAAAAGACGCGGAGGATGATGATAAATATGAATAAAAAATTTTTAAAAATAAAAATTATTGTTTGGAGTATTGTGGCTATAGTATTTTCTATAATATTTATTATTTTCCTTACAAATACTATTACTTCATCTAAATATGATGTCAAAGATTTGATTAAAGGTTCAGTTAAAAATGAAAGTTTTTTATCCTCTAATAAAAATTATGATAAGTATATAACTGTTAAAAGTGAGAGTTTTTCAAATAAAATAAATAATATTGATGTTGACTGGATTTCAGGTGAAGTTAGAGTTTTAAAGAGTGATTCTAATAAAATCAAATTAATTCAAAAAGCTCCTTCTAATTTTTCAAGGAAAAAGATTGCAAAAATAAAGGTTGATGGTAATACCCTTTCTATCATTGATAATTCTGCAAAAAAATTCTTCATTGGAATTGGACTTCCAAAATCAACAGTACTTGAACTATATTTACCTGAAAAATTATATAACAATATAAATGTATCTACTACTTCAGCAGATATATATAGTACTTATCTTAAAAGTAACATGGCGTATATTGAATCAGTTTCAGGTAATATAGAAATGTATGGTAAGATTGACAAAATGACTTTAGAGACAACTAGTAGCAATATCAACATAAAAAAACTTGATAGTAAAAGTGTTACCTGTAATTCAGTCTCTGGTAAAATTCAACTTTCTGGTAAAACTGACGATTTGAAGATAAATACAACAAGTGGAGATATAGATTTAGAAAATATGGACAATAAGAATCTTATATGCGAATCAACTTCTGGTAAAGTTAATATAGAGGGTAAATTTTCCAATATCAAATCTGAGACAACTAGTGGAGATATAAAAATTAATTCAAGTGCAATGTTGTCTTCTTTCAAATGTGATACGACTTCTGGTGATATTGATTTGTATATTCCTGAGAATTCAGGATTTACCTTAGATTTTAGTAAGGTCTCTGGTAATTTAAATAGTAGTTTTAAATTACTTCAGGATGGCGATTCATATGTTTATAAAAATGGGACTGCAAAGATGTATGTGGATACTACAAGTGCCGATTTAAATATTATAAAAAATAACTAACAAAAAATAGCGATATTAAAGCTTTGTATAAACTACATAAAGATAATATACATTAAAAAGTTATATAAATTACACGAAGATAAATCTTTATATCTTATAAGCAAAAATTAGAGGCACATTATCATAAAAAATATGACTAAATGTGCCTCTAATTATAATTATTTATTCACAAGATACTTATCTATACAGAAAATATCTATCTATACACAAGTTAACATTTTATATATCAATTAACTTTATTTTATATATTAGTTTTGAATAACACTTTCTCTTGACTCAATTTCTTTTGAAATACTAGCTATAAACTCATCTAATTTAATACTGCCTATTTCACCTTTATCTCTTGATCTTACAGAAACATTATTTTCAGCTACTTCTTTTTCACCTACTACTAACATATAAGGAACTTTTTCAAGTTGAGCTTCTCTTATTTTAAATCCAATTTTTTCAGCTCTATCATCTAATTCAACTCTTATACCTTTATCAAATAATACTTTTTTAACTTCATTAGCATAATCCATAAACTTATCAGATATAGGAAGTATCTTAACTTGAGTTGGAGATAACCAAACTGGGAATTTGCCAGCATAATGTTCAATTAATATACCTATAAATCTCTCTATACTACCAAAAGCAACTCTATGAATCATAACTGGTCTATGTTTCTCACCATCTTGTCCAATATAAGTATTATCAAATTGTCTTGGAAGTTGCATATCTAATTGGATAGTACCACATTGCCAAGTTCTTCCTAAACAGTCTCTTAAATGGAAGTCTATCTTAGGACCATAGAATGCCCCATCACCTTCATTTATAGTATATGGTAGACCTAACTCTTCTAAAGCTTCTCTTAATCCATTTTCAGCTGCTTCCCACTCTTCTTCGCTTCCCATAGAATTTTCTGGTCTTGTAGATAATTCTAGATTGTATTCAAATCCAAAAGTCTTGTAAATACCATCTATTAGATTAGCTACACCTTTTATTTCATCTTTGATTTGTTCTGGTAACATGAATATATGTGAATCATCTTGAGTAAATGCTCTAACTCTCATTAATCCTTGTAATGCTCCAGATAACTCATGTCTATGAACTCTTCCAAGCTCTGCAACTCTCATTGGGAAATCTCTATATGAGTGTAATTGAGAATTGTAGTAAATTAATCCACCAGGACAGTTCATAGGTTTTATAGCATAATCCTCGTCATCTATTTTAACTGTATACATATTCTCTTTGTAATGATACCAGTGACCTGAAGTCTCCCATAATTTTCTGTTTAATATAATTGGAGATTCTATTTCAATATATCCAGCTTTTCTGTGTATTTCTCTCCAGAATTTTAATAATTCATTTTTAAGTTCCATTCCTTTTGGTAAGAACATAGGGAATCCAGGACCTTCATCAGGTATCATAAATAAACCTAATTCTTTACCTAATTTTCTATGGTCTCTTTTTTTAGCTTCTTCTAATAAGTGTAGGTACTCTTCTAAATCTTTATTTTTTTCAAAAGAAGTTCCATAGATTCTTTGAAGCATTTTATTTTTTTCGTCACCACGCCAGTATGCACCTGCTACACTTTGTAATTTAACAGCTTTAACCTTTTTAGTAGATGGTAAATGTGGTCCTCTACATAAATCAGTAAAATCACCTTGTTTATAGAAAGATATTATTTCACTTTCAGGTAAATCAGATATAAGCTCTACCTTATAATCTTCTCCTTGTTCTTTCATAAGTTCTAAAGCTTCATTTCTAGGAAGTTCAAATCTTTCTATTTTTAAATCTTCTTTAGCTATTTTTTTCATTTCAGCTTCTATTTTTTCCAAGTCTTCTGGAACTAATCTATGTTCTAAATCTATATCATAATAGAATCCATTCTCTATACTTGGCCCTATAGCAAGTTTTGCTTCTGGGTAAAGTCTCTTTATAGCTTGAGCTAACATATGTGCTGATGTATGTCTAAAAACGTCTTTTCCTTCTTTATCTTCAAATTTAAATAAGTTTAAATCACAATCACTATCTATCATGTGGTCCAGACCTACAACCTCTCCGTTCACAGATGCTGCTACCACATTTCTAGCTAATCCTTCACTAATGGATTTAGCCACATCCATAACAGAAAGAGCATTTTCAAATTCTTTTATTGAACCATCTTTTAAAGCAACTTTAATCATTGTTTTTTCCTCCTTATTGAGATAATTTTTAATTTTTTTGTAATAAAAAATCGCCCCAAATATATTTGGGACGATATTAATTCGCGGTTCCACCCAAGTTGGTGTATACAAATATATACAACCCTCTTGATGACTATAAGGTAGTCACCCGAGCACTTTCACAAATCGTGTAAAACAAATATTGCTAATAAGCTCAGCTCCAAGGTAGTTTTCAAATAGACCTATTACATGGGTTTTCAGCCATAGACCCAGATTCTCTGTGAATGGTTTCCACTCTACTCTTCCTCTTCAACACTATAATTTTTGATATATTTTCATTATAACAGATAGTCATACATCAATCAACATTAATGTAATATATTAATTACCCATTATTTTTCATCTCAATCAATTTTAAACTAATATTCTTATATTTTATATTAATTTAATCTTTTGATTTATAGTAATATTATAATATTTTCACTAATTTTAAATTTTTAAATCATATCTACATGCATGATAGATATAACTAGATAAATATAGTCACCAATCCTTGAACTATACCTATTAAGAAACCTAATACAAGACCTAAGATTTCTATATGTTTTAATTCATTTTTAGCTATTCTTATGATTATTTCTTCTAGTTCATATAAATCTAGTTCATTAATCTTATCTTCGACCATTTTTTGTATATCTATACGCTCATTTGCTTTATTTATTATATTTTTGCTCAATTCATCTATGCTCTGTTTCACTTCAGATTCAATTATATCTCCTAAATAGTCCTGAATCATGTTCTTTATACTGCTTGGTATAAATGAAACTTTCTCATGTATGATAATTTTCACCCTTGCTTTTATGTATCTTACAACTTCTTCCTTATCTTCGTCAGTAATGATATTTGCAAGTATTTCGTCCATTGAAAGAAATTCGTTTTGAATTATTTCACCTACATTTGCTGCTATTTCTGCTCTTCTCTTTGGTATAAGACCTACTATCTCTATATTTAAAATAGGTATCTTAATAGGTACTATTGGTCTAAATATCAGTCTTATAGCAACTACATTTGTGACATAACCTATAAATCCACCAATAACAGCTAATATTAGTATCCTAATTAAATTATCCATTATAAAACTTCTCCTTATCAATTGTATATTTGTTAGCTATATTTTATCTTTAATAACTCTAGTTATATTATAGCTTTATATACAATTATAAGTCTTTCGTGTCGATTTCAAAAGAATTTTTTGATTTCTAATTTTTATTTTTATTATTTTAGTTGTATTTTACTATCTTTTAACTCTGATTCATCTGTAATTTGAGTATATTTTTATTTTTAACTATCTTTTCAAATCTTAAATTATATCTTTCAATTCTAATTTTCCATAATTATACTAACTTTATTTTCAAAAATTGCTTCTACTGTATCTATGATTTCCTTTGAGCAATTGTTATTTAATAAATCTAATATTTCTATCTTCTTAGGGCATAAAGTTAATAAGGTACTTATTAAAAAGTCCTCATAATTTAAATTTTCTCTTATGACCATATTTATAATTTCTTCATCATCTATACTGTCTATTTTATTTCCATTTTTATCGTATAAAATAAATGTATTATCTTCCATTATATGAACTTTAAGTAAATCTATCTTTTCTTCTTGAGTATCTATAAAATATTTTAAAACTCTTATAAACTCATCTTGGTCTCTTTTTATTAAATACTCTTCAACTGCAATATCACCTATAGCAGAAATATATTTCATAAATTCTCTCATTCTAAATCTAATAAAACCTTCGACATTTATAAAATCATTTTCCTCTATATAGTTCCTAACCCTTGTAAATACTGTTTCTCTCATAAAAATCTCTTTTTTAGCAAATATGTTTAGTGAATATATGTATATATTATTTTTATCTTCAGGATATGTACGCCCATAGCATTTTAGAATGTATTCTTTTAAAAGTTTCTCTTTCATTATACTTATTATCATACTAGTTATTTCTGTAGATATTTCATCAATATTTAGAGCTCTTTGTTCAGTTTTAGTACCATTAAGTATCTTCTTATTTAATACTTCTTGCTTTGCAGAATCAATTACGACTTCTACAATGTCATTTGTATATATTAATCTATCGTTTACATTATTATTCCTCAAAAATTTCATAGAAGAAATATTATCCTTCTCAACCAAAGTTATCGCTCCTTTCTCGTCATGAGAGGAACTATAGAACCTATATCGAGTAAATTTTCACTACTAAGTGTAACTATCTCCTTGTTTTTACTTTCTATAAAACTTTTTATACGTTCATAGTCAGGATGTTTTTTAACATCTCCACAAAAAGCTAGTTTATCCTTAGAAATTAACCCTGTACATCCACCTATAAATCCATAATTCATCTCAAATAAATTTATATGACCTTTTTCTATTAATAAACACTCTATTTCTGTATTCTTCATGCTTTTCCAAATACCTTTATCTGATGTTATTATAGATGTTCTATCTACTATACAGATTGAGCATTTAGAATAGCCCTGCTCTATATTTATCTTTTTAAGTTTATTATTTTCAATATAATCTAGTATCGCTCTGTCAGTGTACTTAAAATTGTGTATGGCATAATCACCAACTATAGCAATATTGTAAGGTATATCATAAGGATATTTATTTGATAAATTAGCTTCTCCCTTAATTATATTAAATTTATGTTTACTTAATAACTCTTTGTATTGATTATATACATTCGGCGCAACAATTATATCTCCTTTTCCTAAATTACAAATACATATATCTGGGTGATATTTTATACTTTCATATAATTCTTTACATTCTATTGTTTTTATTATTTCTATATTTCTTAATTTTAATTCATTTTCCATTAGATAACTAATTCTTTTGTCCACCAAAGCTAGACACAAATCGTCATCTAGTATAAATGGCTCTCTTGTAAATTCCATTTTTTACTCCTTTTTATTTTTTTTGATAAATTTTTTATTTGAATATAAATAAAGTGTGCAGTAGATTTTTTCTACTTACACACTTATTATTGGACTTTTATGTAATTAATCTAAATTAATTAATGTATTTTTTGATAAATTTTTATAAAAACTCTACTCTATCATCTAATTGATTTTAATTTAGCTATATCGTTCCAATTGCTTGCTGTTACTATTTCAATTTTATTTAAGTCTCTTTTTATCTCTTGTGTGTCTCCTTTAACAGCTACAACATGTTTTTCTGTATATTCTAATTCTACCTTTGTGTCTTTTAAATCTTTTTTAATTTCTACTAGATTATTTTCTATCTTATCTAATCTAGAGTCTATTCCATTAAATCTAACATCTACTTTATCTAGTCTTATGTCTACTTCATCAAATCTAGTACCCATCTTCTCTAGTCTTATGTCTACCTCATCAAATCTAGCATCCATTTTATCTAGTCTTATGTCTACTTCATCAAATGTAGCACCCATCTTCTCTAGTCTTATGTCTACCTCATCAAATCTAGCATCCATTTTATCTAGTCTTGTATCCATCTTATCTAATCTGTTTTCTAATTTATTAAATCTGTCGTTAATACTGTTTTGCATTTTGTCTAGAAATTGCAAAATTTTGTCTTCCATATGTATCAACTCCTCTATAGATAATTATAACATTCCACACAAATACTATACATATCTTCAGCAATAATTAGTATGTACTTTTCACCTTATTGTACTCTTTTTTTACATATTCCAAAACATCTGGTGGTATGTTTCTATTGCTATTTGGAGTAAGTCCAATTTCTCCATCTTTTATCTTAAACTCCATGACTTTACTTCCCTTAAAACCATCCTTTACAACATTCTGTATCAATTCATAAACAGGCTGTTCTACATCCTTTACAATCGAACTTATTACATTATCTGGAGCCATATCATATTGGTCTTTATTAATAGCTATAACTTTACCACCATTTTCTCTAGCTACCTGAATAGCTCTTTTTCCATCATCCTCTGTGGCTGAAAATACAACATCTCTATCAGAATCTCTCATTTCTTTTGCAATAGTTCTAGCTGACTCAGGATTTTCAAATACATTTGCATACTTTACCAATAAATCAGCATTTTTATTTGAAGTTTTAAGACCTTTTCTAAATCCAGATTCATATTTGTCTCTACTAGAGCCTTCAACCCCTCCTATAAATCCTACTTTACCAGTGTCAGTCATTTTTCCTGCAATAAGACCTGCCAAATATCCAGTGGAATTATCTTGAAATGATACAGAAATTACATTAGCTGGTTGAACCTTATAATTATAATCAACTATTGCAAATTGCTGTTTTGGATATTTTGTAGCAGCTTGTTTAATCGGTTCTGCAAATCTAGCTCCAACTGCTATTATCAAGTCTGGTTCATATTTATATAATTTTTCTATGCTATTTGCAAAGTCATTAAAAGTCTTTGGTCTTTCAATCTTCTCTCTAATATCAAAATCCTCATCAGCTCTTTTTAAAGCTGACAGTACATTATTATTATACGATTCATTACCTAAATTTTCAGTATCTAACAATACTCCAACAGTTTTTCTTACATAAGAATCATCTTCCAATTCATCCTCATCATTGCTACTTTCACTATTTGACTTATCTTTATCAGACAAAGTTGACACATTCTTAGATTCACTTTGTTTAGACTTATTATTATTTATATTAGAATTATTATTTACTCTATTAAATCCAAAATCAAAATTACAGATAAATAGTATAAAAACTGTAAAGAGCATGACAAAACAAAACATCAATATCCTTTTTATTTTCACAAAACTCACTCCCTGACATAGAACATGAAGTCTCTATAAATTATTTATTGTTCTTATTTACATATTCTAACACATCAGGAGGAATATTTTGAGAACTATTTTGAGCAAGTCCAGTACTTCCAGACTTCATTGTATTTTCTATAACTTTACCACCCTTATAATCTCCTTTTACAAAGCTTTGTATTAAGTCATAAGTAGGCTTTTCAAAGTCCTTTACAATAGAACTTATAACATTTTCTGGAGCCAACTCATGCTGATCTTTATTAATTGCTATCACTTTTTTATTCTTTGCTCTAACCATATTTATTACACTCTTTGAATCATCTTCAGTATTAGAAAAAATAATATCTACTCCACTATCCATCATTTTTTTAGCAACAGATTCAGCAGATTTACTATCTTTAAAAATATCTACATACTCAACTGAAATATCTTTTATATTGCTATTAGAAAATTTAACACCTTCTTTAAAGCCAGATTCAAATTTATTTCTACTAGAACCCTCTACTCCACCTATAAAACCAACCTTATCTGTTTCTGTCATCTTTCCAGCAACTAATCCAGCCAAATATCCAGTCTTATTATCCTCAAAAGAAATTGAAGTTATATTAGATGGTTGTTTGTCATACTCATAATCTACAATGGCAAACTGTTGCTTTGGGTATTTCTTGGCTATCTTTTCTAGAGGCTTTGCAAATCTAGAACCAACAGCTATAATCAAGTCAGTATTATCATTACATAAAATATCTATGCTATTAGAAAAAGTTGATGAATCCTCTGATTCCACTTTATTTGTATCTATGTTAAGATTTTTTTGTGCAGTATCTAACGCTAACAAAGCTGAATTATTCATGACTCCATTATTTGACCCTTCAATATCTAATATCATAGATACAGATTTTTTTGAATTTTCTTTGTTACTTAGCTTATTTTTATTATCTTGATTAGAACTAGAATTATTACTTGAATTACTGCTACATCCAACTAACATTCCAGCAGTCATTGCTACAGTTAACATTAATACCAACAATTTTTTTAAACGCATCAAAATCCACTCCTTATATTTTTGTGACATTTTTACATACTATTTACTGATTTGTTATACCTCATTTGCAAGTATTTATTTAATTTTTTCAATAAACTTACCATAAAAAAGTGTGTAATAGATTTCTATCTATTTACACACTTCCCTAAAAACTCAACTTAATATATCAACACTTAATTCTATCTAAAACAAATCATATCTAGTGTATCAATGTTTAACATATCTTATCATAAATTAATAAAAAAATAAATAATCCCAATATAAAAAATTGTTATTTATTTTTTAGACATATAATTCCAGTTACACCAGGACCAGCATGTGCACCTATACACACACCAATTTGGAAAAATTTAATTTCCTTAGGTCTCAATTCATCCTCTATAACTTTAGACAATTGTTCTTTTTCCTTAATGTCATCACTATATCCTATATATATAACTTGGTCTGATAAATCATCCCCACAATTCGATTTTATCAAGTCCATCATCTTAGAAATTACATTCTTCTTACCTCTTACTTGAGATAATTGTGAGACTAACCCTCCTTTTATTTCAAGAATAGGTTTTATATTTAATATACTTCCTATTGCCGCCTTAGTAGATGATATTCTTCCTCCCTTTTGTAAGTACTCCAATGTATCCACTGAAAATATAACAAAAGCTTTTTCTTTTAATTCATCTAAAACAGGTAATATTTCATTAATAGATTTTCCTTCACTTGCAAGCTCTCCTGCTTTTATTACAAGCAGACCAGTTCCCATACAAAGTAAGTTAGAATCATATGTATATATTTCACCTTCTACATCATTCTTCGCCATTACAGCACTTTGATATGTTCCTGTAGCTGTAGCCGAACCAGCTATATAAAGTATTGCTCTACCTTCACTCGTGTATTTTTCAAAAACTTCCTTAAATTGGGCATAAGTAGCTTGAGAAGTTTTTGGATATGCATTTTCTTCTCTAAGTTTTTTATAAAATTCATCTCCAGATATATCAATCCTATCCTTGTATTCTTTTTCTTCTAATATAACTGTTAATGAAACAATATCTATATCATATTTATCTAACAAATCTTTTGGCACGTCCGATAAACTGTCACAGATTATCTTTAGATTTTTCATTAAGTATGCTCCTTTCTAATTTAGGATTATTTAAACTACCTCATATTAGGGTATCCTATTTGTCTTAAAGCCTCATATACTACTATAGCTACTGAATTTGATAAATTTAATGACCTAGCTTTTTCAACATCTAACATAGGTACTCTAATACAAGTATCCATATTTGCTTTCAACAAAGACTCTGGTAATCCCTTTGTTTCTTTCCCAAATACTATAAAACAATTTTCTTCATATTTTACATCTGAATGCGATTGTTTAGCCTTTGTTGTAGAAAAAAAGTATCTACTGTTTGGATATTTTTCTTGTAATTCTTCAAAGCTATCGTAATATTGTATATCAGCTATATCCCAATAGTCAAGACCACATCTTTTTAAGTGCTTATCATCCAATGAAAAACCTAATGGTTTTACTAAATGCAAAGTTGAACCTGTTGCTGCACAAGTTCTTATTATATTTCCTGTATTTTGAGGTATTTCTGGTTCTACTAATACTATATTTAATGACATTTTTATCCTCCTAAATATCGTTCTTGTTTACTAAACTTTATTTTATAAACAGAATAACAATAATATTATACTATCATATATAATAATGTTAATAATAATTTTTATATTATTATATATAATAGTTTTCTATCTAACATTTTCATAAGTATTATTATATCAGAAAATCACTCTTGTACAACTTACTTTAGAAAAGTTATTTCATTTCTTTAAGTTCTTGATAATAATTACAATCATCTTTTATTGGACAGTTTTCACACTCTGGATTTCTAGCTTTACACATTCTTCTTCCATGAAAAATTAATACATGATGTGAGTGTGACCATCTTTCTTTTGGTATGGCTTCCATAAGTGCAAATTCTGTTTTTTGAGGGTTTGGCTCATCTACTATTCCAATTCTATTACTGACTCTAAATACATGTGTATCTACTGCTATTGCTGGATGATTAAAGGCATTACTAAGAACAACGCCTGCTGTCTTTCTCCCAACACCAGGAAGTTTTACAAGCTTTTCTAAAGTATCTGGTACCTCACCATTATATAATTCACACAACTGTTCAGATGTAGCTTTTATTTTTTGAGCCTTACTTTTATAAAGACCACAACTTTTTATCTCTTTACTAATTTCTTCAATACTTAAATCTGCAAAATCTCTTGCTGTATTGTACTTCTTAAACAATTCTGCTGTAACTTTATTTACTCTTACGTCAGTACATTGAGCGGATAATATAGTTGCTATTAAAAGTTCAAAGGCTGTCCCATAATTTAGTTCACATGTAGCATCTGGATATAATTTTTCTAATTCATCTAAAATTTTATTTACATCTTTTTCGTTTTTAGATTCTTTCTTATCCACAGATTTACTTTTAGCTTTCTTATTACTCACTTTTTGTATATTTTTACTAGATTTATTATCTTTTAATTTACTATCTTTTTCACTTTTTTGAGCATCTTTTTTGCTAACTTTGACACTTTTTTTATTATCCTTAATATCTACAAAATTTTCTATATCTTTTTCACCAATTATTTCATCTACTTCTTTTTGAGTTTCAATTTTATTTACATCATTCTTAGTTGCATCATTCTTACTTATATCTTTCTTATTTACACTTTTCATAATTATCCCCCTTAAAATACCAATTTATAAAACATTATTTATATATAGTTTAATCATATCAACAAAAAATAAACATCAACATACAAAACAAAACTTACTCTACAGATATTTCACAAAAAAAGCAAAAACTTATTAAAGTTCCTGCTTTTTATTATACATATAAATACCCATTAAATTCTATTATAAACTTATTCTTTTGCCTCAATTTGTATCTTACTAAAAGATAGTAGTTTTTCTTTGACCAATTTTTTTATTTCTTCAAATTTGACATCTGTCAATATCTCTATAGCTTCTTCTACTCTTTCAACTGTATATATTTTAAATTTTCCATCTTTTATAGCATCATTAACTTCATCTGATAAAACAAGATTTCTCTGATTTTTTTTAGGAATTATTACACCCTGTTCATTGTTTAAGCCTTTAGTTTTACATATAGAATAAAATCCTTCTACTTTTTCACTTATTCCACCAACTACTTGTATATCTCCCTTTTGATTTATAGAGCCTGTAACTGCAATATTTTGCTTAATTGCTACACCACTAAGAGATGATAACAATACATATAACTCCGCAGAAGATGCACTATCCCCATCTATACCTCCATAATTTTGCTCAAAACAAATATATGCATTTAATGACATCAATAAATCCTGTGCAAAGTTTTCAGAAAGATATCCCCCTAATATAAGCACTCCTTTATTATGTATTGAGCCACTCATATTTACTTCTCTTTCTATATTTACTATACCATTGCTTCCTGGACTAGTAGTTGCTGTAATCCTTGAAGCCCTACCAAAAGAATATTCTCCTGTACTTAAAACTGATAGCCCATTTATTACTCCAACTTTTTTTCCTTCTGTTTCTATTAGAGTAAAACCATTTTCAATTGATTCATCCATATGTGTCTCTACTCTATTAATACGCTTTTTCTTTTCACTTATTGCTTTTTTAATATCATCTCGCTCTGTATAATTGGAACTTCTAAATTCTGCATATGCACTTCCTTCTATTATAACTTCCATTATTTTATTAAACTTAGTTGAGAGCTTCTCTAAATCACCAGACAATTTAGTGCTAAACTTAACAACTTCGTCAACTGCATCTTTTGTAAAATGTTTTAAGCCATTTTTATTGCATTGATATGCTATAAATCTAGCTATTCCATCTTCATTATTTTTATTCTTATCCATTTCGCTATCAAAATCTACAAATATTTTAAAATATTTTCCAAAATCTTCTTCATATCTATATAAAATATCATATATATAATGACTTCCTATCAATATCACTTTGACATCTAATGGCATATTTTCTGGTTTAATTGCTGTCTGTGTTTCCAAAATTACTTTTTTTGTTTGCAATGTCTTTTTAAGAATTTCCCAAGACATAGTATACTTTAATAACTGGTCTGCATAAAGCACCAAATATCCGCCATTAGCTCTATGAAATGCTCCTGATAATAATTTTGTAAAATCAGTCTTTATATTTCCGTTTGCATAATCATATTCTGCCTTTCCAAATAGGTTTGATGGGCTTGGATTTATCTCTACTATGACAGGTGCTGATTCCTTCTTTTTCGAACCTCCATTATCTACAAATAAATTAATTTTATACTTTATAAAGTGTTCTTTATCATACTTATCTTTCAATTCTTCTTCATCTAAGTAAAATAAATACATGTATTCTATGATATCTTTTTTTATATTTTCTAAGTAAAGTTGAATTTTTTCATAACATTCATATTTTTCGCACAACGTTTTAATATGAGGTTCTACTACAAGCTTAGCTATCTCTTCTTCAAGCTCTAACACAGCCTTTTCAGCTTTTTCTTCCAAGTTTCTAATTTTATATACAACTTGTATTGCCATGTTTTCGAGTTCTCTTTTAGCCTTATAAAACTCTTCATCTGATATATCACTTTCTTCTTCATCTTCCTTCAAAGGTATGAAAACTATTCCCATTTTACTTTGTTTTAGTTTAAATCCTTTTTCTTCTCCATATTTTTTAATCTGCTTTAGTAACATATCTTTTTCTATTTCATATTCATCCAAAAGTTTATTTTTCTCTATTTCAAAATCTTCACTTTCAAATGCATTTTTAAAATCTTCTAAAAGACTTTCCACTAACTTTTCCATATCTTTCTTAAGTTCTCTTCCAAACCCTTTTTCTAATTCAACTATCATAGGTTCTCTAGGGTTTTCAAAATTATATATATAGCACCAATCTTTATGTGTACTTTTTTTAGATGCATATTCATTTAAAACCTTTAAGGCATAAGTACTTTTACCTGTTCCAGATTCCCCAGCTAGGTATATGTTGTAGGCTGGATTATTTATCTTTAAACCTAACTCCATAGCTTCTACTGCTCTTTCTTGACCCAATATACTATCTAGTGGACTTATTTCAGATGTATTATTATATTTCAATATTCCCCCACCTCCTCATATTTAACTTTAATGATATAATATGACTTTTACACCATAAGTGTTAAAGTAAATATACATTAAAGTATATGAAATAGACTCTTATTATTAGTCATCATACTTATCTAAAATTATTTCCATATTTCTCTTTATTATATTTTTACCCCTCCAGCTAAAAGCTCTATCTCCATATCTCCTCTTAAATTCTTTATTTGATATATTTTGTATCTCATCATAATCCAAATAGTCTATTATATCTTCCTTAAATTCCAAGATGTGAGTTGTTGGTATTTCAATATTATGAGGACATACTTCTTGACAAATATCGCACCCAAATATCTTTTTACTTTTCTTTAAAACATACTTTTCTTCCTCTGACAAATCTCCCTTTTTTTGAGTTATATATGATAAGCATTTTTTAGGATTCATATCATAATTTCCCAATATAGCATTTCCCGGACAATATTTTACACACTTTCCACATTTAAAACAGCTTTTTTCTAGTGGTTTATCTTCTTCAAACTTATAATTATTTACTATATATCCAATAAATATATAAGAACCATATTCATCAGTTATAATATTATTATTTATTCCAAAATATCCAATACCTGATAAATAAGCTAAATATCTGTCAACTAATGGTCCATTATCAGCAAATATCTTATATCTAAAACCTTCTACATTTTTGGAAATATAATTACAAATTTGTTGTAAAAAATCTTTTACTACAATATGATAGTCCTTTCCATGACAATATTTTGATAAATTTGAATTTTTATTCTTTTCTTGTCTATTTATATGGTATGGAAAAGCACACACTATTATAGAATTAGCATCTTCCATTATATTTCTAGGATTAATTCTATTTTCAATTATGGGTTCTTCCATACCTGTTAAATAGTCTTTTTTCTGTCTATTTTCAAGTATCTCTCTCAGATTTTCATACTTGTCTACTCCAGCTATTCCTACACACTTTAATCCTATGAGGTTACAAAATTCTTTTAATCTGTTATTATCCATAAAATTATTCCTTTTCAACTTAAATTCTAAAATCACAATTATGCTACATATGTTTCTTTGTTTAGACATAACAACATTTATACAGCCTAAATATATATAGTCTAAATAGTCTAATTTTTAAAATTTACATGTTTATATAATTTATTTACTATATAATTTGACTTTTATATGCTGTTATCTTAGTATAATTTAACATCTATCTATTTTTAATTTTTAACTATTTTACTCTTATAACACTTACTTATTCTTAACTATCTATATTTTGTTATTCTACAATATTTGTATAGCTTAGCTTTCATCCATATTATATCTTTAGCTATTTTACTCTTATAACACTACTTATTTTTCACTATCTATATTTTTGTTGTTCTACAACATTATTATAATTTAACTTTCATATCTCTTCCCTCTATTGCTACCTTGTATTTCTTCTATAATATATCTTTCATATCTACAACAATCTAATATATATTACACTATTAAAATCATATCTTATCCAATTAGACTTTGTTATTCAAAAAGGTACAACAAATAAGAATTTGCTTTTAAATCATCCACAGATTATAATAAATACTGTATAAGGATGGTGAATAAATTGATTAAAATAACAATACCAGGTAGACCCATTAGTAAATCTAATTTTAAACTTCATAATATAAATGGTCAAGCATGGATGCCTTCAAAGGGAAAATATTCTAAGTATTTAGCATATGAGAACATGATTGCAGGTTTTATAAATCAACAGTATCAAGGAGAAACTGTTGAAGAAAATTTAATAACAGTGTTAAAATTATTCTTCCCTAACAAGAGAATGGGAGATTTACATAACTATCCAAAGAGCATTTGTGATGGTATTGAAAAAAGTGGAATAATAAAAAATGATAAGCAGCTTAAGCCAGTACTTTTATTTGATTTTATAGATAAGGACAATCCTAGAGTTGAAATTGAACTTTATCCAATATCTAAATACGATATATCTTATAATATTTTTGAAAAATAAAAATCTGTATATGCTATATAAATCTATATTGATGCAAAAACAATATTTATATAATAATTAATACTTGCATAAACATAACACTTAATAATTGCACAGACATAACACTTAATACTTTCATAAACACAATCTTATCATAATAATTATACTTACATAAAAAAAGAAATCGGCGTAAATTTATTACACCGATTTCAATAAGTAAAATCTATCCTAGCTTTTCAACAACAGTCTTCAACATTTCTCTTATAGGAAGTTCATATGGACATCGACTTTCACAAAGACCACAGTCAATACACTCAGTAGGTTTAACATCCATAACCTCATATTTTTCCTTAGCCCACTCCTCTAATCCATATCTAGTGTAATATCCTTCGCATAAGAAGCTTAAAGGTATATTTATTCCAACAGCACAAGGCATACAATATTCACATCTTCTACAGAATTTTTTACCTAGAGAATTTCTTATTTCTTCAATTTTTTTCTCATCATCCTCATCTAATACAAGATTTTCAAGCACAGCGACATTTTGTCTAACTTGTTCAACACTATCCATTCCTGGTATAACCACATCTATATAATCCTTAGACAATATATACTTAATAGCCAATGTAGCATTATCTAAAGCTCCACCAGCTAAAGGTTTCATTACTATTATACCAATTCCTTTTTCATGAGCTTTTTTAAATACCTCATCTGCTTGTCCTTCAACTATATTGTAAGGAAATTGTATAGTATCAAATTTGCCACTTTCTAAAGCTCTTTCTATAGTGTTTAAGTTATGGCTAGTTATACCAATATGTTTTATCTTCCCTTGTTCTTTTGCTTCTAAAAGGGCACTATAAGCCATTTTATCTTTAAAAATATTGTCATACTCTTCTTCTTTAACATTGTGAAATTGATATAAATCTATAAAATCAGTTTTAAAGTTATTTAAACTTATTTCCACATCTTTCTTCATTGAATCATAATCCCTAGACATACTTTTAGTAGCTAGGAAAAATTTATCTCTTTTTCCTTCTATAGCAATTCCAATAGCTTCTTCACTTATTGTGTATCCCCTTGCGCTATCAATAAAGTTTATTCCTTGTTTTTCTAGCTCATTTATAACTAAATTAGTATCCTCTTGTGTAATTCTTTGTATTGGAATTCCCCCAAAACCGACTCTTTTTATCTTCATACTAGTCTTGCCTAAATTTCTCATAGCTTTCCCCACCTAACTTTTAATTAATTTTAAACATTATTAACATGTTACTTTTAATTATACAACAAATTATGAGAATTTTTGCAATCTATTTATATACTATTTAAAATATATACACATTTTATCAAGTTTATTTATATAGTTTATAATATGCTCTTTTATATTACATCAAAATTTTATTTAATATGCTTCATAATATACCAATCTATATTTCACTAGCATATAATCTAAATTTAATCCAAATATAATCAAAATGCTACTTAAATAGCATCAAAATATTATTTACATCATATCAAAATACTATTTACTAGATAAAATTTCTTTAATCATCTTAATCTCTCTCTTATGACCTTCTTCATCAAAAGGTGTTTCTAAGAAGAATGGCAAATCTTTAATGCTTGGATGTTCCATAAAATCAGTTAAAGCTTTTAGCCCTATCTTACCTTCACCTATAGGAGCATGTCTATCTTTTTTATCCCCAAATGGCATCATACTATCATTTAAATGTATAGTTTTTAATCTATCTATACCTATAATCTTGTCAAATTCCCCTAAAACTCCATCCAAGTCATTAACTATATCATAACCAGCTGAAAAAATATGACATGTATCAAGACACACACCTATTCTTTCTTTATGTTCGACATTGTCTATTATGCTCTTTAACTGCTCAAAACTAAATCCTATTTCAGTCCCTTTTCCTGACATTGTTTCAAGGAGTATAGTTATATTTTCATCTCCTTTAATAGCATTGTTTAGCCCTTTTACTATCCTATCTATACCAAAGTCTACTCCACCACCTACATGACTTCCAGGGTGAAAACACATGTATTCTATACCTAGTGAATCCATTCTTCTTATATCTTCATCTATTACTCTTGTTGCGAATTCATAAACATCATCCTTCACTCCACCTAGATTCATAGTATATGGAGCATGTGCAAGTAATGGTGCAAAATTGTTTGCTTTTCTAATTTCTTGAAATTTAGCTATATCTTTCTCATCAAATTCTTTAGCATTTCCTCCTCTTGGGTTTCTACTAAAAAATTGAAATGTATTTGCATCAATATATACAGCTGTTTCGGCTGCCTTTGCAAATCCTTTTGCTATTGAAATATGTGTTCCTAATTTAATCATATTAATCTCCTTTTGGTTGTACATAATTTTAATTTATAAATTTTTGATACTTAAGTCTTAATTTTAGTATAACTATAATTAATTTCGTATATATTAATTCTAAATTTTAATATTTATAGTTTAATTATACCCATTTTGATAAATTTCAAAGAGTATATTTAGTCATTCAAATAACAAAAAAATAGAGATTAAAAATCATTATTTTACTCATGCTCAAAAGTATTTTTTGATTATTAAGTAAATTCTGATGTTCAATCTCTAATCTTATGTTTTATAACTAATACATAATTAATGATTCTAATTAGGACATTCTTCTTCAACTGTAGGAACTACAACCATAGCTATATCATACTTAGAACCTTCAACGCTGTCTTGTCTTTTATTTAAAATTTCATCTATCTTTGATTTCATAGTATCATTAAGTTCAACTAATTCATCATGAGTAAGAGAAATATCATGATAATCAACTATATTTTCATTTTCTAAAACATCTTCCTCTGCTGCTTTATAAAAAACTTCACTCATATTTTCAAATCTTGATATGTACAATTCTTCTTTTTCTTCCCCATTGTCTAAAGAAAAATTAAGTATCCTATTCCCTATAACCACATTTTTTGCACTTGGATAATAATATTTTTCCACAATCCCCGACTTTATTTTTTCCTCAACTAATTCTAAAATACCAACTTTGTATAACATTTTTATGTGGTAGTTTATTTTTGCATGAGGTTCTTCCAATAATTGAGATAATTGTTTTGCTGACAATGGCGATTTGTCAAATGCTTTTAGAATATCTATTCTACGTGGATGTGCAATAGCCTTTATGCACTCCAAATCTCGTAATACCAATACCTCTTTCATTGACCCCTCCTAAAAAATTTATTTAATTCATATTTCTTTACAATTTAATTATATATTAAATTATATGTTGTTGTCAAAAAAATCCTTTCTTAAAATTTTAAAAAATATTTAATCTGAGTTTATTTGACAACTCCTCTAAAACTTTAACTCCTGCGACGCTGTTACCTTTTTTGTCAAGTGCAGGTCCATAAACACCAATACCCATACGTCCTGGCACAGAAGCCATTATACCACCCCCAACTCCAGATTTTGCAGGAATTCCAACTTTAATAGCAAATTCCCCAGAAGCATCATACATTCCACAAGTCATCATAAATGTCTTGACAATTCTAGATACCATTTCACTCATTAAATGCTCTCCATTTTCTATGTCTACTCCATAATTAGCAAGATTTATACCAATTCTCGCTAAATCTATAGAATCTACCTCAATTGAGCATTGTTTAAAATAAAGGTCTAAAACATCTTCTACATTACCTCTGATAAATCCATCACTTTTTAACAGATAAGCCATAGCTCTATTTCTATCTCCAGTCATTTTTTCAGACTTATAGACATCATAATTTATTCCTATGTTATCATTTCTTGCCAACTTTCTAAAAAAGCTAAGCATTCTTTCTTCTTTTTCTTCCAAACAGCTCCCATTTATAAGAGAAGTGGTAACTATTGCTCCTGCATTTATCATTGGATTACAAGGCTTTTTAGTATCATTAATCTCAAGTTTCATTATAGAATTAAATGGGTCTCCACTTGGCTCCATTCCAACATTTGAAAAAACGTCTTCCCAGTCATTGTCCATAAGTGCCATGGCAAGCACAATTGGTTTTGAAATGCTTTGTATTGTAAATTTTGTGCTACAATTTCCAGCACTATAAATGTTATTTTCACTATCTATAATACAAATTCCTAAATCATTTCTACGAGCATTTTTTAATTCTGGTATGTAACTAGCAACTTGTCCATAATTTGTATATTTTTTATTAGAACTTATAATTTCTTTTAATAATGTCTCATCTAACGTATTCATATGCACCTCATCATCTTATGTTATATACTCTATTTTAGCACAAGTTTATACTATAATAAAACAGTGTTAAAAGAAATTATACTTTAAAACTATTTTTTGCAGACTTAACTTTATTTTTCAAATATATTATAAAAAATATCATAATATTATAAAAGGAGTATTAAAGTTAAATAGTATTTATTATCTATACTAATTCTCACAAAACAAAGAATTTTTGATAACTAAATAGAATTTTCACTTTAATACTCCAGCAATATTACTTAAAATATAAACCATAGATTATTCAGTATCTCTAAAAAAATATTTAGTTCAATATGAGTACAATAAAATAATCAATAATACATGCTAATCAACTATTTTACTTCCTCCAATAAATTCCCTAAGGATTGAAGTTCCTGGTATATCAGAAATATCATCTAGTTCAACAAAATACTGTAAAAACTTTAATAATCTAGTAGCTTCAATATAAGCAGGATTATCTTCATCTATTTCCTCCAATAGAGGCTTAGCAAATCGCTTTAAAACCGCTAATTCATACACACAAGCGGAATTAAATATAGCATCTGCTTCATCTTGATAAGGGAATATATTTTTCTTTTCTCCTCTTCTAACTGATGCCCATTGCAAAATAGTATTATCAGCGCTATATCCTCTAAAATTATAATCTCTAACAATTCTTCTTATCATTCTCAAATCGGCAGTAGGAATTCTATTATGGTCATCTAAATTTATTTGAGTAAGGGCACTTATGTATATCTTAAATTTATCTTCATCTGGTATAGATGCTGTTAAAATAGGGTTTAGCCCATGTATACCTTCTAATATAATTGGTTGATTTGAGTCTATCTTTATCTTTTTACCAGTATATTCTCTTTCCCCAGCTTTAAAGTTAAACCTTATATCCTCAATTTCTTCACCTGCTAAAAGTTTATTTAAATCTAAGTTGAATCTCTCTAAATCTATAGCATAAATTGACTCAAAATCATAGTTTCCATATTCATCTAAAGGAGTATGTTTTCTATCTATAAAATAATCATCTAAAGATATTGAAATCGGATTTAAGTTATTTACTCTAAGATGTATTGATAGTCTATGAGCAAAGCTTGTTTTTCCAGATGATGATGGCGCTGCTATTAAAACTACTCTCTTATTGTTATCTTTTATCATATCTGCTATTTGAGATAGTTTCTTTTCATGTAATGCTTCAAATGTTCTTATTATATCTCCATATTCATTATTTTCTATTATTCTGTTAAGTGATACTACCTTATCAATTCCCATTAGTCTTGACCATTCTTCTGCTTCATAATATACGTTTGATAGCTTAGGTTGAGGTATAAATTTCATAGGTAGAGTCTTATCTTCTTCACTAGGCCCTAAAATTATAATACCTCCATTGTAAAGTATGATATCAAACGATTTTATATAACCAGTTGATGGCAACATATATCCATAAAAATGGTCTATATAGTTTCTACATTTATATACTTTAGCACTATCATATTCCTTGTATTTCAAAAGTTCTGCTTTTTCATACATCTCATTATTTTCAAATATAGAAATAGCTTCATCCCTCGTAACTTCTATTTTTTCTATAGTGTAGTCATTATTTATTATCTCTTTCATTTTATTTTTTATATTTTCAACATCAACTTCTTTAAGTTTTCTCTCTATATGAACTTCACAATATAGTCCACCAGATAGTGAATGTTCTATTGTAACTCTGCTGTCCCAAAATATCTCTCTACAAGCCATCACAAACACAAATGACATGACTCTAAAGTAAACTCTTTCTCCATCTTCATTTGTCGTATCCAAAAACTCTATCTCACAATCCTTTTTCACTCTATAATTTAACTCTTTCAATTTATTATCTACAACCGCAAGTGTTATATATCCTTTATGTTCATCACAAAACTCTTTTGCTATATCTCCTAGTCTAATTCCCAAAGAATTTTCGTCTAATGAATACTCCTTACTTCTTCCGTCTATTTTTAAATTTATTTTCTTCACTTCAACATCTCCTTCCTTTTGATGAATATACATTTTAATCAACGAGGCATATCAACAAGATAAAGAGAGGTATTTAACCCTCTCCTACAATATGATTCAATTTACTTATAGTATCTTCAATGTCTTCGTAATTTATTTCTAATACTAAATATTCTGCATCTAATTTTAAAACCTCTTTAACACTCTCTTCAGATAAAATACCTCTTCCTATACCAACATGTATATCATTGATACCATCATTATCACTTAAATGTATCAATTTTATCTTATCTTTCAAGTTATTTAAATAATCATCCTCATCAATTAAACAGTGTCCAGTATCGTAACAAAAACAAATCTTAGAATTTTTAATCCTCTTAAATATATATTCAAAATCATAGGATATATTTCCAATATTTGAAAAATCCCCACCTTTTGAATAAGTATTCTCTATACAAATATGTGAATCTGTATTTATTTTATTAAAAAAATCTACACTATTATCTAAATACTTGTCCCTATTATTTTTAAGTCTATTTGTCATAACATAACCCAAATGAAGATTAAAGTACCTTATATCAAATCCTTTTAGCTCTAATTCTATCTTCTCAATAAAACTTATCCATGAAGCTCGTATATATTCTATATTTTCACAAGTGTTTAATTCCATAGGTAAATGTATCCCTATAGACAACCCTAGTTTAGAAATTCTCTGCTTATATTTACATAACTCACTACATTCATATATATTATCAATACCAATTTCCAAATGAGTTATTTCCTTTGTACTTTCACAAAGTTTTAAAGCACCCTCAATATTAAACAACAAAGATGCCACACCAACTGCCATACAAATCACCTACTCAAAAATACCTATTTGTGTAAAAGGAAACACTCTTAAAATAACTTTTCCTTTAATATTTTGTTCATCCACTAATCCTACTTCTTTATACCTACTATCTAAACTTACTTCTCTATTATCTCCCATAGCAAATACTTTACCTTGAGGAATCACCATATCAATCTCGCCTTCAGTATAATTATCATGTATATATGAAACTTCATTTAATAACTTACCATTTATATAAACCTTAGAATCTTTAATTTTTAAATGGTCTCCTGGTACACCTATAACCCTTTTTACTAACTCTTTTTTTCTCCCATTATCTTGCAACAAGTCAGTCTTAAATATCATTATATCTCCACATTTTGGTTCTGATAATTTATATGTTATTCTATTTGCCACTAAGTAATCGTGTGGTTTAAGTGTTGGGTACATTGATTCTCCATTTACTAATGTTGGTTTTATAAAGCGAGTTATAATAAATGCCAAAAAAAGTGCAGTAATAATTATTTTTATCCACTCTACAATCTCTTCTTTAATAGTTTCATTCATTCACAAATTCTCCTTTATAGTTATATTATCTTTATTGATAATGCTACTTTTAAGCACTATCTTTTAGATAAGTCTACTAAATAAGGTGTTGTCTTTTTTATATAGACAACTATTGTGTATGGTCTGGTGATTTCAGTTAATCAGCGATTGCTCCAAATTTTATATTTATAATGTTTAGTCAATAGTTCCTATCTTAGAAAATGGATACAATCTGACTAGAACTTTTCCTAGAACGGTGTGCTCGTCGACCAATCCAACCTCATCGTATCTACTATCTAAACTTCTTTCTCTATTGTCTCCCATTGCAAATAATTTTCCTTCTGGAACTACTATATCAATATCTCCATCAGTACGATTATTATGTATATAGGAAACTTCATCTAACAATTTATCATTTACATATACCTTGGAGTCTTTTATCTTTACATGGTCACCAGGAACCCCGATAACTCTTTTTACTAAATCTTTTTTCTTTCCATTTTCTTCTGTTAAGTCTGTTTTGAATACTATTATATCTTTGTATTTTGGCTCTCCTACTTTGTACGCAATTCTATTGACTATCAAATAATCACGTTCTACAAGCGTAGGATACATTGATTCTCCTTTAACTATTGTTGGCACTATAAAACGCGTTATTGCAAATGCCAAAACAAGAGCTATGACAATCACTTTTATCCACTCTACAACTTCTTTTTTAACTGCTTCACCCACTAAAATCGTCTCCTCTGTGTTCAATATTAAGTCAATCTACAGCAAAACTAATCTACCATAAACTTACAATATAAATATTATACTTCTTTTTTCTAATAGTTTAAAATACTTTTCTAAGACCTTTAGGGTAATGATTCTTAATTGTACCAGCAGATTCTTTTCCCCAACCTAAAGGTATATCTTCAACTGATACCAAAACCCATCCTCTACTTTCATTAGAATTTATAACATCCCCTTTTAAATATTTAAGAATCGATTCGCTTTGTACACTAAAGTTTTCAACGTTTTTTACATCTTCAACTTTTAAGTAATGAGATAATGCATGAGAAGGCTCAAATCTATTCTTCTTTAAAACCCCTAAATGCAAACCGTATCTCAATACTTTTAGTTTTTTTGTATCTGGATATATTTCAGGAAGTAGGTACAAATTTTCTCCTCTTAAATAAAATTTATTTTTTTTATTACTATAAAAATCAGTCTTTAAAAATTTCTTTTCAAACTCCCTATAATCCTTTATTTCTTTATCTAAATTTTTTATTTTTAATTCTTTTACATTACTTTCTTCTTCTTCTAATTTTTTTATCTTAGCTACAAAATGACCTTCTCCCTTTATTTTATGAGGCCATAGCCTTTCCATCTCAACAAGTTCTGCATGTGGATATTCACTGATAAACTCATTTATAACATGTTCATTCTCCTCTTTTGAAAAAGTACATGTTGAGTAAATTAAAATACCATCTTTCTTTAACATTTTATATCCATCTCTTATAATCTCTTTTTGAATAGATTGGCATTCAATTACTTTTGCCTGACTCCAATCTAAGATGGCCACTTCATCTTTTCTAAACATCCCTTGCCCAGAACAAGGAGCATCTATAATCACCTTATCAAAATACCCATTAAATGTCTTTCTTAAGCTATTAGAATCAGTATTTGTTATTATACAATTTCTCGCCCCAAATCGTTCTAAGTTTTCTCCTAGAGCTTTAATTCTACTTGTATTAATCTCATTAGAAACCAATAAACCTGTGTTGTTTAATCTAGATAATATATATGTAGATTTGCCACCAGGTGCAGCACACATATCAAGTACTTTATCTCCTTCTTTAATATCTGCTTTTGGTATTACACTCATTGCAGAAGGCTCTTGTAAATAATATGCTCCAGCCTCATGTAATGGATTTCTACCAGGCCTATTAATTTTATCATCATAATAAAAACCTTCATCTGCCCACGGTATCTGATATAAATCAAATAAATTTAAATTCAATAGTTTTTCTTTATCAATTTTTAGTGTATTTATTCTAAGACCAGTAGTCTTTTCTTCATTATAACTTTTTATAAAATCATCATATTCATCTTCTAGTATTTCTCTAATATCTTCTAAAAATTCTTTTGGTAAATTTGCCAAATTTATAATCCCCCTTTTTATCTGCGTTACTTGTTCGTCATTTATTTTCTTTTCTTTTTCTTTAAGTTTCCAAAAAACACTTTTTTAGAGTTATTCATATATTTTTCAAGTTTATCAAGATTTATTTTCCACAAAATTATGACATAAACTATAAATAATATAATAGCCCATCTATATTCTATCATCAATATAAAATCAAAAACTCCATGTAATAAAATCGGAATTAATACAGCCATAAATAAGTATTCACGTTTTTTAATTTCATTCCCCTCAAACTTATACTTAGAAATATAATATCCCATAGTAATAGCAAACATTACATGAGCTGGAATGGAGATAACTGCTCTATTAATACCAACCTGTAGTGCTAAATTTCTACTTTCAGAGAAAATATAAACTATATTTTCAATTGTTGCAAATCCTAAAGATAAAAATACAGAATAAATAATACCATCTAATTTTTCAGTAAAATGCTTTTCTTTAATCAATGAAGGAATTAGTATTAAAGCTTTTACACCTTCTTCCACAAGACTTGCAACTATAAATGATACATATAATAATTCTGAATATCCTTCAAATACATTAAACTTCATTAATAGATTTTCTAAAAGAATAATTATAACACTTAAAAAAGCACCTATCATAAAAAATTTAATTAAATGGATTAGTGGCTCTCTACAATATTTATCTTTAGATCTTATCCAAAACATACCTATTAATATAGGTACTACTGCTAATAAAAATAAATCCAGCTTCATAGGTAATTTTCCTTTCAAAGTTTTTAATTCATTCATGTTTTATAATTACTACTTATTTTTAGTTTATTTGTGTTTTAAATATACACTTACTTTTAATTTATTTTCTTTCAGCTTTTATTTTAAATTTTTCTACACTCAAATTTATATACTAAACTCTTTATCATTTGATAGGTTAAAAATACTTAAAAAAATTTAAATTTATATCTATATTATTTAACAAATCTCAAGCCATATTCATATCTTGAAATATAAGGGAACTAAATTCATTTAAAGAAAGGGTGATTTGATGCAAGATGGTTTCTTAACAGTAAGTATAATTGATGCTACTAACAATAGACCCATTCAAAATGCAACAGTAAACATATATTCAATGTCTAATGGTAGCCAAAGCTCATCAACTTTATACCAGAACCTAATAAGTAATGAATCTGGCCAAGTGACTGGATTAGTATTACCAGCACCAGATGTAGATTACTCTCTACAACCATCTGATGTTAGACCTTACAGCCAGTATATAGTAGAAGCTATAGCTGATGGATATGAGACAGTTGTCATAGAAGGGACACAGTTACTAGCTACAATTGAGGCGAGACAAGGAGTTCCTATGTTTCCTAGAACAAGAAGTAAGCGTTCCTTCTCAAGACAAAGTGAATTGATTTTTGATATAGGAGAACATACTTTATACGGTACTTATCCTCCTAAAATTCCAGAAAGTAACCTAAAACCATTACCACCACCTACTGGTTTTGTTGTATTAGATAACCCTGTAGTGCCTGAATTTATAGTAGTTCATGATGGTTTACCAGAAAATACATCAGCGGCAAATTATTGGATTCCATTTAAAGAGTACATTAAAAACATAGCCTCATCTGAAATATATTCAACTTGGCCTGAGCAGACAATCTACGCAAATGTAATAGCTATAATATCATTTACTTTAAATAGAGTCTTTACTGAATGGTACAGAAACAAAGGATATAACTTTACAATCACCTCATCAACAGCATATGACCATAAATTTATAAACAATAGAAACTTATTTGAACCAATTAACGTAGTTGTAGATGCTATATTTAATACATTTATAAAAAGACCTCCTACATCAAGACAGCCACTACTAGCTCAATATTGTGATGGTCAAAAATCTCAATGTCCTAATCAAATGACTCAATGGGGTAGTAAGGACCTAGGTGACCAAGGATACGATTATGAAAGAATACTAAGATATTTCTATGGAGACGAAATAGTGTTTGAAAAAGCTCCAGTAGTTAGTGGTGTACCAGTATCATTTCCTGGAACTACACTACAAGTTGGTTCTTCTGGACAATACGTTAGAACTATACAAAACCAGTTAAATGCTATATCTAATTCTTATCCAGCTATACCAAAAGTGAGGGAAGATGGAATCTATGGTACAGATACAGAAAATTCTGTAAAAATATTCCAAGGAATTTTTGGTTTACCTCAAACTGGAGTAGTTGACTTTAAGACATGGTATGAAATATCCAGGGTTTACGTAGCTACAACTAGAATAGCTTCTTTAAATCCTCTAATTTAGATTTTAACTAACTTATTCGCTTAACATAAAAAATGGCTGTTATAAACTACTATCTGTTATAAGTTTTTTAACCTATAATCATAATAGTCTTAGCAGCCATTTTTTGTAGTTATAACTTATTATTTTAGAACCTTAAAACTCTTAAATGGGGGATTTTAAGCTTCTTAAAAACAGCAATCAATAATTCTAACTTAATAACTCTAACTTTATTGATAATCTTAATTTGTAGCTTTAGATTTATTGGCTAATGCTAAAATTAATCCTAGAGCTATAGATGCAAAAGCAGAGGCAATTACTCTATATTCAGCAGGGAACAAGAATACAATTGTATGACATGGTATCCAGAAAAATGGTATAGTTTTCAAAACACTAAAACCAAGATATGCATTCCAGTCTACAACATTTACTACATCTTTAAGAACTACCTTAACACCCTTTCCAACTTCATATTTTTTATCTATAAAGCAATCCATAACCTTATGGAATAAAAATACAGTTGGTGACATTAATATATTCATAGTTGCACTCTTAAATAGAGCATTTGCAAAAGCTATTCCTTCAAATGGAAGCATACCATCTACTTGTGCCTGCCCTACACCTGCTGAGTAAATTGACATAGCATATGTTGTAACTACACCTATAATTCCCCAAACTACAGCTCTGTAAAAGATTCCTACTGGTATTTTCCAGTCTTTATGCAAAATTCTAGCACCAAGTAAGTCTCCCATTGTTGCTAACACAGCAAACTTGAAAAAACCTCCAATATATGGATGTGCACCTGTTGCTTCCATAAATACCGCTCTACTACTTGGTATCACTAAAATAGCAATAAGACAAATAAGAACTCCACTCCATATAAAATCGCCTTTTTTCATATTATAAATACTATTTAATAATCTAAATAGTTCTCCTTCCTTTCAAGTATTTATTTTATTGTTATCTCTATATAAATATATTTATTAAATATTACTTACTTAGGTATTCATTTTCCATGTTTAAATTGATAAAATTTCATTTTTAAATAACTATCTCAGTAAATAGCTATTGCATCAAATAACTATTACATATAGTTTTTTTTTGCAATTATTTTTTAACCCTTTATATATTATATTTTTAATTAATCTTTCCTAACCCTTTTTGTATTATATCTATAATTAATCTTTCCTAACCCTTTGTATATTATATATAATTATTTTTTCTGATTCTTTATATAGTTTTTTATCTGTAATTTTTATTTTCTAAATATTCATTCCTTCTCTTAAAGCTTTTATATTAATTTCTATAAACTTAGGTTTAACCTGTTGTGATACTATCTTTTCCCAATCTATATCATTTTCTAACTGTAAAGCCTTAATCAATGCTCCCAAAAGTACTACATTCATAACCTTCTCATTTCCAAAACCTCTGGCAATATCAACTGCCTTTATCACTGTTACATCCACTTTTTCTTTAATATCGTCTATTATATTTTCAGGATAATCCACTCTACCTGTTAAAATTGGTGCAGAAGGCATTTCATAATCATTTACTACTAATTTACCCTCAGGCTTAAGAAAATCAAGATATCTTAAAGCCTCCATAGTCTCAAATGAAACTAATACGTCAACATCTCCTTTTCCAAGTATAGGAGAGTGTACTTTTTCTCCATATCTAACTTGTGTTGTTACACTTCCACCCCTTTGAGCCATACCATGAACCTCTGACATCTTAACATCATATCCAGCATCTATAAGACCAGCAGAAAGTATTTTACTTGCTAAAACAGTACCCTGACCTCCTACTCCTGATAACAATACATTTTTAACCTTTTTCATTACTTTTCACCAACCTTTTTTATAGCATTTACTGGACATACTTGTGCACATACTGTACATCCTACACATTGAGCCTGATTTATACTTGATTTCTTTTTAGATTTATCAAATCTCAAAGCAGGGCATCCTGTTGTAAGGCATTTCTTACATCCAATACATTTCTCATCATCTACGCTACAAATTGATGGTGTAAGGTCGAATCTTTTTTTATCATCTTCTGTAAATTTTTTTAATGCACATGGCCATCTAGTGATTATTACTGAAGGTTCATCAATTGATAAAGCCCAATTTAATGCTTCTTTAACTTCATTCAACATATTAGGATTAACTACCTTTACATTTTTACAACCCAAAGCTTTTACTATAGTCTCAATGTCCATCATTTCAGTAACATCACCTTGCAATGAAAATCCAGTTCCAGGATTTTCTTGATGACCAGTCATTCCAGTAATTCTATTATCAAGAATACATGTTACAGTATTACTTTTGTTGTAGATTATATCTATGAGACCATTTATTCCTGTATGAAAGAATGTTGAATCTCCTATTGTAGATATAGTCCTCATGTTAATATTATTTTTAGTAAATATCTTTTGTGCTCCATGAGCTACACCTGGCCCTCCTCCCATACATATACAAGTATCTTTAGCATTTAAAGGCTCTGCTCCTCCTAGACCATAACATCCTATATCTCCACTTATAAGTACATTTTTAACCTTTCCTAGCTCATAGAAAAATCCTCTGTGTGGACATCCTGCACATAAAGTTGGAGGTCTGCCAACTATTTTTTCTTGGCTATACTCTATTAGTTTTCTTTTTTCTCCCAAAATTGATTGAGCTATAATATCTGGATTTAACTCACCTATATTAGGTATCTTTTCTTTTCCAATACATGGTATGTTATTTTCTTTAAGATGTTCTTCTATATAAGGTTCTAATTCTTCGATTACATAAACAGTTTCTACTTGTTCTGCAAAACCTCTTATCTTCTTTGTTGGAAGAGGATATGTAAATCCTAATTTTAAATATGATACAGTATCTCCAAACACATCTTTAGCATACTCATAAGAAGCTCCTGAAGTTATCACGCCTATTTTCTTATCATTCCATTCTATAAAGTTTAAGTCAGTTTCATTAGAAAACTCTTCAAGCTTTTTTAATCTATCTTCAAGTTTAATTCTTAATCCTCTTGAAGTTGCTGGAATAGCATCAAACTTAGAAAGATTTCTTTCATATTTTTTTACAATTGTTTCTTCTTTTTCTCCTAACTCAACAAGTCCTTTACTATGACATATTCTAGTCACCATTCTAAATAAAACTGTTGTATCGTATTTTTCACTTATCTCAACCGCAGCCTTTAGCATATCCTTACATTCTTGGCTGTTGCTTGGTTCTATCATAGCTATCTTTGCAAATTTAGCATAATGTCTATTATCTTGTTCATTTTGTGATGAGTGCATGCCAGGGTCATCTCCAGATACAATAATCATCGCACCATTTACTCCCATATATGCATATGTAAATATTGGGTCTGCAGCAACATTTACTCCAACATGCTTCATAGCTGCAAGGGCTCTACCTCCTGCAATAGAGGCTCCTATTGCTGACTCTACTGCTACTTTCTCATTTGGTGCCCACTCTGCAATTATGTCATCTTTATATAGTGCTATATTTTCCAATATTTCAGTACTTGGTGTTCCTGGATAAGCAGCTGCATAAGATATGCCTGCTTCGTAAGCACCACGTGCTACTGCCTCATTTCCTGTAAGCAATTGTTTCATGCTTTCCCCCTCCTTAGAAATAATACCTCTTTGATAACTTAGTGTATTTGTTAGCGATACATTTTAGAAGCTATCAACTATATATTTATTATCAATACAATTTAAATATTGATAGCAAATAATAATATGAATCCATAAATTTATAATATTGTTCTTATTTTATTTACTAAGCAATTGCCATGCCAATAGCCTTAATTTTTTTAAAACTCACTTTTAAAATACCAAATTGCCATTTTTCTTTAAATTTTAATGACTCTAATAATTAAGAATTAATTTTCGTTAGAATTTTCATAATATTTTCAATATTATTTTAAATAAAAAAAAAGTAATGTTAACATTTCTTAACATACATTAAAAAATGTTAACATTACAAGCTGAATTAGTACTCTTACTTTGTCTAGATTTACTTTTGTATCATTTAATTATTTAACGACCATAGAAACCTATCAATCCATTTCCATTGTCTATTCTAATAGGTTTCATAATCTTTAAACCTTCATTTTTTATCTTTTCTAAATCTTTTTCCATACTCTTAATTGTATTTTCAAGGTCTTGTGAACTTAAGTCTTTAACTTGTGTAGTGTCTTTAGCATACTCTTTTAATTCTTCAATACGCTTAGCATATTCTTCATAAGTGTAATACTCAACTCCATATTTTTCTAAGTCAGCAGGCTCAGTTATTCCTGATTTTATTAGAGAATCAAATTTATCTAACGTAATATTAGATACATCACTACTTCCATCTGCAAATACTGCTCCTGTTCCTCCTAATACTATAGCAGATGCCATCATTGTACTTATAAGGGATTTTTTTATTTTCATAACTCATATTCCTTTCTTAGAGATTTATTTGGGTAGTGTAGTTCACAATGACTATTGCAATAGTTATTAACTACACCTTTAGACTATCATAATAGTCATATTTATGTCAAGTATTTCTACAACGTTTTTTAGTAAAAATCCATATTTTGAATAAAAAAAGTAATGTTAACATTTCTTAATACATATAAAAAATGTTAACATTACAAACTGGGTTTAATACTTTTACTTTGACTAGATTTATTTTTATACTATTTAATTTGTTTATTTTTTACTTCTCTATCTTCATATAGACTTTAAGCCTTTTGTTATCGTTTATTTGTTACTTGTTTTGTTCTTGTTTACTATGTTTAATTACGCTTATTTAGTTTTTTAAATACTTTTTCCACCTATATCTAAAAAATTTAATATTAATTATTCAGCTCTAGATAAAGAAACTGCCAATTGAGTTCCATCTTCATTATCTATTACGATAGGTTTCATTATCTTTAAGCCTTCAGTTTTTATCTTTTCTAAATCTTTTTCCATAATCTTAATTGTATCTTCAAGGTCTTTTGAACTTACATCTTTAACTGCTGAAGAGTCTTTAGCATATGCTTTTAACTCTTCAATCTGCTTAGCGTACTCTTCATAAGTATAATACTCAACTCCATGTTTTTCTAAGTCAGCAGCATCAGTTACACCTGATTCTACTAGAGATTTAAACTTAGATAACTCAATATTAGATACATCGTCATTTCCACTTGCAAATACTGCTCCTGTTCCTCCTAGTACCATAGCAGATACCATCATTGCACTTATAAGGGATTTTTTTATTTTCATAATTTATATTCCTTTCTTAGAGATTTATTTGGGTAGTGTAGTTCATTATGACTATTGCAATAGTTATTTACTACATCTTTAGACTATCATAATAGTCATAATTGTGTCAAGTATTTCTATAAAATTTTTTAATAAAAAATACTATCTCAAAATAAATTTAATTATTTTAAGATAGTATTCCTAATTCTCAACCCATCCTTATTTGTCATATATCTAGTTGCTTTCAGAATCTTTATACTGCAATTTATTATTTGTTAAAATCTTCATACTTTTTGTTACAGATATCTTCTTAGAAATATTATCAGTTGGTACAACTGAATACTTTGACATATTAGAATACACTTCTTCTACATCAACCTTTGAAGTAATTTTCTGCATTTTATATGTTTCTGATGTACTTAAATCAATGCTTTCATCACTTTTAGCTGATAATCCCACAGAAATATTTGTATTATTTATCTTAGATTCTATTTTTAATGGCTGACCTCCTATTGAAAAGTCGTTTTTATTACTTTGCTCAATTTCCATTAGATTAAAAGATTCAACTTCATCAATTTCTTTATTTCCAGTTGCAAAAACAACACTAGTCCCACAAATTAACACAGCTGAAACTAAAAAAGTAATATAGGTTGATTTTTTAAACTTCATAACATTAACTATTCTTTCTTCTATCTTTGTCTTTCCAAATCCGTTATAAAGTGTCATTGGAAATGTATTATGTTCCTCTGCCAAACTTATAAGCGCAGTTGCATAATCAGCTCTATATTCTTCACCAACTATACTCATTACCTTTTCATCACAACTAAATTCTATATCTTTATTCAATAAAAAAAGCATTACCCAAACTAAAGGATTGAACCAATGGACAGCAAGAGCTACAATCATAAACAACTTCAATATATTGTCAAACCTATTGATATGAACCAATTCATGAGTTAAGACAAAGTTTAGAGTTTGGTTATTGCTATAGTCCATTTGTTTTGGCAAAATAATATTCGGTTTTAAAATACCAGTTGTAAGAGGTGTTTTAGTAAATTCAGAAATACAAACAAAGAATTTTCTAAAACCTCTATTATCATATGCCCACTTTTTAATAAATTCATGATTTTTTATATGTATCGAAGTTTTAAAAAGATTAATCGTCCTGGTATACTTAAAGCATAAAAACATAATAAAAGTAATAGAAATTCCAAGCGTTAAAATACTTGATACTTCCAATGCTGTAAAATTCTCAAGATTGAATAAAGCCTTAGAATCTCCAAAATTATTCTTACTGATAGAATTATTATTTTTCTTAATTGAATAATCCACAGCGGATGCATTTCCCAATTGAGCATCAAAATTTGACTCAATAATGCTATAAATACTAAAAGTAGAATTTAAACTTACTGGTACTAAAAGTTTAAACAAAACAACTAGCCATAATAATACAAATACTTTTTTAGGCAATTTTTTAAACAAACATGCTCTTATAAAAATAACAATTAAAATTAAAACCCCAGAAGTAACACTCATTTCTAACAATTTAGTGAACATTAATCTTACCTCACTTTAATTTCTCAACAATTTGTTTAAGTTTTGTAATCTCATCACTTGAGAGATTTTCTTTATTAATAAAAGCTGAAAGAAATTTCTCTGAAGACCCTCCAAACATTTTATTAATTAAGCTTTCTGTTTCATGCTTCTGAACTTCTTCTTTGCTTATTAAAGGTCTACAAACAAAGTTTGGTTCAATTCTTTCTATTGCACCTTTTGATACTAATTTTTTTATAACTGTATACGTAGTGTTTCTATTCCACCCTGTTTCTTCCTTTAAAACTTTTACTAATTCCCCTGCCTTACTTTCTCCTATCTCCCATAGAACTTCCATCACCTTAAGTTCTGAATCAAATAATTTTATTTCCATATAAAATCGCTCCTCAAATATGGTTATCACAATAGTCAATATTATAATTTAAAACTATCACAGTAGTCTATGTGATGTCAACCATTTATTTTTTTAATAACAAAAACTGTCCTTTAAAGAAATAGTTCTTGTAAAAGACAGTCTTGTCATTTTTATACTTTAATATCTAAATAAAGCTTTATTTTATTTAACTATAAAACCATCTTAATACATAGAATAAGATTTTTCCTTATCTAATAATATATCTTCTACATCTGGATTATCTTTTAATAATTCTCTATAGAAATTACAATTAGTAACTCCTATATATGGAATTAACCATAACAAACCTATTCCTAAAGTGAATATAGTCAATATATACCATCCTATAAAGCTAAGATTTAATATAAATAGTTTAAGTACATTACCCTTCATCATATCTAAACTAGCACCCATTGCTTTAAATACACCAAGATTATCTTTATCTTCACATATTAAAAAAGCAGCTTGAGAAATGTATAATAACAATATATAAACTGGCAACATCAACACAATTACTATAATAACTAGAGTTATGGCAGTAGAAATTACAGTTCCTACTCCAACATTATTACTTGATAGGTATTCAATTGCTCCACTAGTGAGTAAAACTCCAAATGACAAAAATGCTCCGATAATTGTGATTATAAAAGAATAAATATAAACAACAATTGATTCTAATATATAAAGTCCAAAACTTCTTAAATAAATTCTTCCATTTACGAAGATATCTCCCATCTTGACTTTTTTATCTTTAGTAATCTTTAAAAACATACATGTAAATCCTGCTGCAACTAAAAAACCTATTATCGCTACTATGATAGTAGTTAAGGGTTCAAAAGGCAATCCTATAAATGATATAGCTACTATCAACGCAATATATATTGCCATATTAATTGCACATGTTCCCCAGTTTCCAGATAACTGAGCTTTTGATACTCTTTTTAATTCTTGCCTTGATAACATAAAAAACACCCCTTTCATTTTATATAAAAAATCTCCCTAAAAGCATATAAATAAACTTTTATCATATAATATAATATTAATATATCATATTTTCGACTATATAACACACAATTATTCACCATGTTTTATCAAGATATAGCATAATTGTATTGAAAGTTTTATATAGTCAAAATTGCCAAGTATATCAAATAAATTTGAAAGGTAGTGTTCAATAAATAATAAAATAAACTATCTTTCAAACAGTTTATTATATGTTTAAAAGATAGTTTTAGTGTCTTTAAAATAAATTAAATTGTATATATTCCTTCACATAATTTTTGTATATTGCTAGGTGGTTGCCATTTACCATCTTTTTTTGTATATGTAATTGAAGTTGTAACATCTTTCGTTGGCTTTTTGTTATAAAGGTCTATAATCATTTTTGCCATATCATCTTGAACTTCTTTTTCTGCTTTATTGTAATTATTTTTATCAGTTACATATGATTTTACTAAATCGTTTGCCTCAGACATTACTTTACTAGTATCCAATGCTTTACTTACAACTTTTAAAGTTATCTTATCCTTACTAGAAGAATCTACTGTTACTGTTTTTTCAACACCTTGTATTAATTTAACAATTGTGTCATATATCTTTTCAGCATTCTCTTTTCCATAAAGAGGTGTTAATTGAGCAAGCATTGAAACTTTATCTGTGTTATTATAAGTTTGAATTTGTTTATATTCAGCTTCTGTTAAAGCATCAGAAATGCCTTTTTCATCGTATTTATACATTTCTAGTGCTGCTAAATTAGCTTCAAAATTCGACTTTACTTTTTCTTCTGCATTAGAACAGCCTATAGTTAGAACTAAAACTAAAGCCATAATAGAAGATAAGATTAATTTTTTTACCATTTTCATACAAATATCCTCCCTCAGTTAATTGAATAAAAAAATTTATTTATTAATATTATAGCATAATTTTGTCTAATTATAAGTTTATTTTGAAAATTTTACCATTCCCAATCTATTCCAATCCCTCTATCTTTTGCTTTATCATATATTCTTTTCGCTGTTACGACATCTTGTACACCTATTCCGACACTTTTAAACACAATTATTTCGTCATCATTTTCTCTTCCGGAAATAGTTCCATTTATAACATTTCCCAAATCACCACTAAAATCAGCTTTGCTTATTTTACCTTCTTCTAGAGGAATTAATATATCTCCTGATTCTGATAAAACTGCATCTGTTGATTCAAAAAATATCTTAGATGCTCTAGTTAAACAAGTTGGACACATCTCTTGCATATCTGGTAAGTATGAACCTACAGCACTCACTAATGCTCCCTTTTTAACCAAATTTCCATCAAATACTGGTTTTTTTGATGTTGTTGCTAAAACTATTACATCAGCATTATCTATGGCTTCATCAGATGACTCAGCTGCAACTATTTTAGTATTATATTTACTTAGCTTTAAGTTCATCTCTTTTGCAAATTTTTCTCTACTTTCTTTATTTCTACTGAAAACTCTTACTTCATCTAAATTTCTAGCTTCTAACATAGCTTCAAGTTGTGACTCACCTTGTCCTCCCAAGCCTATTAAAGCCCCTATCTTAGAATCCTTTTTAGCTAAAACATCTATAGCTGCACCAGATGCTGCACCAGTACGAACTTGAGTTATATAAGTACCATCTAAAGCAGCACATACTTCTCCAGTCTCCCCATCTAATAATAATACTGTTGCTGGAATTACTGGTTTGCCTTTTTGAGCATTTTTAGGGAATACAGATACAATTTTTATTCCTGCACACCCTAAGTCCTCTACATATCCTGGCATAAATAACATACTAGCATCCTGACTTGGAACTGGTATATTAGTTCTCAAAGGAGTTACACTTTTTCCTTCACAATAAATTCTAAAAGCCTCTTTATCAGCCTCAATTGCATCTCTCATAGTAAATACTTTTTTTATGTCGTCTTTTTTTAAAAGTAGCATTTTATATACCCCCAATTTTAATAAGTTTCTATGCTAGATATTATAACATAACATTTTAATACAAATTCTATTTCATATTAAATAAATATATTTCATATTAAATAAATATATTTCAAATTAAATAATCCTATTTCAAATTAAACAAATCTACATACTCCGATTTTAACATATAGCTTATTAGTTTTTTGTTTATTGAAAATTCTGGTATTCCTGCTGCATATGGAGTTATATCGTATAAATCAAAATATATAACTAAGTTATCATCTTGCAAATAAAAATTTTGATTTTCTTTTATCCCTTTAAAATTATATATTCCTACATTTTCTTTATCTTTCTTTTCTAAATCAGTTATTTGTTGTTTAATTTCCTCATCTATAACTTCTTTATATTTAGTATTATCTTTAAATAAGTCCATTAATTCTAAAAACTTCCCTGTTCTCATATCTACATTATAAGCTATATCTTGATAATAACCATGTGCTCCACCACTGTAAGTATAATATCTTACCTTTATACTAAGAGCAGAATCAGTATTCTTTTTAAGTTCAAAGTCTACATTTGCAACAAATTTATTTTCTTCATCAGGATTATCTTTAAAGTATTGTTTTGCCTCTTTATACGATTTGTTATAAAATTCAAATATATCATTTTTTATTCTATCATTTGTAGACCTTTCAACAATCTTATTTGAATTTGTTATTATAGGCATATTTATAGTACTTTCTATATATTCATCATTTTTCACTATTGTCTTACTTCCTATTGTACTTACTGATAAAGTTTGTTTACTATTTGTAGTATCTTTTGGCAATGATTGATTACTCATAACGCTTACAGCTTCTTTGTCTTTATTTAGATTAAGTAAAGCATCTTTCCCCAAATTATTATATCTATAGTCATGTTTAATTGCTAAAATAGCTATTATAGTCAAGGATAAAACAAACACATATCTTAAAACTCTAGCTTTCGTATTTACTTTAAAAAATTTCATCTTATTATTTTCCTCCTAAATATAAATCTCTCTTATTATATTTGGAGTTTCTAGGGTTTTTTATCCATATAATTTAATAAAAGATTAATTTTTATTTATAAAAATTAATCTTTTTCTTTTCAAATATTAAGATGACTTATCAGACAACTTGAAATTTTATCAAGTGGTAATTGGATTACAACAGAACCTCTATCAAATGCTACCATTGGCATTCCATATACAATGCAAGAATTTTTATCTTGCCCAATTGTAAATGAACCTTTCTCTCTCATTTTCAAAAGTCCAGTTGCTCCATCTGAACCCATTCCTGTAAGTATTATTCCTACTGAGTTTTTACCTGCTACTTGTGCTACTGAATCAAACAAAACATCTACAGATGGACAATGTCCACTTATTCTTTCACCTTCTTCACAAGTTACATAATACCCATCTTTATCTAAATGTAATTTCATTTGATATCCACCAGGTGCAATAAGTACATTTCCTTGCTCTACTCTATCATTATTTTTAGCTTCTCTTACATTCATAATACACTGCTTATCAAGTCGTTGTGCATACATCTCAGTAAATATAGCTGGCATATGTTGAGCTACAACAACCCCTGGTGTAGATTTTGGTAAGTCTTTTATAATCTCAAGTATTGCTTCTGTTCCACCTATAGATGCGCCTATAGCAATGACCCTGTTATTAATATTTTCCACATTACCGCCCCCACAAAATCATATATCTAAAATATTCTTCTATTTTTTATAAACAGCAGGTTTTACATAGTCGTATTCTGTATTTCTTCTATTTACTATCTCTGCATGACCTACAAATAAAAATCCATCTTTTTTAGTTACATCATAAAATTTATTTATAAGCTCTTCTTTTGTTTTTAAATCGAAATAAATCATAACATTTCTACAAAAAATCAAATCAAAAAGTTGATGTGAGAAATCTTCAATTAAATTGAATGGTTTAAAAAATACACTTTTTCTAATCTTATCACAAACTTTAAATGTACCATCTTTATTATCTATGAAATATTTTTTCTTCCATAATTTTGGAACATTATCAACATTTGCTTCTGTGTATACAGCTCTTTTAGCTTTTTCAAGTGAATTCATTGAAATATCTGTGGCTATAATTTTAATATTCCACAGGTCTTTCCTACTCCCAAAATAATCATCTAAAGTCATAGCTATTGAATATGCTTCTTCTCCACTAGAGCAACCTGCACTCCATATATTTAAGTTTCTGAGTTTATTATTTTCTTCCCAAAAAGGAAGTATATTATTATACATATACTCAAAATGCTGATGTTCTCTCATAAAAAATGTATGATTTGTGCTCAACCTATTTATTAAATTTATAGCTTCATTTCCTGTCTTATCTCTAAATAATAGGTTCATATATTGACTAAAAGAACTAAACTTTCTCTCTCGCATTGTATTATATAGTCGTCCTTCAATTAATACTCTTTTTTTGCTTAAATCAATTCCGTACTCTTTTTTTATATAGTTTACAAGAATTTTAAATTCTTCATCAGTGAGTTTTATCATACAAAAAACTTCCTCCTGCCAATTTATCAAAGCTAATTACATGCTGTCAATTAGAAACTTTCGAATATCTAAAATTAGTATAGACTTATCTCCAACTTTTACAATCTCTTTTATAACTTTATTTATATTTATGTTGTTAGAAATAGTTGTCTCTAGTAAGTTTAAGTCATCTATAAGAACGACATCAACAACTTTGTCTACAATAATTCCAACTTGATACTCATCAATTTTTATAATTATTATGCATGTTCTCTCATTATAATCAACTTCAGGAAGATTGTATCTAATATGCATATCAATAACTGGTATAATTCTTCCTCTCAAATTAATAACTCCATTTATATAATTTGGAAGACGTGGTACATATGTTATTGGTTGAAACCTTATAGTCTCAATTACATTTTCTAATTCTATTCCATAAATAACATCATTAACATAAAATGTTAATACTTGTTTTATAATATCATTTGTAGACATACTTTAAATCCCCTAATATATTTCCATAATGTTATCTGCATCTATAATCAGACTTATACTTCCATCACCAAGTATTGTGCATCCTGAAAAACCATTGTTTTTCATATTAAATCTGTTAAAATAAACTGGAAATGGCTTTACTACAACCTGTTGAGTTCCTATTATTTCATCCACAAAAATACATACTGCTTTATGCTCATTTTCTATGATTATCATATTTCCATTTACTAATTCAGTTATATCTGTATGAATATCATATATTTTATGTAATCTTATAATAGGAATACATGCTCCATATATTGTAATTAATTCTGTTCCACTACCATCTTTAATTACTTGGCTTAAATCTGCAAGTTTAAATGTACTTCTTATTGATGATATTGGCAAAGTAAACATAGATTTTCCAACTTTGAACTCCATACCTTCTACTATAGAAAGTGTCAGTGGTATTTTTATAGTAAATGTTGTTCCTTCATCTTTTGTACTTTTTACACCAATTGAACCACCAACTTTTTCAATACTTTTACGAACAATATCCATCCCTACTCCTCTACCAGAAAATTCAGTTATAGATTCCTTTGTAGAAAATCCTGGAGTCATAATTAAAGAGTTAATTTCATCATCAGTATATTCATTAATTTGATGTTTAAGAAGACCTTGTTCTTTAGCTTTTTCCAAAATCTTATCTTTCATGAGACCTCTGCCATCATCTGAAATACTTATGACAGCTTCTCCGCCTAAATTTTCAGCAGATAAAATTATAGTTCCTATTTCTTTTTTACCCTTAGATATGCGTTCATCAGCAGGCTCTATTGCATGGTCCATAGCATTTCTTATAAGATGCATAAATGGTTCTGCTAAATTATCCATTACATTTTTATCTACTTCTGTTTCATTTCCTATAGTTACTAGTTCAACATTTTTATCTAATTTTTTATTCATATCTCGTACAATTCTATGCATTTTTTGAAATACACCTGCAATTTTAACCATACGCATTGACATTACTATATCCTGCAATTCATCTGTAAGCTTATGTAATTGTCTGGTTGCTTTATTGAAATTATCTATATCAACACCTTTAGAATCTACACTATTTACAACCATTGATTCCATAATTACAATTTCTCCAACTATATTTTGAAGTAAATCTAGTTTTTCTAAATTTACAGTCATAATATTTTGTTTACTTATAGGAAGATGCTCATTTCCTTCAATTAAAACATCTTGCTCTAAGTCAATTTTCTCATTTAAGACACTTTCTTGTAATGCACTTTTTTCTTTTACAAAATTATTTTCATCTTTAGAATTTGTCTCCAAATTAGTTTTTGGGTTTTTCACCAACATATCATCCTGTTTTTCACTTGTATATATATCATCTTTATCAACATTTGAATACTCTTTTACATATAGATTATCTTTTATTGTTTTATAAATTATGTTTTTATCATCTTTAGCAATAAATTGTATATAAAATCCATATTTTTTAATATATTCTGCTGTACCTGTATTCTTTTCTACGTCTTCAGGATAAAATGCTAGAAATTCACAGTAATCTTGCAATTCAAATGTAAGCATAAAAGCTCTTACATTTTCCATCATACAATCTTGTTCAAAAACTATTTTGACTATGTCTGAACCTTCTCTATATGAAAAATTTAAATTAGTTATTTCTTTTTCGTATGTGTCTTCTAAGTTCAACTTATCTTGTAATTTTGTAGAACTTGATAGTTCTAGAGTACTTACATAATCTTCAATATCTTTTATAAAGCTAGAGCAATCAGAAGTTGTACAATCTCCTGATTGTAATTTACCAATATCATATTTTATAAAATCTAATGCTTGAAAAACTAAATCAAACAATAAATCATTATCTATAATCTCTATTTTTCTTTCACGTATAATATAAAATAGGTCTTCTACACTGTGTGCTAAAGCAGACATATTATCTAGACCCATCATAGAAGCTGAGCCTTTTATTGTATGCATAATTCTAAAAGTTTCATTAATATTACTGTCGCTAAATATTCTTTCTTTTTCTGTCTGAATCATAATTTCATCTAATTGCTCAAGTAATAGACTTGTCTCAAATATAAACATATCTAACATTGGTCTCATACTTGGTTCAATGTAATTCATATTTATCACCTACAGTCGACAAATAAATTTCTATTTTTTCTTATATATAATATTCTATAATCTAAATCCACGATGATTTTCTTATCTCACTTTCTTTTAGATGAAATTTTTCTACTAATTCTTTTAAAATTTGTGCTTGAGCAGACATTTCTTCTGAAGCTGCAGCACTTTCCTCTGCTGTTGCAGAGTTCATTTGAACTACTATTGAAATTTGCTCTATTCCAGATAAAATCTGTGTAATTGCTATCTCTTGACTATGCACAGATGAAGAAATTCCATTAATATAATCAGTAGTTTTTTCTACACCATTTACAACTAAGTCTAATGCTTTTGCAGTTTCTTTTGCAATTTTGACACCATTTTCCACTGTTTTAATAGCTTCTTCTATAAGAATTGCTGTGTTTTGAGCTGCTTTAGCACTTTTTCCAGCCAAAGACCTAACTTCATCTGCAACAACTGCAAATCCTCTACCATATTGGCCTGCTCTTGCTGCTTCAACGGCTGCGTTTAATGCAAGAATATTAGTTTGAAAAGCTATCTCATCTATGGTTTTGATTATCTTTGATATTTCATTTGATTTTTCACTTATTGCCTCCATTGATGTCATCATATCATCCATACATCTACTTCCAAAACCAACTTGTAATGCTGATTGGTCAGATACTTCACATGCAAGACTAGCACTATCTGCACATTGCTTAATTCCATCAGATATTTCATTAATTGTAGAGGCTAATTCTTCTACTGAACTAGCTTGTTCAGTAGCACCCTGCGAAAGAGCTTGTGCTCCTGCTGCTACTTGTTCTGATGCACTTGCAACTTGCTCAGCTGACAGATTTATTTCATAGAAATCATCATTAAAAGAATTTATTATACTTTCTAATGATGTTTTGATTGATTTAAAATCTCCTATAAATTCTTGTTCTATGTCTATTCTTAAATCCCCTTTTGCAATGCTAGTTAATGTACTGTCTATAAGGTCTATATAATTTAATAACATATCTTGCATCTTTTTGACAGAACTTACTAACATTCCTATTTCAGATTTACTTTCTTCAACATCTATACTTGTTCTTAAATCACCCGATGCAATTCTTGAAAAATGTTTTTCTACTTTATTAATAGGAATTACTATCTTTAGTTTTATTACTGCATATTCTATTATTGTTAATATGATTAATAGTGAGAGTATAAATATCGTTCTTAGTATCAAACTTTGTAATTCTTTTTTAACTTCTACAATTTCAGAATTTGAACGAGTAACTACATCCTCTTGAAATTCATCTATTAAAGAATCCATTTTTTCCTGAGATTCTACATATTCGCTACTAAAAATTATACTTTGAGCTAAGCTCTTGTCATTACTTTCAACTGCATTTATAGCACTTTGTTCTTTTGGTACCAAAGAATCAGATATCTCCTTAGCTTCCAAAATTTTATTTGACTCAGTCTTTGTAAGACCAATTTTTTCAAGTTTATTTAAAGCAGATTCTCTTGTTTTTCCATATAGCTCTTTTTCATAGACATCTTTATCCTTTTTTTCACCTGTAAAAACGTACCTTCTTAACATGTCACAAACTTCTCTTGTTGTGTCTTTTATATACTGACTTTCATTTCTCAAATTGTTCATGTCATTGATACTTTTTTCCACTTTTTCAAATGCTTTATAAGATGAAATTGAAGAAAAAATGCCTGCCATAACAGCTAGTACTATAATAATTAGCAATACTATTGCCAATTTGGAAAGCTTTACTTCTCTTTTCATATCTATACTCCTTTATAAAGTAAGTTTATCAAGATATCAATCTATATCTTCTTTAGTCCATTCATTGTACTTACTACACTGCAATCTTTTCCTAGATTTTTTCCCTCGTACATTGCCTTATCTGCTAGGGATATATTTTCTTCTAATGATATGTTTGAGTTTACCTCTACTACTCCTAATGTAATAGTACACTTTATTTCATTTCCTTTATAGTTAAATTCAAATTCCTTTATTTCTTTGCGAATTCTCTCTGAAAGTATTTTTGCCCCTTCTATTGAAGTATTAGTGAGCATTATCAAAAATTCTTCTCCACCCCACCTTGATACAGTATCAATTTGTCTACAATTCTTTTTAATTATACTTGAGATTACTGTTAGCACAAAATCTCCTGCTTCATGACCATAAGTATCATTAATAACTTTAAAATCGTCAATATCTCCAAGAATAAGAGATACTGTTTCATGACTATATCTATTAATTTTTCTTTGTTCCATAAGCTGATTAATTATATGACGTCTATTGTAAAGACCTGTTAGATAATCCCTTACAACTAATCTATTTAATTTTTCAAGAGAAGATTCCAGTTCATTATTTATTTTTCTTAATTTATCTTGAGATTTTTTGACTTCAATATGAGCCATAACACGAGCTTTTAATTCTGTCATACTAAAAGGTTTTACCATATAGTCTATTGCTCCTACTCCAAAACCCTTTACTACATCTGTATCTGTATTTTTTGAAGTTATAAAAATTATAGGTATATCTTCTGTACGAATATTAGATTTGAGTTCTCTACACAATTCAAATCCAGAATTGTCTGGCAAAATTATATCAAGCAGAATAATGTCTGGTGTACACTCTTTAATACACTCTTTTGCTTCTATTGCATTAAATGCTTTTATGACTTTAAAATTATCTTTTGTAAGTGTTTTATCTATTAAATCGCACATTAGAACACTATCATCAACAACTAAAATTGTTCCTTGTTGCTTATTTTCCATATCCAAACCTCTCTTAAACATAATATATTCAAATTTTAATAATTTAAAATTCTTACACTTAATAATTATACCACTATAGTTCCAAATGTTCTCATTATAATATAATTACAATGCCACTAAATTATATATCTGTGTTACATGATAGTTTAATTGTATTTAAAAAGCAATTCATCTATCAAAAGTTCTTCTTCATCAGTCAAAAGCTTCTTCAAATCTAACAAGGTAATTATTTGATTGTCTATCTCTCCAATACCACTTACAAAATAATCTGAATATTCAAGAGTAACCCTTGGTGGAGGTGATATCTGATTTTCTTCTAAATCTATTATCTCCTCAACTTTATCAACCATAAATCCCACTACTAAATTTTCCAATCCGGCTATTACTATATATACATAATCAGTAGTATTTAAATTATTTTTCCTCAGTCTCAAATGCATATCTATTATCGGGATAATTTTTCCCCTCAAATTTATTATTCCTCTTGAATAGGTTGGGAGTTCTGGAATAAATATGATTTCCTGATTCCCAACAATTTCTATGACTTTTTCAAGTTCAATACCAAAGTTCTGTTCGTCCATTTTAAATTTTAGGTACTTAATCCCCTCATCTACTAACTCATAACCTAAATATGGGTCATCTGGAAATCTCATTCAATACCTCCCCCTTAAATATCTTCTAAATAAAAATAATCTATATTTTCTTTTTTCCTTTATTTATTGAGTCTACAATTAAATCGCCTGTCTCAGTATAAAAGCGTATTGTTCTTCCATAATTCATTCCTGTATCTTCTGCTATTATTGGAATTTTTAAGCTTAAAAGAGTTTTTTTTACTGCTTCAACATTCCTATACCCTATGCTTGCAATTGATGAATTACTATTTTCTAAAAACATCTGGGCTCCTCCAGCTATTTTTGCTTTTATATATGTCCTATTTGCACCTATATGCTCCATAGACTTAATAAGTTCCTTTATTCCTGTGTCAGCAAATTTATATTTATTTTCAATGTGAATAGCATCTTTACTATATGGCAACATAACATGTAACATTCCACCAATTCCTGCTGTTTTATCTATTAAACATACTCCTACACAAGAACCAAGTGCATAAGTAACCAAAACATTTGGTTTATACACTATTTTCATGTCTGCAATATTTACTACTATCTCTCTACTCATACTGATAATCCCAATCTTACTAATATGTCTTTAAGCGAGTCCATTTCTGGAATCATCAATATGTGGCTAATAAAATAATTATCACTATTTTTAAATTTATTTTCTATAAATAAAATTTTGTCCCCAACATCAGAAAATCTTATCATAGGAACATTCAACACAGCTCCGACCATATCAATACACATATCTGGAACCGAAATACTTATGTTCATGTTTAGCATAGATGCAATAGCATTTACATAAGAACTTGCCATAATATTTCCTATTTCTTTGATTGCAGAAATTTCAATACCTGTAATTTCGTCTAAGAAAGCTTCATCTTTATTAAAAAGAGAATTAAGCATAAGTTTAGTGATTGATTCATCCAACAAAAACATAAACATCCCATTAATATCGCCTTTCATATCAAGTAGAATGCATACAACCTTGTTTTCTGGACCTCCAAGTAAATTTGTAGCTTCATTATATTTAAGTATCTTGACCATGGGTATTAATACTTCTATCTTACTATTTATCATGGATGCAAGTGCAGTAATTGCATTCCCAGAGCCTATATTACCAATTTCTCTAAGAGCATCTATATGAATATTATCAAGTTGTGAATAATTTATAATATAAACCCCTCCCTCTATTGTTACATTTATGTATTTTTACTATATAAAGGTGTATTTACAGCCTTTATTTTAAGGCATTATTTACAACTTTAACCAATGTTTCTGTTTTAAATGGTTTTACTATAAAATCTAGTGCTCCAAGCTTTATAGCTTCCACAATCATATTTTCTTGCCCTATTGCAGAACACATCACCACTTTAGCATTTGAATCCAACATTTTTATTTCCTTTAATACCTCTAGACCATCTTTTTTAGGCATTGTAATATCAAGTAATGTCAAATCAGGCATTTCATCTTTAAACATATTATAAGCTTCTTCTCCATCACTTGCTTCTACTAAATTCTCGTAGCCACTTTTACTCAGAGCTTCTTTAATCATCATTCTCATAAAAATAGCATCATCTACTATTAAAATTTTATTTTCCATAAAACTAACTCCTCCATACTTGTAACAATAAATGCTATTATTTTTCAGTCATTGTTTATACTTACTGACTATTTTTCCTACATAATAAATACATTTCATCTATAAATAAAAGTACATATTCATGCTATACTATATTCAACTTTATTAATACAGTTTATAAATTAAAAAACTTATATATCTATTGTAATATATGTTTTGCATTTTGACGAGTTATTAAAAACATAATCACATAAAAACGTAAAAAACACAAAAACGTAAAAAGTTGTCAAAAACCAATTATATAGATATATAATAAATTGAAAATATTTATATAATATACATCTATTATCGGCTGAACTATAATTAAATTTATATCCTATTATTAATTAATAAATTTTTACATATTGCTAAAGGAAGATTTAAATTATGAACAAAATATTGATTATAAACGATTATAGATAATTTTGTGAACTATTCAAAAATTGTGTACTTAAAGAAATCACAATATTATCACTTTTAAAGATAAAATAAAAATTAGGAGTGTATAGTACACTCCCTCATGATTATCAACTTGTTTATTCCTATAATAAGTTTTATATATTAAAATTTATCAATGAATTTATCTTATTCCAATGTAAATATGAACTTCTTGCTTATTCATATCATATGTATTATTTTGATATTCTTCAAAATCACTTATATAAGTTCTATCAAAATCCATTTTCCAAAACTCAAACCAGAATTCTCCTACTGACTTTTGTATATCTCCTGTTATAGTGAATTTTGCATATTTACCACCTGGTATAACTTTGCTTATAACAAACTCTCCACAAATATCTTTTTCATTAAATTCACTTAAGTTGTTGTCCTTATCATCTTCACTATTTACTTCACAACATGCTACAAAGTTATATGGATTTGTAAAATCACCTTGATAGTCTGTATATAAACCTATTGTTTTATCATTTTTTTTACCTTTTATAGCATTATAGATACCCTTCCCCATAAAGCTTTTCCATAATTCACCTATGTCTTTTACTGCTTGTCCGTTGTTATTTGTAGTTTCTTTTGATACACCCACAACTATTTTTTCACTTATATGTACTATTTCATAATCCATACTTTATACCTCACTTTAGCTTTATTGATTGCTTTTGATTATCTGTTTCTTTAATTTAATTATAATTTATAAAATACGACATCTATATGTCATATATTTTAATATAATTGAATTTAGTAATAGTAACTTATAAGGAATACATCTTAAGCATCTCTTTCAATCTATTTATAACATTATCTCTAATGAATTTAGGTTCAAGTACTTCAACACTATCTCCAAAAGATAAGATATATCCATAAATCCACTCTCCAATTGGGAATTCTGCAATTACATCATATGTATTATCTTCATTTTTAGTTATTAAATCATTGTTAAAATCATCAAAAACTCTATAGAGCATCTTTTCCTTAAATCTTAACCTCAGAGTTACTGTATCTTCTTTAATTATTTTAGAGTCATCTAAGTATGCCTCTTCAATTATCTTTCTTGAAAATATGTCTTCTTTTACTACTAAGTTTTTCATTCTACTGATTCTAAATATTCTAAAATCGTCCTTTAATTTGCAAAACCCATACAAGTACCAAGTCTTACTTTTATACATTAGCTTCATCGGTTCAACAGTCCTATTTGTCTGACTTGAAAAACTATTTACATAATCAAAATTTATAGTATTGCGTCTTAAAATAGCATTTTTTATTTTTGTAAATTTATCATCCTCATTAAAATTACTTCCCCATTCAGTAAAATCTATTTCAATCCAGTTTGCAAAATTACTTTCTCCAAATATTGAGCCAATTTTATCTACTACTGAATTTATTTCTGGATACTTTGTTGCTTGTAATGTTTGAAGTGCTATTATTAAACTCTCCTTATCTTCCTTTGACAATATAGTTTTGTCTATAGAATATTCTTCTATTAAAGATATTCCTCCTCCTTTGCCTTTAGTCATATATACTGGTACTCCTGACATAGACAGAGTTTCTATATCTCTATATATAGTTCTTGTAGAAACTTCAAACCTCTCAGCCAATGCTTTAGCAGTAACTAATTTTTTATTTAATAGTATTACTATTATTTCTGTTAATCTATTTATTTTCATCTATTATCACCTACTAAGATTATTATATTTATCTTTATTTTCTATAATTATATTATTTATTTTAAAGCTTTTTATATTTTATTCATACAATATTTAAGTAAATTTTTAATAAATAAATTTATATGTTAATATTTTTAAGTTATGTAATATTTTACATATTTTTTCGTTGACAATGTTAAATTTTTGATTTATCCTTAATTAAGGACATGTTATTGACAGTTCTTAAACTTATTTGAAAAACAATTTTACTATATAATTTTATGTAATTTAGGAAAACGTATTATATTCAAGAAAACGTATTTTCTATTTCAAATTCAAATAAGTACAATATTTATTTTTTTAGGGAGGCAATCATGGAAATTAATAAAAAACACTTTATTCAAGTCTTTTTAACTTGCTTAATCTTAGTAGTAGTATGTGAATTTATAGGACAAAGAACATTAGCTATTGGCTCAGCTTCTATAATACTATTTCCAATGCTTTATGCAGTTATAATCGGACTTATAATAACACCTGACTTATTAGGCAAAAAAATTAAAGCACTTAAAAAAGTTATTGGAGAAAAAGAAATCAATATTGCTGGTGAAGTTGTTGGAATTGCGCTAGTAATGCTTGGTATAAAATATGGGACTACAGTTGGCCCAAACATCGATAAGATAATTCAAGCTGGACCTGCATTTCTTGCTCAAGAATTTGGTCACATACTTGCACCAATAGTTGCATTACCTCTTGCATTAATATTTGGTATGAAAAGAGAAGCTATTGGAGCTACTGCAAGTATAAGCCGTGAACCATCTTTAGGAGTTATATCTGAAAAATATGGGATAAATTCTCCAGAAGGTAGTGGCGTACTTGGTACATATTTAATGGGTACAGTTCTTGGTACTATATATTTTAGCGTATTAGGCTCAGTCTCAATTTATAGTGGCCTTCATCCATATGCTTTAGGAATGGCTTGTGGTGTTGGTAGTGGAAGTATGATGACTGCTGCTGCTGGCTCACTTTCTACCATGGTACCTCCAGAAATGGCAGATACAATACTTGCCTATGCAGCAACAAGTAATATGATGTCTAGTATAACAGGAATTATATTCTTGGTCTTTGTATCTTTACCATTTACTAATTTTATGTACAAAATTTTAGAACCTAAATTTTCAAGAAGTAAAAAAACTGACAAAACAAAAACTACAAAAGGAGAGTGCTAATAAATGTTTGCTAATTTAGATTTAAAGAAAAGTTCATATCAATTATTGGTTATGTCTATTATTGGAGTTATAATTCTTATAGGACAAAGAATTAGTGTTGGTACATCTATAGTAACAGCTTTTCCTGGAATGGTAATGTTAATATTAGCTGCTATGGCTGCTATGATTATAAAGGATTTATTTCCTAAATCAATATTTCCTGCTTTTGGATTTGCAACTATAATAGGTCTTTTACTTAGTATGCCATATAGCCCAACATCTGAAGTATTCTTAACTAACACTAATAATATTAATTTTATGGCTATAACAACTCCTCTATTAGCTTTTGCAGGAATTTCTGTTGGAAACAAAATAGAAGCTTTAAAGGAAATGTCATGGAAAATAATTATAATATCACTTGTTGTCTTTACAACTATATTCTTTGCATGTGCAAGTATAGCTCATATAGTTTTAAGTATTCAAGGTAAAATATAGGAGGAACTTATTATGAATAAAGAACAATTAAAATCTCTAGTAATAAAGACTATCGATGAAAATAAAGAAAAAATATTAGAAATAGGTCATGGAATCTACAAAAACCCAGAATATGGATATAAAGAGTATAAAACTACAGAAGCTGTTTCAAACTTTTTTGAACAAGAACTAAACTTATCTGTCGAAAAAAATATAGCTGTTACAGGATGTAAGGCAGATGCAAATTCTAGTAAAGAAGGTCCTCATATATCTATACTTGGAGAATTAGATGGTATATCATGCAAAGAACACAAAGATTCTAATGAAATAGGTGCATCTCATACTTGTGGACATAACATACAAATAGCTGGAATGTTAGGTGCAGCTGTTGGTTTAGTAAAAAGTGGGGTTTTAGAACATTTAGATGGTAAAATATCATTTATGGCTACTCCTGCTGAAGAATTTATTGAATTGGAATACAGGGAACAATTGAAAAAAGAAGGAAAAATAACTTACTTTGGTGGAAAACAAGAACTAATAAAAAGAGGTTACTTTGATGATATAGACATATCTATGATGTTTCACTCTTCAGATTTAGGAGAAGATAAGGCTCTAGTTGGTCCTGAAAGTAATGGCTTTGTCGGCAAAAAAGTTAAATTTATAGGAAAAGAATCTCACGCTGGTTCTGCTCCACATGATGGAATAAATGCTTTAAATGCAGCAATGCTTGCTATAAATAATGTAAATGCACTTAGAGAGACTTTTAAAGAATCTGAAAGAGTTAGATTCCATCCTATCATCACAAAAGGTGGAGATATAGTAAATGTTGTTCCTGCTGATGTTCATATGGAATCATATGTAAGAGCTAGAACTATAAACGGCATGATAGATGCTAATAAAAGAATAAATAAAGCATTGATGGCTGGTGGAATGGCGGTTGGAGCTGATGTTGAAATAACTGAAATTCCTGGGTATCTACCAATATTAAGATACAAAAACCTTGATAACTTATTTAAAAATAACCTTGAAGATTTAGGTTTAAAAGGAAAAATTATTGATGGTGGAGATTTCACTGGTTCATTTGATTTTGGAGATGTATCTCATATAATGCCTACCCTTCACCCTATGATTGGTGGTGTAAAAGGTGCTCTTCATACAAGAGATTTTGAAATAATTGATGAAGACTTAGCTTACATAGTACCTGCTAAGGCTATGGCACTTACAGTTATAGACCTTCTTTTTGATAATGCTAAAGAGACTAAAGGTATATTAGATGCCTTTACACCAGTTATGACTAAAGAAGAATACTTAACATTCTTAGAAAAACACGACAAAACTTTATAGGTCTATTAAGTATTCTTTTTATAATACAAAGATGGTATATGCTTTAAAAGCTATACCATCTTTTCTTTTCTTTCATAAAGTCCTCAATATTTATTTAGAAAAAATACAATAAATATATTCATCCTCATGTATAGTAATAGCATACATTAGTAGTTAGAGATAGCATTTACAAATACTGTATATTTCTTATAAAAAAATATTAGCTAACTCTCAATTATTAGGGTACGAAAGAAGGTGAGTTGAAATGATGACATTAAAACAAGTTTCTTCATTAACTGGTGTCAGTATACGTACTCTACAGTTTTATGACGAAGTTGGTTTATTTAAACCTACAAAAATAACTACTGATGGATTACGATTATACGATGATAACGCATTAGAAGTTCTACAAAAAGTTACATTTTTTAAAGAACTTGATTTCACATTAAAAGAAATTGAAGCAATCATGGAAAATCCTCAATTTGATTGTCTAACTGCATTTAAAAATCAAAAAGAACTAATCCAAATAAAGCGAGATAGATTAAATGCTCTATTAGAATTACTTAATAAACTTATAAAAGTAGATAAATGTGTGGATTTTAAAGATTTTAATATGAGTGAGTATTTTCATATTTTAACTGAGTTCAAAGAATCTCACACTGATGAGAGTGTCGCACAAACTGAAAGCATTGAAGATTTTGATAAAACAACTTCAGAAATCAAATCATATGAAAATGAAATAGCAAATATGGCAATTAAGCAGTTTGGAAGTCTTGAAAAATACACAAAAGCTATGGAAAATAACTTTCAAAATTTTTTATCTAACAGTACTGCTACTTCTCAATCAGAAGTACTTAACCTTATTAAAAAAGGTGATGATATTACAAGAAAACTTACAGAAAATCTAAGTAAAGATGTTGCATCTTTAGATGTCCAAGAATTAGTTAAAGAACTGATTTCTTTTACTAATAAAATTAATAATGGAATAGATATGGGAGATAATTATTGGCCTATTATGTCTGAAAATTATATATCAAACCCTGTATTTATTGAGGTTAACGATAATAAATATGGAGATGGAGCATCAAAATTTATTGGTCTTGCTTTAAAAGCATACCTTGAAAAATAAAAACTTGATATTACAGTTAGCACTTTATACTATAAATTTGCAAAAAATAGCATTGGTAAACATAATAGATATTTACTGATGCTACTTATTGTAATATTTACAAGGTTACCATTTTTGTAGAAAGCATACAATATTTAGAACGTTGAATTTGAACAGAGTGGCTTCCTGACTCTAGTTATAAATATGTAGAAAATATTTCAGATATAGAAGTTTACTTAAATTCATACCTACAAAATGCAGAACATGAAGTCTGGCTTCCAGTTACAAAAAAATCAGAAAAGAAAAAAGGCAGTTTCAAAATTCCAGCTGAAACTACCGTTTTTCTTTTTAAAAATTATATATTACATATACATAAAAATCATGATGAAATATTAAATCAGTTTATTCGATAACACCCTTTTCCTGCTTCCTTTGCTGCATAAAGAGCTTCATCTGACCTACTATATAAATCTTCAAAATTAGCAATGTTTTTATCACAAATTGAACATCCTAAACTAATATGAAATACATAATCATTCTGTGATAAATCTTCCATATTATCTAATGCATCAAATAATTTCTCAAAGCGTATTTTACAATTCTCCTCATTCTTTAAATCCTTAGCATAGATGGCAAATTCATCACCACCTAATCTTAAAACTACACTATCATAGAAAATATTCTTTATATTATCAGCTACAGCTTGTAAATAACGGTCACCTACAATATGACCATAGGAATCGTTGATATATTTAAAATCATCTATATCGATAAGAATAAAAGCTCCATACTTTTTTTCGTCCATAAGATGTTCAATCATTTCAACACCAGCACCTCGATTATATATACCTGTCAATAAATCAATTTCTGATTTAGTTCTATATTTAATGTAGTTTTCTACACTTTCGATACGGTCATTCAGAATAAAAAAGTTAACACCCACAGATAAAAAATAAAAAGTAACTAAATCAACTAAATCCGCCATAAACATATTTATATCCTTTGCTATAAAGCAACAAATACCATAGATTATAGCAGTTCCTGTTATGTAGAGAGTAATTCTCCATGGTTTATCCAATATGAATAAAGGAAGTACACATATAAAGACCATAATTGTGATTGATGGTTCTGTTTTATCTAGAAAAGTTCCCCTCAAAATACCCATTATCATAACTGGAGTTAATGCCAAATAAAAGATAAGCGTTATATGCTGAAAGTGTTTTTTTAAGTAAAATTTAGAAATAATATAAAGAATAAAAAAGTATCCAAGTATAATAAAAAACTCTATATTAAAAGTAACAACTTCTGATAAAATCAATCCAAATACAAACACCATAGCTGAAATAGTGAGTCCTAATAATGACAAACCGCAGAAACATCTATAATTTCTCAATCTAATTTCAGATTTATACAAATTCATCTTCTTTGCTTTAAAATTCTTTAATATTGTTTCTAACATCCTACCTCCCTTGTACATTCCACACTCTTATTCATGAATTATTTTAATACTTCTATAGTTCAACTACTGTTGATACACTTATAAATGAACTCTCACATTATTTATTAATTTAAAGAGTGATTTAACTATCATATAGAGCTATTATTCATATTTTTTCATTTCTCTATTAAAATTAACCCAATAATTTCCAATTATATAAATTGATTATATTTCCAATATATTTTTTATAAAAATATAATAATATTACTATCTAGTTTACAAAAACATATAAATAACTTAATATTTTTAATTTTATTTTAATATTTCTTTACTTATAGTTAGAATATATTATATCATTCTCATATACAAAAGTCATTAAAAAGAGCTCCTACATAGGTTATATTCATCATAATATAAACTTGTGTATTTTACTATTTCTCTACAATTCTTTAATCTTTTTATATTTTTCATATAACCTTATGACAATTTATCCCCTTACATATTATTTTTTAGTTCTAACCTAAATACTTCACTTGAGTTGTTATTTAGTTGTTATAAAGTTTTGTATTTTATTAATTTATTCTTTTACTAACTTAATATTCCACTAGATTTTTATAAAGTTTTGTTTTAAAATTAATTTTAAAGTATATATATAATACAAATAACTTAGATATAATTCGTCATTAATCTACTTAAAGCATATTTAATTAACATCACTCATCCAGAAAATTCAGAAAATTACATTGACATAGGAAAAAGTTTATTTTATACTTTTTTTAGGACACATTGTGGACACGTCTTAAATTGACAGTCATAATTTATATTATAAATTTGACCACAATACTTATTTTCAATATTATATTTTAAAAACATAGGGAGGATATTATGAATGATAACGTAGTTAAAAAGAAGAACTTTTTTGACAGAACATTAAACAGAATAGAAATTGTTGGTAATAAGCTACCAGACCCAGTTACAATATTTCTAGGATTATGTGTACTTTTACTTATACTATCTAGCATAATCGGTTCTATGGGTATATCAGTAGTTCATCCTGGTACTGGTGAAACTATAACTGCTGTAAATTTATTAACTGTAGAACAACTTCAGATTTTATTAGGAAATATTGTTAGTAATTTTCAAGGCTTTGCACCTTTAGGACTAGTTTTAGTTACTATGATAGGCGCTGGTGTTTGTGATAAAACTGGACTTATGACAGCAACAATAAAGGCATCAGTAAGCAAAATTCCTGAAACAAAAGTAACTCTTGTTGTAATGACTATAGGTATGCTTGCAAATATTGCATCAGATGCAGGTACAATACTATTCCCACCATTGGCTGCACTTGTATATCTTGGTGTTGGAAGACATCCACTTATAGGTTTATTTTCTGGATATGCCGCAGTCTGTCTAGGATTTGCAGCAAACATCATGATAAGTGTTAACGATATACTTGCTGCAAGCTTTACAGTACCAGCAGCTCAGATGATTGATTCTGGATTTGAAGCTAATGCAACAATGAACTTATTTTTTATGATAGCATCAACTTTTGTATTAATATTGTTAGCAACTTGGGTAACAGAAAAAATTGTAGCTCCTAGATTTGGTAAATACGAAGGAAATGCAGAGTTAGATGTTGATGGTAGCCTTAGTGATGTAGAAAAAAAAGGGCTTAAAAAAGCTGGTATAAGTATATTAATATATGCAGCAATTATGATAGCACTTAGTGTAATTGGTCAAAAACCATTCTTAGCAGACCCAGAAACAGGAGATTTATTATCAAATAATGCTCCTCTTATGAAAGGTATGGTACCTATAATAGCTTTAGCTTTTTTTATACCTGGTGTTGTATATGGAAAAACTATAGGTAAGATAAAAAAGGATAAAGATGTTGTCTCTATAATGGCTGGTGCAATGAGTGATATGGGCGGATATATAATACTAGCATTTGCTGCTTCACAGTTTTTGCAATTATTTACAAATAGTAATTTAGGTTTGATACTCGCTGTAAAAGGTGGAGAGTTTTTGAAATCAGCAGGAATAAATGGTCCTTTATTATTGATAGGATTTATTATATTATCATGCTTTATAAATTTATTTATAGGAAGTGCATCTGCAAAGTGGGCTATACTTGCACCAATATTCGTACCAATGTTTATGATGGTCGGATACAATCCAGCACTTACACAAATGGCTTATCGTATAGGTGACTGTATAACAAATCCACTTAGCCCCTTATTCCCATACTTCCCTATTATACTAGCATTTACAAGAAAGTATGATAAGGATGCGGGTATGGGTACTGTAATAGCTAATATGCTACCATACTCTATATCATTCTTGATAGTATGGACTATACTATTGATACTATTTATGGTGTTTAATATTCCATTAGGGCCTGGAATATTCCCTTCTTATAGTATGTAATTTATTTAAATTTTTCTAAAAGGAGAAATGATTTATGTTAAGTAAAAATAGACTTATAGATAACTTTATGGATATGGTTAGGATTGACAGTCCATCTAATCAAGAATTAGAAATGTCCAAGTGGATAGTAAACTATCTAAAAGAAAGAAATATAGACGCTATTATAGATGATGCTGGTGAAAAATATGGTGGTAATACGGGAAATGTTATCGCATATATAAAAGGAGAAGAAGGAAGTAGACCTCTTTGTTTATGTGCTCATATGGACCAAGTTCAACCTTGTTTAGGTGTAAATCCAATACTAGATGGTAATGTAGTTAGAAGTGATGGAACTACTACACTTGGTGCAGATGACAAAGCTGGTATAGCTGCTATCCTAGAAGCTCTAGAACATGTTATTACAGAAAAAATACCACATAGAGATATATATCTATGTTTTACAATTTGTGAAGAAGCTGGTATGCATGGTGTTAAAAACTTTAACCCTGATAACTTACCTTGCAAGGATATGGTGATTTTAGATTCTGGTGGAGCTATTGGTTCTATAGCATATAAGGCTCCTGCACAAGAATCTATAAAAATATCTTTTGATGGTAAAAAAGCACATGCTGGTATAGAACCTGAAAAAGGTATAAATGCTATATTGGTTGCCTCTCATGCTATAAGTAATATGCATATAGGTAGAATAGATTCTCTGACAACTTCAAATATAGGTAAAATAGAAGGTGGTGGAGCTACAAATATAGTAACTGATAAGGTTACATTGACTGCTGAAATCAGGTCTCATATCCCTGAAACTTTAGAATATGAACTTAATCATATGGAAAAATGTTGTTCAGATGCTGCATCTAAATTTAATACTACTTACACTTTTGAACATAATATGTCTTATCCAAGTTTTGAACTTAGTAGAGACAGTCATGTTTTTAAATTAAGTGAGGAAGCAATAAGACAAGTTGGTGTTGTTCCAAATCCAATGATAATTGGTGGTGGTAGTGATGCAAATATACTAGCTAATCTTGGATATAATTGTGCTATATTAAGTTTAGGGATGTATGACGTACACACAGTTAATGAATATGTAAATATAGATGAATTATATGATACTGCTAAAATAGTTTATCATATGATTAAGTTAAATGATGAATTGTAAAAAATTAATGATAAATTAGAGTACTATCACTAATATAAATACTTTTATACAATACTACTCTTTAACTCTCATAATTAAAAACCTATGTATTTTCAACTCTATAAGTACTATTTTAAAAAGTTGATTTACATAGGTTTTAGTATTTTATATGACACTTCATACAATCTTATATAATATTTTAAAACAATATCTCAGTAATATTCTTTGGTCTACCTCCACCAATACTAGTTTCTTTAGCACATATTCTCCCTAGATTTGCACTTACTATTTTATTCAGTATACGCCTTGCACTTCTTTCACTTACATTTAGATATTCTGCCAATTCTTTTGAATCGTAAATCTTGCTTTTTCTATTTTCACTTATAGCTATAATTTTTGCTACTGATTCGCAACTCATTCCAGTTTTTTTAGATATTTCTATTACTTTTTCATCAGACAATACTAAGGAGTAATTTAATTCATTTTCTGAGGCTAAAGGACCTCTTATATTTTCATCTTCATCTACTAAATATATACCAATTTCTTTTGAATCTATTGAATGTCTCAATGCTTTATGTGCATTATTTTCAGCTTGATATGCAGTTACTCCAGTCCCAATACCTATACTAAGAGAAAATCCCATGTCTTTTATATCTCTTTTTAACTTAAATAATTTATCATAATTGTACTCATTATCAGCTACACCTTTATGAACAAATACCACATAATCATTTCTTCCAAACGAAAATAAAGAACCTTGAATACTTCTTGCATAGTTTACTACAAGCTTATCCATATCTGATTTTTTTATCATATCAGAATAATAGTTTTCTATCTTCTCTTTATAGTCTATTAGACTCAATATTTCTACTGCAATTTGAGAAAATCTAGCCTTACTTAGAGCATATTCACTCTTCACTTTCTCATAACTTTCTTTGATTAATTGTATAGTTGCTTGTAGCCGAAATACAGGATAACCTCTTTCCTTTAACTCATTGTACACTGCTCCAAAACCAGTTATCATTATCTCGGTCTTATTTTCTTCAAACAATTGTATATGCCACTTTGCAAGTTCAGATTCTCCTACTTCTAAAGAAAATGGCCTACAAAATATACTTGTAGCTTCAATATCAAACTCTTTAAGTGCATCTTCTACAACATATCTATCAACTACATCTATACTAAATTTATCTAGCTTTATATTTTCGCTCTTTATTGCCCAAAATGCTTTCATTATACTTGTCCCACTTCTTGGAACAAATGAATGTGGTTTACTTATTTCATGTTTAGATTTTATAAACTCATAGACTCCACATCCTGTAAATATAATAGCATCACATTCATCTTCACATTTTGAAATAACTTCTACTGTATCTACTACTTTTTCTCTTACATATATTTTAGTTTCTAAATTGCTATCTATCTGTTTTAAGTCTTCCTTTATCTTAAAGCCAGAGTCTGAAGGACCTATAATACCCACTATCATAAACTTCGCTCCTAATCCATCCATATTGTACTTACTAAAAAATTATAATGTCATTGCTTTTATTTTTTATTTAATTTATTATCTCACATTCTATATTTATGGTAAAGAAGTTCTATACAAGCGTTTAGAATAAAAATCTCTAAAAATTAAATTTTAAATACTATAAAGCCTGTATATATTTCAACCTTGAATTATTAATTGACTGAATATATACAGACTATCTTACATTTAATTTAGACAACCTATCACAGAATATATTACATTTAAATAAAGTATATTATTTTAAGTAGTTATTAGTTTACTATCTTGATGATTATAAAGTAAACTTTCAAAATCTAGACTTGGAATAGGCTTACAATAGTAATATCCCTGAATTACAACACAATTCAAACTAGCTAAAAATTCTGCTTGCTCTTTTGTTTCTACACCTTCTGCAACTACATCCATTTCTAGGTCCTTAGCCATGGCTATAGTATGCTTTAAAACAATTTTTTCTCTTTCTGTAATTTCTTTTTCATTGAAAAATCCACAATCTATCTTTAATGTATCAATATTTATATTTTTTAGCATATTTAATGAAGAATATGCCGAGCCAAAGTCATCCATATTTAATATAATACCATCTGTTCTAAGCTCTGCTATTATCTTGGCAAATAGCTTTATATTTTTAATAAATAAGCTTTCTGTAAGTTCTAATTCCAAAAATGATTTTGGTATATTATATTTATTTATTAGACCTAAAACAATATATCTAAATTGAGGATTATACAAATGTAATCTTGATACATTTACAGAAATCGGTATTGGCTTCTGACCTAAGTCTATCCATTTTCTTATCAAAGTACATACTTGCTCCCATATATACATGTCTAGTTTAATAATAAACCCATTCTTCTCAAATAGTGATATAAATTTATTTGGAGGTATTATACCTTTTTCTGGATGTATCCATCTAACCAAGGCCTCTGCTCCTACAATTTCATTTATTTCAAGATTATACTTAGGTTGTAAGTATACATGAAACTGTCCATTTTCCAATGCATACTCCATTTCTCTTTCCATCTGTTTTTCTTCAATTGCATCATTCCTCATAGCTTCATCGTAAAACATATGATGACTTATACTTTGCTTCTTTACATTTTTATGTGCATATCCTGCCATTTCACAGGCATTTGTAACTGATATATTATTATCCAAAATCCTATAAATTCCAAAGCATGGTACTAACATATATTCAAATTGCTTTATACTTAAATTTTTTGTAATCTTATAAATTAATTTATCTACCTCTTTATCATGATAACACTCATAAAAAATGCAAAACACATCTGCATACATACGACAACAGATTCCCTTAGAAGTAATATTTTTTTTAATCAGTTCTGCAATATATATTAATGCCCTATCTCCCTCTTGAATACCATAAATATCATTAATTACCTTGAACTTATCTATATCTATCATTATAGCAACATAATGTTTATTAGGATGTTTTTTGAGTAATAAGTTTGCTTGTTGACAGAAGCCTTCGTAATTATATAGCCCTGTCAATATATCTCTTTGCCTTTTACGTATTTGCATAATATGGTCTATATTTTTAATAGAAAGCAAAATATGCGTCTGATTTTCACCAAATTTATTTTTACTGATGACATTTAGGATACACATAGATGCCCAATAGTACCTTTTATCCTCTCCTAAACATCTACATTCAAAACTCAACTTTAAGTCCTCTTGCTTGTTATTTTTTGAATCATCAAGAAACTTTGAATAAAGATTAGAGTAAAATATAGCTCTATCATCAGGATGAATTATATAGTTTCTAATGTATAAAAATGTTTTTTGTATGTTCTCTTTTACAGAAATTTTAAAAATATTGTTTTCTGATTGATAGATTGGAGTAATTAAGTTTTTCTCTAAGCAAATATCTAAGATAATATCATATGTATTATAAACTAATTTTTCATAAGTTTTGGAATATCCATCACTTGTTATACTGTCAAAAGATTCTTTAGTCTCTAAATCTTCATATGTAGATAAAATTCTTTTTTCTGAAGCATTTAAATTGCTTATCTCCTCTAATTTATTGGTCCTTAATTTATTTTTTTCATAATATCTTTGCTTATCTTGGTACATTCTCTCGTCAGCAATTTTAGTCAACATATGTATATTTATATTATCTTCACTCCAAGTGCTTCCTATTGCTACACTATATACCCTAGTATCTTTAAACTCCTCACTTAACCAAGTAACCTTTTCTTCAAATAGTTGTTTTGAAATTTCCTCACATAATACAACAAACTCATCTCCACCAATACGATAAATATTATATGAATGAAAGTATTTTTTTATAATTACACAGGTTGATACAATAGCAGAATCGCCACTAGCATGTCCAAAGTTATCATTGATATCTTTTAATCCATTTATATCTATAAACACAACCCCCATAGATTTAGCTTTATTGCTGTAAAAATTATCTATGTATTTAATATATTTATTTCTATTGTAAACCCCAGTCAAAAAGTCATAGTAGCTCATATGATTCAATTTATTTTCTACTTCTCTCTTTTTCATTTCAGTCAATAAAAAATAAGATAGAGAAGTCAAAAGAGATGTGTCCTTAACAGCTCTCTGTGGATTGTCAACTCCAATAAATCCAATAATTTTATCATCTTGCTTTAATGAAGATGCTATTAAACTTTCAATATTTTGAGGTTTTAAAATTTCATACTCAATTGGTTGTGTTTCTTTTAAACTTTCTATATTGTCTACTATTATAAAACCTTTTTCATGAAATAATAAAAACCAATTTTTTAGTGATTCAATATCAATATCTTCAAGGAATTGTTTTTGTCCCTCAACCCCTTGATTACACCATTCATATGTATTATTTATCTTTTTACCATCTGCTGACACTTCAAAAATATATGCTCTATCAGCCTTATGAAATTTCCCAATACTGCCTAATACAAGATTTATAGCATCTGAAAAATTAGTTTCTGTTATAAGATGTTTAATACACCCAACTAGTAATTCTTTTATTTCTAATTTTTCTTCTATCGACTTACTTATATTTTCCTTATCAGTAATATCAAGAGCTATTTCCAGTCGTGCAGCTCTGCCTTCCCACTCAATTAATTTATCTTTTAATATAAAATGTCTGTCTATTTCAGTGTTTGTATTTTCCCATATGTAATATTCATCATCTTTCAAAAAAGAGTTAGTACAAAATTCACAAGGAGAATCTCTTCCTTGTAATGCTTCATAACATTTTCTATGAGAAATATCATCAAGCCCTAATAGCCTTTTCCCATTTTTATTAATATATAAAAGTTCATATGTATCCAAGGAGGAAACATATATAATTTCATCTAATTCATCTACTAAGTTTCTCACACTCATTTATGTATAACTCCTTTTATTCAATTTTTTAAATTCTTGAAACTATGTCAAGTTTTGATGTACCTTTGATGATGCTATTGTACTTTTTTATAAAAAAAAAGAATACAATAGCATCATCTTTTTTGACAAATAGAGCTCATTATCATATTACTCATTGAGGCTCTCTAAAACTTAAATTATCATAAATATCTTTTGCTGTACATACTATTTTTTTAATCTTCATATAATTCTTGTTATTCATACCTTAACTTAGTTCTAAGCAAGTTTTACATTATAAAAATTATATTTTATACTCATATCTTCATTCAATATATAGTATAAATATTTACATAACTATTAAATAAATATTTATATTATGAAAAATCAAACTGCTTTACCCATTTAAAAAGACATAAGTTCTCATTGCTAAAAAAGTACATTCTACAATGAATTACAGTGTTGTTATTATAGTTATATTAATAATATCATAAAGACCATTATAAAAAGATAAAAATAGTAACTTTTTTATATTAAAAAATATTTATTAATAAGTAAAATATTTTATATATAAAAATTATTTATAAAAAAGAAATATCAAATTAACTAAAGCTCAATTTGAAATATATTTTATTTAAATAAAAATATAGTCTTTATTAAAATATAGTTTTTGTATTAAAAATCGCCATGCAAATATAATATTAATAGGCTGGCTTTCCTCCTACTTATTATAAAATACATGGCTATTTATATTTAGTTAAAATATTACTAGTTTAGATTAACTAATACTTTTAATTTGATACTTATTCATCTGTCATGCGATATCCTACTCCAACTTCAGTTAAAATATACTCTGGTTGAGCAGGATTTTTTTCAATTTTTCGTCTTATACTTGCCATAAAAACTCTAAGGGATTGGTTTTCACTTTCATAGTAATTACCCCAGACCTTATCTATTATAAATTTATGTGTTAAAACTCTCCCTGAATACTTAGACATTAATTCAACAAGTTTATATTCAATTGGAGTTAAGTGTATCTCCTCACCATTAATAGATACAAGATGCTTTTCATAATCTATCTTTAGATTTTTAACCTCAAAGGTGGTAGGAACGTCACTATTTATCTTACCTTGTTGAACTTTATTTCTAAGGGCCACACGCACTCTAGCCAAAAGTTCTGTTACACTAAAAGGTTTAGTTAAATAATCATCTGCTCCGCCATCTAAAGCCTCAACTTTATCTCTTTCATGCTCCCTTGCTGAAACAACAATTATTTTATTATTTTTAGCACAAGCCCTAACTCTACCTATTACCTCAATTCCATCAATATCTGGTAAACCTAAATCTAAAATTATTAAATCTGGGTCAAGAGAATGTATAAGTGATATAGCTGTGCCTCCATTGTCAGTTTCTACACATCTATAGTTTTGAGTTTCCAGAGACACTTTTATAAATTTACAAATTGGTCTATCGTCTTCTACAATTAAAACCAACGGCTTTACTTCCATTCGTCTTTCACCTCCCCTTTATCTAAAGGTATACTGAATCTAAATGTAGCTCCTCCAGAAGGATTATTGAAAGCAATAATTTCTCCACCATGAGCTTGTACTATAGACTTACATATTTCTAAACCAAGACCAATCCCTCTTCTTTCAAGATTTCTTGCTTTATTCTTTGTATAAAATCTATTGAATATATTCTTAATATCTTCACTTGGTATTCCTTTTCCGTTGTCTGCCACTTCAAATAATACATTTTCGGCTTCTTTGCTTACAGTTAATTCTATCTTAGAATTTTTAGGTGTATGTCTTATAGCATTGTCAATTAAGTTTACTAAAACTTGCTCTATCAATAATACATCCACATGAACTATTATTATTTCATCTGGTATATTGGTTTGTATCTCTCTACTATTGGCAAATTTTTTAACTCTTAATATAGATTCCGCAATTATTTCATCTACAACCTCTGGACGTTTTTCAATATCCAATTTTCCTTCATCTATTCTGGTCATGCTAAGTATATTCTCAACAGAGTGTGTTAACCAACTTGTATCTTCATATATATTTTTTAGTAGCTCTACTCTAGTTTCTTTATCTATTATGTCATCATTTTCAAGTATAGTTGAAGAAGAACCTAGTATACTTGTAAGTGGAGTTCTCAAATCATGAGAAATTGATCTAAGTAGGTTTCCTCTTAATCTCTCTCGTTCTGTTTCAAGATTAGCTTTTTTATTCTTTTCAAATAGGTTTTCTCTATCAATTGCTAATGCAACCTGTGTTGAAACTGCTTCCAACAATATCTTTTCATTTTCCGTAATAATATCAATTTTAAAACATGCAATACCTATAACACCAAGAACATTGGATTCTTGACCTTTTATAGGAAAATAGTAAGCACTACTATTTTTACAATATTTTGTTCCAATCCCAACTGGTTCGCCTGTTCTAAAAGCCTCTTTTATAGCTTCCTTTTCTAATACTGAGTGGAATATATTCTCACTTCCATCATTATTACAAATATAAATACTTGGCTTACCTAGATTATTATCACCATCTGCAATAGTTACTATAACAGTTCTATTTAACATGTTTACCAAATTAGACCCACAAAATTCAATTATTTGATTTTTATTTTTTGCTTTAAGAAGTGTTTTATTATTTTCATAAAGCAACCTTATCATTTTCTCTCTTTTATGAGAAAGTCTTACTTCTTTTTTTATTCTAGAAGTTAAAGTGCTTGTTATAATTGCTGCCAAAAGCATAATACAAAAGGTCATTGGATAATCTTTTCTATAAGCTATAAAAGTATATAATGGGTGTGTAAAGAAAAAATTAAATGATAGCACTCCTATTACTGAAGAAAGTATTCCAAAAAAATACCCATGTGTTATACTTGTAGCAAATAATACACCTAATATATACACTAAAATAATATTAGATTCATTAAAACCTACTTTTTTAAAAGCTACTGATATTCCAGTAGCAATTATCATAACCAATATAGTTTTTATAAAGTCCTTAATAATTATTTTCTTACTGAGATAGTCATCTTCATCATAATCATACTCTTTTAAGTCTTCATGATGTAGTCGTTCTTTTTTCATTTACTGCAATTCCTCCTTACTGTTACTGTTTAAATTGACTCTAATGTATATAATACAATTTTATCATAATAAATTCAATCAATACATTTAATTAATACCTTCAAATTACTAAAAGGTGCTGTCTTAAAATGAAAATAAATCTCTATTTCAAAACAGCACCTTTATATATTTAAATCACTAATTTAATTTTTACATATTTAAATTGTTAATTTGATTCAATCTAATAAATTATAATATCTTAATATTTGATTTTTAAAACATTCCTATCCAACAAGCATAAATATAAAGTGGGCACATACACCTGCACATAAACCACCTATTGTATGCGAAAGAATCGCTTTACCAGCTAATGGTCTTGCATCTAAAGCATCCATCATACCAATGTGTGTACTTAAATATCCACTCCAACACATACCCATTGCTGTAAATACTGCTATATCATTAGGAGTTACAGCACCTGATTTTATAAATTCTGGCACTAGAGATATTGCTGCCCCAACAGCACCTAATGCAGTTACAGGGAATGCTATTGCTTCTGGTGAAGTAAATCCAAATAATGGTTCTATTATAAAACTGATTTTGTCACCAATAGCAGGTAATAATTTTATACCTTCATATGCAGCTCCTGTGTAAACAGCTTGACCTGTAGCAGGGTCTGTAGATGGTCCAAAAGTTAATAACATAACTAATGTACAAACTACTAAAACTCCTGGTATTATAGCCATACCCATTTCAACACCTAGCTTACCACCTTCAAGTATAGCATCCAATCCTCTTTGGAATACATTACCATCTCTTATTTCTCTAAACTCTTCAATCTTTTCACCTTTTCCATTTGCTTGTTTGTCATTATCAATTTTAGGGTCATAATTATAATACTTTTTAGTAAAAGTCAACATAATTCTAACACTAATAATACTACCTATTATTGCTCCAACGTTACCAATTATAGCTGGTAATACATATTCTTTACCTTGAGCTATCATGAAAGTTGTTACAATAAGTCCCATACCAAAAGCTGTTCCTAAGTTACATAAAGCAGGTATTTGGTGTTTTTTAAAGTATTGTGTAAATGTTTTGTCTTTAGCGAATGGTATAATAGCTGGGTTATCAGATAAATAAGTTGCCACTACTCCTGCTATACTAGCACCAGGTAAGCCCCATATAGGTCTCATAAGGCCCTTAAATATCTTATTTACTAAAGATATTACTCCAAATTCTGAAAGTAATGCACTAAGTGCACCTGCAAGGACTGCCATTGCCATTATCAAAAATACTGTTTCTAGTAAAAGTGCATGTGCTGTACTCATTATTACTTTGAACATCATTCCTGCACCCATGATACTGCCTACATAGCCAAATCCTACCGCCAAAAGTACAATAAATACGAAGGTTTCCATACTTACTGCCTTGACTCTCCTCTTCTCTGACAGCTTCTCCATTGTGAATCTTCCCCCTTTTAATTTAGAATTAAGGTTTCTACATTAATACAAATTTGTTAATACAAAACAAGTTCTAAAACTTACATCTGTGATTCAAGTTGTCGGTTTGTTGAAATAAAAAACCGTGACTAATATTATGACAATAAGAATATCTAATTTAATAAAAGATATTCTTATTCTATTTTATGTTATTATATTATCATCCTTTGGCATAAAAGTCAATTTTTTCTATTTCTGTGGTTTAATTTTATTTATGCTCTTCTTATATTTTTCATTATTTTTTATCTTTGAAACTATTCCATATAGATTAACTTTCCTAAATACTGTGGTTATAAATACTAACCCCAATGCAATCGAACTTGCACAAGATAATGTACTTACCCCATACTCTACTGCCTTAATATAGTCATTAGTTAAAACAGAATACATAGTGTTATATATTCCATAACCTGGTACTAGGATTATAAGACAACAGACACTTAAAGTTGTCGATGGAGTCATATAAATCCTAGCACATAATTCACAATATATTGCAAAACATACTGTAGCTATAAAAAAGCACAAATTTACTGATACACCCATATTCAAACAAAACTTATATGAAAACCATGCTATACTTCCACCGACACCTGATATTATCAAGTTTTTTCCCTTCATATTAAATAGAATTCCAAAACTTAAGGCTGTAAAAAAAGCTGCTACTACTTCTATAAACAATTTCATTTATATACCCCCTAACTTGAAGTATAATCCTAGTACCAAAAACATTCCTACTGCTATGGATACACCTACAAAAAATACTTCTGCCAACTTTGCAAGACCAGATATCAATTGACCATCTAACAAGTCTCTTAACGCATTAGTTAAAGCAAGCCCTGGAACCAAAAGCATTATTGCTCCTGCTATTAAATGGTCCATAGTCTTTATAAATCCAAGCTTTAGAATTACAATGGAACAAAAAGCTATGACAACTGCTCCTATTGCATTTACAAAAAAATCGTTTAGTGAAGACTTATTTAAGTACATAATAACAAATTTAGTCATTATTCCCACCATAAATGCAGCTATAAATTCTTTTAAATCTCCTCCAAATAATATAGAAAAAGTTGCTGCTGCAATACCTGCAAAAATTATTGTTACTATATCTGAATAATAATTGTCTTCACTTATCTCATCTAAAATCCTCTCACATAACTCAATATCTAAATCATTTATACTGATTGCTCTTGATAATGAGTTAACTTCATGAACTAAGTTTAGGTCTACCCTTCTTGAACTTATTCTTTTAATTGCTGAGTGTAGTTTTCCATCTACAAAAACAGATGCCATTACAGCTGTTGGAGTTGCAAATACATCTACATGCTCTATACCAAAAGATTGGCATATTCTACTTATCGTTTCTTCAACTCTATAAGTTTCTCCTCCACTCTGCAACATAGCTTTACCTGCATTTGAGGAAAAATTTAAAATTCTATCTATATCCACAAAACATATCTCCCATTCTTTTATAATATTATTCATATTTTATTACAATATATTAATTATTTAAACTAGTTTAAATAATTAATATCCAATATTTAGATTTTATGAAAAAATTTGTTTTTTATGCTTGTCAAAAATAAATTATAAAGTTATTTACACCATAAAATGGCTGAATTAATATTTCATAGACACTTTCAACCATTGATATATAACCTCTTTAAATTTTATAAGCTTATTTTTCTTTTCATTATTTTTGTTTCAATAAAAAATTATCTCTCCACCTAGTATTCATTTTATTAATTCTTCATTGAATACTTTAAAATCTACTATAATTTATGATTTACAATAACTATAATTTTAAATCTGTACACTTGCAAATTGCTCATAAGATAATAATTAATTTTTATGTTTATTTAAATAATTAGTTTTTATATTTATATGAACATTAAATAAAAGTGCTACATACATTACAAAGTTTATACTTATCTAATATAACAACATAATGCCTTATGTAAATCCATAAAAATCCATATCTCATATAATGCAACTATTATTTTAACACCAACTACTACACAAAACAACATATTAAAAAGTAAAATACAAAATATCCACTATAAACCTTATTTTAATATAAAATATATATTATAATATATTTTATATAACTTAAATATAAAGAAAGGGAGTACTATATGTTAAGAAAAGATAAAGTTTTATTATCACTACATAAGTTATGTAATAATATAACTTTAAAAGACCTACAATCAGAGAAAACAGGATTTACTACTCTTGAAGTTGCTAACAATTCATCTCTTGATAGAAGTAATACTAGTAAAGAATTAAATAATCTATACAATGAAAAGAAAGTTGTAAAAATATCTGGTAAACCTATTTTATTTTTACATGCTGGTATTATTGAAAATTTGATTGGCCGTACTTTAAATAGCTCAGAATATTCTATAAGCAATTGTAATGAACTATTTAAATCAACTAAAAATGATTCAGAGGATGTCTTCTCAACATTACTTGGATATGATTCTAGCCTTAAATTAGCTATAGAAAAAGCTAAATCTGCCATACTTTACCCTCCAAAAGGTCTTAATACATTACTTATAGGGCCTACTGGTGTTGGAAAAAGTACATTTGCTGAAACAATGTACAAATATGCTATAGAAAGCAAAGTCTTTTCTTCTGAAAGTAAATTTGTAGTATTTAATTGTGCTGAATACGCAGAAAATGCTAACTTACTTCTTAGTAATTTATTTGGTTATGTTAAAGGTTCTTTTACTGGTGCTAACAAGGATAAATTTGGGATAGTTGCACAGGCTAATGGTGGTATATTGTTTTTAGACGAAATACACAGATTACCCCCAGAAGGTCAAGAGATGCTTTTTCTTTTGATGGATAAAGGTATATACAGACGATTAGGAGAATCTGATGTCGTACACAGAGCTACAGTCTTTATTGTGTGTGCTACAACAGAAGATATACAGTCTTCCTTACTTGGAACTTTTCTAAGAAGAATTCCTGTTACAATTAACCTACCTGCTTTACAGGATAGGTCCTTAAAAGAAAGATTATCTCTCATTAAGTATTTCTTCATTATAGAATCTAAATATACTAATGCAACTATAAGAGTTCATAAAGATGTAATTAAATCATTACTACTTTATGATTGTTTTGGTAATATAGGTCAACTTAAGTCTGATATACAACTTATGAGTGCAAGAGCATTTTTAAATTATAAGACTGAATTAAAAGATAACATAGAAATAGACTTGTCTCTTGTGCCTGACTATATTTACACTGGTCTTTTAAAGTTGAATGAAAATCGCAGTAATTTAAACAAATTATCAGAACTTGATTATATGCTTTTTTATGAATTCAATGGTAACAACTTAGAAGTTGAGTATACAAAAGAACTATCTAAATACAATATAGATACATCAAACAATGGATTTAGATACTCTACAGAGATTCCTTATCTAGAAAATGATATAAGGAGTATGTTTATAAATTATATGGAGAAATACTCTACAAAATTACTTTCAGTATCATCAGTGACTCATTCTGATTATACAAGTAATGAGATTTTTAAAGTAATCAACCCAAAGATTTACTATGCTGTTGAACACTCTTTAAAAGAAGCTGAAAAAATATCTAGAAATAAATATACAAAACAGACTTATGTTGCTCTTTCAATGCATATAAGTGCTCTAATAGAAAATATAAACCAGGATACATATAATCCTAAGTACAATCTATATAATGATAAAATTTTCTTAGAGAAAGATTTAAATATAGCTAAAATAGTTTTAAGTATAATTGAAAATGACCTACAGATATCTTTACCCAAAGATGAAGTAAAATTTATATCTATGTTTCTAAATAGTACATACCTTGAGCCTAATAATCACGCTGAAAGTATTGGAGTTATAATACTTGCTCATGGAAATTCAACAGCTAGCAGTATGTGTGATGTAGCCAATTCACTACTTGGTACAAACCATTGTAATGCAATTGATATGCCTTTGGATGTGAAAGTAAGTACTATACTTGACAAAGCTATAGAATTGGTAAAAGAATGTGATAAAGGTAAGGGAGTACTCCTTTTAACAGATATGGGCTCTCTCATAGCTTTTGGAGAACTTATTTCAGAAAAGACAAAGATTAAAACACGCTCTATTGAAATGGTGTCTACTCCAATAGTTTTGGAAGCAGTAAGAAAAAGTACTCTACCGGAAATGACCTTAGATGAGTTAGCTAACTCTTTAAGCTCTTTAAATCCATATATTGGACGAGCTGCAATTGACTCATCAGAAATAGATTACCCTGAAAAATCAAGAGATTATGTTATAATAACTACTTGTATAACAGGTTATGGCTCAGCTATGAAAGTTGCAGACTTTATAAATTCTTCACTTAAAAATATTAATAAATACAATATTAACTTAGTTCCTCATAATATAGAGAGTTTTAAAATGTATAGGAATAAATTTAGTAATACTAAAATTTTAGCAGTTGTTGGTAGTGTAGACTTTAATGTTGCTAACACTCCATTTATACACATAGAAGAACTTCTAAATGGCTATGGGCTTGATATGTTAAACAAGATAATAGAAGGTACATTCAATGCCAACATTATCACTAATATAAAGGAAACAAATCTATCATATAACAGCTTAATAATAAACTTTATGTCTCAGAACTTAGAGTTATTAGACTCAGTTAAATTATTCAACTATGTTAATTCATCATTATTTTCAATAATAGAGTTAATAGACAAAGACCTTAAGAGTAAATTTAAACTTGGATATATATTACACTGCTCTTTTATGATAGAAAGATGTTTTAAAAATACAACTTTTCCATATAATAACATTACTGATTTAATTGGTAAAAATTATAAATTATATGAATTAATACGAGAAGCTTTTAAAACAACTGAAGCTTACTTTAATATTTCGATACCAGATGAGGAAATTGCTTATATAATAGATATGATTAATGAATATCTAAATAAATAAAACTGATAGTTCCTATCTTGCGCACATAATTAGTATATGAAATGGAGGATGAAATTTTGAAAAGAAAAATAAAACACTTAGCAATACTTGCATTAATTTTTACATTTATAACACCTGGATTCTCATTTGCAGATAATCCACCAGTCCCAAATTCGTCAAGGGCGGCATTGCTTATAGACCAAGATACTAGAAGAATATTATTTGAAAAAAATAGCGACGAAAAAATGCCTCTAGCTAGCTTAAGTAAGATGATGACATTTTTACTTGCAATAGAGGCAGTAGATAAGAATCAAGTTAAAGAAACTGATATAGTAAAAATAGACAAGTCTACAGCTTCTGTTGGAGGTTCTACTTGTAAGCTTAAAGATGGAGATGAAATACCTCTAGGAGAGCTTATGCAGGGTCTTATGCTTGTTTCTGGAAATGATGCAGCTATGGCCATAGCAAAATACATTGGTAAAGATGAAAAGAGTTTTGTAGATATGATGAATAAGAAAGCTGAAGAAATAGGAATGCATGATACGTATTATTTTAATCCAAATGGTCTTCCTAGATATACTGACCCAGAACGTAAAGAGCCTCCTATAGAAAACATATCAACAGCTCATGATATAGTTACTCTTGGAAAGTATATGTATGACCATTATGAAAGTCAGGTTACTAGAATAACTACTATGCAAGTTTATAATGATACTAAAAAGGATTTTACACACTACAATACAAATCCTCTACTTGTTTCAGTTCCTGGTGTAGATGGAATAAAGACAGGTTATACAGATAATGCTGGATATTGTTTTGCATTTTCTATGATGGTTCCTAAAGATGCTAAAAATGAAAGAAATCATAGATTAATAGGTGTTGTGCTTGGTGATGGTAATAAGAAGAGTAGAATTTCTTCTTCTGCTAGTTTATTGAAGTATGGTAAAGATAATTTCCATTCTAAGAAGATAGCTCATAAGGGAGATACTATAGAAACTCCTTGTGTTGATGGTATTGATGATTTTAAGATAAAGGTTAAAGTAGATAAAGATTTATATGGTGTTGTTTCAGATAATGAGAATATCAATCCTAAGATAGTGTTTAAGAGCATGAGCTATCCTATCAATAAGGGAGATATTGTTGGTGTTGCAAAGTATTATAATGATTCTGGTAAGTTTGTTGGAAGTGTTAATGTGAGAAGTGAAAGCAATATAGGGTGTATCCCTTTGAAGGACAAGATTAAGATTAAGGTTGCTAAGATAAATAGAGAGCTTGAGGTTAAAAATTCTGTTTGTTTTAAGGCTTAGGTTAGATGAGATTTATGAAAGACTCCACTTTATGGTGGGGTTTTTTGTTTTATACAAAAAATTAAAATAGTGGCAACAATTGAGGATGTGAGGGAGAGTTGCCACTATTTTGTATAGGGTATTATATTATGTTTTTAAGCTAGTTTTACTATCTTCTATGTTTATATAATAACTCTTGTGTGTGAATTTAATAGATAATTCATATGAAAATTATGTGAAGTTTTAAACTGATATAAAAATATTAAAAAGTTAATTTAATTATAGAGACTGTAAATTAATTTGCACTTTTAAAAATAATTTCTACTTTATAGCAACAATTATTTATTTACTATTAATATTTCCCAATATATGAATTTTATTCTAATAAATTGTAAAATATATATACTGGGATATTTCTAAATATTTTTGGAAACCATATATATTATGGCAAATTTTTGAAATATAATTTTTAAAAATTATATTCTGTTATCAAAGAATATAGATAACTGATTATATATACTATCCCAGTTTCTATATCTCATAGTCCATTTTTTCATCACATTTTCACTTGCTAAGAACAATATTTTTAATAGTGAGTCGTCTGATGGAAAAGTGGACTTTGTTTTTGTGACCTTTCTAAACTGTCTATTAAGTCCTTCAATTATATTTGTAGTGTACATTATAGTCCTTATTTCTTCAGGAAAACTAAAAAATGGTGCTATAACATCCCAGTTATTTCTCCAAACTTTAATTGCCGAAGGATATTGTTTACCCCATTTTTTATCTATTTTATCTAAAGCCGATGAGGCTTCTTGTTCATTAACTGCTTTATATACAGATTTAAAATCACTTATTAATGCTTTTGAATCTTTGTATGAAACATATTTAAAAGTATTTCTTATCTGATGGATTATACATTTTTGTATTATAGAATTAGGATAACTTGCGGCTATCGCCTCTTTAAAGCCATTTAATCCATCAACACTAAAAATTAATACATCTTTAACACCTCTATTTTTTAAATCGGTTAAAACACTATACCAAAACTTTGAAGTTTCGTTTTCACCTATCCATATTCCTAAAATATCTTTGAAACCATCCTTATTTACTCCTAGAACTACATATGCAGCTTTATTTTTTATTTTTCCATCATCTCTTACTTTGTAATGAATTTCATCCATAAATACAAAAGGATAAACTTGTTCAAGAGTTCTATTTTGCCACTCTTTAGCTCTTTGAATTACAATATTTGTTATATTACTTACTTGATCAGCTGAAATTTCTATACCGTATAAATCTAATATTTGGTCATGTATATCTCTTGTTGACATACCTCTTGCATAAAGTGATATTATTTTTTCTTCGATTCCTGAGATATCTCTAATATTTTTAGGAACGACTACTGGGTTAAAGTCATTATCTCTGTCTCTTGGAACGTCTAGTTGTAAATCTCCAAATTGTGACTTTACAGTTTTTTTGCTATATTCATTTCTTCTATTAGTTGTATTCTTGTTATGGCTGTCGCCCTTTTCATAACCTAGCTCTAATGCCACTTCTCGTTCTAACATCTCTTGTAATATATCTTTGAACATATCTCTTAGATAACTACTTATATCTCCAGATTTTATAAATTCTCCATCTGATATAATTTCTTTGACTAATTGTTTTCTTAAAGTATTCATAAAAAATCTCCTTTACGACATTTGATTATATTTAAATCATTGCCATAAAGAAGATTTTTATTAACCTTGAAGCACAAATTATTTTACATTACCGCTTTGTTTTACATTTATTAATTGTATTCATTAAAAAGACTGTAATAAACTTGCTCTTATACAAATTCATTTACAGTCTTTAATATTTTTTATTTCTATCATTTTAAATCAAATAAATTATTTATTATATTAAGGAAAGTAATAATACTTATATTATATTAAATAACTTACATTAACCTATTTTAAATGGTACAGATTAATATAAAACTATAGTACCTATATAGTTTATATAAAGACCAATTCAAACTATCTATTAAAATTAATTATATTACTCATCAATCTTCCTAAAGAAGATAAAGAAGTTGAAATTGGATTACTCTGTAATTCTATATTATATTCTTGTTTAGTTGTTCCATCTTCTGCTGTTATCTCTATTACCATAGTTGTACTTACTGTATCATCTTGATTTGTTACTGCACTTCCACCTGTTGCATCTAATATCTCAACACTTGCTCCTGATGATGGTGTTATTGCATTTTTTAACTCACTTACTTTTGTTGCTACTGGTATATCTGTTACTTTTTTATTCGCTTCATCTAATGTTCCTATACTTGTTGATTCTATATCATTTGCACTACTAGCTGCCAACTCTATCTTATATTCTTTTTTAGTTGTTCCATCTTCTGCTGTTATCTCTAT